>NZ_ARWE01000001.1:1200000-1800000 GCF_000384395.1 Geopsychrobacter electrodiphilus DSM 16401
AACGCCGTCAACCAGGGATTGGTTGCCGCGGTTAATGAACCCCATGGAACAGCCTCTGCCGCAAGAATGGGCAATATCGAAGTGGCGGGTAAAACCGGAACGTCACAGGTGGTTCGACGGCGGTCGGATGAAGAAGAAGCGGCCGATCGTCTTGACGTCCCCTATCGGTTTAGAGCGCACGCTCTCTTTGTGGCCTACGCTCCTGCCGATAACCCCGAAATTGCGCTGGCTGTCGTGGTTGAGCATGGTCAACATGGCGGGAGTGCCGCCGGGCCGATTGCCCGGGCGATATTGGAGAGCTATTTCAAGGGGCGAGGCGATGTCGCGACCACCATCCTGGAAGAGAGGCCTTAATGTTCGATCGTCGCTTGGTCACTAACTTTGACTGGGTCCTTTTGACTGTGGTGCTGATGCTGGCCGGTGTCGGAATCCTTAACCTATACAGTGCAACCAGTGGTTGGGATGTTTACTCCTTACCCTTTTATCTGAAGCAGAGTCTTTGGCTGGCTGGTGGGCTTTTTTTGGTGCTATTGATCTGTTGCTTTGATTATCGGCACCTTGAACATTTTTCGCTGCCGGCCTATGTGGTGACACTTGGCCTTTTGCTCTTCGTTCTGTTGCTGGGCAAGACATCAATGGGTGCGACGCGCTGGATTCATCTTGGGTTTTTTAATCTGCAGCCGAGCGAAGTCGCTAAGCTGGTGATTATTATGGCCCTGGCACGGATCCTGGCACGGACGGTCCAACCCTCTGGCTATCGTCTGCGGGATCTCTGGCTCCCCGCTTTGCTGTTAGCCCCCCCCTTTTTATTGATTGTGAAGCAGCCTGATCTGGGTACGGCACTGGTCGTGGTTTTTATTGCCGCTTCGATGCTTCTGTTTGCTGGTCTGCAACCCAGGACCTTGTTGGTTTTAGGTGTGGGCGGGGTGGCGAGTGCCTGCGGTGGCTGGTTTATGTTACGTGATTATCAAAAGGCACGAATCAGTACCTTTTTGAATCCCGAGGCGGATCCCTTGGGCAGTGGTTATCACATTATTCAATCAAAAATTGCCGTCGGTAGCGGAGGCTTCTGGGGGAAGGGTTTTATGGCCGGGACGCAATCGCAGCTCTCTTTTCTACCGGAACGGCATACCGATTTCGCCTTTTCAGTTTTTGCTGAAGAGTGGGGTTTTTCCGGGAGTATGCTGTTATTGCTCGGTTATCTGTTCCTGGTGGTTTGGGGGATCTATGTGGCACGGCGAGCTGCGGATCGGTTCGGGATGTTCCTCGCCTTCGGGGTGACGGCGATGATCTTCTGGCACATTGTGATAAATCTTGGCATGGTCATCGGCCTGATGCCGGTCGTCGGGGTCCCTTTGCCGCTTTTCTCCTACGGGGGAACCAGCATGATTACCACCATGATCGGTGTCGGCCTGCTGATGAATATCAGCATGCGGCGCTTCATGTTCTGACGCCTTGCAGCTGTCTCCTATTTTACCTTGTTCCACCAGAAATCATTGTATGACAATGGATCGTTGAAGCGTCGAACCCCCCATTTGGTAACAGGTTCCTGTTGCTCGAGCGGATCTCCTTCATGAAATAAGCGATCAACGGTCATGAACATTCCAAGTAAGGGACCGTGCTTGCGGAGTGCCTGCCGGGCATAGGCCGAGCAGGTCGGATACATTGGACAGCGGGCACCATCAACCGGTGAGATGTAGGTTTGAAAGATACTGACCGCCTGATCGAGTGGATTGATATCTGTTGTCGCGCGCGCCGGTTTGTTGCCGGCGCCAGCGTCCCAGGGGCCCCATTCCGTCGCTAATGAAGTTGTTGCCGTCAACCCAACCGTCAGCATCATGAATGCCAGCGCCAGTCTTGAGCTCCCTGCCAGGCTCTTCTTCACCGGGGCTTCTCCTGGGTGGCCTCGAACTGGTTGCGAATAAAGGCCATCCGCTCGCCAATCAGTTTTTCATAGCCACGATCGGTCGGTCGATAAAAGACTGTGCCCTGTAATTTTTCAGGCAAATGCTGTTGCGCGGCGACTCCCCCCAGATGATCATGGGCGTATTTGTATCCCTTGCCGTAATCGAGCTCTTTCATCAGACTGGTGGGCGCATTACGAATATGCTTGGGCACCGGCAAGGACCCGCTGTTGCGCACTTCGGCCTGGGCCTGTTTGATTCCAACATAACTGGCGTTGCTCTTGGGGGCTGTCGCCAGATAAGTGACCCCCTGAGCCAGGTTGATCCGTGCCTCGGGGAGGCCGACGAAGTGGACCGCCTGTTGAACGGCCATAGCCAGTTGCAAAGCCCGCGGATCGGCGTTGCCGATATCTTCTGAAGCAAAAATAACCATACGTCGCACAATAAAGAGCGGATCCTCTCCAGCCTCAATCATGCGCGCCAGCCAGTAGAGCGCCGCATCGGGATCGCTTCCCCGCATACTCTTGATGAAGGCCGAAATGACGTTGTAATGTTCTTCAGCGCCCTTGTCGTAGAGCAGGGCCTTCTTCTGTAACGATTCCTGAGCCAGGGTCAGATCTATTGTCGTACCAGTAGTTGCCGCCGCGGCCACCTCCAGCGCTCCCAGCGCCACGCGTGCATCGCCAGCGGCCTGATCAGCCAGAAACTCGAGGGCATCCTCGGCGATCTGCAAATTATTGGCAGCGAGCCCACGTTCTTCGGAGAGTGCGCGCTGGATGAGCAGTTTGATTGCCGGCGGGTCAAGGGGCTCGAGAACAAAAACCCGTGAGCGTGACAGGAGCGCCGAATTGACCTCAAAACTCGGATTTTCGGTGGTTGCACCGATCAGGGTGATTTCCCCCTTTTCGACTGCGGGGAGAAACGCGTCCTGCTGCGCCTTGTTAAACCGGTGAATTTCGTCGACAAAGAGCAGTGTGCGCCGACTATAATAGGCGCGTTGATGTTTGGCTTCGGTCAGGATTTCTCGTACGTCCTTGATGCTGCCGAGCACCGCGGAAAAGAAGACGAAACGGCTGCGGGTGGTGTTGGCTATGACCTGTCCGAGACTGGTTTTGCCGGTCCCGGGCGGACCCCAGAAGATCAACGAGCCGAGTTGGTCTGTTTCGATGAGCTTACGGAGCAGTTTTCCTTTGGCCAGAAGATGTTGTTGGCCGACGACCTCGGCCAGACTGCGCGGACGCATGCGTTCGGCCAGGGGCCGATCACGGCTCTGATCCTGCTCCTGATTAAAAAGATCACTCACTGACGGCCCTTATATTCGGGTTGAAGAGGCCTGCAATGTAGCACGAAGGTCAGGCGCCTACAACTGCCTAAGTTGTTGAAAGCGATAGACTTTGGCGTAAACATGTGATATCTCCGAGGACACTTGTTTTTACCTGCTGAGGGACCCGCGAAACGGGAGAGCTACATTGATTCAGACTGTTGGAATATACGCTAAGATCAATCATCCGGACGCGCCGACACTGGTCCGGAATATTTGCACCCGGCTTCAAAAAAACGACATCAATTTCTTGCTGGAACCCTGGTTGGGCAAGGCTCTCAACAGCGAGTCGGTCGCCGCCAAGGATGTAATTCCAAGGCGTTCCGATCTGATTATCGTCCTCGGCGGTGACGGGACCCTGATCTCGGTGGCGCGGCAGGTCACACCGCTGCAGATTCCAATTTTGGGGGTCAACCTCGGCAGCCTGGGATTTTTAACCGAGATCACCCAGCATGAATTACCAGCGATGCTCGAGATGGTTCTGACGGGCCAGTATGAGATCACCGATCGAATGATGCTGGATGTTGAAATCCTGCGGCAGGGGAAAGTCGTTGAGGCCCTGACCCTGTTGAACGACGCGGTGATCAATAAGGGGACCCTGGCCCGAATTATCGACATGCAGACCCGGGTCGATGGAAACTATCTGACTACCTTTAAGGCCGACGGCCTGATCGTCAGTACTCCGACCGGGTCAACCGGCTATAATCTGGCCGCAGGCGGGCCGATTATTTATCCCGGCATTAATAGTCTTGTGATTACTCCGATCTGTCCGCATATGCTGACGAATCGGCCCTTGATCGTATCGAGCGATTCAGTGGTCGCCATCGATGTCAGCTTTACGGATGATGTTGTGTACTTTACCGGGGACGGTCAGATTGGGGCCAGTCTTGAACCTGGAGACCGGGTTCAGGTGCGCCAGTCAACGGCGCGGACCTATCTGATTAAAAGTCCGAATCGAAACTATTTCGAGATATTACGCGCAAAATTGAGTTGGGGCGAAAGATAACCTGAGTTGTTATGCTGTCTGATCTGATTATCAAAAACTTTGCCATCGTTGAACATCTGCATGTCAGTTTTCAAGACGGCTTCAATGTACTTACCGGTGAGACAGGGGCGGGGAAGTCGATTATCATCGACGCGGTCAATCTGTTGCTGGGTGGCCGGGCCCGGGGTGATGTAATCCGGACTGGGACTGAAGAAGCGACGGTCGAGGCGATTTTTGAAGTGGGTTCTACCCCTTTATTAAACCAGAAGCTGGTCGATATGGGGCTGGAAAACGGTGATGAACTGCTGGTCAGACGGATTGTCACGCGCAGCGGGAAAAATCGAATTTATGTGAATGGCTCGCCTGTCCCTTTGGCCCAGCTGCGTGAATTGACCCCCCTGCTGGTGAATATCTACGGTCAGCATGAACATCAGGGGCTACAGCGGGTGGAAACTCACCTGCCCCTGCTCGACATCTATGCCGGTTGCCAGTCCGAAGCCGAGGCCTATAAAGAGGCTTTTGTGCGCATGAACGAGATCGCCGGTCAACTCCAGCGTCTCGAGTTAGCGGAACGGGAGCGTCAACAGCGCCTGGACATGCTGAGCTTTCAGCGTCAGGAGATCGCCGCCGCCGACCTGCAGCCGGGGGAGGATCTGATCCTTGAGCAGGAGCGACGTCTTTTGCAGCACGCCGGCCGTCTATCCGAAGCGAGTCATGGCGGGTATCGGACCCTCTACGCCGGCAACGGTGCGGTCTGCGAACAGCTGACCGCCGTGGCTGAATCCTTAGCTGGGTTGCAGCAGATCGACCCACTGTTGGGGGAGCTGAGTGAGTCCCTGAAGTCGGCGCTTTATACGGTTGAGGATGTTGCAACCCAGTTGCGTGATTATGCGCAGAAACTTAGTTTTGAGCCTCAGCGTCAGCAGCAGGTTGAAGATCGGCTTGCACAACTAAAAACCTTGAAACGCAAGTATGCACCGACCGTGGAAGAACTTCTCGCATTCTTGCAGAAGCTAGATGCCGAGCTGGACGACTTGCAGGATATTGATGGACGGCGCCGGGAGTTACAGCAGCAGTTGGTGCAGGCAGAGGCAGACCTGCGTGAAAAGGGGGGATGCTTGAGTGCCAAGCGCCTTGCCGCAGCGGGGCTCCTGTCGCAGCTTGTGGAACGTGAACTCTCTGACCTGGCGATGACCAACGCGCGCTTCGAAGTGCGACTTTTGCCGCAGGTTAAGCCGGGTGTTGATGGTCTGGAGTCCGGGGAGTTTTATCTGGCGGCCAATGCCGGAGAGAATGCTCAACCGCTGGCCCGCGTTGCCTCGGGGGGGGAGTTGTCGCGCATTATGCTTGCGCTGCGCCGTAGCATCCCTGACGGTGACACGGTTCGGACCCTGATTTTCGATGAGGTAGATGCCGGAATCGGTGGCGAGGCGGCCAGCGCGGTCGGTGAGAAAATTTGTCGTCTGGGTGAAGGGATGCAGGTGCTGTGTGTCACCCATCTGCCACAGGTCGCGGCATTTGGCCACCATCACTATCGGGTGGCCAAGCAGCAGGTTGATGGCCGGACTCGTACCAGCCTGACCCTTCTGCAAGGGGAGCCCCGGGTGCAGGAGATGGCCCGCATGCTCGGGGGCGCTCAGGTGACAGAACGTACCCTTGATCACGCCCGCGAACTGCTTGACCGTTCCCACACCCTGGCTTGAGCCGGAGAGTTTATGATCCGTCGTGCACTTATTACTGACGCCAGGGCAATTCATCAACTGTTGCTCGGGTATGCACAGCAGGGACAGCTGCTCGGCCGTTCCCTGGTAGATATTTATGATGCTCTGCGTGATTTCCATGTCTTCGAAGAGGAAGGCCAGATTATTGGCGTTGGCGCCCTGCAGATCTGCTGGGAAAATCTTGCAGAGATTCGTTCCCTGGCCGTCAAAGACGGGTTGATCGGCCGAGGAATAGGCCGCCTTCTCGTTGAGGCCTGCCTTGAGGAAGCGCGCTTGTTAGGGCTTAAACGGGTTTTTGCATTGACTTACCAGCCGCGTTTTTTTGAAAAACTCGGTTTCACTGAAATCGAAAAATCGGATCTGCCGCATAAAATATGGACGGATTGTATCCACTGTATCAAATTTCCTGATTGCGACGAAATTGCCCTTGCTATCGATTTATAGAGGGAGTTCGTCCCTGGTTTGTCCATCTTTTTGGCCGGGTCTTATGGTTCTTTAGGGGGTGTCCCCCCTTGACAGCCTGGAGGAAAAGCTTTAAAAAGCTTAATCCAACTGAATCTAGATGTTTTCCTGGTGGAGATAATCTCAACGTGGCACGTCGATTTACCTTGATGTATATCCCCGATTCTGGCAAGCGGACCCGACGTTATCTGGTTACGCATCGCCTGATCATCTCAGCGTTGGCCGTTGCCAGCGTCTGTGTCCTGGTGTTGGGTTACATCTGTGTTGATTATTATCGACTGCAACTGGATCAGCAACAATTCACCCGGCTGTTGATTGAAAACAGCGAACAACGTCAGCAGCTCAGCCACCTGACGCGCAGCTTTGGCGAGTTGCAACGTGATGTAGTGGTTATGGCTGGCGCTGAAGCCAGGGTGCGAGAATCCCTGGGTCCCGACGCTTCAGTACCAAAAGCTGTCCCGGTCGGCATCGGGGGGGCGCTTGAAACCAGCGCTACTGACATGACAGCGTTGCAGAAACAGATCAACGATTTGCGGCTGGCCATCGATCTGCGCCGGGAATCTCAGGAAGAGGTCCGCGACCTGTTGAATGATAAACACTCTCTGGCCTCAGCGACCCCCGAAGGATGGCCGACCAAGGGGTGGCTGACCTCCTATTTTGGGATGCGGGAGTCTCCTTATAGTGGTGAACCCAAAATGCATGAAGGCCTGGATATCGGAGCCAATATCGGAACGAGTGTGACGGCTACCGCTGACGGCGTGGTGGTCAAAGCCACGACTGAACCGGGTTTCGGGAAGGTTGTCATGATTGATCACGGATATGGCTATCGCACCATTTTTGGTCACAATTCCAAACTTATGGTGACGCCCGGGATGCGAGTCAAGCGCGGCGACAAAATTTCAGAAGTTGGTAACACCGGCCGCTCGACTGGTCCCCATCTGCATTATGAAGTGCGTCTCAATGGCGTGCCGATCGACCCGCGTAAGTTTCTCTGATTTCCCTGGTTAACTCTCCTATGTCGGCATAAAACCGCATCATTTAAAATCCTCTCAAAGTCCGTATATCCCTGCAGTAAACCAAGCGAGCCCGCATTTAATTACGCGAGTAGAGGAAGCTATTCCTCCTTGTGAGCCTGAAGACCAGTATGGTAGTATGCCGGGTTTAATCCTACTTGTTCGTCTGCCAATAGGGCCGGATGAACCTAATTTCCCCGTCTAGCCAGGTCTGGCAGTAGGCGGTTATGGAGCCTGTTTTTCGATGATTAAGAGTCTGGTGCGAAAGATCGTTGGCAGCAAAAACGAGCGTGAAATCAAACTGATGATGGTTAAGGTTGAGCAGATAAACGCCCTTGAAGAGAGCTTGACAGCGTTAAGTGATGAACAACTTCGCGGCAAAACCCTTGAATTTCGGGCACGCATGGAGCAGGGGGAGACGGTTGACGACCTGCTGGTTGAAGCTTTTGCTGTGGTGCGTGAAGGGAGTAAACGCGCCCTTGGTATGAGGCACTTCGATGTCCAGATGATCGGGGGGATGGTGCTGAACGCCGGTAAAATTGCAGAAATGAAGACCGGTGAAGGAAAAACTCTGGTCGCAACGTTGGCGACCTACCTCAATGCACTGGTCGGCAAGGGGGTTCATGTCATCACGGTCAATGATTATCTGGCGAGTCGTGATGCCGAGTGGATGGGGAAACTTTATCGGTTTTTGGGGCTTTCGGTTGGCTGTATCGTGCATGGTCTCACAGATAAGCAGCGTCAGGAGGCCTATGGCGCAGACATTACCTACGGAACCAATAATGAATTCGGCTTTGATTACCTGCGCGACAATATGAAGTTTGCGCTGGCCGATTATGCTCAGCGACCCCTGCATTACGCGATTGTTGACGAAGTCGATTCGATTCTGATCGATGAAGCCCGGACACCACTGATTATCTCAGGCCCGAGTGAGGCTTCAAGCGACCTTTACACGCGGGTTGATATGATAATCCCGCGACTTGTGAAGGGCGAGACCAGCGAATCCAGGGATGGGGCCATCGGGCAGAGTGTCAAGCACTATACCGGCGACTTTACCGTGGATGAAAAAGCGAAATCGGCGATGCTGACCGAGGAGGGGGTGCTTAAAACCGAGAAACTCCTGGGAATTGAAAACCTTTATGACCCCGTCAACATTGAACTCCTCCACCATGTAAATCAGGCGCTCAAGGCTCATGCCCTGTTTAAGCGTGATGTCGATTACGTAGTCAAGGATGGTGAGGTCATGATTGTCGATGAGTTCACCGGGCGCCTGATGGAAGGTCGCCGCTGGAGCGATGGCCTGCATCAGGCCATTGAAGCCAAAGAAGGGGTCAAGATTGAATCTGAAAACCAGACCCTGGCTACGATTACCTTTCAAAATTATTTCCGGATGTACGATAAGCTCTCGGGGATGACTGGTACCGCCGATACCGAGGCCAAGGAGTTTCACGAAATCTATAAACTTGATGTCGTTGTTATTCCGACCAATCGCCCATTGTCACGACTCGACAACCCCGATGTTATTTATAAGACTAAGAAAGAAAAATATCTTGCAGCGATCGAAGACATTATTGCTTGCCACAAGGTTGGACAGCCGGTGCTGGTCGGCACGATTTCGATCGAAGATTCTGAACTGCTGGCAGAGTTGTTACAAAAGAGAGGCGTTCCCCATAGTGTTCTGAACGCCAAGCAGCATGGTCGTGAAGCCCTGGTGGTTGCTCAGGCAGGGCGTAAGGGGTCCGTGACGCTGGCGACCAATATGGCCGGCCGCGGTACTGATATCGTCCTTGGCGGGAATGCAGAAATGATGGCTCGGGTGGAGTCTGCCGACGCTGAACCCGAAGAACGCGAAGCTGTCTTTGAAGCGGCCCTGGCGAGGCACAGGACACAGTGTCTCCGCGAAAAGGAAGAGGTCTTGGCGGCAGGGGGGCTCTATATCCTCGGTACAGAACGTCATGAATCGCGCCGGATTGACAATCAGTTGCGCGGCCGCTCCGGTCGTCAGGGTGATCCAGGGGCCAGTCGTTTCTATATGAGCCTTGAGGATGATCTGTTGCGAATTTTCGGTTCACAGAGGGTCGCCTATGTCATGGAGAAACTGCGTATCCCGGACGGGGAGCCGATTGAGCATGGCATGATCAGTAAAGCAATTGAAAATGCACAGAAGAAGGTTGAAGCCCATAACTTCGATATCCGAAAGCACCTGATAGATTACGATGATGTCATGAATCGTCAGCGTGAGGTTATCTATGCGCAACGCCGTGAGATTCTTGGTGGACAGGATATTCGTGGCACCGTCGAGAGCATCCTGAATGAGGCGATCGGCGATTCGGTCGCATCGTTCTGTCCGGATAAGTCACGTCGTGAGGATTGGGATTGGCAACGCCTCAGCGAAGACATGCTGACTCAATTTAATTTTTTCCCTGAACTTGAGGCTGTTGATCAGGACAAAGTCAGTCATGACGAACTCGAGAATCTGCTGAAACAACAGGCGTTGATGCGACTTGATGAACGCGAACAGGAATTCACCCCGCCGGTGATGAAACATCTCTGTCAGGTCCTTTTACTGCAGAGCATCGACACCCAGTGGAAGGGACATCTGCTTGATGTCGATCATTTAAAGGAGGGGATCGGCCTACGTGGTTATGGGCAACTAGATCCCAAGGGTGAGTATAAGCGTGAGGCATTTGAGCTGTTTATGCAGATGATGGGGCGTGTGCGTCAAGAGGTTTTGCAGAATCTCTTCCGGGTGCAGTTGGCCCGCGAAGACGATCTGGACCAGATAGAAGCTCGGCGGCGTCAGCAACAGCAGATGGTCCTGAACCGGGCGGCTGGAGACACCGAAGTGAAGAAGCCGGTGACCCGAGAGGAAGACAAGGTTGGTCGGAACGATCCATGCCCCTGTGGCAGCGGGAAAAAGTTCAAGAAGTGTTGTGGCCGTTAACTCTCACAACTGATGGAGTCTGACCCGAGAATGAGCAATCTGAAACTCGATTCCGAACCGGCGGTTCTGCTGGTTGATGATGCTCCGTTGATCCTTGATCTGTTACAGGAAATTCTCGAGGATCGTGGTTATCGGGTGTTACGCACCGAATCCGGCAAGGACGTACCTGGGATTCTTGCCCATGAGCAAGTCGCGGTCGTCTTCTGCGACATTCTCCTGCCAGAAATAAACGGGGTTGAGGTTCTACGTCAGATCAAACAGCAGACCCCCGAGGTCCAGGTGATAATAATTTCGGGACAACAGAGCTTTGATACCGCGCGTGAAGTCATGCGCGAACGGGCGCTCGACTTTCTGGTTAAACCATTTGCTTCCGGAGAGGTTCTGAATGCCGCTCAGCGGGGAGTCACCGCCTATTACACGGCGATTAATCAGCAAAAGGCTCGGATCGAAGCGCAACGGCGCATGGCCGATCTGGTTCTTTTAAAGCAGGTCGGGGAGTCCGCGAGTGCTGGCAGCGACTTGCAGGAGCTGTTTGAGCAAATCCTTGACTCGATAGTCCTTTCGGCTGGTGTCGAGATCGCTTCATTGATGATTGTCGGCGAAGATAAGCTACTGCGGATTTCAGCTGCTCGGGGGCTTTCCCCCGAAATTGTGAACTCGGTACTGGTTGCGCCAGGCGAAGGGATTGCCGGCCATGTCTTTCAGTTGCGTGAACCGGTGCTGATTCAGAACATCAGTTTTGATGATCGTTTCGAAGCGTTGGTTGGTGGGGAGCGCTACAAAAATCAGTCCCTGCTTTCGGTGCCGATTTTGTACCGCGAAAAGACCCTGGGGGTTATCAACGTCAACAATAAGCGCTCTGGGGGGGCGTTCGACGCTGAAGATCAAAATTTACTGATGGCCATTGCGCATCAGGTCGCATTGGCGATGGAGAACTTCAAACTCGTCACTAGCCTTCGTCAGCAGGCACGGACCCTTGAGCGGACGAATGCCGACCTGGTCAAACTCAATCTGGCACGCACCAGGCTGGTCTGTAATCTGTCTCATGAGTTGAAGACGCCCCTGACTTCAATCATGGGGTTTGTTGACCTGGCCCTGACCTTTTACGGGCGACTTTCCGAGGAGGACCTGAAAGATTATTTGAGTCAGGCGCGTGAAGAAGGTGTGCGGTTAGGCGGGCTGATCACCAGCATGCTGCGGCTGTTTTCGATCGAATCCGAACGTGAACCGTGGAAATGGAAGGCGTTCAACCTGGGTTGGGCGGTCAGTGAGGCCTTTCAGTACCATGGTAAGCGGATCGAACGCGCCAGGTTGAAGGTTAAGGTCGCGATTGATGAAGATCTGCCAGAGATCTATGGTGACTCCGAAAAGTTCGGCATCGCCTTGAACGCCTTGCTGGACAACGCAGTCAAGTTTAATCGTGAGGGGGGGGATCTCTCAGTTCGGGTGGAAAGACGCGAAATCGACGGACTCGAGTTTGCCTACCTGCAGATTCAGAATGATGGTGTGACTATCCCTCCTGAAGCCAAAGCGACGATCTTTGATTCCTATACTCAGTTGGGCGATATTAATACGGAAAAGCCTCATGGAGTGGGAATTGGACTCTCTTTAGTGCGCGTCGTGATTTCTAAAATGAAGGGCCGAGTCTTTCTTGAGTCAAAAGAAGGGGAGGGCGCCTCATTTGGCCTGTTGTTGCCGAGTGAAGAGAGTTATGGGACTTTGCGCGACTGACTTTTTTGGATTACAATGAAAGGCAATATATCGCGAGGCTGCTCACAGGGTAGCCTCGCTTTTCTTCCAGCGGCTCCATTGAATTTTGAGGATTAAAGTGATGGATAAAATAATCTCTCCCAAGGGGTATCGTTATGCTGCCCTGGCCAGCGGTATAAAAAAAAGCGGCAAGCTTGATCTCGGTCTGATCCTCTCTGAAACTCCGGCGAACTGTGCGGGTGTTTTTACTCAAAATCTGGTCATTGCTGCACCCTTGCAGGTCACCAAACCACGAATTGCTCTGGGGAAATGTCAGGCTATTTTGGTCAACAGCGGGAACGCCAACGCTTGTACAGGGGCTTCAGGTTTAAAGACTGCCGAAGATTGCGTCACCTTGACTGCACGCGCCCTCGGACTCGACCCTGACCTGGTGGCGGTCGCATCGACCGGTGTCATCGGTCAACCCATGCCGCTTGAACCTTTTGTGGCGGCAATGCCGAAACTTGTAGCAGGGCTTGAGACCCAAGAGGTTGCAGATGTCGCCAGGGCGATGATGACAACGGATCGTTATACGAAAATTTCGTGCGTGAACGGATCTGTTGCCGGAACTCCGTATACGTTGCTGGGGGTGGCAAAAGGTGCCGGCATGATTCATCCGAATATGGCGACCATGCTTGGATTTGTTGTGACCGATGCCGCCCTCGGCTGCAAGCAGTTGCAGCGGCTGCTTAAACCGGCAGTTGACAACAGTTTTAATGCCATCACGGTCGATGGAGATACTTCGACCAACGACCTGGTGTTGTTGTTGGCCAATGGCGCTTCCGGGGCTGAAATAAAACCTGAGAGTGATGACGAAAAGCAATTTGCTGAAAATTTGCTTCAGCTGCTGCTTGATCTGGCAAAAATGATTGTTCGTGATGGCGAGGGAGCTACCAAACTGGCCGAAATCAAGGTTGTCGGAGCACAAAATCCGAGCGCCGCGCGTAGTATCGCCAAGACCGTTGCAACCTCATCTCTGGTCAAGACGGCATTCTTTGGTGAGGACGCTAACTGGGGTCGGATTATTGCTGCGGTAGGCTATGCCGGAGTTGAGATTAATCCGGATATGATCGATATCCTTTTTGATCAGGTCATGGTGGCCTCAGCGGGGCTGTATGTCGGCCCGCACATCGAAGCGCCTGCTACCGCCGTTTTGAAGCAGGCTGAATTTTGCGTGACCATTGATCTGCATCAGGGGGATGCAACGGCGAGTTACTATACCTCTGATTTGACCTATGATTATGTCAAGATCAACGCCGATTATCGTTCCTGAGATGTCGATTCTGAATCCAGCTCGGCTGATTGATCATACCCTGCTCAAGCCTCAGACCACGCTGAAGCAGATTGAACAGCTGTGTGAAGAGGCGGTCGAATGGGGGTTTGCGGCTGTGTGTGTCCCCCCGGCCTTTGTTGAGCGTGCTGTTGCCTGTCTTTACGGCTCGGAAACGGCGGTTGCCAGTGTGGTTGGCTTTCCTTGTGGTTATGACAGCACCACATCCAAGGTGCGGCAGACTGAGGAGCTGGGGAGCCTGGGTTGTACTGAAATTGATATGGTGATTTCGATTGGACTGGCCCTGTCTGGAGAGTTTGCACGGGTCGAGGATGAGATCGCGCAGATTGTTCTGGCTTCGGCCGGGGCAAAAGTCAAGGTCATCATTGAATGTTGCTATCTTGACAGACTACAAAAAATTGCATTGACCGATGCGGTTGTGCGCGCCGGTGCTGCTTATGTCAAAACCTCGACCGGGTTCGGTCCCTCCGGTGCCAAAGTTGAGGACGTGCATTTATTGGCCGAAACGGCTCAGGGTCGGATCGGGGTCAAGGCTGCAGGAGGAATTAAATCATTAAATGACCTGCGTCTTATGTCCGTGGCCGGAGCGAGCCGGATCGGCACCAGTTCCGGGGTCGAAATTATGCGGCAATGGGTCGCTTCCCTATGAAAACGCATCGTGATTTCAAGCGGGTCGTGCTGATTGTTCTGGATGGCGTCGGGGTTGGCGCTCTGCCGGATGCCGCAAGCTATGGTGATGCCGCGGCCGCTACTCTTCCCCACGTTGCAGAGGCCGTGGATGAATTTGGCTTGCCGAACCTGCAAAAGCTGGGGCTGGGGAACATTTGCCAGATCAAAGGTGTTCCTCCCACAGACCAACCACAGGCTTCCTGGGGCAAGATGGCCTCACTGAGCGCTGGGAAGGATTCAATCACTGGACACTGGGAGATTGCAGGTCTGGTCAAATCGGTCCCATTTCCCTCTTTTCCTCAGGGGTTCCCAGCTGAGATCATTGATAAGTTTTCGGTTTTAGCCGGAATTGAACCGTTGGGGAATATTGCGGCCAGCGGGACGGATATTTTACGGTTATTAGGGGCAGAGCATCTTTTAAGCGGGCGTCCCATTGTTTATACCAGTAGTGATTCGGTTTTTCAGATCGCAGCCCACGAGGATGTGTTGCCGCCTGCGCAACTCTATCGACTTTGTATACAGACCCTCGAAATGTTACGGCCTTACGGGGTATGTCGAGTGATAGCGCGTCCATTTGTCGGGGATTCTGAAGAAAATTTTATGCGCACTGCGCGTCGTCATGACTTTCCGATCGAACCTGAAGGGACGACAGTTTTGGATCTCATGCAGGCGGCCGGGTTTCCCACTTGCGGCATCGGGAAAGTCGGTGATTTGTTTGCCGAGCGGGGTCTTGATCGGAGCCTGCCTACTCGGAATAACAGTGACGGGATGCAGAGGTTGCAGCGAGAATTATTCTCTCTGAAGGAGGGGTTGATATTTGTTAATCTCGTGGATTTCGATATGCTTTATGGTCACCGACTCGATAGCAAGGGGTTCGCGCGAGCCTTGACCGAGTTCGATCAGCAACTTCCCGCAGTCTTGCAGGCTTTAAATTCTGCCGATTTGCTTTTGATTACTGCGGATCATGGCTGTGATCCGACGACACCGGGAACTGATCACAGCCGCGAGTACGTTCCATTGCTCGCTTGGTCGCAACAGTTCGATTGCGGACGGTTTCTTGGGGAGCGAGCAAGTTTTTCCGATGTTGCTGCGACAATTGGTTATATTTTCGGACTTGGAATGAAGACGGGAGCTAATTTTTTTGATTCGTTGAGATGCGACTGAGCATGTACTGTCCAGCGTTTTTTAGGTCAATCCAAAAGCCGTGGTTCTAGCGGCCTACGACAGGGAGAAGAAAATGATGAAGCGATATATCCTGACCATTCTTGCACTGCTGGTTTTTCCACTTTCGGCTTTTGCGTTGACGGTATCTGGGGCTGTTATTACTACAAAGGTTGTTGACCGTGTGCCAGTCGACAAGGTTGAGGTTTACCCTGCTCAACTCGGAAAGCTTTATTGCTTTTCAAGGGTTGAGGGTGCGACCGCCGACACCAGCATTGAACATGTCTGGCTGTATCAGGGGGATGAGATGGCCCGGGTCAGGCTGCCGGTCAAATCAGCAAACTGGAGGACCTATTCTTCAAAGAAAATGTTTCCGGCGTGGAAAGGAGAATGGGAGGTTCGAATTCTTGATGACGCAGGAAATGAATTGGCTAGAGTCCCATTTAAGGTCGAATAGATACCGATTTAAAAGAGCGCCTTTTATTTAAGAAGGGCGCTCTTTTAAATCGAATTTGTCGGGGATTATTTTTTCTTCTTGTTGGCACGTGCCTTGGCAAGGTTGTCTGCCAGGCCTCTGTCCACTGCCATCTGACGCCGACTTTCCGAGTAATTACGGGATGCAAGTGACTGGCTTGTGGGGATCTCAAATTGAACGCGATACTCTTTAGGGGTGGTGTCGTGCGCGGTACGTAGATGGCGTGAAAGGGTTTTGAATCCTTTACCACAAATCATGCAAAAAATTTTATCTTTGCCGAAGGCTTTTTTGCGACTGATGGAGGGGCTTTCAGTTCCTTCATCCGCTGCGGTAGGAACTTCTCCACGCTCAAGAGCGGTAAGCGTGTTATGCAGTTCTGTGAGTTCCGCAAACATTTCATCTTTTGACATTTCTGTCTTGGACAGGTGGGCCGAAAGGATTTGAGCTGCAAGCTCTGTTGGTGTCGCCATCTGTTATCTCCTTATTATTGGTATAAATTGAGCCGTCTTGATCGTTTCCTGTTTAATGCAGAGTATTCTTTTTAACGTATTTATGGTTAAAATCAAGTTTATTTTATTATTTCATCTAAAAATATTCAAAAAATAATAGTTCGGCATTTTCTTTTCTTTTTAAACTCGTATTTTTTGGCAAATTTAAGTCCTGCATTAATCGAAAATGGACAATTTATGAATATCAGAAAACATATTGAGAAGCGTGAAGCAATAAATCTTTCAGCATATGCTTGCCATAGTGTTAACTCTTTAGGTCGCTTGAAAATTGAACCTCTCTGTACAGTGAGAACCTTGTTTCAGCATGATCGCGACCGGATACTTCACTCTAAATCTTTTCGAAGGCTTAAACATAAAACACAGGTATTTCTATCTCCAGAGGGGGATCATTATCGGACTCGGTTAACCCACACGCTGGAAGTTTCTCAGGTGGCCCGGACAGTAGCCAGGGCGCTGGAGCTTAATGAAGATTTAACTGAAGCGATTGCGCTCGGACATGATCTGGGACACACTCCTTTCGGGCATGCGGGGGAAAGGGTCCTTAACGAACTTATGCCTGGTGGGTTTCGGCATGTTGCACAGAGTTTGAGAGTTGTTGATTTTCTTGAAAAGGACGGAGAAGGCCTTAACCTGACTCACGAGGTGCGCGACGGCATCCTTCGTCACTCCAAGGGGCGGGGACCGTTGTTGGCACCTGAGGATGAATCGCGGGCTGGAACTCTGGAGGGGCAGATCGTGCGCCTCGCAGACATTATCGCTTATGTCAATCATGACCTGGATGATGCTATCCGTGGCGGTGTCATTATGGAGACCGATTTGCCCACCTCTATCGTCGGGGCGGTTGGTGACACGCATGCTCATCGGATAGGGCGTATGGTGAGCGACCTGATTGAACAGTCGATGGCCGTAGGGGGTTCTCGAATCTGTCTGTCTGAAGAGATGGATGAAGCCATCCGGGCACTCAGATCCTGGCTGTTTGAACGGGTGTATGAGTCTGATGCTGTTCATAGTGATTTCGTAAAGGCTTCGCGCATGTTACGCGAACTTTTTAATTTTTTCATCGATAACGAAGCCATTTTTTTACGGGAGGGTGGGCGACGTTACTCGAGCGATTCTCTGGAGGTTTCGGTCGCGGATTTCATTGCCGGGATGACAGATCGTTTTGCTTTGGCGCTTTACAGTCGCTTGTTTTTACCGCAACCTTGGAGACCGCTTTGAATCGAGGTAACTCCTTGATTTTCCCAAGGTAAAAACTTGACACTCTGAAAAGCGATATGCTAGCGTTAGCGCGTTTTCAGGCGCGGATTGAACCAATTTTCCTGACTGGCTTCAAGGTATGGACGCAATCTCTCGTCGGCTACTATTTCGTATCGGAACGATAAGGTTCTGCCTCTACCTTAATGAACTAATAGAGATTCGTAATCAGACCGATTCGTTGTACGAGTGTAGACAACCTGACTTCCCGTTGGTCACTGTTGACGCTTTCACTGTTGGACAAGCGCAGATTCCTGTGGTCGAATTGTATGGCCGATTAAGTCTTCTGCCCGTCGAGGCAGAAAGCCTTTTGGTTTTGAGCAGTCTGGGTGGGCGTTGGGCGTTGGTTGTCGATCGGGTTGAAGGTTTTTGTTCGAAAGCTGAGATGAAAGACCTTCCTGTGCCCCCTCTTTTGCGCGTAGAGGGGTGGCGTTGCTTTCAACGAATCAGTCTGTATCAAGGGGTTCCTTATTTATGTCTTGATCTGGATGCATGCTATGGCGGGGAGCCAGAGTGATCGAAAAGTTTGGTCTTTTCAGTCTTGCGGAACGCGGCTATGCTGTTCCGTTAGTTCGCTTGTTACGCGTACTTGATAGCCCAAGGTCTGAATTCATCCCTCTCATCCCGCAAGAGATGGCCGGGATGGTAGTGGTTGATGATGAGATCATCCCTCTGGTCGAGTCAGCTTTGTTCCCCGGGGTCCCTGCAGGGAAGGCGCTGGCCGCGGAATTTAAGGTTCTGGTCGCTACTGAGTATGGTACCGTTGCTCTTCCTGCTGAAGGAACAATCGGAGTTGTTGCGGCAGATCGATGTGTGCTGGGTGCGGCAGAGAGATTTGCCGGTTTCTTGCCAGAGGCGATCAATTATCGCCGCAAGGAATATTTGGTGTTGGATGTAGACGCTTTTACTATGAGCCTGATTCGTCCCTGAGCTTTATTCGGGGCATATACTTGGTGCGAGGAGTTCTCGAATGTTGAAAAAGCTGCTTCTGGCCGATGACAGTCTGACGATCCAGAAGGTTGTCGGAATTGTTTTCGCTAATCTGAACTATCAACTTCTGATCGCCGACAACGGTGATGAGGCCCTTGCTCTGGCGCGCAAGGAATTTCCGGACCTGGTCATTGCTGATATTGGTATGCCGGGGAAGGATGGACTTGAACTCTGTCGAGATATAAAAAACGATCCCGGCTTAAGTCAAATTCCGGTCCTCCTGCTACCCGGTACTTTCGAGAACTTTGATGAAAAGAAAGCTCTTGCTGCTGGTGCTGATGGCTGGTTAACTAAGCCTTTTGAATCTCAATCCCTGATTACGAAAGTTGAAGATCTTCTCGCTGCGGCTTCTGCTCAGGCGCCGTCAATGGCAACTGCGGCAATGGTGTCCGACCAACCTGTTGCGTTTGAGGATACTATTGCTGAGGATGAGGAGAAAGGTCAGACGTTTGAATCTGTCGGCTTTGATGCTCCTGATTTTTTTGAAGATGAATCGGTCAGTTTCGAGACGCCTGAGCCTTTCGCGGTTGAAGCACCCCCAGAGCTTGAAACCTTTGATTCTCCTGACGCGGAAAACATTAACCCCCTTGATGAGCTCAGTTCTGCGGCAGACAATATCGTCAGTTTTGCCTCACCAGAACCTGCGTCGGTGGCTACGCCGATCAATTTTGATATCCCTGCTGTCGAGGAATCATCTTCAGATGCCGGAGATGATATCTGGGATGCAGTGACCTTCGAAGAAGAGGATCTTCGTTCCGAGATCAACTCACTTTCAATCGCGGACGAAAAGGTTGACGATCTGATCTCTTTTGATACCCCGGCAGAGATTGAGTCCGCCCCGGTTGACGAGGATCCCGCCCTGGTTGACGAGGAACCGACCCTGGTTGACGAGGAACCGACCCTGGTTGAAGAAGAACCCGCTCTGGTGGAAGAGGAGCCCGCCCTGGTTGAAGAGGAGCCCGCCCTGGTTGAAGAGGAGCCCGCCCTGGTTGAAGAGGAGCCCGCCATGGTTGAAGAGGAGCCCGCCCTGGTTGAAGAGGAGCCCGCCCTGGTTGAAGAGGAGCCCGCCCTGGTTGAAGAGGAGCCCGCCCTGGTTGAAGAGGAACCCGCTCTGGTCGAAGAGGAACCAGCTCTGGTTGACGAGGATCTTGACGATGACATCCTCGAACTCGGTGAAGAGGATATTTTCGAGCTTGAGGATGATGCCGTTATCGAAGAGAGTTCAGCCGATTTACCAGCGAGTACTCCGGACGATTTCGAATTCCCTGATTCTCCGGTGGAGACGATTGTTGATTTTGCGGCCCCGAGCCATGTCGAACCGGTGGCCGAGGTTGAGCCTGCAGCAGTCGAGGTCTCTGGTGATATAGTGTCGGAATTCCCTGACTATGAGGACGCTTTTGAAGAGAACCTTGACGATGAGTTTGCGTTCTCAGACGAGCCAAGTCTTATAGATAAGGTTGATACTCCTGCCCCTGACACTGATCAGATTGCAGCCCAGTTGGCGAAACTTGATCCTTCTGTCCTTGAAGATATTGTTAAACGGGTCGCTGGCCCTGTTATCGAGAGACTCGCAACTCGGATGCTCGAAGAGATTATATGGGAGGTCGTGCCGGACTTGGCCGAAAGCATGATCAAGGACGAGATCCGCAAAATCAAAGATGGAGCGGCTTGACCTTCCCGGTGAACTGAACAGCTAAGCTGAACACCCCGGGGGGGGAAGACAGAACAATATATCTTGTTCTGTCTTCCCCCTTTGTCGTATCTGCCCGGCACAACTTGAATGATTGCCGGGCAAAATAATATGAGGATAAACAGTGCAAATGGATAAATTACCCAAGGGGTACGAGCCCCAGCAGGTTGAACAGAAATGGTATCAGCATTGGGAAGCAAACGGATATTTTCGCGCCGATGAAAACTCATCATTGCCTCCCTATTCGATCGTTATTCCGCCTCCGAATGTTACTGGTGTCCTGCATATGGGACATGCCCTGAATAACACCCTGCAGGATATTTTGTGTCGCTGGAAGCGGATGACGGGACACGAAGTTCTATGGATGCCAGGGACCGATCATGCCGGGATTGCAACCCAGAATGTAGTTGAGAGGCAACTCGCCAGCGAAGGTCTCGATCGACATCAACTCGGTCGTGAGAAGTTTGTTGAGCGTGTCTGGAAATGGCGTGAAGAATCTGGCGGTCAAATTATCAATCAACTCAAGTGTCTCGGTGCGTCCTGTGACTGGGAACGTGAGCGTTTCACCATGGATGAGGGGTTGTCTAAAGCAGTACGTGAAGTCTTCGTCCACCTCTACGAAGATGGACTTATCTATCGCGCTAATCGTTTGATCAACTGGTGCCCACGTTGCCATACCGCCCTGTCTGACCTGGAAGTCGAGCACGAAGATAAAAAGGGCCATCTCTGGCACCTGCGTTATCCTGTCGTCGGAACTGATCGGGTGCTTATTGTTGCTACGACCCGACCCGAAACCATGCTGGGTGATACCGCGGTTGCTGTTCATCCCGAAGATGAACGATATGCCGACCTGATCGGAAAAACGGTCAAGTTGCCATTTACAGATCGAGAAATCCCGGTTATCGCCGATGAATATGTTGATCGCACCTTCGGGTCAGGAGCGGTTAAAATCACCCCGGCACATGATTTTAACGATTTCGAAATTGGCAAGCGCCATAATCTTGAAGTGATCAATGTCCTTGATGAGTCGGGGAATATCAACGAGAACGGCGGAGACTATCAAGGGCTTGATCGTTCGGTTGCACGAGGGAAAATCGTCGAAGATCTTGAACGACTGGGCCTGTTGGAGAAAATTGATGACTATGCCAACGCTGTCGGGGAATGCTACCGCTGCAGAACAGTCATCGAGCCTTATATGAGCAAGCAGTGGTATGTGGCCGTCGCCCCGTTGGCGGAGAAAGCAATCGAAGCGGTTGAGAGCGGCAAGACTAAGGTTCTGCCCGCGCAGTGGGAGAAAACCTACTTCGAGTGGATGAATAATATTCAAGACTGGTGTGTGAGCCGCCAGATCTGGTGGGGTCACCGCATTCCCGCCTGGTTCTGTGACGATTGTGGTGAAATTACCGTCAGTCGGGAAGACGCCAGCGTCTGTTGCTATTGCGGCTCTGCTGCTCTGCAGCAGGAAACCGATGTCCTCGATACCTGGTTCTCATCGGCGCTCTGGCCGTTTTCGACCATGGGCTGGCCAGAAAATACCACCGTCCTCGAGAAGTTCTACCCGACCTCCTGCCTGGTGACCGGTTTTGATATCCTCTTCTTCTGGGTTGCGCGCATGATGATGATGGGGATCAAGTTTATGGATGTGGTCCCCTTCAATGAGGTCTATATCCATGCCCTGGTGCGCGATGCACAGGGGCAGAAGATGAGTAAGAGTAAGGGGAACGTTATCGACCCCCTGACCGTGGTCGATGAATATGGTGCGGATGCCTTCCGCTTTACTTTAGCGGCCTTCGCTGCGATGGGGCGTGATATCAAGTTGTCGACCGATCGTATCGGGGGCTATCGCAACTTCATTAACAAACTCTGGAATGCCAGTCGTTTTGCCTTGATGAACCTGGAAGAATTCGATCCTGCTTCTTCTACCTTGTCCGATTATGAACTGAGCCTGGCCGACCAATGGATTATTGATCGTTTTAATCGCGCCGCGGTCGAGGTGGACAGCTGTCTGGCCAACTATAAGTTTAATGATGCTGCGAGTGCGCTCTACTCTTTTACCTGGCATGAGTTCTGTGACTGGTATGTTGAGCTTGCCAAGGACAGCCTCTATGGAGACGACCAGTTAGCAAAACGGCGAGTCCAATTGGTTCTCTATACCGTCCTCGAAGGGTTATTGCGCTTGTTGCATCCGTTTATTCCGTTTGTGACGGAGGAGATCTGGCAGGCCCTGCCAGGGGTGAGGTCGACAGAGACGATCATGCGCGCGACCTTCCCCTCTTGCCTCAATGGACAGACCAATGCCGAGGCTGTGGCGCGAATGGATCTGGTCATGGAGGTCGTTAAAGCTATCCGAAATATCCGTGGCGAACTTGATGTTCCTCCCGGCCGCAAGATTGCAGTCAGTCTCGACTGCCGGAGTCGGCAAACCGCTGAGGCAATTATTGAAGGGGAGCGTTATATCTGTTCTCTGGCCAGGGTCGAAAGCCTGATTGTCGGCGTTGGCATTGAACGCCCGGCTGAATCAGCAACGCAGGTTGCGGGCGACGTTGAAGTATTAATTCCCCTGGCGGGGTTGATCGATCTGGCTGAAGAGAAAGAGCGTCTGGAGAAAGAGATCGCCAAGGTTCAGAAAGATGTTGATTTCTTCTTCGCTAAGCTCTCGAACGAAAAATTTATCGCCAACGCCCCTCCGCAGGTGCTTGAGAAAGACAGGGCAAAATTATTATCGACTCAGGAAAAACTAAAAGTCCTCCAGCAGGGGCTTGCACGAATCTGTAGCCTCATGGTCTGATCTTATGTTCAATTAGAAATCGCATATCTTGGTGAATTGAGCTTTTATTTTATAACGATGTTTAGTATACAGTATACGCTTCAATACATTGTAAGCTTGTTGAGCCTATCCGGGGGATTTGACCGGGTTAACTAATTTTCATTCGCTGCGCTCCTCCTTTTATGAAGAGATTCTGTCCATGAGCAGGAGGAAGTGAAGCTGGCGCGGTCCGCCAGCAGTCAGTCGAGACTCAACTTCAGGAGGAAACAGCTTAAATGGGTATGAGTCGCCCGGATTTTGCGCAGCGGTTGGGTTGAAGGGCCAGGCTCTTCGATCGGCAATCATTCACTTTTTTGAGGGATTGAATTATGCATTTACTACAAAGTACTGTGGGACGAAAGATTCTGATGGCGGTGACCGGCCTGCTCTTGGTCGGGTTCGTGACTGTCCACCTGCTCGGCAATCTGTCAATTTTTGCCGGGCCTGACGGCATCAATGCCTATGCCGTACATTTGCACAGCCTGGGGGCTCTGGTCTGGGTTTTTCGCCTGATCATGTTGGTTCTCTTCGCGGTACACATCACCTTAGGTGTACAATTATCTCTGGAGAACCGTACCGCCAATCCGATCAATTATTCGATCAAAAGCCGGATGAAGACCACCTTCTCCAGCGAATCGATGCTCTACACCGGGCTCATTTTGCTCGCTTTTTTGATCTACCATCTGCTGCACTTTACTCTACAGATTACCAATCCAGAGATTTCGGCGCATAACCTGCCGCTCGATGCCATGATGCGTCCGGATGTCTTCACTATGGTGGTCTTAAGCTTCCAGAAGGTTTTTATTTCGCTGGTCTATATTGTTGGAATGATTGCCCTGTTTCTTCATCTGACCCATGGACTTTCAAGCTTTGTACAGACATTCGGTTTGAATAATGGCCCCAGCCTGGAAAAGGTCTCTCTCTGCGGTAAACTTCTCGCGGTCGGTTACCTTTTGGCTTATGTCGCTATTCCTGTTTTTATCCTTGCTCGCTTTGTGAACATTTAGGGGGTTTATTGTGATTCTCGACGGAAAAACACCCACTGGTCCTATTGAAAAAACTTGGGATAAGCACCGTTTCGATATGAAACTGGTCAATCCCTCCAATAAACGTAAATTCAAGATTCTGGTTGTCGGTACCGGCCTCGCCGGTGGCGCTGCAGCGGCCTCTCTTGGTGAGCTTGGCTATAATGTTGAAGCCTTCTGCTATCAGGATAGTTCGCGTCGCGCTCACTCGATTGCGGCTCAGGGCGGGATCAACGCGGCCAAGAACTATCCGAACGATGGTGACAGTATCTATCGTCTCTTTTATGACACCATCAAAGGTGGTGACTTCCGGGCCCGCGAGGCTGACGTCTGGCGTTTGTCTCAGGTCTCGAACAATATTATCGACCAGTGTGTCGCTCAGGGCGTGCCCTTTGCTCGCGACTATGCCGGTTATCTGGATAATCGTTCTTTTGGT
Organism: Geopsychrobacter electrodiphilus DSM 16401; assembly: GCF_000384395.1. Classification (NCBI taxonomy): domain Bacteria; kingdom Pseudomonadati; phylum Thermodesulfobacteriota; class Desulfuromonadia; order Desulfuromonadales; family Geopsychrobacteraceae; genus Geopsychrobacter; species Geopsychrobacter electrodiphilus. Next base: position 1,224,406 of record NZ_ARWE01000001.1, read on the forward strand.
GGTGCTCAGGTTTCTCGGACCTTCTTCGCCCGTGGGCAGACAGGTCAGCAACTGCTTCTAGGTGCATATTCTGCGTTGTCCCGTCAGGTTAAGGCCGGTACCGTCACCATGAACGAGCGGACTGAGATGCTTGACCTGGTTGTTGTGGACGGTGTCGCCAAGGGGATTACCTGTCGCGATATGATCACCGGAGAAATTAAATCTTTTTGGGGAGATGCCGTTATTCTGGCAACCGGTGGCTATGTAAATGTTTTCTATCTGTCGACCAATGCCATGGGCTGTAGTGTCACGGCCGCTTGGAAAGCCGCTAAAAAAGGCGCCTTCATGGCTAACCCCTGCTACACGCAGATCCATCCGACCTGTATCCCGCAGACCGGTGATCATCAGTCGAAACTGACCCTGATGTCCGAGTCTCTGCGAAATGATGGCCGCTGCTGGGTACCCAAGAAAAAGGAGGATTGCGATAAGGCTCCAGGCGATGTCGCTGAAGAAGATCGTGACTACTATCTTGAACGGAAATACCCATCATTCGGCAACCTGGCTCCACGCGATATCGCATCACGTGCGGCAAAGGAGCAGTGTGATGATGAGCGTGGCGTTGGACCAGGAAAACGCGGTGTTTACCTTGATTACGCTACGGCTATCGGACGCGTTGGTGAGCACACTATCAAGGAGCGTTACGGCAATCTCTTTGAAATGTATGAAAAAATTACCGATGAGAACGCCTACAAGCGTCCGATGCGGATCTACCCGGCACCGCACTACGCCATGGGTGGGCTCTGGGTTGACTACAACCTGATGAGCAACGTCCCAGGTCTGTTTGTACTAGGTGAGGCAAACTTCTCGGTTCACGGGGCAAACCGCCTCGGTGCCTCGGCTCTGATGCAGGGTCTGGCCGATGGTTACTTCGTCATTCCTTACACCATCGCGGGTTATCTGGCGACGGTAAAACCTGGTGTAATCACTGACGAACACCCGGCGTTCAAGGAGTCGAAAGAGCAGGTTCAGGCAGATATTGATAAAATGCTCAATATCAAAGGCAAGAAGACTGTTAGTGAACTACATCGTGAACTCGGCAAGGTCATGTGGGAAGATGTGGGCATGGCTCGCAGCGAAGTTAGTCTTAAGCACGCTCTGCAACGTATTCCGGAAATTCGTGAAGAGTTCTGGAATAACGTCAATGTCAGCGGGACAGGGACTGAATTGAATCAGCAACTTGAAAACGCCGGCCGGTTGGCGGATTTCCTCGAATTCGGTGAAATCCTTGCGACCGACGCCTTGCACCGTGAAGAGTCCTGCGGTGGGCATTTCCGAACCGAGCACCAGACCGATGATGGTGAAGCGACGCGTGATGATGAGAACTTCGCTTACGTTGGGGCCTGGGAGTTCAAGGGGAACGACAAGGCCCCTGAGCTGCACAAGGAACCGCTGAAGTTTGACAATATACATCTTGCCGTGAGGAGCTATAAATAATGAATCTTACACTTCACGTTTGGCGCCAGGCCGGGCCTAAAGATAAAGGGACACTTGAAACCTATCCTGCCAAGGATGTCAGTGCTGACATGTCTTTCCTTGAGATGCTCGATGAGGTCAATGAAGGTCTGATTAAATCGGGCAAACAGGCAATAGTCTTCGATCACGACTGCCGCGAGGGGATCTGCGGTATGTGTTCACAGGTTATCAATGGCAAACCTCATGGTGGTCAGGATCGCACCACTGTTTGTCAGTTGCATATGCGTTCGTTCAAGGATGGCGATGAAATTTTCATCGAGCCCTGGCGCGCCCGTGCTTTCCCGGTGATCAAAGACTTGATTGTTGACCGCACCGCTCTCGACACCATCATGCAGGCTGGGGGCTATGTCTCCTGCCATACCGGAGGAGTGCCTGACGGTAACGCCCACCCGATTGGTAAGCCGGTTGCTGATTATGCCATGGACGCCGCTGAATGTATCGGTTGTGGAGCCTGCGTAGCGGGTTGCCCTAACAGTTCGGCGATGCTTTTCACCAGTGCCAAGGTGGCTCAACTTGCGGTTCTTCCGCAGGGTCAGCACGAAGCCAAGGCCCGGGTCAAGAACATGACCGACACGTTGCAGGCTGCCGGCTTCGGTAACTGCAGCAATCACCTTGAATGCGAAGCGTCCTGTCCCAAGGGGATCAGCGTTAAGTTTATTGCCAAACTCAACCGCGAGTACATCAAGACGATTGCTGGTTGAATTGAAAATCACTGATGGATAAAAAAAGGCGGGCCCTTCGGGCTCGCCTTTTTTTATCCACCGCCTCAGTTAAAATTGTTTTCGCGGTATCCTTTACTTTTCATTGTGACAGTTATTTTTGTTCGTGGATTTAAGTTATGCAAAAAAGAGTCAAACTGATTGCCAATCCCATTTCGGGAGGTAATGCCAGGCCGAAAATCTGCCAGGTCGTACGTTTTCTGGAGGAGACTGGAGCCCAGGTCGAATTATATCTGACAGGAAAATCTGGAGATGCAGCAGTCGAAGCTGCGCAATCAAATGCAGACGAATTTGACCTGGTGATCGCGGCCGGAGGTGATGGCACATTGAATGAAGTCGCCAACGGTCTGGCAGGTCGTGGTATCCCCTTGGCTTTTATCCCATTAGGCACAGCGAACGTCATGGCTCTTGAAATGGGGGTTCCCACCAAGGTCTCTGCGGCCTGCCGGATCGCGATTGAAGGGGAGGCAAGACCTGTTTGGCTTGCAGAGACGGCTGAGTATAAGTTTCTTATGATGGCAGGTCTCGGGTTTGATGCAGCCGCCGTCAGAGGGGTGAGCTCTCGGTTAAAGCGAATAACAGGAAAGTTTGCCTATCTGGTCGCAGCATTGCGGGCCTTTATTTGGTTTCATCCTGAACCCTTTACCCTGATAACCGATGAAGGGGTGGAAATTAGAGCATGGCACACGATTATCAGTAATATAAGACTTTACGGAGGGCGTTTTGTTATGGCCCCGACGGCTGGATTAGAAAAGCCTGGCCTGGTTGCCTGTATCGTCGATCGTCCCGGACGCTTTGCGTTACTGTTTTTTTGGTTGAGAATTCTTTTCCATGAACGTTTTTTTGGTGCGGTGCGGCGAGTCGAATCGGTTCAGTTCCATCTTTCGGCGGTAAACCTTCCGGTTCAAATTGATGGTGATGAGTTTATTGAGTCACCGCAACACATCAGGTGTGTTTTTGGTCAACTTGATCTGGTTTTCCCCAGAGGAAAGAGCAAGTAACTCCAATAATACCTGTCGACAAGGGGCCTTGTAGGCGATACGCCTTGATTCTTGGGTCGCAAGAGGGGCCACCAAGGGTGTTCACCTCCTGTACGGATTTACAGCCGGCGGCGACGGCTTTTTATGTGGGAGCTGAAACTATTTGGGAACGGCCCCACTGGTGTGCTGGTTGGGTTTTTTCTCGATGCTCGCATTTTGTGCCGGTGTATTTTCATCGACCGCCTGTAACAGCTGGTCGAGCTTTTTGTATCCTGGAAGCATCTGTCCGTTTGGCATAATCAGGGTCGGAGTGCTGTGAATTCCAAGTTCTGCTGCAATTTTCAATGTCATGTCGATTGATTTGTTCTTACAGCCAGGAGGGGCAAGCTGATGCCCGGCAAAGGCGTCGTCCAGAAGGGACAACGATTTTTCGCAGAGAATCGTTTCGGCAGCCTCCCTTGAGCCTTTCTTGATCGGCATCAGTTTGATCAGCCAGGCTATATCAGGACGAACTTCGAGGGCCTTTTTGAGCTCCTGGTGCAGCTTGCTGCAATAGGGGCAATGGGGGTCTGTAAAGACGATGATCTTTATCCTGGCCAAGGGGTCACCTAGAAGGAGGGCGTCATCGAGCGGAATACTTGCAATATCGATCGGGTTGAGCTCTCGATAATGATTTTCAGTGAGATTCTGACGGCTGTCGAGTTGAATGACATTTCCAGAAATCAGGTACGATTTTGAATAATCAAGATACAGTGGCCAGGTCTTTCCCTTCATTCGCATGTCAATCCTCCAGAGACCAGGAACTTCGGCAGGGGAGACGCCGACGACTTCGCCTTCAATCTGCTTGAGGATGTCGTTTGCTTCTGCTGATGAGAGGGTGTGACAGTCTATGCAGCTTCCGGCTCCGCAGCCCTCAGAGCCGGGCATAAAGGCTGACGCTGGAAGTGAAATTAATAGCATGGCTATGGTGAAGAATACTTTTAGCAAAATGGCCTCCTGGTGCTTGGTGATGGTTTCGTCGGGCATCTTAACAGTGCCAGGGGTGGCTGTACAGGCCTGGTTTCTTTGATGTTGGTCCAGACTCAAATGGCAGAGTCAGGGGAGAAAGGGTTTGACAATTTTTTATCGGATACCTATAGTTGGTCCGCTCCAACTCCCGGATAATTAGGGGTTTTTTAGTTTATTGTGTGTTTATTTTTATTTGATCCCGATAAAGAAAGAGAGAAACGGTTATGGTGGCTACCCATAAGATTGCAATTCTTTCCGGTGACGGTATTGGTCCCGAGGTGATGGCCGAAGCACTAAAGGTGCTGGACGCCATTGAAAACAAATTTCAGGTCAGGTTTGAACGAACCGCTGCGAATGTCGGCGGTATTGCCATAGATCGTGAAGGGAAAGCTCTGCCCGAGACCACCATCAACGTCTGCAAGAATTCTGACGCGATTCTGTTCGGCAGTGTTGGTGGCCCTAAATGGGAGAATCTGCCTCCTGATGAGCAACCAGAGCGTGGTGCCTTGTTGCCCCTGCGTAAAATTTTCGGGCTCTTCTGTAATCTGCGACCTGCCATCATTTTCCCGGCGCTGACCGGGGCTTCAAGCTTGAAGGAGGAGGTTATTGCGGGCGGTTTTGATCTTCTGGTGGTGCGTGAATTAACCGGTGGGATCTACTTTTCGCAGCCTAAGGGCATCGAGATCGAGAATGGCGAGCGCAAGGGTTTTGATACCATGCTCTATCGCGAGAGCGAGATTGTGCGGATTGCCCGCGTGGCCTTCGAGACAGCTCGCAAACGGGATAAACGGGTGGTTTCCATCGATAAGGCCAATGTCTTGTCGACTTCGGTTCTCTGGCGCGAGGTTGTCGAACGGGTTTCCAAAGATTACCCTGATGTTAAATTGACCCACATGTATGTCGATAATGCCGCGATGCAGTTGGTAAAGTGGCCCAAACAGTTTGACGTTATCCTTTGTGGCAATCTTTTCGGGGATATTTTGTCGGATGAAGCCGCGATGTTGACTGGTAGCCTCGGAATGCTGCCAAGTGCTTCACTTGCCGAGGGAACCTTTGGCATGTATGAACCTTCAGGGGGAAGTGCCCCAGACATTGCCGGGCAGGGGATCGCCAATCCAATCGCGCAAATACTGTCGACCTCAATGATGTTGCGTCACTCTTTCGGAATGATCGAGGCCGCCGATGCAATCCAACTCGCGGTTGAAAAAGTTCTGCAGGCCGGGTTCCGTACCGGGGATATTTATCAGGGTCAGGTTGGCGAGAAGAAAGTAAATACTGCCGCGATGGGCGATGCAATTATTGCCTGCCTCTGATTAGTCCTTATCAAATTATACGCCCCTGCTTCGGTCATAACGTCGCGGGGATATCATTTCTTTTGCGCAGCCACCTTGATCCGGAGGTGACGCCTTTTCCCTTGGAAAGGTCGTTCGATGTCCAGCCTGCTTCAGCAGTATGATCCACGGTTGAAGCTCGTACTGCTCCTGATCCTGGTCATCACCATTTTTTCGGCCTCTGGGTTTCGCTCCCTTTTATTGGTGGGAGCCTTGGTGGCAGGCCTGCTCTTTTGGCAGCCTTCACTTTTTAATAAATTCATTCAGCATCTTAAATATATCCGCTGGCTATTGTTATTTACACTCCTCGTGCATGTTTTCTTAACGCCTGGACGTGTCCTCTTCGGTTTGAGAATGCTCTCTTATGATGGATTATTGCGTGGGTTGATGGTTGATTTGCAATTGGTTCTGGCCCTTTTTTTTACCCTCTTTTTCTCTCTGATCACCACTCCTTCTGCAGTCGCCTGGGGAGCTGCCAAAGTCTTGTCACCATTAGGGCGTCTGGGCCTGCCTGTTGAGGAGGCGGGGGGGCTGCTGGCTTTGGTTCTTCATTTTTTGCCGCAGGTATTCCAATTGGGAGCGCCTCTTGTTGAGCAGGCCAGGCAGGCCGATCGACGCACTCTGATTCAGCGTTTTCAAGTTTTGGCGAAGTCTTTGGGGGAGGCTGTTCTGGCTCTGGTTGGGCAAGCAGATCAACTGGCTCAATCCGTTGCACGAGGAGAAAAAAAACTGGTAGATAGCTCTGAACTCTCTGTTTGGCATCGACGTGATTCACTGGGTTTTGGTGTCGGTCTGATATTTGTCGCACTGTGCTGGAGTTTATAGCATGGCGGTCATTGCGTTGTGGCTGGAATTTGATGGCGGTGCGTATGTGGGCTGGCAGTACCAGACCAACGGTCAGAGCATTCAGCAACGGGTAGAAGAGGCCCTTGGCGATCTTTGTGGCGGACCGGTGACGGTTTATTCTTCTGGGCGGACGGATGCCGGCGTTCATGCCCGGGGCATGGTTGTCCACTTTGTTGTGGATCACATTCTTCCCCTGGCCGCTTACCTGCACGGCGTTAATCAACGCTTACCTGCTGATATTGCCGTGCGTCGGGTCCGTAAAGTTGCTGATCGATTTCATGCTCGCTTTAGTGCCATCGGAAAATGGTACCGGTACAGCATCTATCTGGCGCCGGTCCGTTCGCCACTTTGCCAACGCTTTGGCTGGCATTTTACAAAGCCTCTTGATTTGGAGTTGATGCGACTTGCCGCGCGAGATTTTATAGGTGAACACGACTTCGCTGCTTTCCGCGGTTCTGGCTGTAGTGCCAAGACGACTATCCGCCGCATTGACTCGGTAGAACTCGTGGAAGATGGTGACTTTGTTCATCTTGACGTGAGAGGGAGCGGATTTTTACGCCACATGGTGCGTATGATGGTCGGCACCCTGGTTCAGATCGGGGCAGGAAAGCGAGCACTAAGTGATGTTCGACGGCTTTTATCCCAGGGCGTTGTGGACGAAACCCGCTTGAATGCACCCGCGAAGGGACTTTGTCTGCAGCAGGTTTATTACCCGGATTACTTGCTTGAGCCTGAGGAGTCAAGCTGACGTATATTTATATTAAGCAGTGTGATTGAGGTGACTCCTGTTAATTGGGGGTCTCGAGTCTTAGGCAAGCTTTAGTTTGTCCCGTTGGCCGTAAGAAAAAGAGCTTGACAACCCGGGGCTTGTCAGCTAGATTCTTCGCTTTGTGAGCCCCGCAACCCGTAGCAGATACAGTTTACTGGAGAGGAACGCGATGAGTACCGAAATCGCTAAAGAGCAAGACATTAAAAGAGCATGGTATGTGGTCGATCTTGAGGACAAGGTTCTCGGCCGTGCCGCAACCGAAATTGCCCGTATTTTACGTGGCAAGCATAAGGCAATTTATAGCCCGAGTGTTGACACTGGGGATTTTGTTATTGTCGTCAATGCAGAAAAGGTAAGATTGACCGGGAATAAGATGAATGCCAAGATGTACCATCGGTACACGGGTTTTCAGGGCGGTCTGCGTTCGATCAATGCGAGTGATCTGTTGCAAAAAAAACCTGAAATGCTGCTTCAAACGGCTGTCAAGGGGATGCTTCCCAAGAATACCCTGGGACGCCAGATGCTCAGTAAATTGAAAGTATACGCCGGCACTGAGCATCCGCATGCAGCACAACAACCCAAAGAACTCGCTATTTAAGACGATAATCAGGAGATAGCCGAATGGCCGATCAAAGGTTTTATGCAACTGGTAGAAGAAAAGCGTCTGTAGCCCGGGTATGGATCAAGCCTGGTTCTGGCGAATTTGTTGTTAACAAGCGTACACTTGATGAATACTTCGGTCGCGAGACGTCGAAGATGGTGGTGCGTCAACCGTTTGAACTGACCGATAATTCCGGTAAGTTCGATGTCTTTGTTAATGTGAGTGGCGGCGGGGCCTCTGGTCAGGCTGGCGCGATTAAACATGGTATAACGCGCGCGCTTCTTGTCGCGGATTCAAATCTGCGTGGCGTGCTGAAGAAGGCTGGTTTCATTACACGTGACAGTCGAGTTGTGGAACGGAAAAAGTATGGCCGAAAAGGTGCTCGTGCCAGCTTCCAGTTCTCGAAGCGTTAATGTCGCAGGCCGGATATCGGCCGGATATCTGTTTCTGATAGAAAAGGGAAGCCCAAATGGGTTTCCCTTTTCTGTTTAAGGAGTCCCGCTATGCAAAAAGTTTCCGTGATTGGAGCGAGCGGCTATACCGGTGTTGAACTTTTACGACTCCTGGCCGGTCACCCTCGTGCCGAAGTGATTTCCGTAACATCTCGCCAATTCGAAGGGATGTCTATCGGGCAGGTGTTCCCCAGCTTAAAGGGGTATTACGATCTTAAGTGTGAAACCGTTGACATAAAGACGATCGCCGCACAGGCAGATCTTGTATTTACGGCATTACCACACAAGAGCGCGATGGAGATCATCCCTGAATTTCTCTCTGAGGGCTGCAAGGTTATCGATCTGTCAGCCGATTATCGATTGCAGGATCAGCATGTCTATGAGGCCTGGTACCAGGCGCATACGAGCCCGGAGTTGCTTGCCGAAGCAGTGTATGGTTTGCCAGAAATTAATCGGGCCCAGATCAAAAATGCCCGACTGGTAGCAAACCCAGGTTGCTATCCCACCAGTGTTGCACTCGGTTTGGCGCCCTTGCTTCTCGGGAAATTGATCGACCACACTTCTTTGATCATTGACAGTAAGTCCGGGACTACGGGTGCTGGACGCGGCCTTAAGGAGGGGAGCCTTTTTTGCGAAGTCAATGAGGGGTTCAAGGCTTATGGACTTGCCAGTCACAGGCATACACCAGAAATCGAACAGACCCTCAGTCAGTTGGCAGGTGAGGCTGTGACAGTCACCTTTACGCCGCATCTTCTCCCTGTTGATCGTGGTATCCTCTCGACAATTTACGCTTCCCAGACGCAGGGTAAATCTACAGCCGAGTTGATTGAACTTTTCCAGGGGCACTATGCTGCCGAACCTTTTGTCCGCGTCTTGCCTGAAGGGCAACTACCGAATATCTCTTATGTCCGTGGTACAAACCTTTGTGATATTGGTTTAGTGGCAGATGAACGCACCGGGCGGGTTATTGTGGTCTCTGTGATTGATAACCTGTGTAAGGGGGCTGCTGGCCAGGCGGTCCAGAATTTTAACCTTATCAGCGGGTTCGATGAGCGGACCGGACTTTCGGCTGCGCCACTTTTCCCCTAGAGTTTTACTGGGCTTCAACGTAAAATGAGCCCTTGAATTCTGAGGCGTGATGGTAGTGTTGTTGAATTTAATAATTCAATAATCAGGCAGTGAAATAAGCGTCAGAATATTGGAGTAGATTTCATGGAAGAACCGCTTGAACCTAAGCCTTTGGAAGATATGGCTTTGCGCATTGAAGATACGCTCGCTGAGCGCGAAAAGGAACGTATCGAGCAGTCAGCAGCAACGGGCGACAGCGAAGATGCCGTGCGAACTGCGGGGAAGAAACGATATATAAGTTATTTGTTGTTCTTCTTTGGCGTTGTTTTAGGTGCTTTAATTGGGGCGACTCTGTATTTTGTTCTGCCCGGTGCCGGAGTCATTAAACAGAAAGACGTGATCAAAGTTGCTGGACCTGCAGGTCTGGATGATGCAGATCGTTTGCTGGTCGCAGGGAAGCATGATTTAGCGCGTAAGGCTTATCTGGCGATTATATCTGCGAATCCAGAATCTCCACTCCCTTATAATAATCTTGCTTCCTTATATGCAGCCGAAGGGGACTTTGAGCAGGCCGAGATTTTATTGAATAAGGCCTTAGCGACGGATTCCGACTATTTAACTATCTATCGAAATGTCGGCACGGTGTACGCGGCTATGGCGCGAGATAGTTATGGTAAGGCACTGCAATTGGAAGGGAAGCGGCAACAGGTGCGCTTGCAGCTTCTTGGACCGCAGGGTGATGCTGTTATCGCATCGGTTGCCACTACTCAACCGGTTGCCACTACTCAACCGGTTGCCACTACTCAACCGGTTGCCACTACTCAACCGGTTGCCACTACTCAACCGGTTGCCACTACTCAACCGGTTACCACTACTCAACCGGTTACCACTACTCAACCGGTTACCACTACTCAACCGGTTACCACTACTCAACCGGTAATGCCTCAAGATGCGTCTACCTCCAACCCAGTAGAGCGCCTCTCGCCTCAGCAGTTTTTACGCGAATGGGCGAGGGCTTGGTCGTCACAAAACGTAGAGGCTTATCTGGATAGCTACGCTGCTGAGTATGTTCCCGATGGCAAACTCTCACATAACAGTTGGCGGGAATTGCGCAAACAGCGGTTGCAATCTCCAACCTTTATCAAGGTTTCTCTTGATCCGATAGAGTCGGTTATCCTGAAGGGTGGGACTGCGCAAATTCAAGCGATTCAGTCTTATCAGAGTGATCGATATAAAGATCGCACGCGGAAGAATTTCGTTCTTCGCAGAAAAGGGCAGGGCTGGTTGATTGTTGAGGAGAGGACTCTGGGCCGGGTAAGATAATGTTGAGACGCGGATTCGTCATATTTTTTGTTTTTCTGCTGCTGATTGCGACGGTGGTAAGCGTCTGGGCGCTTTGGCGCAATCAGCCGACTGCGGATGTGGTTAATCCAGCAGTTCAGGCTCAAAAACTTTTATCTGTTGAGGCTACTGGAGCCCTACTACCACAGCAGCAGGCGCTCTATCAACGCCTGCAGCAACGTCTGTTAGACAATCCAGAAGACTACGAAGCCACCTTGCTGCAATCGCTGCTATTTTTTCAGATTGGGCGACTGGATGATGCTATCGCTATGCTTCGGGACCTGACACAAAAGGCGCCCAAATTTCAATTAGCTCATCTTGTCTATGGTGATCTGTTGGTCGCTCGCTTTGAGCCTTTGCAACAGTTAGGTGGAACAAAGCTTATGGCAGCTCTGGACTCAAAACAGGGCGAGCATCAGGTTGCAAATTTGAGGAGCGAGGCGCTTGCGCGTTTGCGGGGGTATCAGACGCTGTTGCAAGGACAGAAGATTCCATCGGCGTTTATTGCTTTAGATTCGACAATAAAATATGCCTTGCTTGTGGATAAGTCAGCGAACCGGCTCTATATCTATCGCAATGTCGGCACAGGTTTGCCGCCGAAACTGGTCGATGATTATTATGTTGTTGTAGGTCAAAAGCCGGGGAATAAATACTCCGCAGGGGATCTGAAGACGCCGAGTGGTGTTTATTTTGTCACGGGCCATATCAGTGATAAAGATCTCCCCATTAAATATGGTACGGGCGCTTTCCCTGTCAATTACCCCAATACCTTTGATCTTCATTTGCAAAAAACAGGTCACGGTATCTGGCTGCATGGAACGGATAAGTCGTTGTACAGTCGACCACCGCGTGATACTGAGGGGTGTGTTGCTCTTACAAATGAAGAATTATTGCGCATTGGTCGTTATATTGAGCCGGGGGTGACGCCGGTTGTTATCAGCGGCTCGGTTACATGGATTTCTGGTCGTCAATGGTTAGATCAAAATGTTGAACTTCAGTCAATGCTGGAAAGCTGGCGAAGCAGCTGGGAGCACCGTGATCTTGATCAATATCTGTCCAGCTATTCACGAGATTTCTGGAGCAAAGACAACAACCTTTCAAGTTGGAAAAAATATAAGTCTCGTGTTTTGAGGGGGAAGCGTAACCAGAATATCGCCCTGCGCGGGGTTTCGTTATTCGGGTATCCCCAGCAGGGGAGCGAGGGACGCAATATGGTTGTCGCGACCTTTTTGCAGAAATATCGCTCGAATAATTACAACGGGGACATGGATAAGAAACTTTATCTGGTTAAGGAGGATCGTCGGTGGAAAATTTTGTATGAGGGAAAGTGAAGTTAAATCCAGTGTTGGTCTATAGTGCCTGGACCATTTCTGATTTTTCTTGAACCCTTGCTTGAGACCAGACGGTCACCTGATTTCGACCACTATTTTTAGCCTGGAACAGTGCCTTATCAGCCAGATTTAAGAGTTCATAGAGGTCGGTGCTGTCAGAAGGAAAGGTTGCTAATCCGATCGAGACTGTTAGCTTCTGCTGTGGCTGACTCTCTTCCATCCCGATAAAATTCCCCTCTTCGATACACGTGCAAAGTTTTTGTGCAACGGCCAGACCTCCTTCCTTGCTTGCTTTTGGCAGCAGGACCACAAACTCTTCTCCACCAAAGCGTGCTACCAGATCTATCCCGCGGGTATTCTGCAGCAGTAATGCAGCGACCTTCTTTAGGGCAATATCGCCTTTGAGGTGTCCATGAATGTCGTTGTAGGTTTTAAAATGGTCTATATCGATCATAAGTAGGCTGAACGTGCTGTGGTAACGGCGGGATTGCGCCCATTCCCGTTGAAGGTAGTCCTGAAATTGTCGTCGGTTGGCCAGACCGGTCAGATCATCCGTGGCTGAAAGGGCTCGGGTTTTTTCATAAAGTCGCGAATTCTCAATGGAGATTGCCGCCTGATCGGCAATGGCTTGGGCCATCTGTTGAGCCATAGCGTTAAAGGCTTTTATTTGCTGATGATGTATGTTGAGCACGCCTATGAGCCGATTTTGCAGGACCATCGGCATTGACAAAAGGCTCCCTGTCGATACCCAACGGCCCTTGTAGTTAAGATTTCTCTGGTCGACACTTAGGTCAGGGCTATAGATAGGTCGCATGCTCGCTGCTACCATGCCGCTGATCCCTTCTCCCAGGATAAATGACAGGCCTTTGGTTGTTTTGGTTTCGAGTCCTGTTGTTTTGACGACCTCCAAAGACTCAGATCCTGGCTGATAAAGTAGCAAGACGATGCTGTCACAGTGAAGCGCTTCACGGAAAATGGTGAATATTTTATCAAACAACAAGTTTTGATCCAGGGCTGAAGTCAGGCTGCGAGAAACCTGGAACAGCGCTGACAATTCCTCATACTGTTCCTTGAGTAAGATATTGGCCCTTTCTATCTCATAACTTTTTTTCTTCAAGTTCATGTTGTATTTCAATGTTTCTTGATTGAGAGCTTCAGATTTTTCTGCTTCGAGTCGATTTGCGTAAAGAATTTCGAGTTGACCCAGCATCTGGTTGAAACTTGTGCCCAGTTCATATAGATGAGAGCCTGGTGCGATGAGGGTTCTATTTGAAAGGTTTCCTTTGGCTACCTGATGAATGGTGTGGAGTAAATTTTTTAAAGGAGTTAGTGAGCGCAACAGCAGGCGATAGTAGAAGGTTGCCCCAATGATAAGTGTCAGAACAACGGTCAGCAATAATCGCCAGCTATTTGTAAAGAGCAAATTATTCATGTCCTTTAGTGAACGACTGGCGGAAAGGTAGAGCACGCCATTACTGCCAAGAGGTAGCGGCGACAGCATACTGTGATATCCAAAACCTTCAAGGTGTGAGGTTGATAAATTAATGCCATTTGCAATCTGGTTTATCGTCTTTTCGCTCAAAAATGATTCGATTTTATATTGGTCGTTGCTACTGGCCATGAGTCGACCTGTGTCGGAGTAAAGAGCAAGGTCGCAAAAGAAGCGATCAGCAAGGATCTTTAAAAGCTTCTGGTCGATTGGAAATTGCAGAATAAGTGCATTGTGTTGACTCGTAGCTGGTTCAACCAGAGTCAGCGAGTAGAGTTCAGTCTGGCTGTCGTAGGTAATGTTCCGCATGCTGGTATGACTGAGCCTGACAGCGTTAACCATATCCCGAAGGGGTGGACTTAGGCTGTCATGTGAATCGAACAGATGGAGATTCAGAAGGGGTTGATAGGCACGTATCTGAAATTCAAGAGTTTGGGTTGAAATTGAGGAAGGCTTCTGACTCAGCAAGCGTAGCAGCTCAGCGAGAAATAATTCGCGCTGTTTGAGGTCCTGGTACACCATCTGTTGGGCGTGATTCAGCTGTACGTCGATTGAGACACCAAGACTGCGTTGCAATAGCAGCCCTGAGCCGATGACAGAGGTTGCAGCCAGGAGCAACGAGAGCGCTATGAGCGGCCAGATGAGCTGCTTGAGTAATGGAAAGGTTTTGAGTTGGGGCATCTGCCGTGGTCCTTCCCCTCATTCTATCTCTTAGTTGGTCAAGTGTTCGGTGTGCATGAGTTCGATAAAAGCTTTCGCAACCCGGGGGTCAAACTGAGTGCCGGCATAAAGCCCAATTTCATTGAGGGCAACATCCTTGGAAAGTGCTTTTCGGTAGGGGCGATCAGAGGTCATAGCGTCGTAGCTGTCTACGACAGACAAGATCCGCGCTTCAAAGAGCAGTTTTTCTCCAGACAATCCTAATGGATAACCTTGCCCATCGAAGCGCTCATGATGCTGCCCGATGATCTCACGGACGCGGACCAGAAACTGGATGGGCTCGAGAATCCGCATGCCAATCACGGGGTGTTGGCGTAACAGGTCGATGTCGTTTGGAGAGAGTTGATCAATCTTGTGCAGCAAAAAGCTGTCAATGCCGATCTTACCAATATCGTGAAGTATGGCGGCCTGTTCGAGGTCCTTTTGAGAAGGCTCTGGCAGATTGAGGCATTTCGCCAGAGCCAGGGCATAGCGAGTAACCCGTTCTGAGTGGCCACGGGTATATGGATCACTTGCTTCTATAGCTGATACCAAGGCATGGACGGTATTGAGATAGGTACTTTGTTGATCCTCATATAATTGTGCGTTTTTAATCGCTACACTCGCTTGAGCGGCAATCGTTGAGAGCAATTCCAAATCTTCATCACTGAAGGCAACACCGTTTGGTCGGTTTGCAATCGTCAGGGTGCCGAAAATTTCATTATGAACAAACAGTGGGGCACAGATAACCGTTTCACGGGCAAAGCCGAGGCGACTCATGCGTGTGAAGTCTCGAGACTCTTCAATTTTACGAATGAGAACCGGCTCGCGGTTTTCAATAACCCAATTAGAGACTCCACCGCGAGAAAGTTCAATTGACATCCTGGGGTCAAAAACGGGACTGTTTAATCCAAAAACACTCCCGATGCGCAGTGAATTTCTATTTTTATCCAGCAGCAAAATATACCCGATACTGCCATTAAGGGAGTCGAGTGCCTTTTGCAACAGCAGGTTGAAGAGTTGCCCGAGGTCCATGGTAGAGTTGACCGCCAGCCCCATTTTATACAGGGATGACAGACGGTTGACCGCGCTGGCAAGGTTGGTGTTGCGGTCTTCAAGGTCCCCTGCCAGGTCGGCAATTTTAAAGTTCGCCTCTTCGACCTCCTCGAGCCGTTCTTCGAGGGTTATGTTTAGATATTCAATTTCACTGAGTCGATCCTCAAGGGTCATGTTCATATTTTCGAGTTCTGACTGGTGGGAAAGTTTTTCGCGATGAATAGCAGTTTCCCGCTCGTAGGTAATTGTCGAATCGATGAGAGACTGCAGACGTGCCACCATCCTGTTGAACTTCAGGGAGAGTGTCGACATTTCACGAGAACTGGTGATGTCTGTAGACGCATGTTCAAATTCACCATTTTCGAGTTTGGTCATTGCTTCGACCATCTGGCGAATAGGAGAATCTACATAATAGAGAATAAAGAAGGTGATCGAGAAAATCAGAATGACAATAATGGAGGCAGATGAAAGGAGAGTAGCTTCCCGGCCTTTTCTCTGCAGCGAATCAATACCGTCAAGGGATAGATGAACATTAAGGATGCCCAGCAATTTTAATTGCGGATTGTGGCAACGGTGGCAATCATTTTCATTGAAGATCGGCAGTGTCGATATGAATCGATTCCCTTCCCGGGTCATGAAAGAGAACTGCTCCGGCGACAGACGATAGGTCATCAGGTCCGCCGCTTCCACAATTTGATCATCCTCGGCATCAGATGAAGAAAGCAGAATTTTTCCGTTCGGATCAATGATCCGGATACCGCTAATGGTCTGTTCTTGGGTGATTTGTTTCAGGATGCTGGCGACATCTTTGTTGCGTCCGATCGACATGGAGGTACGAATACTGTTGTGGATAGTGTCGGAGATGATTCGACTTTCATGTGCTGCAACGCGTTCAATCATGGCTGACTGTGTCCGCAGATTATGCCAGGCTCCCAAGAGAACGGCGATAATCGTGATGCCAATCGTCAACCCTAATATTTTAATTTTAAGTGAGTTCATGGGTCGCGCTTTTCAGCCTTAGCTCGGCCTTAAGGCCGGGTTTTGTCGCTAAAAGCCCATTCAATCGAGGGGCTGAATTTCTTGGTGCGTTTATGGATTACAGTGACGCAAAAAGTTTTTAACGTGGCTGGCACCCAGATTGAGGTCGGAGGAGCATGAATAGTCAATGGGTTTTATTGCACGGCCATCCCTTAAGTGTTAGCGATTTGCAAATTGTCTGCCAGCAGAATTCTTTTGTGCCAGGGGTTCATTTAAAGTCGATTGCGACCGGGATTCAAGGGATTTTAGCCATCCTCGCGTGAGGAAAATGAATTTGACTTTGCCCCGTAACTATGATTTTCTAGGTCGCTGGTTTGCCCGGGATATGGGCGTTACAGAATGGTGTCGGATGCAGTTGGAAAATTTTGATTATGTGCTGCCTGATGAATTAATTGCGCAGTATCCGGCCAGGAGCCGTGACGATTCACGTTTGATGCGTCTGGATCGACAGTCGAAAACAATTTCTACTGGTGCTTTTCTTGAGATCGTTGACTCCTTTGTCCCCGGGGATCTCTTAATCCTCAACGACACCCGGGTCCGGTCTGCACGCCTACTGGGGAAAAAAGATTCAGGGGGACAGGTTGAACTCCTTCTGCTCAGGCGAATGCCGGGTGAGCCCGAGGACTGGCGCTGTTTGGGCCGCAGTTCACGCCCCCTGAGACCAGGGACACTGATTGATTTTGCGGAGGGCTTAAGCGCAGAGATTTTACCCGGCGGGGTTGATCAAGAGCGGATAGTGCGATTCTGTCGGGTCGAGAATTTTGAGGCTTTGATTGAAAGGATCGGTCATCTGCCTTTACCGCCCTATATCAGACGTGCTGATCAGCAGACCGATCGTGAGCGTTATCAGACCGTTTTTGCCCAGAATCTGGGCGCGGTCGCAGCACCCACGGCAGGGTTGCATTTTACTCAATCCCTGCTGCAGCAATTGCGTCTTAAGGGTGTTCAGATTGAAACTTTGACCCTGCATGTCGGGATCGGTACTTTCCTGCCGGTACGGGTTGAAAATGTGCATGACCATCGTATGCATAGCGAGGCCTATCAGGTGCCTGAATCCACGGCCACTGCGGTAAATCGCGCCAAGCAGGAAGGTCGGAGGGTTGTTGCTCTCGGGACAACCGCGGCGCGCACGCTTGAAACGGCTACTGATGAACAGGGGGCTTTGGTCCCTGGGGCCGGGGAGAGTGAAATTTTTATCTTTCCGGGATATAAATTTAAAACAGTCAATGGGCTGGTTACAAATTTCCACCTACCCAAATCGACCTTGTTGATGCTGGTCAGCGCCCTCGCTGGACGTGAGTTTATTTTAGAAGCCTACCAACGGGCAATTGCTGAGCGGTTTCGTTTTTTCAGCTATGGCGATTGCATGCTGATTCTTTAGGGCATTGCAGGATATATTTAATTTGATACCTTTTCGATTCGATCTTTTAAAACAAGATGGCAATGCGCGTTACGGAAAAATTCAGACGTCGCGCGGTATCATTGAGACCCCTGTATTTATGCCGGTGGGGACTCAGGCGACTGTCAAGGCGATGTTGCCCGAAGCGCTGGATGAACTTGGGGCGCAGATCATTCTGGCCAACACTTATCACCTCTATTTGCGCCCGGGGCATGACCTTGTTCGTCAGCTTGGCGGGCTGCACAAATTTATGAATTGGTCAAAGCCGATCTTGACCGATAGTGGTGGATTTCAGGTCTTCAGTCTTGGGGATCTGCGTAAAATCGAAGAAAACGGGGTCTCATTTCAATCCCATCTGGATGGCAGTAAACACCATCTGACCCCTGAATTAGCGATCGAGATTCAACAGGCGCTTGATTCAGATATCGTCATGGTTTTTGATGAATGCATCCCTTATCCTGCTGATCGAACGTATGTTGCGGCCTCCACGTCTCGGTCCGGACGTTGGGCTGAGCGCTGTCGCAAAGTCTTAGCATCGGGCGGCGAAAAAGCCCTGTTCGGAATTGTTCAAGGGGGGATGTATGAGGATTTGCGACGCCAGAGCGCTGAGGGCCTGATTGATATCGGGTTTGAAGGCTATGCCCTGGGTGGCTTGTCGGTCGGCGAAGAGGCCAGCCTGATGTATGAGGTAATGGAATATGCGCTCCCTCTCCTGCCGCAGGATAAGCCGCGTTACGTTATGGGCGTCGGAACTCCCGAGAATCTGATCGAAGGGGTCGCCCGGGGGTGTGATATGTTCGACTGTGTCATGCCGACCCGCAATGCCCGCAACGGGGTGCTCTTTACGGGGTTTGGCAAGCTGAGTATCAAGCAGGCCCGGTTTCGGGACGATCCACAACCTATTGATCCTTGTTGTGATTGTTATGTCTGCCGTAATTACAGTCGTGCCTATCTGCGGCATCTGTTTCAGAGCAACGAGATCCTGTCTTCGGTTCTCAATACGCACCATAATTTGTATTATTATCAACAGCTGATGGGGAGTGCCAGACAGGCTATTTCCCAAGGTAACTTCAAGGTCTTTCGTGACGATTTTTATCGGTCGCGGCAGGTTTGAAGGTTTGAGCTTGAGGGTTTCATTCGTAGAGTCATTACTTAACAAAGGAGATGAAGGAGATGGTATCTAAAGCTTTTGCAATGGCAGGCGGTGGTGCACAGGGAGGGCAGCAGGGTTATGAGGGCCTCATTATGCTGGTCCTTATGTTTGCTATTTTCTATTTTTTATTGATTCGTCCGCAGCAGAAACGCGCCAAGCAGCATCGTGAATTGATCGGGGCATTGAAACCCGGAAATCAAGTCGTGACGGCAGGTGGAATTTATGGCAAGGTGGCGGCCGTTGAAGAGTTGACCGTGACGGTTGAGGTCGCAACGGGTGTCAAAATCAAACTGAACCGTGCTTCAATCACCGAAGTTAAGGGTGATGCTTGATCTCTTGAATGTAAGCACTGGACATCGTTTAGGCGAATGTTCGTTTGAAAGGAGTTGCGACAATCATGTCGAATAGTCTTAAAATCAGGGGCGGGGTTGTGCTGATCTGCCTGATTCTGGCCCTGTTTTCACTGGCGCCGACCTTTATGCAGAGCAGCCTGCCGGCCTGGTGGCAGCATGCGGTCGATCCGATTCATCGTGGTCTTGATCTGCAGGGTGGTATGCACCTCGTGCTCGGTGTTGATGTCGATAAAGCCGTTGAGAGCCGGGTCGATTCTATGGTCGATCAGGCCGACGCCCTTCTGCGGGGGAAAGACATTGTTTTCAAGCGGATTGAGCGGCAACAGGGGAATCAAATTGTCATCGTCGTTTATGACGAAGACGCCAGTAAGCAGGTTGACACCCTGATGGCCGAAAGTTTCCCCAACCTCAAGGGGGAAACATTGCCGGCAAGCGGTGGTTATATCGAAAAGCATTACCACCTGAGTGACAAAGAGATAGCGAATATTGCCGATTATGCCGTACGTCAGGCACTTGAAACCATGCGTAACCGTGTCGACCAGTTTGGAGTGAGCGAGCCGACTCTTCAGCGCCAGTCTGATAATCGCATCCTCATTCAGTTGCCAGGCATCAAGGATCCGGAGCGGGCTATTTCATTGATCGGTAAAACAGCACGTCTTGAATTTAAGATGGTCGATGAAACTGCTGATGTTGCTGCGGCGCAAAAAGGGAAGTTGCCTCCGGGGACAGAATTGCTCTATGAGCGCAACACGAACAAGCAGACCGGCACTGTCAGTGAAAAGCCAATCGTGCTGTTTAGTAAGATCGCACTGACTGGCGACCTGCTGGAAGATGCCAATGTGCGCATCGATACACGCTACAACGAACCCTACGTTTCTATCGATTTCAATACGGTCGGAGCCAAGCGGTTTGACCAGCTTACCGCTGCCAACGTTGGCAAGCGGATGGCGATTGTACTGGATGATACAGTCTATTCTGCGCCTGTGATCCGGGAGCGGATCTCGGGTGGGAGTGCACAAATTTCAGGCTCCTTTACTTCCCAGGAAGCCACCGACCTTGCGATTGTACTGCGCGCCGGGTCGCTCCCTGCACCTGTGAACATTCTGGAAAACAGAACTGTCGGACCCTCTCTCGGTAACGATTCGATCCACAAAGGGATCAAGTCGGCCATCATTGGCTGTCTGCTGGTTATTGGTGCGATGGTCATCTATTACAACCTTTCTGGTCTGGTCGCGGTTGTTGCCTTGGTTCTGAATATTGTTTTTATCTGTGCCATGCTCTCGCTCTTCGGTGCAACCCTGACCCTGCCGGGCATCGCCGGTATCGTATTGACTATCGGTATGGCGGTCGATGCTAACGTGTTGATCTTTGAGCGGATCCGTGAGGAATTGCGTCTCGGAAAAGCTCCTAAAATTGCGCTGGATCTTGGCTTTGGTAAGGCTTTCCTGACAATCATGGACGCCAACCTGACCACACTGTTGGCAGCGCTGGTGCTGTTCCAGTTCGGCACCGGGCCGGTCAAGGGCTTTGCTGTCACCCTTTCGATCGGTATCGTCGCCTCGCTCTTTACCGCGATCTTTGTTTCGCGAGTGATCTTTGACTTTTTCCTGAACCGCCGGCAAGTGCGGCGGCTGAGCATTTAAGGGAGGTTCCGGAAATGGAATTGATCAAATCGGATACCAATATCGATTTTGTCGGCAAACGGACGATTGCAATGGCATTCTCCTTGTTGTTAATTGCGATCGGTATTATTTCACTGATCTATCATGGAGGCCCTGATTACGGCATCGATTTCGCTGGCGGAACCCTTGTCCAGGTGCGATTTGCCGAGGCGACCAATGCGACGGCTATCAAAAAGGCTCTTGCCGGGATGAAGCTCGGGGGGATGGTTGTTCAGCAGTTTGGTGATGATAAAAACGAATTTATGATCCGGATGGAGAATACATCACAGGAGCTTAAAGCTGTTGGTCTTCAGGTTCAAGAGCACCTTGATACAACATACGGCGCGGACAAGGTTGAAGTGAGGCGGACCGAGATGGTCGGGCCTCAGGTTGGCAGTGATCTGCGCATGAAGGGTCTGAAGGCGATCCTCTATGCCATGATCGGTCTGTTGGCTTATATATCCTGGCGTTTCGAGTTCCGCTTTGCGGTCGGGGCGATTGTTGCTTTGGTCCATGATGTGGCGATCACTATTGGGGCGTTCAGCCTGACCGGCCGGGAGATTGATCTGCCGATAATCGCTGCATTTCTGGCGATTATCGGTTATTCGCTTAACGATACGATCATCGTTTACGATCGTATTCGAGAGAATGTCGGGCGTTATAACAAGGAGAGTTTCTCCTTTATCGTCAACCGCAGTGTCAACGACACCCTGTCGCGGACCCTGTTGACCTCTGGAACCACCCTGCTGGCAGTCCTTGCTCTTTTTATCTGGGGTGGCGGGGTTATTCATAACTTTGCCTTCGCCATGCTGGTCGGGATTCTTATCGGGACCTATTCCTCGGTTTTCGTCGCCAGTCCCATACTGATGTTCTGGGAGCAGCGTAAACTGCGTAAGAGCTGAGATCTATTTTACCCGGAGGTTTTTGATGAAGAAAGAGGCGATTCTTTTTGCGGTAGTAGCCCTGGTTGTCGGGGTGTTGGTCGGCGTCATTTTCACTAATGCGCGCAAAAATGACCGGAATGTTTCGTCTGCTCCTGAGACTTCAGCGCCTTCTGTCAACGCCGGGCAGCAGATGGCGATGCTGGAGGGGATCGTCGCGAAGGAACCAGGCAACCTGAATGCCTGGGTGCAGTTGGGAAATGCATATTTTGATGCGAACCAACCGATGAAGTCGATCGATGCCTATGACAAAGCGCTGGCAATCAAACCCAATGATCCCAATGTGCTAACGGATCAGGGGGTTATGTTCCGCAAGGTAGGCTGGTTTGATAAAGCGATTCATGCATTTGAACAAGCATCAAAAGCCGACCCTACTCATATTCAGAGTCTTTTTAATCTCGGCGTTGTTTATCGCTATGATCTTCAGGATTTCACCAAGGCGCAAGACGTTTGGGAGCGCTACCTGAAGATTAATCCTTCCGGCCCCGGTTCAGATCAGGTTCGGGCAGAACTTGATTTTATCAAGAGTCATCCCGCCCCTGATGGCAATAAGTAAGTACTATTCATTGCACGGCCAGCCTGAGCGAAAGGCTGGCCGTTTTTTTACCCCGCGGGAAGATCATCCTCACATGTTGACCCGTCTTGTCCTGTTATCGTTCGTACTCATCAGTTTCACCGCCTGTAGTTTAATACTTAAACCACAGGACCAGATTCTTTACGGGAAGATTCTCTGGCAGGGGGTGGTGCGCCTGCATGGTGACATCATCCTTGACGCCGGGGCCATATTAACTATTGCGCCGGGCACGCGGGTTGTCTTTGAGCCTCCCGGTCCTGGTGAAGATCTCTATCGTGAACACCCTTATTTTATTGGGAGTGAATTGATTGTGCGCGGCCGCCTGATAGCCCTGGGCACAGCGACCATGCCGATTATGTTCAACTCAGCTGACCCCGAGGGTGCCGCCGGAAGTTGGGGAGGGATCAATATTGAAGACTCGCCGGAAGCTCATTTCTCCTATTGTCGATTTGAGCAGGCAAACAGTGCCCTGCATGCCCGCAAGTCACGGCTAACAGTGGAGCATTCGATCTTTCGGCATAACCTGGTTGGCTTGCGTTTTCACGATACCCGTCTTCTGGCCGAAAATAATCTATTTGAAGAGAACGATACCGCCATCCGCTTTCATTTCGGTTCACCGGTAATTTTGCATAATTTGATTCAGCATAATCACAAAGGGATATTTATTTCTGAAAAACCGGATGATTATCTGATTGAAAACAACAGCTTTGTTGACAACTCCCCATATCAGATAAGTCTGGGGGAAGGTGTAAGGCAGACCGTTGATTTGCGCAATAATTACTGGAGCGAAACCGGGGAGAATCTGGAGAGATTTTTTTTTGATGGCCGAGTCGATGACTGGCTTGGGAGAGTCGATTATCTCCCTGTCCTGAAGCAGCCAGATCTTCTGGAGCCGACACCATGACTATAAAACCGAAATGCTGGGTCGAGCGTAGCGGTCGCCCAGAGGCGGTCAGGCAACTCATGGCGGATCTGGACGTTTTCCCCTTAACGGCGTGTTCATTGGCCAATCGGGGGATTCATCAATTGTCCGCAGCCCGTGAATTTTTACAGGCAAGGCTGAACTCACTTCCTGACCCGGATCTGCTTCCTGATATGGAGGTTGCGGTCCAGCGTCTGGTCGAAGCGCTTGGGAAAGGCGAGAAAATTGCCGTTCACGGCGACTATGATGTGGACGGAATTACTGGTACCGCCTTGTTGGTTGAGTCATTACGCGCATTCGGGGCTAATGTTGAATATCATATCCCCTCCCGAATGAAGGATGGCTACGGTCTCTCTGCTGCTGCGATCAACTGTGCGGCCCAGAGTGGTTGTACTTTGGTGCTATCGGTTGACTGCGGCGTTTCTGCCTTGGTTGAAGCTGATCTGATAGCCAGATTGGGGCTTGATCTGATTGTGACGGATCATCATCAGCCTCCGGAGAAATTACCCAACTGCCTGGCGCTCGTGAACCCGCATCTGAGAGCTAATCGCTTCCCCTGTCCCGATCTTGCCGGAGTTGGAGTCGCCTTTTTTCTCTTGCTCAGTCTGCGTCGCCGCCTACGCGAAAACGGTTGGTTTACCGAACGCAAAGAACCTGATCTGCGCAAAGGGCTTGATCTGGTGGCGCTTGGTACGATTGCCGACATGGTTCCGCTTTCTGGAGTCAACCGTATTCTGGTTCGTTTCGGGCTGCAGCTGCTCGACGCTGGAGAGCGTCCAGGGGTCGCGGCCCTTAAAGTTGTCGCGGATGTCACCCGGGTCACCTGTGGTAGCGTCGGCTTTAGATTGGCACCGAGACTTAACGCCGCAGGACGCCTTGAAGAAGCGTCACTGGGTGCTCAGCTTTTGTTGGGGGAGGGAAGTGACTCACTTGCGGCCCAGGCGGCCCACCTGGATTGCTGTAATCGCGAACGGCAGCAGATCGAAGAACAGACCCTGCAGGAAGCGATCGCCCAGATCGAAAGTGGCTGTATCGCCGAGCATAGCCTGGTGTTGGCGGCCGAAGGCTGGCATCCCGGCGTTATCGGTATCGTCGCCAGCAGGCTGGTGGAGCGTTACTACCGCCCGACGGTTATGATCGCTTTAGCCGATGGGCTCGGGAAGGGGTCTGCCCGTTCTGTGCATGGTTTCCATCTGTTTGCAGCTCTGGGGCGTACCGCACAAAATCTGTTAAGCTTCGGCGGTCATGCCGCCGCCGCCGGACTCTCGCTCGAATCTGGGCGGGTCGAAGCTTTCAGAAATGATTTTGAAAAGGTCGCCGCGGAAGAATTAACCGCTGAGGATCTTGTCCCGAGAATTGAACATGACGGAGAGGTTGGCCTCGGAGACCTGTCATTGGCGGCTGTTGCACAGCTTGCCGAGCTGGCGCCTTTCGGTATGGGGAATCCTCAGCCGACGTTTGTCTGTTCCGGTCTGATCCCGAGTCCGCCACAGATTGTCGGAGGCAAGCATCTGCGTTTCAATGTTTCGGCGCAAGGCGCACAGCTGAATTGTATTGCCTTCGGCATGGCCAATCGTCTGGAGCAATTTCAGGGAACTATCGACCTGCTGTTTCGTCCTGAAATTAATAGTTTTCGGGGCAGGGATTCGGTCCAGCTTCAGGTTGTCGATCTCCGCAGCAGCGGCCTGCGCCGGGGAAGCATCGCTCTGTAAGGCTGATTCCCTTGCGGTCAAGACCGTCGAGTACGGCTGGTAATCATTGGTAGCAGCTTTGGGCAGGGGGGATGAGACCTGGTGCTATTCTACCTCGATAACTCTGTCTGATTTTGAATCAGGTTGCCGATGAGCGGCTACTGAGAGTCCAGAGCGTTGAAGCTCAGGTGTTTTGGGTTGAATAGCGGTGAGGTGATATGGAGAGACAGAACCTCACAGCAGAACCTTCAAAACGACTAAGGCAACGGTCGCCCTGACGGTGTCAGTGGGCACACGTAAATATAGAGTCAGACTTCAAATAGGGCAAGTTTCAAGCAATAAAGCATAGTTAGCCATACCTATGCTTTATTGCTTTATAATTATATGCCTTGCCTTATTTAAGACCTAACTCATTGGCTAATTTATCCCAGGCCCCAAGACTGCGTTCAATCATGTCATCGCTAACACAATAGGCGATTCGAAAGAACCCCGGAGCACCAAACCCGCTACCAGGCACCAGCAGAATCATGTATTTCTGCGCAATGCGGATAAATTCCATCTCGTCTGCCAGCGGGGATTTAGGAAAGAGAAAAAAGCCGCCGCCAGGTTTCACCATTGAGAATCCCAAGCCGGTCAGATGGGTGTATAGACGATCACGTTTTTTCCGATATTCTCCAACATCAACGCTACAGTGCTGAAGTTTGGTGATCAGTCGTTGCATGAGCGCCGGAGCGTTAACGAAGCCAAGGACACGATTGCAGAAGACCGCACCCTGGATAAACAACTCCACCTGGCCCATCGCCGGATTGGCGGCCAGGTAGCCGATTCTCTCTCCAGGGAGAGCGAGGTCTTTAGAGTGTGAGGTGACAATAATGGAATTTTCGACACAATCGAAAATGTTGGCAACCGGTTCTTCAAAGCTGATGCGGGCGTAAGGTTCATCGGAGATGACCGTCAGCGGGCGGCCGAATTCGGCTTCTTTACGTTTCAGCATTTTTCCCAGAGCCATAAGGGCCGTTTTGGGATAGATAACGCCGGTTGGATTATTCGGGGAATTGATAACTATGGCGCGGGTTCTGAGTGAAATGGCCTTTTCAATTGCGTTAAGGTCAGGCTGGAATTTTTCATCGGTCTGGACGATAACTGGAACCCCGCCCTGATTGTCGATGTAAAATTTATATTCAACAAAGTAGGGGGCGAGAATGATCACCTCATCGCCGGCATTCAGTATGGCTTTCAGGGTGACATTCATTGCGGCCCCAGCGCCGCAGGTCATCACGATATGTGAGGCAGCTACCGGCTGGTTGCAGTTTTCGGCAATGACCTCAGCGACCGCGGCACGTGTTTCGTCATAACCGGCGTTGTTCATGTATCGGTGCATGCCGGGGACAGGTGATTCGGCCAGCCGTTTTAATTCCAATTTCAGTTCTGCTGGTGGTTCCATAGTCGGGTTGCCAAGGGTAAAATCGAAAACCTTGTCATCTCCGTATTGTTGGCGTAAGGCCGCGCCCTCTTCAAACATGCGGCGGATCCATGAAGCGTTTTCGATACTGTCTTTTACCTTTGTGGCAATGATCGACATCGGGCACCTCTTATCTATAAAGTAAGGGTTCTTTTCAGCAGTTAAGGTTCCGCAGTTTAGCCGCCTGAAAGGGCTTGGTCAAGAGTTCGATTCATCGGTTTTGGCCTTCCGTATTGTGGGTTACGGGGTTTGCTTTTTGCCCCTGAATGGGCTACATTTCCTGACCCGTGAAGCCTCGGATTAGCAACCTCGGGAGGTGATCTTCGCTCGTATCAGGAGTACTCCATGTCGAATTCCAATTTAAAAAAACTCAGGAATAAGATAGATCAGATTGATGATCAAATTCTGGATCTGCTCAACAATCGTGCTCGGGTGGTGCTGGAAGTTGGCAAAGCCAAGGCCGGTGAGAGCCGCGAATTTTATGTGCCGAGTCGTGAGCGCGCGATCTTTGAACGACTTCAGGGTGGTAACCCCGGCCCTTTTCCCAATGAATCAATCTGTCGCGTCTTTCGCGAGATTATCAGCGCCTCGCTCTCCCTTGAAATGCCGATGAAAGTCGCATATCTGGGGCCACAGTCGACTTTTACCCATGTGGCTGCGATGGAACAATTCGGGCTCTCGGCTCAGCTCGTCCCCCAGAAAAGTATCCCGGCGGTCTTTGAAGAGGTCGAGCGCGGAAGGGCGCATTATGGCGTGGTTCCGGTCGAAAATTCGACGGAGGGGGTCGTGAACCACACCCTCGATATGTTTATCAGCTCCGAGTTGCAAGTGATCGCCGAGATCCTGCTCGAAATCTCCCATGACCTGCTCTCGCAAACGGGTAAACTCGAACAGATTTGTAAGGTGGTTTCTCATCCTCAGGCTTTGGCGCAATGCCGGCGCTGGTTGGATGAAAATCTCCCCGATACTCCCCAGATGGATTTGACCAGCACCGCAGCTGCGGCCCAGATGGCTGCGGAGGATGACACCGTGGCGGCGATTGCCAGTCAGGCCGCTGCTCGGCAATATGGCCTGCAGGTGGCGAAAGGGAAGATTGAGGACAACCCGAACAACTTTACCCGGTTCCTGGTGATTGGCAGCAAGAGACCTGACCCTAGCGGCCGGGACAAGACCTCGATCATGTTCAGCGTACATGATGAACCCGGCATTCTTTACCGGATGCTCGAACCCTTCAGCAAACGCGACATCAATCTGGTGAAAATTGAAAGTCGACCGATGAAGCAAAAGGCTTGGGAATATATTTTCTTTCTTGATCTGGTCGGTCATGTAGAAGATGAAAAGATCTCCGCGGCGATTGAAGATTTGCGCAGTCATTGTCATTTTTTGAAAATTCTGGGGTCCTATCCGTTCGCCGGGCAGGGGGAGAGGGAATGAAAGGTCATCGTATTGGCCGGTTGACGGTCATCGGCGTCGGCCTCATCGGGGGGTCGCTGGGGTTGGCCCTGAAAGAAGCGGGATTTGTGGGGGAGGTTGTCGGTTGTGGTCGAGGCAAGCCGAACCTTGAAGCGGCGCTCAGATTAGGCATTATTGATCGTTATGAACGTGATCCGCAAAAGGCTGTCCTTGGGGCCGATCTGGTCTTTCTGGCAACTCCGGTACGAACTTTGGCTGATTTGGTTAGAGAAATTGCGCCGGCGCTCAAGGACGGTGCAATTCTGACCGATGGGGGGAGCGTCAAGGGGTCGGTTCTGCGTGAGGTGAGCCCATTAGTGCCTGCGGGCGTGCATTTTATCGCTGGCCATCCGATTGCCGGGACAGAGAATAGTGGCGCTGAAGCCGCATTTTCAACCCTCTACCAAGGGAAACGCTGCATCCTGACCCCGAACACGCAGACCGATGCCGGTGCGCTTGAGGTGGTGTCGGCGATGTGGAGAGCCGTCGGGAGTGAAGTTATCTGTATGCCAGCCGAGAAACATGACCGAGTGCTGGCCGCTATCAGCCATCTTCCACATATGGTCGCTTATTCCCTGGTGAATGCCGTGGGGTCCTATGACCATTATGAAGAGAATATCCTCGAATATTCAGCCGGCGGGTTTCGCGATTTTACCCGGATTGCTTCGTCTGACCCGACGATGTGGCGGGACATTGCCCTGACCAATCAGGTGGCCCTGCTCGAGATGATGGACCAGTTTCAACTTTTCTTTGATGAATTGAAAGAAGACATTCGCAAGGGGGATATCGACCGCCTGTGCGAATTTTTTCTGCGTTCTAAACAATTACGTGACGCTATCCTTTAAGGTTCTTGTTTGCCGTGTATCAGAAAGTTAATTTTATGTCTCAGTTAGAGCAGAGAGTTATCTCTCCGAGCCGTGGGCTCAAGGGTGACATTGTTGTCCCCGGCGATAAGTCGATTTCGCATCGGGCCATTATGTTCGCGTCTTTGGCCGAAGGCACCAGTCGCATTCGTGGCCTGTTGCGTGGCGAGGATTGCATGTCGACCCTGGCGGCATTTAGGCAGATGGGCGTGCAGGTCAAAGAGGCTGGGGATTGTCTCTTAATTGAAGGGCGAGGCATTCGCGGTTTGCAAGAGCCCGGAGATGTTATTGACTGTGGCAACTCGGGCACGACCATGCGTCTGATGAGCGGGATCCTCGCTGCCCAGCCTTTCTTCTCGGTTCTGACCGGAGATAGATATCTTCGACAGCGCCCGATGGGCCGTATTCTTACCCCCCTGCTTGGCATGGGGGCTGAGATTAGCGGGCGGGAAAATGGGACTAAGGCACCGCTGGCAATTCGCGGAGGAATGTTAAGAGCCGGAGAGTATCATTCGCCGGTATCCAGTGCACAAGTGAAATCAGCCGTTCTGTTGGCCGGAATGCAGGTCGAAGGAGAAACGCGGGTGTTTGAGCCGCATCTTTCGCGAGATCATAGCGAGCGGATGTTGCGCTGCTTCGGGGTTGATATAAGATCCTTTGAGGGTGGCGCCTCTGTTTGCGGCCCCGTCATCCTGAAGGGGCGTGATATCGATGTCCCGGGCGATATCTCCTCGGCGGCGTTCTTTATGGTAGCGGCATTGATCACTCCAGGTTCTGAACTTCTGTTGAAAAATGTCGGTGTCAATCCAACGCGCAGCGGCATTATTGATATCCTGCAGCAGATGGGTGGGCAGATAACACTTTTGAATCAGCGCGAGCTTTCAGGGGAGCCGGTTGCCGATCTGTTAGTAAAATACAGCCCCTTGCGCGGGATTGAAATCGGTGGAGACCTTGTTCCACGAGCAATTGATGAGTTCCCGGTGGTCAGTGTGGCAGCAGTCTTTGCTGAAGGAGAGACCCTGATCAGGGAGGCAAAGGAGTTGCGCGTTAAGGAGACTGACCGTATTGCGGCCGTCTGCGATACGCTGGGGAAAATCGGTGGCCTGGTTGAACCCCTTGAAGATGGCATGCGGATTCAGGGCACGGGAACTTTACATGGCGGGCTGGTCAACTCCTTCGGCGATCACCGGATTGCCATGAGTATGGCGGTTGCAGCTCAAGCGGCAACCGGGGCAATAACAATTGCCGACACTGGATGTACCGCGACCTCATTCCCGAATTTCTGGGATCTTCTTGAGCAGGTGAATCATTGAATCAACGCAGGGATAAAGGGCGCAAGCCACAATTGATAATCGCTATTGATGGACCCTCCGGTGCGGGTAAAAGCACTCTCAGTAAAGCCTTAGCGACCACTCTGGGTTATACCAATATTGATACGGGCGCCATGTACCGTGCGGTCGCCCTTCTCGCGACTCGGCAGCATACTGCTTTAGATGACTCGGTGGCACTGCAGCAGCTTTGCCGTCAGATGCAGTTTGAATTCCGTCGTGTCGCTGATTCTGATCATGTTTTCATCAATGGTGAAGATGTCTCGGACGCCATTCGCACACCCGAGGTGAGTCTGCTGACGTCGAAGGTCTCAGCATGTCCTGCCGTGCGCGAAGAGTTGGTCCGGGTGCAGCAGCAGATGGGGCGCCTGGGTGGTGTCGTTCTCGAAGGGCGTGACATCGGTACGGTGGTGTTTCCGCAGGCTGAAATTAAATTTTTTCTTTCAGCATCCGCCGAAGAGCGGGGTCGCCGGCGTTTTGATGAGTTGCGGGCGAAAGGGATTGACGTCGACTTGCAACAGACAATCGCCGAGGTTGAGGCTCGTGATGCGGCCGACAGTAGTCGTGAGCATGCTCCCTTGCGCCGGGCTGCTGATGCTATCGATATCGATTCGACCATTATGGATATTCAACAGGTTCTGGCTCTGATGCTTGAAACGGTCCGGGCCCGTATGGCTCAAGCATAATTAAGTGTCCAGTAAGGGAGTTTGACATTGATGGAAATTCTGCTCGCAAAGAGTGCCGGATTTTGTTTCGGCGTAAAGCGTGCGACTCAGATGGCGTTTGATGCTTCCGACAACTTTAAGTCATTGCAGTCCCTCGGGCCACTGATCCATTCGCCGCAAATGGTAAAAAAGCTCGAAGATCGCGGGATTCGTGTCTGTCAGCGGGTTGAAGATGCTGATGGTGAGGCAATCGTCGTCCGCTCTCATGGAGTGACAGCCGGAGAATTCGTTGAACTTCAAGGCAGTGGTAAGACCATTATTGATGCAACCTGTCCTTTTGTGACCAAAGCTCAGAAATATGCAGCAGAACTGAGTCGTGATGGTTACCTGCTGGTGATTGTTGGCGAAGCCCATCATCCCGAAGTGCAGGGGATTGTTTCCTATGCGAGTGGCGAGGTTGCCGTTATCGCCAGTGCTGAAGAGGCCGGCGAATTGCCGAAGTCTCGCAAGATTGGGGTTATTGCGCAGACAACCCAGTCGTTTGAAAATTTTCGTGCAATTGTTGGGGTCTGCCTTGATAAATCCCGCCAACTGAAAATTCATAATACGATCTGCGACGCAACGTCTGTCAGACAGGAAGAAGCTGTATCGATTGCCGGTCAAGTCGATCTAATGCTGGTGGTCGGCGGCTATAACAGCGCCAACACAACGCGACTGGCCAACCTTTGTCGTGACAAGGGGACCGCGACCTATCATGTTGAAACGGCGGGGGAGATTGATCGACGCTGGTTTGAAGGGGTTTCGCGGGTCGGTTTGACGGCTGGCGCATCAACTCCTCAGTTCCTGATCGATGAAATCATGGAGATTCTTCGTACTTTTTGACTGGTTTGGGCTCAATAGCTTCGGTTTGCACCTGCCTCGCAAGTAACTAACCTGCTGAAAAATATTACTTTGTTTTTAATTTAGGCTGTGATAATGTGCGCGTCTCGCAAGAGCTCGCCGTCGCAAGGCGTCGGGAAATACGTAAGGGGGTTCTATCCCAATGGTTGAAGAAAAAGAAATGTTTGACGATGACATGGAAGTAGAAGCAGGAGAAGACAGCTTTGAGGCGATGCTCAATGAGTATGAGCAAGGTGGCCTTGAGCTCAAGCGCAACGATGTCGTACAAGGGACCGTCGTTCAGGTTAATCCTGATTCGGTCGTGGTCGATGTCGGCTACAAGTCGGAGGGTGTGATCCCGCTGCGTGAGTTCGCTAATGAAAAAGGCGAAATCAACGTTAATGTAGGGGATGTCTACGACGTGCTGTTCGGTGGTGGAGAAAGCGACAGTGGTATGATCAATCTGTCGAAAGAGAAAGCCGATCGGCAAAAGATCTGGAACAACCTCGAAGAAGATGCCGTTGTCGAAGGTCGGATCATCAACCGTATCAAGGGTGGTTTGTCAGTCGATATCGGTGTCATGGCCTTCTTGCCTGGATCCCAAGTCGATCTGCGTCCCGTACGCAACCTCGATAAGGTTATCGGTGAGACCTTTGAGTTTAAGATTATCAAGCTGAACAAGCGTCGTGGCAATATCGTTCTTTCACGTCGCGTGCTGCTTGAAAAAGAGCGCGAGAGCTTGCGCAGCGGTACTCTTGAGAACCTGGTTGAAGAACAGGTTGTTGACGGTATTGTTAAGAATCTTACTGATTACGGGGCATTTATCGACCTTGGTGGTATCGATGGACTGTTGCATATCACCGATATGTCTTGGGGTCGCGTTAAACATCCTTCGGATATTATCGCGGTGGGTGACCGGATCAAAGTTAAGGTTCTCAAGTTTGATCGTGATAAAGAACGGGTTTCCTTGGGGCTCAAGCAAATTGCTCCCGATCCATGGCTTGACGTCCAGGCCAAGTACCCGGTTGATGTCAGGGTGACCGGCAAGGTTGTCAGCCTCACAGATTACGGTGCATTTATCGAGCTTGAAGAGGGCGTAGAAGGTCTGATTCACGTCTCTGAAATGAGCTGGACCAAGCGGATCAAGCATCCGAACAAGATTCTGAATATCGGTGACGATGTTGAGTCGGTCGTTCTTGCGCTTGATACTGAAAATCGTCGTATCTCCCTTGGACTCAAGCAGATCGAGCCGAACCCCTGGGAAGTCATCGGCGAGAAATTCCCGATTGGTACCATTATTGAGGGACAAGTCAAGAATATCACTGACTTTGGCGTTTTTGTCGGGGTTGATGAAGGCATTGACGGTCTGGTCCACATCTCGGACCTCTCATGGACCAAGCGCATCAAGCATCCTTCTGAAGCCTTCAAAAAGGGTGATGTTGTCAAGGCCGTTGTGTTGAACATCGACCGTGAGAATGAGCGCTTCTCTCTAGGGCTGAAGCAGCTTAATAATGATCCTTGGGAATCTGTCCCGACCCGTTATGCACCAGGTACAATTATCAAGGGTGCTGTGACCTCGGTAACAGACTTCGGTATTTTTCTTGAGCTTGAAGAGGGGATCGAGGGTTTGATCCACGTTTCGGAGTTAAGCAAAGAGAAAGTCGAAGAAGCCAAGGATTTTGCCAAGGTCGGCGATGTCCTTGAGGCTGCTGTCCTTCAGGTTGATTCAGTTGATCGCAAGATTGCCCTGTCGATTAAAAACATCGACGTTCAAAAGGAAAAGGCTGAGGTGAATAACTTCCTCGGTGCGCAAAAGACCGCGACATCGAACCTTGGTGCTCTGCTTCAGGGTGTCAAGGGTCGTAACGACGGTAAAGACGCCTGAATTAGCTGAACATGCCGTGCCGGGACCCTGCAATGATTTGCAGGGTCCCTTTTTTTGGGGAAGGTACTGATGAAAAAACGCCCGATTTTGCTGGCAACCCTGACAATTTTCGGGATCTTTTTAGTGTTTCTGTTGCTGGCTGTCGTGCTCGGTAAAAACTGGTCCACGCCGGATATTGTATCTCTCGGCGAGAAAATTGGAGTTATTGAAGTTAATGGCCCAATCACAGCGTCTGATGGTTTGATTAAAAACCTTATCGATTTTCGCGATAATAAATCGATAAAGGCCGTGATTTTGCGGATCGATTCTCCAGGAGGGGCTGTAGGCCCTTCACAGGAAATTTATAGTGAAGTCGTAAAACTGCAGAAGATAAAACCGGTCGTCGTCTCGATGGGGTCGGTGGCGGCCTCCGGTGGTTACTATATCGCAGCTCCGGCTAAACGGTTGTTCGCCAACCCTGGAACCATTACCGGAAGTATCGGGGTTATCATGTCCTTCCCAAATTATGAAGGGCTGATGGAGAAGGTTGGTGTTTCTTCAACCGTAGTCAAATCTGGACGTTTTAAGGATATCGGGTCAAATTCACGGCCTTTTACCCCCGATGAACGAATTTTGATGCAGGCATTGATCGATGATGTCTATTCTCAGTTTGTGGAAGCCGTCAGTCTTGGACGTGATATCCCGGCCAATAAGGTACGAGAGATAGCAGATGGTCGTATCTTCAGCGGGCGCCAGGCCCTCGCTGTTGGACTGATAGACGAACTGGGTGGTTTTCAGGATGCTCTTGCCTATACGGCGAAGCTGACTGGCCTCGAAGATGACCCAACACTGATATATCCGGAGGTAGAGCAACCCGGTCTGGTGGAGCGTATCCTTAAGAGCGCTTTAGGTGAAATAGGATTTGAGGCAGGTCATCATTGGACGGTCGGTCCGCAGTATCTCTGGACTGGAATGTAATTGATTCGGCAAATCGCTTGTTGAAAGCGGAGGGAACAATGACTAAAAGCGAACTAATAGAAAAACTGTCGATTGAGCACGAATATCTGAATAAGCGGGATGCTGAGAGCGTGGTTAATCTGATTTTTGATGGAATTGGTGACGCCCTTTCACAGGGGGATCGCGTAGAAATTCGTGGGTTTGGATCGTTTTCTGTGCGCGAGCGAGAAGCGCGGGAAGCACGCAATCCCAAGAGTGGTGAGCTTGTGCAGATCCCGAATCGTAAAACTCCTTTTTTCAAAACCGGAAAAGAGTTGAGGGAGCGGGTCGACCGCTGATTAGTGGATTCGGTTGAACACGACAAAAGCCCCGACCGAGATGGCCGGGGCTTTTGTTATTGGAGATAATTGGCGAGAACACCGGCACCGAACTTAAAGCGGCAACCCGCTGACCACCCGTAACGGAAGCAACCAGAACCCACAATGTAGTTGGTTTTCAGTTAAACTAAGCACCAATGTAGCGAGGCATTGCTTTGTACGGGTCTGCACCAATTGTCAACTCATCTCCGGGATGCCGCTGGACTGCGCCTAGTCAACCGAGCGCCTAGGTTTGCCTGCGGGAACTCCTTTAGGCTTCCTGCGTTGACGCAGGCTTGCTCACCAGAATTCCACGCTATGACTTGTTCTTTGAACGTTGGTCAAAAACCGCCGTCGCACACGAACATCCCAGAGTTATCAAAGAGCTGTTTTGACCTTGCTTCGATGCTATCATTGGCTAAGTAAAAGTCAAGTAGCTATATCTGTCATTTCTAAACTCAGTTAGTATTCAGACTATGGGGCAAAAATGGAACAGGTAGCCTATCAGCGTGGTATCAGACAGTTATTCCGGATAACCGCCGGAAATCGTCCGGGCACACGTCTCGATCAATTTTTAAGTGATGAAATTAATGCGCTTTCCCGGACTGAAGCGCGTAAAATTATTGATCTTGGTGGTGTGCATATTAATGGTCGCAGGGTGCGCACTTGCTCGACCAATATTTCTGCCGGAGGTTTGGTCGAAATTTACACAGATGGGTTACCACTTGAAATTTTTCGCCTGGGGGAAGAACATATCCTCTATCGTGATAAATTCTTGATTGTTATAAATAAACCTGCCGGCATAGAGACGCAACCGACTCATTCACGCTATAAGGGGACCCTTTATGATGCCTTGCTTGTGATGTTGGGGGCCGCCTCTGGACAAAAAAAAGTCGAACTCGGCATGGTTCAACGTTTAGACCGTGGGACCTCAGGGGCGATGGTTTTTTCAATCCATCAGCATTCACATAAAGGCTTAAGTCAGATTTTTCTGGAGCATAAGGTCGATAAACAGTACCTTGCGCTGGTAGAAAAAGCGCCTGAGCCATCATTCGGGGAAATTCGTTCGATGTTGGCCCGTTCCCACAAATATAACCGGACGGTGTCCGTTGAGCATGGGGGAAAAGACGCAGTTACTCGCTATCAGACCCGACAGGCGGCGGAAAAAGGAGCTCTTCTCGAAGTAGAGCTTTTGACTGGGCGTTCTCATCAAATTCGCGCCCATATGTCCGAAGCTGGTTCCGCGCTTTTAGGTGACAGCTTATATGGCGGGGCGATGTCCTGCGCTGGAATTCCGTTGAGCCGACCACTTCTGCATTCTTGTCGACTGGCTTTTACTCACCCGATCAGCGGTGAAAAACTGGTTTTTGAACCTCCCGTTCCTGCCGATATGCAACGTATCTGTTCCGAATTGTTCGAAGGTATTTCTTAAAACATTTTTCTGTTATTGGATGTTTCTGCATGCTGACTTATCCTCATTTTGATCCGGTTATTTTCAAGATTGGTCCCCTCGCAATTCGGTGGTACGGCTTGATGTATTTGGCTGGATTTCTTTTCGCTTCCTTCTGGATATCACGTCTGGCCAAGGGACGTGGCTTAAATCTGAGCAAAGAGAACCTGTCTGATCTCGTATTTTACGCGGTTCTTGGGGTGATCCTGGGGGGCAGGTTGGGATATGTCATTTTTTACAATGGTGCTTATTTTCTTGAACATCCGTTAAAAATATTCGCGGTTTGGGAAGGTGGCATGAGTTTTCATGGCGGTCTCCTGGGGGTTGTCACTGCCATGTTGATCTTCTGCCGTAAACAGAAACTGCCGGTGCTGAATCTTGGAGACGTCGTGGTTGCGGCCGCGCCAATTGGTCTTGGCTTGGGCCGAATCGGTAACTTTATTAATGGAGAACTCTGGGGTCGCACAACAGATGTGCCCTGGGGGATGGTCTTTCCCTATGCTGGAGATCTGCCACGTCACCCCAGTCAGTTATATGAAATGTTGCTCGAAGGGGTTCTGTTGTTTTTCATCCTCTGGCTGCTACATCGCCTGAAAACACCAATAGGTGTTCCTTTCTTCAGTTTTTTTCTTCTGTATGGGGTTTTTCGCTTTGGCGTTGAATTTGTCCGCGAACCTGATGTGCAACTTGGGTACCTTTGGGGAGGCGCTACGATGGGGCAAATCCTGTCGTTGCCTATGATCCTCTTTGGACTGGTCGGATTGCTCTGGGTCCATCGTCGAGAGCATCGATGAACCCGTTAAAAGTGATTATTTATGATTGTGATGGTGTCCTCTTCGAGAGTCATCAGGCGAATCTGGCCTATTATAACCGGATTTTTTCAGCGTTTGGCTATCCTCAGATCAGTGACCCATTGTCCGCTGAAGCACATATCTGCCATACCGCCAGTAGCCCCGTGGTGCTGGCAAAATTAATGGCGGTTCCGGACGTTGCCCCCGCTCTTCAGTTCGCTCAAGGGATAGATTACCGTGATTTTATTCACCTGATGAGTGAATCTGCCGGACTCAAGGCTAGCCTGACCAGACTTGCTGATAACTTTACTCTGGCTGTTGCGACCAATCGTGGGAACAGCATGCATGAGATTCTTGAGTATTTTGCTCTAGGGCATTTTTTCAAGCGGGTTGTGACCAGTCGTGACGTTAAAAGCCCGAAACCAGCGCCTGACATGCTTTTGCTTGCTGCACGAAACTTAGGGGTGTTGCCACACAGCTGTCTTTTTGTCGGGGATTCTGAACTGGATCAGCAGGCAGCAGCAGCAGGGGATATACCCTTTATCGCTTATGGAGATCGTCTCGTGACCGGAACCAGAGTCGGGACTCACACCGAACTGGCCGACATTCTTTTGAATTCAACTGGGGTGTTAAGTTATTAGTGCAGATTTTTGATCATTTCCAGCACGTTGCGTTTTTTTGTTCTGCGATAGCTGACCTGATCCATCAAGCACCGCATAATGTGGATGCCGCGTCCGCATTCATCTGTTTCCCGCATATCATCGGTCACCATCCCGGCAAAATCAAAGCCGTCCCCCTCATCAAATACCTTAATGGTCAGCGCATCATTTGTTGCAGAAATCTGGATTTGGATTTGTTTGTTCGGGTCATTCTCGTTGGCGTGGCTGATGACGTTGCTGATCGCTTCGGTCAGGACAAGGTTGAGCTCATAAGCCAGCACCTCCCGGTCGCCGGGATAGCGACCGAGAGAGTGAACCAGATCTTCGCCGATGCGGCCAATTAAACCCAGATATCGAGTCTGATTGGGGAATATGATGTCGACCTCGACTTTGTCTTCCATCGTTAACCCTGCCAGGATTAGAAACTTTCTTGCGCTTCTTCAACAGAGGAAAAAATTTCAAACACACGGTGCAGACGTGTCAGTTCAAACATCGAGCGGACCTGAGGTTGCAAGCCACAAAGCTTGAGGTTCCCCTCACGAGTACTGGCATTTTTGAATCCTGAAACCAGAGCGCCCAGACCGGAAGAATCGACAAATCGCACGGCCGAAAGGTCGATGATGAGTTTGTTTTTTCCTTGAGCGAACAAAGCCAGCATCTGTTCCTTGAAGGTCCCGCTGTTGTGGGCGTCCATACGCTCTTCTTCGATTTCAATTAAAACGATGTCGCCTATTTCTACAGTCTTTAGTTGCATGCTTTATCTCCTGGTAGCCGTCATGAAGAATACGTATCCAAGTATACCGTATCCACTAGTCAGAATGTGTTTTGATTTACTCGTTAATTTGATCTTGCTGGATGATTTTCATTACGACCAGAGACACATCGTCGTTAAAGTGTCTGTTGCCCGTAAATAAACGAATTTGTTCAAGGATCTGGTCGATAAGCTCAGCGGCCGGAAGGTGCTGATATTCATTAATCAGTGCGTATAGACGCATATCGCCGAAGAACTGACCACTGCTGTCTTCCGCTTCGGTGATTCCATCGGTATAAAGAACCAAAATATCACCTGTTGTCAGATGTGTTTTTCGTTGTTCAAAGTCTATATCTGGCTTAATGCCGAGGATCATACCATCGCCATCAAGGGTCTCGCAGGTGTGGGTATTACTGCGCCAGAGTATCGGGTTGTTATGTCCTGCATTTGCATAGAGCAATTCACCCGTGGTTGGGTGATATTGCGTGTAAAACATGGTGACGAAGAGTTCAGCACGCGATAGATCTTCACAAAAGAATCGATTTAATTCATCGAGCATTGCGTAGGGTTCTTCAATCTGCCGCATCGCCTGAATGAATGTGCGAGTTTCGGCCATAATAAGGGCCGAACCGATGCTGTGTCCAGAAACATCGGCGATAACGAGATCGAGAGTGCCATTGGGCCGACGAATGAAGTCATAATAGTCACCACCAACCTCATGTGCCGGGACACAGAGTCCGGCAAGGTCGATATTCTTGAGATCAGGCATCCCCAAAGGAAGCAGGCTCATCTGGATGGTTTTGGCAATTTGCAGATCACGTTCCTGCTCTCGGGCACTTAATAATTCAACCAGTTGCTGATGGTTGCGCCAGGCGATGCCAACCTGACGGGCCAGATTGTTGAAAAGGGCAACGAATTCGTCAGTAAAGATACCCTTTGAGGTGCGTGAAAAGGCAGAAAGAACGCCGGCCGGTTCACCTTCGACCACAATTGGGGCATGTGCGAAGGACTTTATCTTTTCACGATGAATAATAACGGCTGAATCATGTTTATCGAGAAATTCCGTGTCATTAACAACTGAGGCTGTATTCGACAAGAAGGTTGCGCCGATATAGGTCTTCATGTCGAGATTCCGCTCAGATTGACCGAAGTGCTCACTGGTCATACCCATTTGTGCCTTGACAGACAGGGTCATGCTTTGTTTGTCAAGAAAACGAATCACGCAGAGGTCAAAGCGAAATTGTTGCATTAATAATTTCAGCAGACCATCCAGGGTTTTGGCAAGGTCACTGCTGCGCGATACGATTTTTGCGGCTTCGTACAAAACACTTAATTGATCGCGACTGGCCGTACGGCTGAGGGTAACAGAGCCGAAGATGTCAAACACATCTTCCATCTCGCTGCCTCGGGTCGAGAGGTAATTTGCAAGAATTATTTTTGCAGGGGCTGACCCAACGTAGCCGGCCAGGGTCCTTTCTGTGAAGGCCTTGAGTGCCGGGATCTCATGATCGGACAAACTGCCTCGACTGTTGACTTCATGATCGCTCAAAAAGGATGAAATTGCCGCATTGGCCGGCTTTTCGCCAATAAACTTGGACATTAACTCAACAAATTCCATGATAGTCGGCGCCTTGCTGATGCGACGTCTCTGTTCCGGGACCAGTTTCTCTCCATAGAAATCGATGAAGTTTTGGGCCTGTTCGACTTCGGTCTGCTTCTGTTTGCAGAAGAAACTTAAGCAGAGGTACGCACCCAGATTGAAAAACATTGTCCAGAAGAGCGCATTGGTCCAGAGATCAAAGCCGGTCAAGCCGAAGAGATGAAGGGGCCGCAGCAGACTGATACCGAATGGCCCCTGGTCGAGAATGCTGCTCTTCATCCACCCGGACAGGACAAACGAGGGGATCAGCAGGGTGTAAAACCAGACGAGAAACCCGAGACTTAATCCCGTCAGTGCGGCTTTCTGGTTGGCCCGCCTCCAATACAAACCGCCGATAACCGCCGGTGCAAACTGGGCTGCCGCGATAAAGGAGATGAGCCCCATATTGGTCAGGGCGTAAGAGTCGCCGATGACCCGGTAGTAAAGGTAGCCGAGAAAAACGACGGCGAAAATACCGATTCGTTTGAGGTTGATCAGGATCACGGAATAATCAGTAATATTAGCCTTGAGGCGTAAAATGATCGGCATGATCAGGTGGTTGAGAATCATCGTCGAGAGGGTTACTGAGGAGACCATCACCATCCCGGCAGAGGCTGAAAACCCGCCGATAAACACCAGCAGTGCCAACCAGGGTTGTCCTGCGGCCAGTGGCAGGTTGATCACAAAATAATCGGCCTGCGAAGTATCACCACCGTTGAGCAGCAGCCCGCCCAGAGCGATGGGGATGACAAACAGGTTGAGAAGAAAGATATAGGCTGGGAACCGCCACATCGCGCCCTTGATGTGATTCTCATCGGCATTTTCGGTGACCATGATGTGAAATTGGCGCGGTAGAAACATGATCGCCATCATCGAAGCGAAGAGGAGGGTAAACCATTTGGTATAGGGAATTGCTGCGGTGTCGAGGCGAAACAGGCTGAGTCTTTCCGGAAATTGCTGGGCAAAACGGGTAAAAATATCACCAAAACCATCAAACATACCGAAGGTCACAAAGATGCCCACCGCGCAAAACGCAAATAACTTGACGATTGACTCAAAAGCGACCGCAGCAACCAACCCTTCGTGCCTCTCCGAGGCATCAAGATGACGTGCCCCGAACAGAACCCCGAACAGGCCGAGGATAAACGCCATGACAAACCCGGTATCAATATAGTTTGGCAGTGCCGGGAAGAGCTCGTGCAGACCACCCTCAGTTATTGTTGTCGGGCTGACCAGAAGGTCAAAGGTTCGTGCCACCGCCTTAAGCTGCAGAGCGATATAAGGCATGATTCCCAGTACCGCGATCAAGGTCACGACCGCCCCCAGCAATGGAGATCTGTCGTAGCGACTGGAGATAAAGTCGGCGATGCTGACAATGTTCTGCTCTTTACTGATCCGGACCATCTTGCGCAGCAGGAACCACCAGGTGAAGGCGATCAGGGTCGGTCCGAGGTAGATCGGCAGGAAATCCAGACCACTGGTTGCGGCTCGGCCAACGCTGCCATAGTAGGTCCAGGAGGTGCAATAAACTCCCAAGCTCAAGGAGTAAATATAGGGATTGTTGATGATGCTGCGGCCTGCTTCCCGTCTCGCATCGGCATAATAAGCCACGGCAAAGAGGAGTGCGAAGTAACCGACTGAAATCAGCGTCACGATAAGGGGGGAGATCATTGATCCTCATCATTATCAGGAATATGGTCGACCTCTTCTTCATGCTGCAGGCGATTTACAAACAGAAAGATAACAAAAATGGAGATCGGCCAACCAATGAAGAAGTAAAATATCAGAATGGGGATGCCAAATATGGAACTGCCGGTATTGAATATCTGCAGAAAGGGGAAGTTGAGCATAATCATCCCGAGAATCAGGCACAGGACCCAAGCCTCACGTGTTGATGTCGGATTTGGAGCTTTCATGACAATGTCCCGCTAACCTGTAAAAGATTCTCGATGACGAAGTCTACATTATATTCACGAGGTTGACCAGTATCGACCCGGACCGTTAAAAGTTTAGAGGATAAAGGTTCAAACCGTTGTCGCTGTTGCTCAAAATGCTGTAGCCCGGCTTCTGAACCGTAGCTTGAACCGGGGTCTTTTGAACGCTGCCGCAGTCGCATGCGGATTAAGTTTTCAGGGCAGGTCGTTTCAATGAAATAGCAGGGTATCTGTGCGTGAAGGGCCAGTTCCTGGAAGGGGAGGCGCATCTGCCGGTTTTCAAATGTCGCATCGATAACCAGGGTCTGTCCGGTCTGTGTTTCTTGTTCGACCTGTTCGGCAATTTTTTGATAGAGCGCGAGACGGTTCTCTGGACGGTAACGACCTTGATCATAGCCTTGGTTTTCCCTCCGGGGGGCATGCCCCATCCCTCTGACAAGGTCACTGCTGATCACCTTTGCCTGCAGCGCAGTGCCCAGATCTCGCGCCAGGGTCGACTTGCCACTCCCGATCAGACCGCAACAGCAAAGGAGTAGCTGAGGCAGAGCGTAGCGGCTGGCAAGGTGGAAGTAATCTCTGGCCTGCCGCTGATGATCTATCTGGCCGCCAGAAAGTTTGGCTTGAAAATGGTGGACCTTCCCCCGCACCCAGGCGCGATAGAGAGAGTAGAAATTTAGCAGGCTCTCGGCATGGGGGCCGATTTTGATCCCGCTTTGATAACTGAGCCAGAGACGGTTTGCCAGGTCCGTTCGATGATGTAACTCAAGATCCATGTATAAAAAAGCCAGATCGTTCAAAATATCTGCCGTGCGCAGGCCCGGATTAAATT
Source organism: Geopsychrobacter electrodiphilus DSM 16401 (assembly GCF_000384395.1). NCBI lineage: Bacteria > Pseudomonadati > Thermodesulfobacteriota > Desulfuromonadia > Desulfuromonadales > Geopsychrobacteraceae > Geopsychrobacter > Geopsychrobacter electrodiphilus. The sequence goes on from NZ_ARWE01000001.1 coordinate 1,267,219, forward strand.
CGATGCAATCGAAGATCTGTATCGGTTCACTCATGCAGATGTGTTCACTGTGCAGGTCTCCGTGGCCGTCACGCACATAGCCAAGCTCTTGCCGACTGTCAAAGCGCTCGGCATTTTCCTGCAGATAGCGCTCGATCAACTGTTCGAGATTGTTGAGGATTGCGGGGCTGATCACTGCGGCGGGACAGTCACCTGTCTGCTCGAAGTTCTGTTGCCAGTTGGCTTGCATCACGCGAAGGTCATCGTGAGTCCCTTTATAGAGTCGCGGTGCCTGGCGATGAAAGCTGGCAAGCAAGTTGCCAACACGATTTATCAGGGCAGGCAGATTATTATTTTGTTCAGGATTGGTAATCAGGCGGTCTAACATGAGTTGGTCTGGCAGACGTCGCATGCGTACGGCGTACTCCACGATTTCCCCGGGTTGGTCGATGGCAAACTTGTCTCCATGACGCACAATTTTACTTACACCCAAATATGAATCGGAAGTAAGCCGCCGGTTGAGTCTGACCTCCTCTTCACAATAGAAGCGCCGACGATCAAGTCTGGTAAAGTCACAGAACCCGAAATTGACCGGCTTTTTAATTTTGTAGACCAGGCTATCGGTCAGATAAAGACATGAGATGTGGGTTTCGATAAAATCGACGCGCATCGGCGCATCAGGATAGGTGTCACAGCGGGTCAGTGCCTCATGGAGTTCGCACATCGGGCAAATCTCCTTTTTGTGATCTTTCCTCGACCACCTGCATTCAAATTTACCAGAAAAATCAAGCCTGTAAAGCTGGAGGGTTTGTCGTTATAATGGTTTGACGCTTTGGACCTGCTATGCTAACACAACCACCTGAAACACGGCATTGCGGGCATTAGCATTGCGGGCATTACAGTAAGCTCTGGTTCCAATCTCCGCCTAGGTTCATCTGATAGAGGAATGACATGTCATTGATATCCATTTTGCTGCTCGGGTTGTCTCTTTTGAGCGGTTGCGTTTCACTTATTACGCCTCCGAACCCGGGGACTGCCGGCCTGCGCCGCCCCTACCTCTCGGAGATTGATCTGCCCGAGGCCAAAGCCTTTTTTGGCTATGCTCAGTTCCGTTTGCTGATTGTTGAGAATCGTTGGGATGAGGCGATCTCTGCTCTGGAACGCGCCCAGTCATTCGACCCACAATCAGAATGGCTGAGGATGACCTTGGCCAAGGCCTATCTTCACAATCAACAGTTTGTTGAAGGCGGGGAGGCACTTGAAACCCTGCTGGCCGATCATCCGGAAAATTCAACCGGCTGGGCGCTCCTGGGGGAGTTGCGGTCCTATCAGGAACGCTATGCCGATGCGGTACAGGCCTATACTCGAGTTTTGCAGCTTGACCCCGGCAACGAAAACATCCGCCTGCGCCTGATCGCGGTTTATGACCTGCAAAAAGATCTGCCGCGTGCGCTCGCTGCGACCAGGGAGTTGCTTGCGTTGAACCCTGATTCTGTAGCAGGTCGTTTGACTCTGGCGCGTTTGCAGCGTGAAGGACGGCAGACCGACGAAGCGATCAAAACCTATCGTGACCTGCTGGTCCGTCGGCCAGGGCAATTGCAGACGATACTCGAGTTGGGCCAGCTGCTGGAAAAAGAACAGCAGGTCGGTGAGGCGATTACGCTCTACCGCGAAAGTATCAAAGACAATCCCGAACTTCTGGCGGTCTACCGACAATTGGCGCGTATTTTGATTTTGCAGGAGCGTTATGATGAAGCCCTCACTCTGCTGCAACAGGCCCATCGCCAACGGCCGGAAGATCTTCAAATTCTGAATCGGATGGGATTGTTACAACTCAGCCGCGAAGACTATCAGGGTGCCGAAGAGACCTTTCGTCAGATTCTCGACGTGCAACCCGATCTGCCGCGCGCACTTTATTCTCTGGGATTGGCGCTCATCGGACAACAACGCAATGCGGACGCCCTGGCCGCCCTGAAACGGATCCCCAAAACTTCTGATATTTATTCTGAAGCCGTGTTGCAACTGGGTTATCTCTACCGCGCAGAAGGCGACCTCGAACAGGGGATCCAAATTCTTCAACAGGCCGTTGACGGTGGAAGTCAGGGTGTCGACGTCTATTATTACCTCTCTTCTTTTTTGGGGGAGGTCGGTCGTTACGCTGCGGCCGGCCAGACAGTGCGCGCAGGATTGAAATTATTTCCCCAGGAGTCACGGCTCCATTATCAGTTGGGAGTCATCTACGAACGGATGGATGATCATCCGCAGGCGTTGGCCGAAATGCAAATGGTCCTGACCCTCGATCCACAGAATGCGGATGCGCTGAATTTTATTGCTTATCACTACGCTGAACAGGGTGAAAATCTGGAGCAAGCCCTGGCGCAGGCCAAATTAGCGCTTGAGCAGAAGAAGTCCAGTTATATCTATGACACCCTCGGCTGGATCTATTACCGTATGGAACGCTATACTGACGCACGCGAGAATTTGGATAAAGCGGTCGCACTGGATTCGCGGGACCCGCTGATTCTGGAACATCTAGGTGATATCCTCGTGGCTCAAAAACTCTGGGCCGAAGCTGAAAAGACCTATCGCAAAGTCCTTGAACTCAATAAGACCTCTGCCTCGGTGGAGAGGAAATTACAGCAGCTGTTGAAGGATCATTCACTTCGATGAAATTTATTATTTCCAGTTTGCTGCTGAATCTGCTGCTGGTCGGTTGTGCTGGCCCCAAAATTCAGTTGCCGCCCGCTCCCGAGGCTGAGGTCTTGTTGCGAAGCCTCGCAAGGAATAATGAGCGCTGGCAGCAGTTAGATGCCGCCGCGAAAATCGCTCTAGACCAGCACGGGAAATACATGTCAACCCAGGATTTCTTGTTACTGGAAAAGCCCGATCGACTCAGGCTTGACGTGCTGTCACTCTTTAACCAGCTGGCCCTGCAGTTGGCGGTTGATCAGGGCGAGCTGCAGGTTTTTCTCAACACCTCAGCACCGGGTCAATATTATCGCGGCCCGGCCAGCGATGAGTTGCTGGCGCGTTTTACCCGTGTGCCGCTCGGAGTGGTCGATTTAGTGCGCCTGTTGCTGTACGATCCCCCGACACAGGCGTATCAGACCGCCGCGGTCGAGGTAAGTGATGATCGATACCTGCTGCGTCTGACCAATGGAGATCGTCAGCAGCAGTTCTTTTTTGACCGCCAACTTCAGCTGCGACGAGGAATTTACCTTTCGCTTAATGAACCTTTCTTGATTGTAAATTACGACAAGCAGAATCCAGCCGATGGCTTTCCGCGCCGTATCCAGATTGAAATGCCAAAACAAGAGACCAGTTTGACGGTCACTCTGTCTGAGGTCAGATTGAACGTCCCGGCCAAGGCCGGGCGTTTTCAGCTTTCTTTCCCGGCGAACGCGACCCCTCTTGAATTGCCCGGCCTGAACACAAAAGGGGAAGGGTGATGCGATGGTTGTGTTTGCTGTTCTTTGTGAGTCTGGCGGCCTGCACCCAGACCGATCCAATGTCCGGTCTGGAAACCTCGGCCGATAAAACGCCCGCCTTCGGCGACACCTTTATTGAAGGGTCAATCGGCGATGCCTCTACCCTGTTGCCGATTCTGGCCTCTGACAGTGCCTCCAGTGAGATCAATGGTCTGGTTTACAATGGTCTTGTTCGCTATGACGGGAACCTGCAAGTCGTAGGCGATCTGGCTGAGAGTTGGGAGATTTCTACCGACAACCTGACTATCACCTTCCATTTGCGACATGGGGTCAAGTGGCATGATGGCGCCCCGTTTACCTCTGCCGATGTGCTGTATACCTACCAGCTCTATGTGGATCCGGAGACCCCGACCGCCTACGCCGAATCTTATCGGCAGGTTAAAAAGGCAGAAACTCCTGACGATTTCACCTTTCGCGTCACCTATGAGCAGCCCTATGCCCCGGCGTTGATGAGTTGGGGAATGTCGGTACTCCCCAAACACTTGCTCGAAGGAAAGAAGATCACCGAGAGTACCCTGGCCCGTCATCCGGTCGGGACCGGTCCTTATCATTTTGTCGAATGGCAGGGCGGGGAGAAGATCGTACTCGAGGCGAATCGCGATTACTTTGAGGGGAGTCCGTACATTAAGCGTTTTGTCTTTCGCATTATCCCCGACACCTCCACCCAGTTTCTTGAATTGCAGACCGGCGGACTTGATTTTATGAGCCTCTCCCCCCTGCAATATGATCGTCAGACCGATACTCCGGCGTTTCAGCGGTTGTTTAATAAGTATCGCTATCTCTCCTTCGGCTATACCTATCTGGGTTACAATTTGAAACGGCCCATGTTTCAGGATCGGCGGGTGAGACAGGCACTGGCTTATGCTATTGATAAACAGGAGATCATCGACGGCGTCCTGCTCGGTTATGGTAAGGCGGCCACCGGTCCGTATAAGGCCGATGCCTGGGTTTATAACCCCAATGTGAAACGTTACCCCTATAACCCCGAAAAAGCCCGGCAACTTCTGGCCGAGGCCGGATGGGTCGACAGCGATGGTGATGGTATTCTCGACAAACAGGGGGCTGCATTTTCGTTTACGATCGTTACCAATCAGGGGAATGATTTGCGCAGCAAGGCCGGCGAGATCATTCAACGGCGCTTCAAAGAGGTCGGGGTCGATGTCAAATTGCGGGTGATCGAATGGGCAACATTTCTCAAGGAGTTCATTAACCCCGGTAATTTTGATGCGACGATCCTCGGCTGGAGTGGCAGCCCCGAGCCTGATCAATATGAAATCTGGCATTCGAGTAAGACCGGCCCGCGTGAGCTGAATTTTATTGGTTATAAAAACCCCGAGGTCGACGCCCTGCTCGAGAAGGGTCGGCGGATCTTTGATCAGGCGAAACGCAAGCAGGTTTATGACCGCTTTCAGGAGATTCTTGCCGAAGATCAGCCCTATACGTTTTTGTTTGTGCCAGAAGCCTTGCCAGCCGTCGCCAGACGTTTTCATGGAATTAAACCGACGGCCGCCGGAATCCGCTATAATTTCAACAAGTGGTATGTGCCAAAAGGACGTCAGAAGTTCAGTCGCTGAGAGATCTTGGCGTTTCACATCGGATTGCCTATGTATCGTTACATTTTACGCCGTTTACTGATGATGATCCCGCTCTTGATCGGGATCACTCTGATCTCCTTTATGGTGATTCATCTGGCTCCCGGCGAGCCGACCGATATGCAGACCCAGATGAACCCGCAGGCCAGTTCGGACCTGCAGGTTAAACTGCATAAACAGTATGGCCTGGATAAACCCCTTCCAGAGCAGTATCTGCTTTGGCTCGGGCGGATGGTGCGGCTAGATTTCGGGAATTCCTTCGCTCAGGATAATCGGCCGGTGTTGAGTAAAATTGCCGAGCGTTTGCCGGTGACGATCCTGCTTAATGTGCTGTCGCTGGGGGTGATTCTGGTGCTTGCACTTCCGTTGGGGGTTATCTCTGCGGTCAGGCGCAATAGTTTTTTTGATCGCGCGACGACAGTGCTGGTGTTTGTCGGCTTCGCTATGCCCTCTTTCTGGTTGGCTCTGCTCATGATGGACTGGATGGGGGTGCGCCTCGGGGTGCTGCCGGTTTCCGGCTTGAAATCCTTGGGTTACGAATATATGAGTCTGTCGGGTCAGTTGTTCGATCGGATTTCACATCTGCTGTTGCCGGTTTTCATCGCTGCGATTGGCGGACTGGCCGGGTTCTCACGCTACATGCGTTCGAACATGCTTGATGTCATCCGTCAGGATTACATCATGACCGCGCGCGCCAAGGGGCTCTCGGAGCGGGTGGTTATTTATAAACACGCCCTGCGCAATGCCCTGCTGCCGGTTATCACCATCCTTGGTCTTTCGGTGCCGGGTCTGATCGGAGGGAGTGTTATCTTTGAGACGATCTTTGCGATCCCTGGGATGGGGAAACTTTTTTATGACGGGGTCATGATGCGCGATTACCCTCTTATTATGGGAGTTCTTGTGATCGGGGCGGTCCTGACTCTGGTCGGCAATATGCTGGCTGACATCTCTTATGCGCTGGCTGATCCACGCATCAGAAACAGTAACTAACAGTGTGCGTCAATGGGGGAAGAGAGAATGGGGAGAACGACTAAATTAGGTGAGATGCTGCTGGAAGCGGGGTTGATTGACAAGTTTCAACTGGAGTCCGGTCTTTCGTTTCAACGCAATGTCGGTGGCCGTATCGGCAGTGCGTTGGTGAAGCTTGGTTACATCGCCGAAGAGACGATTTTGACGTTTCTTGATGATCAGGAAAATATCGTACGGGTCGATCTGGAACAATTGCAAATCCCACCTGATGCGTTAAACACGATCCCGGTGGCTAAACTTTACGAAAATATGGTCGTGCCGGTTGAGTGGCAGTCACAGGGGAGATCGCGGGTGCTGGTCGTGGCGATGACCGACCCGACTAACCTGACCCTGATCGATGACCTGCAGTTTGTGGTCGGTAGCCGGATTCAGCCCGTTGTTGCGCCTGAGGTTGATATTGAAACCGCCCTGAATCGGCATTTCCCCGCCGGCCGGCCGGGAACTCACTCCGTTGCGCCGCCGTGGGATAAACAGATCGAAATTTTGTCGCCGCCTGTTGAACGAAAAATCGATAAGAGTGCTCATGCCGGAGATCGCCTGGACCGTTTGATCGCTCTGTTACTGCGCAAGGGTGTGCTCTCTGATCGGGATGCTGACTACCTGAAGTAGACTGGGAAACTGTTGGTGAAAAAGAAATCATTCTGGATTCAGGTCGTTTGGGGGCAGCTGAAACATAACCGTATGGCCCTGTTCGGTGGGCTTATCGTGTTATTGATGTTTCTGCTTGCCGGGTTGGCGGCAGTGTTGCCGGGCGATCCGGCGGCGATTAATATCAAGCAGGCACTCCTGTCACCCAGCGGCGCTCACCTGCTCGGAACCGATGATCTGGGGCGCGATGTGCTCCTGCGTATGATCTACGGCGCGCGCATCTCGCTGCTGGTCGGGTTTGTCGCGGTCGGGATCTCGACCATGTTAGGGATTCTGGTCGGCTCACTGGCCGGTTTTTATGGGGGCTGGGTTGATGCCCTGGTGATGCGGTTTGTTGATATCATGCTCTGTTTCCCGACCTTTTTTCTGATTCTGGCGGTGATCGCCTTTTTGAACCCGTCCATCTGGAACATCATGGTCGTCATCGGTATTACCAGCTGGATGGGGGTCGCGCGCTTGGTGCGGGCCGAATTCTTAAGCTTGCGCGAGCGTGAATTTGTGCTGGCGGCGAGAGCCGTTGGCGCCAACGATCTGCGTCTGATCTTTCGCCATATGCTCCCTAACGCCCTGTCGCCGGTGCTGGTTTCGGCAACCCTTGGCATCGCCGGAGCGATTCTCACCGAGAGCGCGCTGTCGTTTCTCGGCATCGGCGTGCAACCGCCGACACCCTCCTGGGGGAATATGCTGATCGCCGGCAAACAGACCCTCGGTTATGCCTGGTGGCTTTCAGTTTTTCCCGGACTGGCGATTTTGATCACGGTGCTTGGCTATAACCTGCTCGGTGAAGGGATTCGTGACGCCCTTGACCCACGCTTGAAGGACTAGGCGATGGCGCATCCTGAACTGACCCTCGATTTGACCGCTGAAGATTTGATCCGCGTGCGTTTTGCCGCCCTTAAAGAACAAAACTTCTCCCTGCTTTATGCCAGCTACCACCCACGCGCGCCGTTTCTTGAGCAGTTTCCTACGCTGAACAGCTACCGTGAATTTGCCGTTCAAACCCTTTCTGACCTGCGGCTTTACGACGCCGATGTCGGCGCCAGTCGTGTGACACCCGAGGGCGTCGAAATTATCTGCATCCTGCGTTTTGATCTCGGCAGCGAAGTTCAGATTTTGTATGAGTTGGTCCTGGTCATCCCGACCGACCTTGGTTGGCGTTATCATTCGGCGCAGAAATTGAGTACCGAAGATTATCAGGGCGAGTTCGCCGCGCTCGACTTTGTCCATTTCGATCATCAATCGCCAAAAATCAGATTTTAAGTCAGCCCGGAATTAATTATGCCTGAACTTCCCGAGGTCGAAACTGTCAGGCGCGGCCTTGAACCACAGATCTGTGGCCGGCGTATCGTCGGGGTCATCTGCCGCGTGCCGAGGTTGCGTCTGCCGCTTGATCCTCAACTGGAGATGTTACTTGGCGGACAGGTGATCCACGCCATCTCCCGCCGTGCCAAATACCTTTTATTCAAGCTGGATAAGGGGACACTGCTGCTGCATCTTGGCATGAGTGGAGTTTTGCGCCTGGTCAAATCGGAGGCTCCCATCGCAAAACATGATCATGTCGATTTGCGCTTGGATGACGGTCAGCTGCTGCGTTTCAACGATACCCGCCGGTTCGGGCTGCTCCTTTACCTTCAGGGTGATCCTAATCTCCATTCGCTGTTGCAGCATCTTGGCCCCGAACCGCTGGAGACTGACCTGCCTGAAGATTATCTGTTCACTCGTTCCCGCAAACGCAACCTGGCGATCAAGAATTTCATCATGGATCAGAAGGTATTGGTCGGGGTGGGAAACATCTACGCCAGCGAAGCGCTCTTTGCTGCGGGGATTGATCCGCGCCGCAAGGCCGGGAGGATCAAACGTCAAGAGTCGATCACGCTGTTGCGGTGCATTCAGGCGATTCTTGCCGAGGCGATTATCGCTGGCGGCACGACCCTCAAGGATTTTCGCCAGAGTGATGGCAGGCCGGGTTATTTCAAACAGCAGTTACAGGTATACGGGCGTAAAGGGATGGGCTGTCTGCAGTGTGATGGGACAATTCAACAGGTGACACTTGGGCAGCGGTCGACATATTTTTGTGAAAACTGCCAGGGATGAAATAAGCGGTCAGCCTGAATCTTTGCAGAGCACTGAGGTTTTGCGCCAGATCATTCAAACTCAATAATCAAGACTTTCCCGTCCCTGCTGATCATAGTCCTGCCGCAAGTGCGGTCGAACGGCGTGGATCGGCAGCGCCATACATCATACCGCCTTTAATCAGAACCGATTGAATGGCACCCATCGCACTTTTTTGTTTGACCTGGTACCCCTCCTCTTGAAGGATCCTGATGGTATCAGGGCTGATCCCTTCTTCGATGCGCAGCTCGTCCGGGAGCCACTGATGGTGGACTCTGGGTGCGGCAACCGCGCTCTGGATATTCAGACCGTGATCGATGACGTTCATGATGACCTGCAGGGTCGTGGTGATAATCCGCGAGCCGCCCGGGCTGCCTGTTACCAGAAAGTTTTTCCCGTTTTGTTTGACAATGGTCGGCGACATCGAGCTGAGCATGCGCTTGTTCGGTTCAATCTTGTTCGCTTCGCCACCGATCAGGCCATAGGCGTTAGGAACGCCGGGCTTGGCTGAAAAATCATCCATCTCGTTATTCAATAAAAAGCCCGCGCCCTCGACCACAATCCCTGAGCCATAGCTGAAGTTAATGGTATAGGTGTTTGAGACCGCATTGCCGAACTTGTCGACGATGGAGAAATGGGTGGTTTCATTGCTCTCGTAGGGGAGGGGGGCGCCGGGCCTGATCCTGGAGCTCGGGGTCGCTTTGGCCGGGTCGATCTCTTTGCGCAAGGACGCAGCGTAATCTTTGGAGGTGAGCCCTTTCAGGGGGACCTTGACGAAGTCCGCATCGCCCAGATAGAGGGAGCGGTCGGCGTAGGCCAGCTTCATCGCCTCGGCCATCAGGTGAATCGTCTGGGCCGAATTGTGACCATATTCCGCGATGGGATAACCTTCAAGGATATTGAGAATCTCCACCACGTGCACCCCGCCCGAGCTAGGGGGTGACATCGAGTAGATATCGTAGCCGCGATAGGTGCCATGCACCGGTTTTCTGATGACGGGAGTATAATTTTTCATATCCCCGCGGCTGATCAACCCGCCATGCTTCGCCATTTCGGCGGCCATCAGCTCAGCCGTCTTGCCGGTGTAAAACTCCTGCGCACCATGTTCTGCGATGCGTTTCAGGGTAGCGGCGAGATCTTTCTGGATAAAGAGCTCGCCCGGTTCGTAGAAGCCGCCGTCCGCCTTGTAGAATACTTTGCGGGTCGAATCCCACTTCTTCAGCATCTTCTCCTTTTCTTTTAGTCCTTCACTAAAACGCGGCGTGACAATGAAACCCTGCTCCGCAAGTTTGATCGCAGGCGCCATGGCCTCCGCCAGGCTGATGGTGCCATATTTCTGCAACGCAAGGGCGAGGCCAGCAACTGTCCCTGGAACTCCTGCCGACAGGTGCGAATAGCGCGACACCTCAGTGTCGGCGTCGCCTTTAGCGTCAAGGAACATGTCAACGCTCGCCTTGTTCGGCGCCTTTTCGCGATAATCGATGGCGACGACCTCGTCCCGTTTTTCAGAAGAGATCAGCATAAAACCTCCTCCTCCAATGTTCCCGGAACGGGGCTGGGTGACCGCCAGGGAAAAAGCTGCCGTGACTGCGGCGTCGATGGCATTGCCGCCCATTTTCAGGACCTCCAGAGCCGATTCGGTGGCGAGGAAGTGGCTGGTGACCACCATCCCCTCTTTCCCTGGGACGGGGGTCATGCGTTCCCCTTCAAGGATTGACGCCGAGTGAGCCAGGGCAGAAAAGAGCAACAGCAGGGCGCCAAGAGTTGTCGCAGTCCGCCAAGTCATCATCAGCCGAAAGAATAATCGGTACATACGAACCTCCCTGCTGTTAAAAGTTTGAAACGTCTTGGGAAGAATGGGATCTCGTAAAAATGGACTTTTTCGTTACCTCATCAGGGTAGAATCATCTGTCAATCAGCATGCGCACCACAAAAATCAAGCCACACCAAATAAAAACAGCCGAGTTCCCAAAGATAGAGATATCCTTCGGTAGCTCAGCCGTCTTGTTGTCGTTTCGTAGTTAAGACCCGGTGCTTTCCGCGCTCCCCTCACGGGAAGTTGGGCGTTTCGAGACTAGGTAGATCTGTTTTCATTAATAGCAAAGATCTATGAGCTGTCAAGTTGGCTTTGTGGGGTCAGGGCAGCTAACTTTTACCTGGCTCCGCTGAGAATTTCTCTGAGTGTCGACAGTTTATAGGGTTTTTGAATAAACCCCGCCAGACCCTTGCCGATGAACTTCTGGGTGACTTCCTGCTCGTTGTAGCCGCTGCTCATGATCACCTTGATCTGCGGATTGAGCTTCTTCAACTCGCGAAAACATTGCTCTCCGTCCATATGCGGCATGGTAAGATCCAGGACGACACAGATCGTGTCAGGATTCTCTTTGAACTTTACCAGGGCGTCTCGCCCATCAGTTGCCGTGACTACCGCAAAACCCAGCTCCTGAAGCATGTCGCTGCCGATCCCGCGCACTGTCTCTTCATCATCCACCAACAGAACCTTGCCCGAACCCTTCCATTGGTCTGGAACCGCCTTTTCGTTAAACAATTCAGCCGGTCGATTATGGGCGGGGAGCAGAATCTTGAAACTGGTTCCTTTGCCGGGTTCACTGTAGACCTTGATCGCCCCGTGGTGGCCGCGCACAATACCGAGGACCGCGGACATCCCTAACCCCCGACCGGTGAATTTGGTAGTGAAAAAGGGATCAAAGAGCTTGGCAAGGGTCTGCTTGTTCATGCCACAACCGGTGTCGGAGATTTCCAGGTAAACGTAGAGCCCAAAGCTCAGGTTTTCATTGAGCCAGACATCTTTCAAATAGCTGTCGTCGCAGTCCATGCAGCCGGTGGTGACAGCGATGACCCCGCTTTTATCACCAATGGCTTCTGAGGCGTTGATCACCAGGTTCATGATGATCTGGTGCATCTGGGTGGCGTCGACTTCGACTGAGGGGAGGGGTCGATGCAGATTGAAACGGAGCACGGCCTTTTTGGAGATGGATACCTCAAGCATATGCAGCATCTCTTCAAGCAGATGATTCAGGTCGATATTCTCAATCACAAACTTCCCCTTGCCTGAATAGGCGAGCATCTGCCTGGCCAGATCCGCTGCTCGCTCTGCAGCCTGTTCAATGCGCTGCAGGTTGTTGACCGCTGGAGACTCAGGATTAAGGCGTCTCAGTCCGAGTTCGGCGTTGCCAATGATCGCAGCCAGCAGGTTGTTGAAGTCGTGAGCAATGCCGCCGGCCAGCACCCCCAGACTTTCCAGTTTCTGGGTGTGGAGGAGTTGTCGTTCGAGGTGCAGGCGTTTATCTTCAGCAAGTTTGCGGTCGGTGATGTCTTGAACGATTGCCAAGACCTGGTTTGTTTTCCCCTCTGTATCGAGGAGAGGAGTGTTGAACCACTCGCACTCAATAATGCGGCCATCTCGGGTGAGATTTTGGTTGGTACTCTGTATAAATGTCTTTCCTTGGAGCAGGTCCTGCCAGAGTTCCGAGATCATGGGCTTGGCCGTTGCTGGAATGATAAAATCCGATCCTGCCCTGCCGAGGGCTTCAGCGGCAGAATAACCAAATATCTGTTCGGCAGCCGGGTTCCATTCAATTACACGAAATTCTCGGTCCCAAACAATGCAACCCGTCGGCATTCTGTCAAAGTAGACTTGCAACCGTTGAAGCAGGCGTTGCTGATTGTCGCGCGCTGTTTTCAACTCTGAAATATCCGTGATGTGACCCACCAGTCCGATAGGCGTCCCTTCCGCATCTACGTAACGGCGGCCGGACAGGTAACCCCACAAATCACTGCCGTCACGCCGGACATAGTGGCGCTCGACAGCGACATGATCTATTTCCCCTCGAATTAACTGGCGCATGCGTTCATCACCGTTGTCACGCTGGTCGGGGTGGATTAGCCCCGCATATTTGTTGCCGATAATCTCTTGCAGGTCATAGCCGAACATTTCAGCCATCCGGTGGTTCGCGGTGACGATCACTCCGAACAGATCGACCATAATAATCCCGGCCTGAGACGATTCAAACAGCACGCGAAGCTCTGCTTCACGATCCTTAAGGTTGCTGATCAGGGCCTTCTGCTCGCTGATATCATCCACCACCTCAATAAATCCGTTTGAAGCTCCATCCAGCCCAAACAGGGGAACTGCACGGAGCATGACCTGAAATTTTTTGCCATTATTTGTAACACCTTCTGATTCAACCTGCGTGACCTCGCCGTTGGTCATGGCGAGGATACCTGGACAGTGGTCGCAGGGTTCATCTCTTTTTTCAAATTCATGGAAACAACTGCGCCCGACAAACCACTCCGCAGGATGTTCAAACATTTCGGCCTGCCTGCGGTTGACCATTTGAATTTTAAAATTCTTATCAATCAGGGTGATCCCGAGCGGGATATTTTCCACCAGAGAGCGATAAGTATGCATACTTTCAGCAAGCTCTCTGGTCTTTTGTTTGACCACACGACGCAAGACCCACAACCAGACAGCGAATAAGGCCAGAAACACGGTGGCACCTAACGCAAAATGCCAAGCGTAGCGAACGTAGAGGGAATTCGTCAGCACGGTGCCCATCCAGAGTTTATCGATCGCTTTATATTCGGCAGGAGTTATTCGGGCAAAACCCTCCTCGACGAGCTTCAGTAGTTGGGGATTCTGTCTTGAAATGGCGCGATGAAACTGGCCAGAATACATCGGTTGCGTCTCATGAAATTGATCCAGAATTCCGAGTTTCGTCATGAAGTAGATCGCCGGGGCGCGTTCTTCGGTAAAAATCTTAACCTTACCGTCCCTGGCGGCTTCTATGATTTTTTCATAACTGGAATATTGAACAATGTTGGTTACGCCATGTTTCTCCAGATAATCGATGACGGCGCCACCGCTTTTGACTGCCACCACAAAACTACTCAGATCTTGTACTCCACGGATTCCGGAGATGTCGCGGTGTACAAAAAGCGGAACCGGCAGATCGGCGTAAGCCGGAGTGAAGTTGTAAATTTTTTCACGCTTTTCGTTTTGGAAAATTGTGTCGATAACGTCGAATTCACCAGCCTGCATGCGTCTTTGCGCTTCGGCCCAATCGGTGGCAACAATCTCGACGGGAATGCCGGTTTTTTGCTCCCAAAGGTGCCATTGATCGATGGTGATCCCTTTGAGCTTGCCATTTTCATTCTTAAAGACGTACGGGGGGTAATTGTCGTCCATCACCACGCGAATGCGCTCTGATGCAGCGCAAGACCATTGAGGCAGGAGCGCAAGAAAGGTTACAAAAAACAGGCGAACAGCGATAGCAAGCATGGGGTAGTTCCCCTTTTCATTTCAAAGGGTGGCCCGTGAGAACACGGCTCAGATGAGGTTATTGACCTCTCATGTGCATCATAAATCGGAGAATTATATAAAGCAAAACTAATATTTTAAAAATACCAGCGCAACAGTAAGCCTCCGCTGTCACCCGCTGCACCGAACTCTGATTGGGGGATGGAAATTGATGGCACCAGAACACGTGATTTCGCGCCAAAATTGAAGCTGTAAAAAAGCTCCAGGTTTATATTGTCGTTGAGGGAAATCTGTGCCTGCGGGCGCAAGAGCATAGAATTGTCTTTGAGATTCCTGATCATCAGTCCCGAGAGGGTCAGCAGCGGGTGAACCTCCCAGGAGGGGGCGAGCAGCAGATATTGCTGTCCGAGTAGCGGGGAGATGCCTTCGCGGAACGCCGCTGAGGCGGCTGTCGCGGGGTAGTCGTTCGGACTGTTCCCACCGGCGCCGTTGTACAGATACTCAGTGAGCAGCACGATTCCACTGTCAAATCGATACCAGAGCTCCACGGCCCCGATGGCGAAGTCGTCATGCAGATCCCCTGCGGGAAAGGCGGTCTCTTTGCCCTGATAATGGGTGATCTCACCTTTGATGCCGAGAGGGCCGAGACTCCCCGCCAGCCCGATCCCGAGTAACCTACGCTCCCGCAGGCTTCCACCGATACCGAGCAGGTCGATGCCGGACTGGTTTTTGGAAAGAGTCAGCAGGTAGCTGTTGTTGTCCGGCTGACTCCCGAGCACGATGGTCCCGCCGACCTGACCGCCGAGGCCGAAATAATGCACCGCGCGCAGGGCATCGACCCCCGGTCGGGTATCCGTGTCCAGGGAATCCGGCGCAAACGGTGCGACCACATCCAGCGGTGAAAACAGCACAATCCGGCCGAAGCCGATCGCCTGACGCCCCACAGACCAGTCGAAAAGAGTCGAACGACCTTTCAGGGCGAGGCGATCAATGCCGAGGCGGTTTGACCAGTTCTCCCCGCGGTTCCAGTCTTGCGACAGGCTGACCCTTTGGTTGGGCGAATCCAGTGGAAGTGCTAACTGGGACGGATGATCGCTGTAGAGCAGCAGGTTATCGACCGCGAATTCAAGTTCCGTTGCGGCGTTCAGGTTGCCTTTCCATTGCAGGCGCAGATCGTTGGCGGAGAAAAAACCATCGGCCAGAGGCGTCCCGGGCGGATGCATATAGCTCAGGTCAAATGTTTTCAGATGACCGCTGACTTCCGGGTTTTGTATCAGGCCAGCGAAGACGGGTTGAACCCACTGTAGCCACAGGAGCAGCAGAAGGAGAACTCTGATCATCGTGCGTCCTGGCGCATGTCGCTTTCGAGTTGACCATCGCGCAGACTGATCACGCGCTCGGCGCAGGCGATCACAAGCGGGTCGTGCGAACTGAAGAGGAAGGTCGTCCCCTGTTCCCGGTTCAACCTGCGCATCAGGTGCAACAGCTCCTCGGCGGTATGTGAATCGAGATTGGCGGTCGGTTCGTCGGCCAGGATCACCGCCGGTTGGGCGGCGATCGCCCGGGCGATGGCGACGCGCTGCTGTTGGCCACCGGATAGATCGTTCGGCCGCCGTGATTCAAGACCGGCGATGCCGAGCTGGGCAAAAATCAGCTCAATTTTTTTGCGGCGCTCCACCGCCGGAACTCCCTGGAGCATCAGGGTGAACTCGGCATTTTCGGCAGCGGTCAAAACCGGAATCAGGTTGTAGGACTGGAAGATGAACCCGATCCGCCTGAGTCGAAACTCCGCGAGTTGTTTTGCGCTCATCTCCTGGTAGCTGACACCATCCACACTGACAGCTCCTTCCGTCGGCCGATCAAGGGCCCCGACGATATTCAGGACCGTGGTTTTGCCGCTGCCCGACGGTCCGGCGAGCACGGCAAATTCACCGGCCTTGATCTCGAGATTCAACCCCTGAATGGCGGCTATCTGCTGGTTGCCGGTCGGGTAGATTTTGCTCAGGTTGCGCAGGCTGATCAGGGACATATCAGTTCTCTTTCTTAAGCCAATGGCTAAGCAAAAATTTCGTCCAACAAGGCGCCGTGGATTTTTGGGGGCGCAGGCATACGATCGTATGTCAAGGTCCTGAAAATATGCGGTAACGCAGTTGGGCGGACTTCTTGCGACGCCATTAGTGATGACGCATGGCCGCAGCTGGCGCTATGCGCGCGGCCTTGGCGGCCGGATAGAGTGAGGCGACTAAGGACAACACCAGAATATAGAGCGACATCTGCAGCATGTAAGCTATATCCCAGCTTGCGCGCATGACCGGATCAAAAACCACGCCGCCAAACTCCATGGTGTCGGGGATGAAGTCGCGCAGGTCGATGCCGACATCGGCCAGATACCAGGTCGCCAGGGCGCCGAGCAGGTTGCCGAGCAGCATCGAAACCGTGCCGAGCAGCAGGGCTTCGGTCATGACCATGATTCTTAATCTTCCCGGTGTGGCCCCCACGGCCAGGATAACCCCGAATTCTCGAATCCGTTCCATGACCGCCATCAGCAGGGTGTTGACTACGCCGATGGTCACGATCAGTACGATCACCACAAAGATAAATTCCTGGCTGGCGTGATCGAGTTTGATCGCGTTGGCCAGGTTGGCCATGGCGACCTGCCAGCTGACGGCTTTCAGGTCAGAATCGGGGGGCAGGGTCCCGGCCACGAGCGGCAGCAAGCGCTTCTCCAGTTTCGGATTTTCAAGAATAACCGCGAGTTCATGGATAGCATCCGGATCGCCGGTTATGGACGCCGCGCGTTTGAGCCCGACCATCACCAGCGAGCCGTCGACTTCGCGGATCCCCGAGGTGATGACGCCCCGGATGCGCAGGAGTTCACTGATCAGTTCCCCATGCGGCCCCTGTGCGGTGACGACAAACTTGTTGCCGATCTTCAATTTCAGCTCGGTTAACAGCCGGCTGCCGAGCAGGGCGTCGCGGCCGTCTAGTGATTTGATCAGTGCAGGGGCATCAATATTTTTGAGTAACGGGTTGATGGCATTTTCGGCCACCGGGTCGATCCCGGTCAGCATGATTCCCCGGCTCTCGCGACTTGATTGCGCGAGCGCCGGAAGATAGAGCCGCGGGAGCACCGCCTTGACCCCCTCCAGTTTGGCAATTTTCTGGTCCAGATCTCCCTTGTCCCAAAAGAGGTGATCGTCCCGCGAGCTGGCATAGTTACCACGGTAGACGGCAATATGGCCGGAGCCTGCGCGCACGCCGCTGTCGACCATCTGGGCATAGACACCGAAGGAGAGGTTGTGAAAGGCCTGAACCAGCATCAGGCTGAAGCTCATGGCCAGAATGGTGATCAGGGTGCGGCGCCGGTTGCGCCAGGTATTACGCCAGGCCAGCAGCAGGGTCTCCATCTTTAGTCCTCCCTGAGTGCTTCGACCGGCAGCAGCTTGGCCGCGCGCCGGGCTGGTAAAAATCCGGCCAGCAGTGAAACGATCAGCAGCATATACGCGGGGTCAATAAAGTTGCGCTGTTCAAAGATCGCCTTCAGGCGCGGCTGAATAGTGCCGCCGGCATAAGTGACCGGTGTAATCCAGGACGACAGGTCGATGCCGATTCTCGACATGTAGAGGCTGAGCAGCAGGCCGAGCGCCAGGCCGAGGCTGGCGCCGAGCAGACCGAGCAGCAGTGACTCGAGCAGCACCAGACTGCGTACCTGCCCCGGGCGCAGGCCGATCGCCATCAAAATCCCGAATTCCCGGGATCTCTCCATCACTGACATGAATACCGTGTTCAATATGCCGAGCCCGGTGGCGAAGTAGAGGATGACCACGAAAATAAAACGGCTGACGTCAAACGAGGCGATCGCTTCGCGCATTTCGGGGAGCAGTTTCCCCCAGTCGGTCGCCACTAACCCTGCAGGCAGCAAGGCCGAGATCCGCTTAAGCTGGTCGGCTGCGCGCAGCGGATCGTTGACCGCGAGGGCGATTTCGTGGATTTTACCGTTCAGCGCCATCAGCCGCTGCAACCAGCGTTGGGGCACCAGCACCAGGCTGTTGTCGTGTCCGTTGTTCCCGGTGCGGAAGATGCCGCGAACCTGGAGCAGATCGTTGCCGATCGAACCGTCGGCCGCCTGCGTGACAATTATCAATTCATCCCCTGGCTTGACTCCGAGTTTTTGCGCGAGGCCTGCGCCGAGGACTGCACCGTTGGGGTCATCCTCGGTCAGGTAGCTCCCCTGTGTGAGCTGTTGCTGCAGCGTGGTTACGTGTATCTCCTGTGCGGGGCGAATGCCCAGCAGTTCGGCCGGGTAGCTGCTGTCGGCGTGAGAAACCAGCCCGAAGCCACGAACACGTTCACTGACCCCGATGACCGCTTCATCCTGCGCCAGTTTTGTCAGCAAAGGTTGATCGGCCGAAAAGTTGTTATACATATCGTGGTCATCCAGGTAGCCCTCGGCGCTGATGACGATATGGCCGTAATATTGTTCGGTGGTCGAAGCGAGGATATCAACCAGCATACCGGAGAAAACCCCGAGAGAGAGGCTCAGGAGGGCTAGAGAAACGATCATGGCTGAGAGGGTCAGGAGGGTGCGGCGCCGATTGCGCCACAGATTTCTGGAGGCGAGTCGCAGCAGCATGGCGCTAGCGTTTCAGGTTGCGCAGGGAGAAGAAGCTCTCCGTGAGCGGGATATTGAAGTCGATGGCTGAATAGCGGATGACGGTCCGCTCCAGGGGCTCATCCACGGGCTGAATCGTCATGCGCAGCGGGATGTTGCGTCCATCAATCTGTTGCACCTCATCGAACACCAGGTCACGCACCCGGACCATCTCTTCATCGAAGTAGGCGACCGTACCCGGAACTTCGAGCGGCAACAGGATTTCATAGATGATTTTACCCCAGACCACCGCCGCTTCGGGTTTGGGCAGGCATTCGATCAGCAGATGGTCTTTGGTCTCCTCCAGCAGCTTCAGATTGTAGTCCTCGTCAATCTTGTTGGCCTTGACCAGATCATCATTGGTGAGATGACTCCCCATCCAGGCGCCACCCATCATCGACGGCGGCACCTTGATCACTCGGTCGACCTTGGGAAGATAGTTCCAGACCTCCCTGTCGACCTTCAGTGTCGTGACGTCCCGCTCCTTGGCCGGCTCGATAATCCGCACCAGAAAATGATCACGACCTAAGGACCAGGCGTCCATCACTAGTGAGCGTTGCCAGTGCTTGGAGTGGATATTCATCTCCATACGCGATTTCGATGAGCGGCCCATGTATTGCTGTTCCACCTTGCGCACCAGCGTCTGAAGATCCAGAGCCCAGAGCGGGGAGGGGAGAAACAACAGACAGGAAAAAAGGATCACGCAAAATTTGAGCATATAAACCTCATAAAATGTTGGGCATGTTGTTCGATTATAGCGTTGATTGAGAGAGGTCGTCGATTTAACCCTGACCTTTTTCGTTTATAAAGAATGACTGGCCGCCCAGATGGGTGAGTTCCCAGCGTATATCCTGGGCTTAGGGGTGGGGAATAGGAAAAGGGTTTTGAATAATGCTGGTCCAAAAGGGTCAGAGCAGGTCGTATTTTTTGGCCTGATATCTGAAAGTGTCATAACTGACCTTTAGCAGTTTGGCCGACTGGGTCATATTGTTCCTGGTTCGTTCGAGCGCGAGTCGCATTAATTCCCGCTCAACGTCTATCAGCGATACACCGTTCTCCGGCAGTATGATCTGAAAGTTCTTACGTTTTTCTCTCACCCGCTGTTCTTTGCCGCCCAGGTCGAGGGGCAGACAGTTCACGGACAGGGTCTCCATGTTTTCCATGACGACACACCTCTCTATGACATTGCGCAGCTCGCGGACATTGCCTGGCCAGGGATAGTTTTTGAGCAGTGTTTCCGCTTCATTAGAGATACTTTTGACCGGTTTTTTTGAGTATTTCCCGGCAAATACGTTTAAAAAATGCCTGGCCAGCACGACAACATCCTCTTCCCTTTCATTGAGCGGTGGGATGTGGATGGCAAAGGAATTCAGTCGATAATAGAGATCTTCGCGAAAGGCGCCATCTTCGACGGCTTTTTTGAGGTCCCGATTGGTGCAGGCGATGATCGTGACGTCGACCGGCTGGTCGACCTTGCCACCAATGCGGCGTACTGTCCGTTCTTCGAGGGCGCGCAAGAGCTTCCCCTGTAGCTCGAGGCGCATATCCCCGATCTCGTCCAGCAATAGAGTACCGCCGTCAGCCAGCTCGAAAACGCCCTTCTTGTCGGTCTTGGCATCGGTGAAAGCCCCTTTGACGTGACCAAATAGCTCCCCTTCGATCAGGGTTTCCGGTAGAGCGGTACAGTTGATGGCAATATAGGGGATGCTGTCATAGTCATTTTGACTTCCGAACCGCCAATGGTGAAAATTACGCGCCAGAACCTCTTTTCCTGATCCGGATTTACCGGTGATCAGAACCGAGGACACCCCGGCTTCTGCCATCTTTCGGGTATTCTTAAGCACGGTCTGAATGGCGGGAGACGCGCCGATAAAGGTTCTGCCGAGAACTGCGGTGGATGACTCTTTAAGGTAGCGAACTTCATTTTTAAGCCGGGAATTGGCCAACAGTTTCTTGAGAACAATTTTGACCTCTTCAATGTTGAACGGCTTGTTAAGGTAGTCCGCCGCGCCATGACGCATCGCCCTGACCGCTGACTCGGCCGAATCATCAGCGGTTAACATGACCACCGGGAAATCGATCTCCTCTTTCTGCAGCATCTCCAACAGGTCCAGTCCGCTCGGACCATCCCCCAGATCGACATCCAGTAACAGGGCATGGGGTTGCCAGGAGCAGATTTTTTCTACCGCCTGAACCGCAGAATTCAGCATATGGGTTTCATACCCCTCCTTCTGCAGCGAGCGGGCCAGCATGGAGATGATCAGTTCATCATCATCAACCAGAAAAATCCGTCCATGGTTACTCATAGATTACTCCCTGAATTTTTGTACCAGCGGGATGAAACAGACAAAATCCGTACCTTCTTCAACTCGGCTCTCCACTTCAATCCGGCCGCCATGTTGCTCGACAAGTCGTTTGCAGATGGCCAGACCCAATCCGGTCCCCTTGCTTTTCGTGGTGAAGAAGGGGGTAAAGAGTTTTTCACGTACGGCTTCAGGCAGCCCCTTGCCGGTATCCGAAATTTGAATCCGGACAGCCTCTGCTCCCTCCAGGCGGGTCAGCGTGGTAATCGTGCCACCGTCCTCCATGGCATCAATCGCGTTGAGGTAGATATTCAGAAAGACCTGTTGCAATTGCGAAGGGTCAGCTTCGACTTGTGGCAGCTCGTGATCTAAATCGGTAACGAACAAAATCTTTTTATGCGCTCCGTTCGCCGCGGTTACTTCCACATTTTTGATCGAACTGTCGAGCAGCTGGTTGAGGTCGACCCGATCAAATTGAGGCATGGGTGGCCGGGCGTAGTTAAGCAGGCTTTTGAGTAAGCGTTCCATCCGGTTGATTTCGTTGATGATCCTGGCAAAGAGATCTTTATCCTCGGCTTTCAGCTCCAGTTCATCGGACAAAACATCCAGCGACACCTTGACCCCGGCGAGAGGGTTTTTAATCTCATGGGCCAGACCCGCCGCCATCTGGCCCACCAGTGCCATCTGGTTGGCGCGCTGCAGCTCTTCTTCGGCCTGCAAGGTTTCACTGATATCCTTGCAGAAGGTCAACAGGTATTTCTGCTTGTCCAGTTGAAACATGCCGAGACTCAGGTCGACGGGAAAAAGGGTGCCGTTCTTCTTTTTTCTCTTGGCTCGCAAGTGGGTCCATTCCCCGTTTAATGCCGCTTTCATCCTCTCTCTGAAACGTTCTTCCTTATGCTCCGGAACCAGCTTGACAATATTCATCCCCAATATTTCATTGATAGAATATCCATGTAAGTTGCAGGCTGCGGTGTTGGCAGAAACGATCCGGCCCAGAGATGCTCCTTCCAGGCTGGTAATCATGATGGCATCGCCGGCGCTTTCAAACAGGGTCTGATAGAGGGTGTGTACCGATTCAAACTTTTGACGCTCAGTATTGAGCGAGTCGACCATGCTGTTAAACCGGCTTGCCAGAGTCTTGAACTCATTTTTCAGCGGAGTTTTAATGCGGTATTCCAGATCACCCGCTTCGAGTTCCCGAGTGGCTTCCACCAGGGTGTCAATTGAGCCCGTGAAGCGCCTGAGGAAAAAAACCGTAATAAAAATAATCGCAAGTGGACCCAGAATGACGCAGGCAATCAGAAAGGTGTTGGTCGCGTGAATATCAGCGCGGATAGTATCAATCCGGCTCGAAATTTTATCAGCAGAGGCAATTGACAGGGTATTGACCTCGTTAAGGACGGCTTCGCCGCGGGCAAAGGCCGCCATTTTCGCGGCTTCAAGGCGAGGCTGATCGGCGTGTAAGGTTAACGACTTGCTGATCAGGGCCATATATTTTTTGATATTGTCTTTCATCTTGGTAAAAAGTTTGGTCGTTTCAGGTGGGTGGTGACAGGTAAAGCAGATATTGATCGCTTCCTCCATGGCATTTACATGCTGAACGGCTGTTTCAACATCAAACTCATGGGGAGAGCCCTGCAGCAATAGATCGGTCTGGGTAACTTTGATGTCGTTGATCAGTTTTTCACGCAAAAATTCGACGCGGTGAAATGAGATGACTTTTTCGAGTTTGCCGGTGACATCATTTATTGAGCTGATGATGTAGACCCCGCCACCGATAAAACAACACAACATCAGGATGAGCCCGAGCAGGGCGTATTTTTTCATAGATGGATTATTACCCTGGAGGTTGCCACTTTAGTTGTTTACGCTAAAAAGCCAGTTTTTCACTACAAACAATTGTCAGACCGTGAAATGAAATTAAACGGGTCTAAAAGGTGAAGCTGGGTAGATCCAGACCGACACTTTTTACGTAGTCCCGAACTGGTTGATAATCGTTGGCAGTTGTTTCGATAAATGCTTCGAACCCTAAGGCTGTCAGGATACTGCGCCCCTCGCTCGTTTGATTTAAAGTTAATAGCCTCTGTTTAAGGAGTTGCTTAACCTTAAGGGGGAAGTCTTTTCTTAAAATAAGGCAGTTGGACGGGACACGTGGTGAGGTCGCAAGAATTTCCAACCCTTCCGAAATGCGTTTGTCCGCTGCGGACATGCGTGAAAATACCGTATTTTTGGCCGCACCGACGTCCGCCTGCCCATTCAGCACATCCAATATTGAATCTTCATGACTGCCACTGAAATAGCTTTCGCGGAACCAGGTTTTATAGTCGGCAATGCCGAGGCTAGCAAAAAAATCAAGCGGCAAAAGGTATCCAGCGGTCGTGGCCCGGTCGACGAACACCATCCGCTTCCCGCGCATATCTTCGGCATTACGAATACCACTCCCCTTTTTTACGAAGACAATGCCGTAATAGGTTGACGCCCCCCCAAGGTATTGCGGTCGCGCTATCGGCTCTGCGCCCAACTGTTCGATCGCCATCTCCCCGTTGAAGCTCCCCATAAAGGCTCCATCCAGGGCAAGTTTGTGGAAATTATCGAGCATGTTCCTATAGCCGGGCAGGCTGACAATTTCGAAATGGGCACCAAGTTCAGAAGAAAGATAGTCGAGCAAGGGCTGGTAGAGTTTTTGTTGTTCGAATAGATTAAGTTCCGGGCTCAGACCAATACGAAATGTCCGGGGCTTTTGCTTCGGAGGCTGGTCAGCCATACTTTGCTGGCAACCCTGCAAAAGCAGACAGAGGCAGCAGAAAAAAAGAATACAATAAAGCTGGCGATTCCCCCAAGTATACATGTTGCCTGCTCCTTGATTAAGTAAACATTCCAAACGGCTTTCCAAGTCGTGATCTTTTTAAAGTGTCTGAAATCTCCGATCATCTGTTCAGCTAAAATAAAAAATAAACGGATTAAACAACCTGTGTACGAGGCGAGGGTTCAGTACAAACTCACTCCGACTCGGCAGGTCTGGTCTTCCATCCAGCAGCTCCAGGCGACGATCCCGCTCTGATTGTGCATGGATTCACCAAGATTGATCACCTGGTTCTGCCTCAGCGGCGCGTGGGTCAGCAGGCCAAGGCCGCAATCACTGACATCTGTAAGAATCCCTGTGGTAAAGCTTTTTTTTTGTTCCCCGTCGACGATTGAGGTAAACGAAATCTCCACCGACTGCACGTGGGAGCGGCGAAATTTCAGGCGTTTTTCGTTATCAAAATTGTGCGCCAGATCGTTCAGACAGAGCTTGACCTTGCCGTGATCCAGAAAAATGACCTCGATGAAACTCAGCATTCTGTCAAGGCTGAAGGGCTTTTCCATCAGGTGCCAGGCGCCATGCTTGCGTGCCGCCCTGACTGCGTCGTTCAACTCGCAGGACTTCATGTCGGCTGTGGTCATGATGATGATCGGCACATAAGGGCAGCGTGTGTCGATGGCTTTCAGCAGCTCCAACCGGCTTGGGTCGCGCAAGTCAAAGTCGAGCAGAAAAAGGTCATAATGGCAGCGTTCAATTTCGGCCAGAGCCTCTTGAGTGGTAACGACCGTTTTGATATCGAGGGCTCGGCCTTCGCAGGCGCGCTCCAGCGCCCAGAGGAGGAGTTTTTCGTCGTCGACAGCCAGTATTTTGAAGGGGGCTGCATGCATCATTGGCTCCTGTCGCTCTATATTGCATTGAATTGAATGTCAAAAGATTAGAGCAAAAGTCGTTCCAGCTTTTTCCGCTTGCTACCGATGCTGTTGTTTCAGCCTGATTCCAAATTCCAGCGACTTATTAGCTCGGGCATTAGTCCTAAATTCAGACCCTCAACGCGGCGAACTCAGCGCAGAGATTGATACAGAAATCTTGGGCTGGTTTTCATCGAGAAAACCAATGTGGGAATTTTACCAGATAAATTTGGGAATTTTCCCACATTTAATTTTATGTGCGTTAATACAGATTTGCGTGTCTGGGAAAAAGTGACCAACAATGACGATAATCCTTGGAGAAGACAGTGAATTGGCAGGGCATTTGATCATAATGGGAAATGGCATGTTGGTTGCTAATCTGGTTGCTACATGAATATTTTTATCCTCCGCTATAAATTGAGCATTATCTTCGGACTCCTCCTTTGTTTGAGTCTGAGCGCTTCTTATGTGCCTGCAACCCCATTGCAGAAAAGCGAACGTTCGGGCGCTAAGCTGAATGCCAGCTTCCTGTATATGTTGTCGGATTTTTCTGGCGTTGTGCCTTCTCAGTGGGCCTTGCTGGCGATTGAACCTAAGAACCATGAGGTCTATACCCTTATCCCCGGGTCAAACGAACTGCGCATCTATAATGCACAGGGGATGCAGATCTTTGTCACGAGTGACGAGTCAGGAGTGGCATCTGTTTCGGACATCGCCGTCACCGAGACGGGGGACATCTATCTTTTACCGCGAAATTTTACTGCGCAAAGTCTGCAGATACTCAACTTTCGCGGCGAGTTGCAATCCACCCTGAGATTAAAAGGCCTGCCCCCAGACTATCGGAATTTTGGACCGGAGCTGCTCGAATATCGTGACGGGCGATTCTATCTGTTTGAACCCGGAGGACTACGCATCGTCGAGGTTGCCGCGGACGGCGGTTTTCTGCACGCCTACGATCTGCGTGACAAGATCACCGCGCTTGGCCGGAAGCGCGAACCGGACAAGAAGAAAAAAGAACAGGAGCTTTCGGGGAGCGATTTTTGCGTCGGTGTTGACGGCAGTCTCTATTTGACTGTCCCGACCCTGTTTTCTGTGTTCATTCTAAAACCGGACGGAACCCTGGACAGCTTCGGTGTCTCCGGAAGTGGGCCGGGAAAATTCGGCGTCGTATCTGGGGTCACCAGCGATGACCATGGAAATATCTATGTGGCGGATCGCTTACGCTCGGTGGTGATGATCTTTTCGAGGGGCTACGAATTTTTAGGCGAGTTTGGCTATCGCGGCTCACGCCCGGAAGATATGATCGTCCCGGATGATCTGGTGCTTGATCAGCAGAGCGCACAGGTCTATGTGTCTCAGGCAGCGAACAAAGGGGTTGGGGTCTATCAAATACGGATTGACAACCCCGCGCCTGAACAACCTGGCACATCTCAATAAGCAGTTTTTCAAATACCTCCTTTTAAAACTTCTGATTGATCGCCCTTTTAATTTTGAGCAAAGATTCCCATTCTTAGCCACCGCGGCACCGCCTCCCAGAGTGTATACATCGTACGCCAGGCAACACTCTCGCCGTGCGACCCGGAATTTTCTTCTGCCCGCAATAACGCGCTGTCCTGCTTTAACCTTCTTTTTTTCTTTTTATGATTTTCTTGTCCTTCTGACACTTCAGATCCGTGTGAGGACCTCTGGAATTTCTGCCAAATCTGGGAATTTTTCGGTATGTGGCCTTGGAATTTTCCTAATCTAACCTCTGGGGAAATTTTTCAAATTTTTAAAAAACACTCCAAGCTATTGAAATTAAACGGGAAAATATAAACATTAAATTTGGCATGTCGCTTGCCTTAGGTCTCTGCAGAGATTAACGCAGCTTACCAGCGCAGTCCGGTCTGGCTGGTATTTAATTCCACAGCACCCTAAACAGGAGGTTACAACAAAATGAAAACGAAGATGATCCTGGCCCTGCTTGCTAGCTTTTTCCTACTCGGTGGAACCGCTTTTGCGTTTCACGATGGCGGCGTCGCACATTGCGACGGCTGCCACTCAATGCACAACTCGGCTGACAATTTACGAAAAGGTTCTGCCACTGCTGCTGACCTGATGAAAGGTTCAGATGCCAGCTCCACCTGTTTGAACTGCCACGAAGGGTCCGGCCGATACAAAGTCGACAGCGCCGACGGCACCAATACCAAGGCTGGTGGAGATTTCGGCTGGCTTAAAACTGCTATGGACTATCTCGTAGATACTAACCATGATGGTATCCCGGATGCAAAAGCAGGCACTGACAACCGTGGTCACAATGTTATCGCTCTCGACTACGGCCTTGCGGTTGATGGGACAAATGTCACTGGTCCTGGTGGTTCGATACCCGCCAACACCCTGGGTTGTACCAGCTGCCACAACCCCCACGGTCAGGTCGCTGGTGGCACTGCTGGCGGTTCAGCTCCGATCTCCGCTTCAGGTTCTTACGGAGACGTAGCGCCCACTGATGGCTCGATTTTGGGCAACTATCGTCTCCTGGGATCCGCCGGTTACAAGGCCATCACCGCCGCGGCTCCGATCGCGCGGGCTGACAGCTATACTTCCAATTCAGTTGACTACGGTAAGGGGATGTCCGGCTGGTGTCTGAGCTGTCACCCATCCTTTAATGACACCGCAAACATGCACCCGACCGGGCCCGTTACCCAGGGTCGTTTTGATGGAATCTATAATTCTTATGTTAAAACTGGCGACTACAGCGGCGTTGTAGCTAGCTCTTACGACGCGCTGGTCCCCTTCGAGCGTAATGTCGCCAGCGGCGATCTACTTGATGAGACCTCAACCTACGGTGCCGACGGCAATTCCAGGGTAATGTGTCTCAGCTGCCACCGCGCTCATGCTTCGGCCTTCGACAACGCTCTTCGTTGGGACAACAAGGTCGCCTTCATGGAGGAGTCATCAATCGTCCAGAATCAAGTTCAACTCGGTACATTTGCTACCGCTGCACCCTACTACAAAAATGGTGTTAAAATTGATATCGTCGCCGAATATGGTCAGTATCAGCGTCAGTTGTGTAACAAATGCCACGCGAAAGACTAAGTCTTTTGATCATCGGTTGACCGGAACCGATTGCTAAAATCCTGGCTGGCGGTGCAAAAGCACCGCCAGCCTTTTTCATGCGCTACAGGGAAATCTGGGAATTTTCCCAGATTTCAGATTTTGATCTATCTAAGTTACCACCTGAAATACCCTTTTTATCCTCTCATGATTTCATAAGTATTTGATTGTATTGATTATTAACTCTGGAGCTGATGCTGGCATACGGCTTGCTAAGTTTTGCGTGTGCCGTGTTGCTGTTTGCTGAGGGTGCTATGGCGTTTTACAGTTCCCAGCTTGCCTTGCAAGGGATCCCCTTATTCCATGACATTTCGCATTTGCAGTCAGCGCCTGATTCTGAATCTGTGTACGGCCTGTGTCTTTGGTCTGCTGATCGGCAGTGCTCTGACTTGTCCCGCCCAGGGGTTTCATGAAGGTGGCGTCGGGAATTGCAACGGTTGTCATTCGATGCATAGCGCCAAGCCCGGCAGTCAGCAACTGCTGCTGAGTTCCGACCCCAGTTCAATCTGCCTCAACTGCCACGCTGGTGCCGGCGGCCCCAATAGCCCATCGGTCTTCAGCCCGGACGGCTCGGCGCTTACTCCCGGCGGAGATTTTTACTGGTTGACCCGCAGCTACAGCTGGCTGGACGGCAGCAGCCCGGCGGCCGACCATGGCCATAACATTGTCGCCATAGATTACGGTTTACTCTCTGACCCGGTTTTGTCCACCTCGCCTGGCGGGAGTTTCCCTTCGGCCGCCCTGGGTTGCACCAGCTGTCATGACCCGCACGGTCAGGTTGGCGGCGGTACCCCGCGGGGGAGTCTGCCGATCACCCGTTCCGGCTCTTATGGTGACGTGGTCGATATTGGCGGTGTGAACGGCAATTACCGTCTGCTGGGCGATTCCCGTTACACCCCTGCCAACGGACCGGCTTTCCAGGCCAATGCGCCGGCTGCGCGGCAGAGCAGCGTCAACCGATTCGAAGAGACCGACAGCTCCCATGTCGCCTACGGTGCGGGGATGAGTGAGTGGTGTGGAAACTGCCATGGCGATCTGCTGCACAACGCTCATCAGGTTGCCGGGAGCAGTTTTGTGCATCCTTCCGGGAGCGGCGCTCTGCTGACACCTGCACTCGTCTCGACCTACAACAGCTATCTGCGGACCGGAGATTTAAGCGGGGTTGCTTCGAACGCCTACCTCCAGTTTGTTCCCTTCGAACGAGGTACCAGCAACCTGCAGCTGCTCGATCCGAACAGCACTCAGGGGCCGGAGGTCACCTCAACTGTCATGTGTCTGACCTGTCATCGTGCCCACGCCTCGGCCTTCCCCAAGGCCGGTCGCTGGGATTTCAATGCAGTTCTGTTGGTCGACTCCCACCCGAAGGTCGGTGATATGGGGGGGACGGCCGGTGACGTATATGCCAGCTATTACGGCCGCGATATCGCCCTGGAGTTTGGCAGCGGGCAAGGATCATTCTGTGAAAAATGCCATGGTTCCACTACGCCCTGAGGGAGTTATGCTGAGATTAAATTACCACGGGGATCTGAAGTATCTGCTGATCGGTCTGTGCTTGTTGTCTCTCGTTGCCTGCTCCTTTGCGGTGCCAGCGGTGACCGCTCC
This sequence comes from Geopsychrobacter electrodiphilus DSM 16401, assembly GCF_000384395.1. Taxonomy (NCBI): domain Bacteria; kingdom Pseudomonadati; phylum Thermodesulfobacteriota; class Desulfuromonadia; order Desulfuromonadales; family Geopsychrobacteraceae; genus Geopsychrobacter; species Geopsychrobacter electrodiphilus. The sequence continues at coordinate 1,296,711 of NZ_ARWE01000001.1, forward strand.
AAAAGCCGCGCTGGATAACCTGACCCTGTTTCTGCAGCCTCTCCCGCAGGAGGCCCATCGCCTGACCATTCATCTGGCAGAGCTGGTCGCTTTACGCGTGGATGGCGGGGAAATCGCCTTGCCACTGGCTTTGAACCCGCTGGTAGCCGATGACCTGATTGACGCCCAGACGAAGCTGAGCGGTGTTTCCTTGCCGATTGGTCTCTACCGCGGCCTTGCCCTGCGCATCGCCGCCGTCGAGCTGCTCGGAGAAGAAGGTCAGATCAATCTACTCCCCCCTCCAGAACGTTTAACTGTTGAGTATCCTTTCCAGATTAGCAAAGACCAGAGCGAGATCCTCTATCTGTCTCTGGCGGCCGACCGCCTGATCACAGACGGCGCGATTTTCACGCCGCGGTTCTCCCTGTGGCAGCCGGAAAGGGTGCTGCTGAACCTCAAGGGCTTCGTCAGTAATAGTGGCGCTAGCAGTCTGACCGTTTTCAATAAACGGACAGTTGAAGTGCTCGGCATCCTGCGCATGGGTGAAACGCCGCGGGATTTGCTGCTCGATCAGGCCCGCGGCTGGCTCTATGTCGCGCTGAGCGGAGAGAACGCGATCGTGGTGGTTGACCTGAACACTGGCAATCTGCTTGGACGGGTCGCCCTGCGCTTCGGCGATCAGCCCAGCAAGCTGGCACTGACACCCGGCGGAAAAACCCTCCTCGCGCTTAATCCCGGGAGCAACACCGTCAGCCTGATTGATCCCCAATCCCTGTTTGAGACCGGACGGATCAATCTCCTTTCAGAACCGAATGGCCTGATTGCCGGGGCTGATGACACCCATGCCTACGTGACCCTGGCCAATAATTCACTCACCGTACTCGACCTTAAGGGCCGACAGATTCAGCGCACCGTCCCCCTTAATGAGGCGCCAATGGACGGGGTGATCAGTCGGGATGGCCGAACCTTGTTTCTGATTAACCGGTTTTCCGCCGACCTGACCGTTTTCGACCTGGCCTCGCTGACGACGTCCAGAAAGATTTATGTCGGCAACGGGGCTCTTTCGCTCAAGGCTGATGGCTCAACCGGACTGATCTACATCGGCAAACAGGATGGCGGCATCGCGGTGGTTGATCCGCGTTCGCTGAGCGCAGTCGATGCCTTCAGTCTGGACCCCGAGCCGGTGCAGGCGATCACAATTGACGAGGAGGAGAATGCCCTGTTCGCCGTGCAACCAAACAGCCGCACTCTGATAAAACTTGACCTGGTCAGCAAAAAAGTGTTGGGCCGTCTGACCCTTGAGGCCGGCAGCCATGATGTTGTGGTCATGGGTGAGCGGTGAGGGTGCCCGGCGTGAAGAGTCTGCGGACCCTGATTTGCGTTGCGCTGATATGCAGTTGGACGCTGCTCTGCTCCTGGTCTGCCTCCGCTGACAGTCTGCGTCTGCTCACCGATCTGAAATACGATCTCAATCGGAGCCATAAGACCGATAAATACACCTTGCTTGAGACCGACTCTGAGCAGAGGAATTTTTCGCAGATTTACAACCTTGAAATCCAGAAGGAGATTTTCCCGACCTTGAAGCTGAATACCAGCGGTCTGTTCGACCAGAATAATTCGAAGAATAGCTCGACCGATCCCACCGTTTCAGACGGTAATTCGGTCGAGAACGCGTTGCGGACCTCGGTTGATCTTCAACTGACGACCCCGTTGCTGCGTGCTGCGACCGGTTACCGGAAAAGTGAGGTAAAACGGAGTCTTTTGTCTGCGGTCACGACCCGGAATTTTACCGAGAGTTACAGTACCGACCTGCACTGGACCCCGGTCGAATTGCCGCGGGTCGATCTGGTTTTCGCGCGCGATCTGGTTTACAACCTTCCGCGAACTAACGATCAGAAGACCGACACCTACCAGCTGCGGAGCAAATACAGCTACCAGGACTACCAGTTCAGCTACGATCATACGACGGCAGATGCTTTGAATAAAATCTCGGAATTCAAGACCCTGTTGAATTCTGACACGGGGTCGGTGCGTCTGGGGCGGAGCTTTCAACAGGGGAGAGTTTCCCTCAACAGCAGCTTACGCGCTGCACGGCAGCAGGTCGATTTTACCGGGATCGGTGAGCGGCTGGTACCACCGGCCTCAAACGGTGTTGTTATCGGCAGGCTGGATGATGCAAGCCCGGCGACCAGTAACCCGGAGGCTGGATTCGTACTGAGCTCTATCGATCTGCTGGTAGATTCTCTGCTGGCCGCCAGGCAGCTCAGTTTTGGCCTCGATTTCGGAACACCCACAGCACTCGATCGACTGCAGGTCAAGTTTGCCGATCTTGGCAGCCACACCAGCAACGAGTTCCCCTGGCAGATCTATATCCGTGATACCGAAACCGAAAACTGGAGTCTGGTCTCCGGTGTTCAACAGAGTACCAGCCTGGCCGGAAACGCCTTTGATCTGAAATTTTTATCTATAAAAACCCGTTACATCAAGGTTGTCACCACGCAGCAGGTGCAGGTTGGCGAAAATTTACAGATTACCGATCTGGTTCCGCGGCGTTCTTTGCCACCAAATTCCTCGACCTTCAGCTCAATGGACTGGAGTGGCGACCTTTCGACTACCTGGAAGATGACCGACAAGACCTCGACCGGTTACGACCTGCTATACCGTGAACGCAGCTCGGAACCACTGGGCGAGAAGTCGTCCCTGGTCAATGCCGGTGTCAGATTGAGCCACATCTTCAGCAAGGTGTTCGTCGGCAACACGCGTCTTCAGCATACCGAGGGCTGGGAGAACGGCAAAACCTCCAGTATTGACGATACCTTTTCTGTGGCGCTGGCGGCCAGGTACCTGGATACCTTCAATCAGAACCTGACTTACAGCTTTAGCCAACTGACCGATGCTGATTCCCACACCAGCGACAGTCACGCGGTTTTTCTGCGCAACAATCTGGATCTCTATAAAGGCTGGAGCATGTATCTGGATAATGGCTACAGCCTGCAACATCCTGCTGATTCTTCAGATATCGACACATTTTTTCTGAGGGTCGGCAGCAACATCATTCCCAATAGCTGGATGAATTATACCCTTTCTTATGGAGCATCCTGGGTTCATGGCGGAGACAAGGCGGAAGCACACGATCAGGATGGGCGCCTGATTGCGACCTGGGTGCCCACTGCGGCGATCAGCTTGTCTGCGGATCTGTCGTTTACCGATAAATCCGGTGAGATACACGAATCAACCGCCGAGCAGAAGTATTTTGTCAACTGGTCGCCGTTCCGCGATGGCACTCTCTTCATCTCCCTGACCTATGGTCGGACCCAGAACACCGATGACAAAAAAATCTGGACGTTTTCTCCTTCGCTGCACTGGCAGCTCAATCGCAAGACCCTGCTGACACTGGAATATCTGAAGGGAGAAACGGAAGATCAGTCCGAAATTGTGGCGTTTGAAAATTTCAGTTTGGGGATTCGAGTTTTTTATTAAGGTTCGTGTTTGATTCTGGAAAAGGAGTTCCCGGGTTCAAAGTAATGACAAATCGCGGAGTTACCCCCTTTCAGCAAGAGGTTACGCACATGAAATGGAACAGGCTTCTGATGAATATCCCGCTGGGTTTTTGTTTGCTGCTCCTTTTGGCCGGCTGCAGCGGTTCAATGAGTTCAGTTCACGATTACACCAACGCGCAGATGGATTTCAGTGCGGTGCACACAGTGGCCGTTCTGCCGTTTCAGAATCTGTCAGCGGACGATCAGGCCGCGGAGCGGGTCAGGGACGTCTTCATGGGGATGCTCCTGACCACGGAGCAGATCTACGTGCTGCCGACCGGCGAAGTGAAGCGTGGTATCGCCCTGGTCGGTATGCGCAGTCCGCAGACACCGACGACCGAAGAGATCACCAAACTGAAAAACATTCTGAAGGTCGACGCGGTCATCACCGGTGTGCTCAGGGAGTATGGCACGGTCCGCTCCGGCTCGGCCGAAGCCAACCTGGTCTCGTTGAGCCTGCAGATGGTCGAGACCCAGAACGGCACGACGGTCTGGTCGGCCTCTTCAACCAAAGGAGGGATCAGCATGGCGGATCGGATGCTGGGGAGTGGTGGCCGACCGATGAACGATGTGACGACACAGGTGATTAATGATCTTCTCGACCAGCTTTTTGAATAAAATCTGGCGAATTATACTGCTCGTGCTGATTTTGTCCAACAACTCAGGGGCACGTCAGCTGCAGTCGTCCGCCGAGCCGCAAGCGAGCCTGCTGCCGGTCTTTCAGGTCGTCGCTGATCTGCCTGCTCCCCAGGTTATGGAGCGCAGCGCTGTGACCTGGCAGGTCGTCTCAACCGATATCGGGGAGGCAGCGCAGTTTTCGTTCGAACTGATGAACGAGGACGGCCGGGTCGCGCAGGTTCAGAAGGGGAGTTCGTCTGAGTGGCGTTGGTGTCCCGACACGGCCGGAACTTTCCGGGTCCGGGTGAGTGCCCGGGCCGAAGCAGGGCACTGGTCGGAGGGGGAGTGGTCCGCTCCCTATGTGATCGTCCCGCCTCTGTTGCTGGAGGGTTCAACCGTTGACAAAACCAGCCCGCAGATGGCCGGAACCGGACCGATTGTCTGGCGTATCGCGGCCAGCGGCGGTGTCGCCCCCCTGACCTACGATGTTGAGCTCGAAAAAAATGGAACGACTTCCGGGTTTATCGGGGCACCGGCTGGGATCCTGGCCTGGACCCCACAGGCTGCGGGCAGCTATCGACTGCGGACCCTGGTCAGCGATGTGCGTGGTAATACCGAATTTGGGGAATGGTCTCAGCCCTTCGAAATTGTCCCGGCCCTGACAGTGGAAAAAATATCTGTCGACAGGCCGTCCCCTCAGATGGCCGGGACCGGTCCAGTGACCTGGACCGTTACAACAACCGGCGGTGTTGGTCAACCTGTTGTGCATTTCGAGTTCGAGCCTGAGGGTGGACCTTCTGAAATTGTACAGTCAGGGGCGGCGAAGAACTGGATCTGGCCTGCTACCGAGCCCGGGAGTTACCGGGTTCGGGTCTTGGTTGAAGACCTCCAGGGAAATCAGGTTGAAAGTCACTGGTATGGTTTTTTCAAAATCGCACCGTCGCTGAGGGTACAGGCCCCGGTGCCTGACAAAGCAGCGCCGCAAGCCGCATTGACAAAACCGATTACCTGGGTGGCCAGCGCGACCGGCGGTGTGGTGCCTCTCTCCTATCAGTTTGAGTGGTCGCGTGATGGAGGCGATCAACAGACGCTTGAGTCGGGGCCTTTATCCGACTGGAATTGGGCCCCGGCTGAGGCTGGCGATTACAAGGTCAGGGTGTGGGTCACAGATTTGCGTGGCAATCAAGCTGTCAGTGCCTGGGCTGATCCCTACAGGGTCGCACCACCACTGAGCATTGAAGCCCCGATTGCAGGAATCTCTGCTCCGCAGATGGTTGCGACCGTGGCGGTTCCCTGGACGGTGAACGCCAGCGGCGGGGTGGGGGCAAGGACCTATATGTTCGAGTTGGCGCGGGACGCGGGTAAGGTAATCACCATGCAGAGCGGCCCTGCTTCGACCTGGAGCTGGCAACCGGTAGAAGCTGGTGTTTACCGGGTGCGTTCACTGATGTCCGATGCCTTGGGAAATCAGGTTTCAAGTGACTGGTCGGCGCCCTTCGGAATCGAGCCAAAACTTCAGATTAGATCTTTTTCTACCGATCGGTCTTCTCCGCAGGCCGCACAGACCATGCCTGTCGTCTGGAATATCAGGGTGAGCGGAGGGGTAGGGGAGAAGAGCTATCGGTTTCAGATGGCGTGCAATGGAGATGAGGCGCGCACTGTTCAGGAGGGATTGAGCGCGAGCTGGTCCTGGCGTCCGCTTGAAGCTGGGGATTGCCGCTCACGCGTTATGGTCAAAGACAGCCTCGGTAACCAGTTGCAGGGAGATTGGTCACCCTCCTACCAGATTGTTCCCCCTCTGATTGTTTCTGTACCTGAACCGAATAACCCTGCGGAGCAATATCTTGTTGGCACCCAGGTCCGTTGGAAAACCCGTGCTTCTGGTGGGGTCGGAAAGAGAACCATTCGTTTCCTGTTCGAGGAGATAGCGGGCCAGCCAGATCAGGTTCAGGAAGGTTCAGAAGCTGTCTGGCTCTGGCGGATAGAAAAACCCGGGTACTACCGAGTCAGTGCCGTTGCCATTGACAGGCTCGGCAACAAGAAAGAGAGCGATTGGTCCGACTGGAAGGAGATCCGGACGCCCCTGGCCCTTGACTCCCTCACCTCTTCATTGTTGTCACCGCAACCGACTTTGGAGAAGGGTCTCTACTGGCGAGCGAAAATTTCAGGTGGCATCGGGGACGTCACCTGTGAATTCAGAACAATCAGGGACGGTGTCGAGGCAATTGAACAGCAGGGGGGGGCGCCACGCTGGAACTGGTCTCCAGCTAAAGCAGGTCATTACCGGGTAAAGGTCAGGGTGTTGGATTCCGCAAATCATCTGGTGGAGAGTGACTGGTCAGACGATTATCAAATCACCCCGGTCATTACTCCTGCCAGTCGCGTTGCACTTCTGCCGATCGAGAATCTGACAGACGGCAAAGCCCCATTGCAGCAGATAGTTTCTGAGTTCAGCGACCAACTAAATGGCCGACTGCCACTGCTCGGTGAGAAAAAACTTGAACAGTTCATGCGTGCCCATCGTATGCGCTACTCCGGGGGGATCGATGCGGCCTTAGCCGCTGCGTTACGTGAGGAAACTGGTACTGAGGCGGTGTTCATTACGTCGCTCGAGACCTGGCATGAAACCCCGCCGCTGCGTATCTCCCTGTTTTCGCGGCTGGTGACCACCGGGCCCGAGCCCCGGATCATCTGGATGGACAGCATCGGGTTATCAGGAGATGAGGCTGCGGGTCTGTTGGGCCTTGGAAAAATAAAGGACATGCATGCTCTGCTTAATCAGGCGATCGGTAAACTGATCACTTCCTTTCAGTCCTATCTGGCCGCCAAGGATCCCAGCTTTCGACATACCCCGGATCAACAGGTACGACTGATAAATGGGGCTTCGGGTACCGCGGAGAACGCCCTTGGTTCCAGAAAGGCCAGGTATAATCCGCAATTCAGTTTTCGCTCATCATCGTTTGATCCGACCAGGAAAATCCGGTTGGCTTTAATCCCATTTTTAAATGTCAACGCGCGCAAGCACGCGGAAAAGATTGTGACTCTGAACACCTTGAAGCAGCTTTATCGCTATGAAAATATCGAGGTGTTTGAACCCGGAATGATCAGGGAGATTCTGCTGCGCTATCGGATGATCTTGCAGTCCGGACCATCTTTGGCGACCTCGGATATTTTGGCCGACGCCGGCGTTCTGGGGGCCGATATCATCCTGTCGGGAAAAGTTTTTGATTATCAGGACGCCATCGGCGAAAGCAAAGTAGATTTCTCCCTACAGGCTTTTGACGGACACACCCGAGAAGTCGTCTGGACTTCTCACAGTTATGCGACTGGAAAAGATGGCGTTTATCTGTTCGACCTTGGAAAAATATCGAGCACTCAGGAACTGACCAGCCTCATGACACAGGCAGCAATCAAGCTGCTGGAAGAATAATGCGGTTGCTCGCGCGCCGCCTCTTGCCGAATCGTGTTTCGCGATTTCGGAGGAAAAGGATGTCACTATGTTAAGAAATTTCTGTCACCTCGTTTCTGCTTTGATTCTGGTTGCAGCTACTTCTGTTTGCGGATTTGCCTTCGGAGGAGGGGGCCAGGCCGCCGATACCAAGGTGCCGTCAGTACCTGTGGAGTTGAAGGAGCTGACCGTTCCGCTGCGCGCCAGGGGGGAGATGGTGGTCCGGAATATTCCCCTGTTCTCTGCAAAGTATGCCGATACTCCGGTCGCCATGGTCAATGACGAACCGATCACTATGGCCAAATTCGCCATGACCCTGGCCAATATGCACAATCAGATGGCCGGTTCCGAAGCTGCGGGTAAACAGGACTATTTCAAGGCTCTCGACCGCCTGATCCAGGTCAAGCTGGTGGAGCAGGAGGCGCTCAATATCGGCTTTGACCGCACCCCGGAAGTGCGCGCCCAGATGGACAGTTTTGCCCTGACCACCCTGATTCAACAGCTCCTCGCGCAACAGGTTCTGGATGTCAAGCTGGACGAGAAGGAGATAGATGCGCTGTATCAGAAGATGGCCATCGAGACCAAACTGTTGACCTATAAATTCAACGAGAAACCTGACGCCGAAGCCTTTCTGAAGGCCTACAGAGCTGGGGGTGATTTTAAAATACTCGCGGACCAGCAGGTCTCTTCCGGTAAGGCCGCAGGTGGAGAAAATTCAGATTACATGAAGTTGATCGACCTGTTCCCCTCGGTCGCCAAGGCGGCTTTTTCAATGAAAAAAGGAGAGGTAAGCGATATCTTCCAGGCCGAGAAGGGGTTCCTGATCTTCCGGCTCGAGGATAAAAAAGTCTACGACGATCCGCAGGTTCGTGATCAGGCGGCGAACACTCTGTTTCAGCAAAAATCACGTGAAAAACAGATGAAGTACCTGAAATCTCTGGTGAGAAAATATGCGAAAACCGATGAGAAAGTCATGACTTCGTTCGATTTTGGCAAAATCATGAGCAAAAAACCGCAAGCTAAAGGAACGGAAATATTTGCGCAGCTAAAAGAGGATAAGCGTCCTCTGGCCACCATCACTGACGGCAAGGAGAAGGTCACCATTACGGTCGCTGAGGTGGCTAAAGAGCTTGAAGCTTCTATGTTCCACGGGACGAATATCACCCTTGATGCCAAAAAGATGGATAACCAGAAAGATGACCTGATTTACAACAAGGAAGTGGCTGTTGCCGGCAGGATGGAGGCGCAACGCCAGGGGATCGACAAACAGAAGAACTATATCGCCGCAGTTGAAGAGAACAAGGAGCGCTTGCTGTTTGAAGCCTTTGTCAACAAAGCGGTGGTGCCGGGGCTGACCGTCCGCGATGAGGATGCCAGGAAATATTACTTCAACAATCTTGAAACCTACGCTTCTCCGATGATGCTCAAAATGAAGAGTCTGATCTTTAACGATAAAGCCAGAGCCGAAGACGCGTTGCGTAAACTTAAGGCCGGCAGTGATTTCAAGTGGGTTTCGTCCAACGCGACAGGACTGGCTGATACGACGGACAAGAATATTCTTACCTTTGATGGCAACCTGCTGGCGGCAACTGCCCTCCCGGAAGATCTGCAAAAGCTGGTGGGTCAGGCCAAGCAGGGCGATTATTATCTTTACGCCGGACCGGACCAGCTTTTTTATACCCTGCAGGTTGAAAGCGTCTACCCCTCTGTTGCCAAACCCTACGAGGAGGTCCGTCAGGAGGTCGGGCGGATTCTTTATGGTCAGAAGATCAATGACGCGCTGGCTGATTGGGTGACCAAACTTAAGGCTGCTTATGAAACCGAAAGCTTTCTGGTACAGAAATAGTTGTAATTGCTGACGAGGCTGACTGGTCAGGTTCTGAAAAGTTTCAATGAATGGAGTTATTCATGATGCGAAAAAACTCTGGTCTGATGAAGACCCTATTTGGGTGTGTGTTGTTGCTTTGTTGCCTTCTGGCCGTGCAAATGGCCTGGCCCGACACAAGCTATGCCGCGCGAAAATTCAAGAAGAAAGAATGCGCAGACTGCCATGACGATTTCGCCAAAAAATACCTCGGACTGAAAAATCTGCACCCCGGGGTCAAGGAGGGGAAATGCCAGGATTGTCACCTTTCGCACGGCATCGTCGGCAAACTGTTACTGGTTGAGGATGGCAACGGCCTTTGCTTCCGTTGCCATAAGAAAGAGGATTTCAATCTGGACAAGAAGGTCGGCGTGCATACCGCCCTGCGGCGCGGGAAATGTACCACCTGTCACAACCCGCATGGGTCCTCCGCGCCTAATCTGCTGGTCTCCGAAGGTGAAGGCATCTGCTTCACCTGCCATAAAAAGGATAACTTCACCCGCAAGGTCGTGCACGGGATCATTCAGGACAAAGGCTGTCGGGTCTGCCATCAGCCCCATTATTCGAAGGAGGCGAACCTGCTCACCATGGAACCCGGGAAACTTTGTCTTTCCTGCCATGACAAGAATAAATCAGCTTTCAAAAAGTCTCATGGCGGGTATCCGGTCGCCGCCAAATCGTGCACCATCTGTCATGATCCGCACAGTTCTGAAAATCCCAACCTGCTCAAGACCAGTCTCCATAGCCCGGTCGCCGAAGCGGAATGTTCTGCCTGTCATAATGCTGCAGATTCGGCTAAGCCTTTCGGCTTGAATACTCCCGCCAATGAGCTCTGTCTGAGCTGCCACGATAGCGGGTCAATCCAGGGGAACGGGGCCGTTAAACATGAGCCATTCAAGGAAGGTAACTGCCTCTCTTGCCACAACCCGCATGCCTCTGAACAGAAAACCCTGCTGCTGAATGCCGGCAACAAGCTCTGTTTTAATTGCCATGAAGATACCAGCCATATTATTCGCTTTCCGCACGCGCCGCTGCAAAGCGAAAAGGGCTGTCTCTCCTGCCATTCTCCGCACTCCGCCGCCTATAAAGGGCTGGTTAATAAGCCGGAGGGGGAACTCTGTTTTGGCTGCCACGCCAAGACAAAAGAGGACGGTGCGAAGAACAAGCACCAGCATGCTCCGTTTAAGGAGAACATGTGCCTCAGCTGCCACAACCCGCACGGCTCAAGCGCCGAGCACCTTTTGACCGATCGTGCCGATACCGTCTGCTACAGCTGTCATTCCGGACTTCAGGGTGAGTTTCAGAAGACCATTATTCACAACCCGGTTCAGGGTGGGCAGTGCATTGCTTGTCACCAAGGTCATGGCTCCGACAATGAAAAACTTCTCAAGGCTACTGGCAAGGAACTGTGCTCCAAGTGCCACGAGGATTCGATTCCTAAAGACTCTGCGGCTTCACTGCACGAACCCTATGTTGATGATGACTGCTTGACCTGTCACGATCCCCACGCCAGTGACAACAAAGGGATGACCACAGAACCGCAGAAGGTTCTATGTCTCAATTGCCACAGTGATCTGGCAGAAAGCATTGCTACCGCTGCGGATAGGCATGCACCAGTCTCCGCGGGCAAGTGCACCGAATGTCATAGTCCGCACCTGTCCAAATTAAAATCGTTATTGTTGGCTGAAACGCCTGATATTTGTCTGAACTGCCATACTGGACTGAAAGCAAAGATGGCGTCAGAAAAAGTTCATTCTCCTGCTGCCAGGGATTGCCTGCGCTGTCATCAGCCACATGCCTCAAAAGGTTCTCGGTTGCTGGATCAGCCTCTGCAATCGCTGTGTGGCGAATGTCACGGGTTCGACAAGGTAAGTTTTCAGAAGGCCCACCTGTCGATTGCAGCAGACGATATGAATTGTATCAGCTGCCACGATCCACATTCATCGAAGGATCCGAAGTTCTTCAAGCCTGTTATGCACGCCCCCTTCGCCGCTAAGTCCTGCGATGCGTGCCATATTGCCGGGAAGGAGTAAAGGGTGTTCACTATGAAATTCCGACAACTCGCCACATTTATTGTTCTGGCAAGTCTGGTTCTGATCCTCGTACCTGTAGCCAGCCGGGCCGAGGGGAAATTCAACCTCAAACCAGGTGCTATGGGGAAAATCTGCCTGACTTGCCACACGGCTTTTTCAGATAAGCTGAAAGCCAGGTATGTCCATACTCCGCTCACGGAAGGTGAGTGTACCGGGTGTCACAATCCGCATGCCTCAGGCCACGACAACCTTCTGGATGCTGATGCGAATCTTCTTTGTTACAACTGTCATGACAATATGGTACCGAAAAAAGCGACCAGTGTTCATCAGGTTGTGGCTGAAGGAAAGTGTGTTGCCTGCCATGATCCCCACGCTTCCAATAATCCATCCAACCTGATCAAGGCTGGCCAGGAGTTGTGCTTCAGTTGTCACAAGGAGTTGGGTGAGCGCATCGCGACGAATAAGTATAAACACGCGCCGGTGCAGAAGGACTGCCTGCTCTGTCACACCCCCCATGCTTCGGAGAAGAACGCCAAACTCTTGAAGACTGAGCAGCCTGCTTTGTGCCTGAAATGCCATAAAACAAACAGTGGCAGCTTTAAAAAGCGGCATATGAATTACCCGGTCGAAAAGGGGAGATGCACCTCCTGTCACGATCCTCACGGTTCTAATTCTGGAGCGATTCTGGCTGATGTTATCCACAATCCGGTCAGCAATCAGATGTGTAATCAGTGCCATAACGAGCCTGATTCGGCCAATCCGTTTGGCCTGAAAAAAAATGGTTTCGAAATCTGTCAGGGCTGTCATTACGACATGATCAACACCGCCTTCAGTAAAGACCGTGTGCACTGGCCCCTGGTGGACAGGACCGGTTGCATTAACTGTCACACCCCGCATGCTTCAAACAGCAAGGGCCTGCTGCGCAAACCGATGATCCAGGTGTGTGGGAAGTGTCACGCCGACACCATTGCACGCCAGGAGCGCTCATTTACCAAGCACCAGCCGATCAGTTCGGGTAATTGCACGGCCTGCCACTCGCCACATGCTTCGGATAATATGTTTCTGCTGAATAAGGCAAAAACGGTCGAAGTCTGCGGTCAGTGCCACGACTGGCAGACCCACTCAACTCACCCGATAGGCGACAAGGTTGTTGACCCGCGTAACAGCAACCTCAGGCTTCAATGTCTGAGTTGTCACCGGACTCATGGGACTGAATACAAGAGCTTCCTGCATTTCGCTGATGTGCAAAGTCTGTGTGTTCAGTGTCACACCAAGTATCGGAGATAGATCATGCGAAATATTCTGATTATAATTACAGCCTTTTGTCTTTGGTTTCCGCTCACCGGGCTGGCGACTGAAACGGTTAAGCTGAAGCATATTAAATCCATCTATAGTGACAGTGCCGGGGTGGGCCTCAAATACCCGGAAGGGGTTGCCTGTAACAACACGTCATTCGTGGTGGCCGATACCGGGAACCGGCAACTGGTAAGGTTTAAGTTGCAGGATCAGACGTTCAGCCCGGAAAGTTCAATGACGCTGACGGACTCTTCACCGCGAACAGTGCAATTGACTGCGCTGGGCGATATATACGTGCTGGACGCCAAGGCCCGTAACATTCTCAAATTGAATGCAGCTGGTGAGAGTCAGGGGAAGCTAGCTATCAAGGGTTTGGCAGACGCGGATAAAATAGTTCCGAAAAGCTTCAAGCTTGATAGTGCGGGCAATATCTATCTGCTGGATATCTTTGCTAACCGGGTGATTGTTGCTGGTCCGGATCAAACCTTTATCCGGCAGATTAATTTCCCGGCAAGGTTCGGTTTCTTTTCGGATCTTGCGGTCAACAATCAGGGGTCAATCTACTTACTTGACAGTGTTGACGCCGATATTTTTGTGGCGGAACCTGGCGCTGATGCATTTGTCCAATTGACGAAAGGGTTGAAAGAGTACGTCAACTTTCCGGCCAATATTGCGGTGGACGGACACGGCATCATTTTTCTGTCAGATCAGAATGGCAGCGGGTTGGTTCTGATCGGGAGAGCTGGGTCTTTCCTGGGGCGAAAACTTGGTTCCGGTTGGGATGAGGGGCAGTTGCAGTATCCGGCACAGATCTGCATCAACGATCAATATCAGCTGTTTGTCGCTGATCGCAACAACAATCGGGTGCAGGTGTTCAGTATCCTAGCCGAATAGTCAGGTTTTTAGGGATTGTCTATTCGTCTAGATTGTACAGGGGTTTGATGTTGTCATTTTGTTCGCAAAAATGCATACGGATATGCCTGGTGGCCGTGGCTGTTGCCACGGCCACCGCGCTGATATTTTTATTTTTCTGCAATCTCTTGTTCGCGGCCTTAGACACTGCGAGGGATAGCTCTGCCGATGAAGAATGTATCCGTTGCCATGTTGCTGTTTATAACAGGGGACTGGCCATGACAACCATCCATACCCCTTTCTGGGAGAGGCGCTGCGTGGTCTGTCATCTGGAAGACGGTGTGTCCTGGTCTGCTGGCCGTAGTGTGGCCGCAAAGGCATCTATCAACGGGAAGCTCGTCGACCAGGGGGACATGTGGCGTAAGCTACAGACCTATTCGCAATCTGCCGGTCCTGTGATGGATCATCTGATAAAAATCCCTGATCTGGAAATCTCCGCCGCGTATCGCTTGCGAATTGTCGTCAGCTCTCAGGATCGCACTGCCGGCGGGAAAAATCATCAAAGTCTCTGGTTGGGGTTAAAACCGAACGAAATATCCGAGCCCGGAGGTGCCGCGCAACTTCGGACGCGCGATGGTTTGACTTCTTCGATCAGCGCGTTTGTCAAGGAGATCACTCTGGCCCGTAAGAACTCCACTATTGAAGCCTCATGGGCAACGGCTCAGCCTCTCTATGGTTGGGTTGAACTGCAACCTCTGGCAGGGCTAAGTCTGACGAAACTTGATGTGAATCCGAGTACGTCAGCGGACCTTTCTGCGACCCGGAAGCAACATTCGCTTCTACGAAATTCGGAAGACCTGGCGATTAACGCCTGTTACCAGTGTCACCCGGAGTCAAGCCTGGGCACTTCACATCCGGTGCGGCTATATGGGGGTAAGGATGTCCGTATACCTGAAGAGCTTCCTACTGTAAACGGGATGCTGACCTGTGTCACCTGTCACGATCCCCACGGTTCCGCAGGGAAGATGCTAGTAAGGGAGACGATAAAAACCAAGCTCTGCGTCGCCTGTCATTACATCTTCAAAAATAGTTCAAAAAGTACAATGTTTAACTGATCCCTTTCTGTCCGTTCAGATGTTTGCCGTTGATCAGGAGCTGTACACATGAAAGCTGAAAGACCATACAAAAGAAAGTTGTTGAATTTTTCCGTCAATCGCAGCATGCAGTTACGCATGATTTGTTGGATCAGCGGGATTGTGTTTGTCTGTTTGTTACTGAGCAGTGCGATTTATTTTCAATTCGCCAATCAGGAGATTGAAGCCTCTTTCAAGATGTTTCATGTTAAGGCGCGAAACTTTCTGGATATGCTTTTGCCGGTTGTTGGTATCTCCTTCGGCACCAGCTTGGTTTGCGGTGTTATTGCCAGCCTGTTTTTTCCGAAACATTATGCGGGTGCCTTGTATCGCATCGAAGAGGATTTGAATTCTATCGTCGAGACGTCTGACCTGAGACTGCGAATTATTTTGCGTGACGGAGATCAGGCTGGGCCTTTGGCTAACCAGGTTAATGTCCTACTGGCTGATTTGCAGACTCGGATGGCGGTTGCACAGCAGGCTCTTGAAAAACTGGAGGAGATATGTGCCCAGAATGTGGGGTTGGATCCGGCAGACTTACGCTTAATTTGTCACCAGCTGCAACAACAGATCGGGACGCTGAAAACTTGAAAGTGGGCTCGGCAGGATCAACCTGAGGGCCGCGGTCAAGATAGTCGAGAAAACCAGATACTTTGGTTCAGGTTGTCTTCATCCCGGATGTTACTTGGAAGCCATTTTACGTTATTGCGGCCAGTCCCTTTAGCTTCCTGCAACGCAGATTTGACACGCAGTAAGGCCCCGTTAATATCCATTTCATCAACGCCCAATTGAGTAACTCCCAGACTGGCCGTGATATGGAATTTCACCTGTGGTTGATCGTAAACATGGCTTGACAGGGTTTCACGAATTTTCTCTGCGAGTTTGATTGCTCCTTCAAGCTCAGTCGCGGGCAGAATAAGCAGGAATGCTTCTCCCTCGAAGCGACTGACAATATCTGTCTCACGACATGCCTGTAGCAGCAAGCCTCCCAGGGCTGAGAGGGCCTCGTCTCCGCTTGCGTCTCCGTAATCCTCATTGATTCTTGAGAAATGATCCAGATCAAGCATGATCAGTGACAAAGTTGAGCTGTGTCGTTGAGCCCTCTTGATTTCTGTCTTTGCTTGTTCCATGGCGTAACGCCGGTTTGACAGGCCGGTCAGTGCATCTGTTATAGAAAGAAGTTCAAGCTTTTTGATGCTTTCGGTTTGGCGCCGTTGTAATTTTGCGGTCCGGTAGGTTAAAAACAGGATTGTCAGGCTGATAAACACTCCCAGCAAACCGTGGTTCCAAGCATCTTTTTGCCAGTTTGTAAACGTGGTATTTTCCGTTTTTGCGATACTTATCACGAGCGGATACCCGGTCAGTTTATGAATTGTCATGAAGATAGTTTTGCCGCCCGGGCTGTCGAGGTGGACACCATCAGGTGGGATCTTGCCGTTTCGCAAAAGGGTGGCTATCTGATCGATGCGTCTGAAACGCATAACCTCATGTTCGGGAATCCGGGTGTAGATGTCTCCTTGGGGAGAAAAAATTGTGAGTTGGCTGTCAGCACGGGTGAAAAGTTTTTCGTATTGCCGGGCAAAAAAATTGACATCGATGATGGCTACAATGACCATGTTGAGATTGCCGTTGTCGTCGTGAAAACCTCGGCTGACACCAAAAATTTTTTGATTCTGATTTATGACGGAAGGTTGCGGCCGGCCAATGTACAGACCGTCAACAGCATGTGTTTTATGAAAAAGAAAATAGTCCCGTTGACTGAGATCAGGTTTCTGTAAATTGTTGTTCCAGTGCAGTATCTGACCCTTATTGTCGAGGACAATCAGGCTTGTCAGATACGGGTTGTTTTGCAGGAGTCCATCAATAACCCTTCTTATTGCAGGGGCGTCGACAGTGGTGTTGGCATAGGCTTCTATGGTGTTTCTCAGGCCGAAAAGCATCTGATCCAAGCCAGAGAAGGAGTGCACCAGATCCCTTTCTACCGAATCGGCCAGGGCGTTTGTGGTGGCATGGGACTGTTCAAGGGCGATGTTTCTTTGCAGTCGGACATCGTAGCCGATAAACAGGAGCGTCAGAATAATCCCGAGTATTCCGAAAATCCAGATTTTTCTCATCTGTGTCTGCCTTGGCTGGAAATGCTGTTGTAAGTTGACAGTTCGGATTATTAAATCAAAATTCTACAGGAGGATTTTTTTAAATTTCATGTAAATTAGCGTAAGTTTAGGTCTTATTCAATAACCCAATAATTAGAATCGGGCCTCCATCGAGGGACTAAGTCCTGATTTTAATTTAGGGACATCCACTTATCTTCATCATTTGAGGCACAATACCTAAACTTTCCTCCTGCCGTATAATGAAAGGGTGTATTACATAATTAAACGTGGGGGTGTATTTTGAACTTTTTCTCCTGCTCTTGTGGCGCTGGCCGATTTTAACTAATTGATGCGGAGGGACCCTGCTGATGGGCTGGTTCGATAAAAAACGACTCGGGTTGGCTTTGGGTGGCGGTGCGGCGCGCGGGATGGCGCACATCGGTGTACTTCAGGCCTTCGAAGAGGCGAAAATCCCGGTTGATGTAGTGACTGGAACCAGTATGGGGGCGATCATCGGGGGGATGTATGCGTCGCGACCCGAGGTTGAACCCTTGAGAAAAAAGTTCGAAGCCTACTTGAAGAGTGAGGTCTTTCGTCGGTCGCGACTCGATTTTGCGGTAGAGCGGGATCAGCTGAATGGTGGCGGTCTGTTCTTCCGGTTCTCACAGCTGGCGCGTCAAAAAATATTTTACATGCTTTCGTTAACCACTTTGGCGTTTGTTTCCCAGGAGACGACGAATCAGAGTTTTGCCTTTTTGCTCCCCGACATCGATATTGAGATGATGTCCCTTCCTTTTGCGACCAGCGCCCTTGATTTACATAGTTGCCGCGAAGTAGTGTTGCAGCGCGGTTCTCTGCGTCAGGCTGTAGCAGCGACCTGCGCCTTGCCTGGAGTTCTGCCGCCGGTGGAATTAAACAGTCAACTGCTGGTGGACGGCGGCTGGATCAATGCGGTGCCGATCATCCCTGCCCGAGACCTTGGCGCCGACCTGGTGATCGCGGTCGATGTCGGTTGCCATCTGGGTGAACTGGATACAGTCAGTAGTGGGCTGGAGGTTGTCTTCAGGGCTGATGCCGCTGCGCGCAACGCATTATCTGAACTGCAGCTGACTCAGGCAGATCTGGTGATCCGTCCGGACGTCGGGGATAACCACTGGGCCGATTTTAGTCGGACGGATTGGCTGATAAGAAAAGGATATGAGGCCGCCAATGAACAGATGCCGCAGATTCGCGCCTTGGTGAATAGTCGATCTTTTATCGAATCCCTGGGGTGGTCCTAATTTTTTTATTCGAACTGCTGCCGAAAAAGCTCAAAGGTTGCTTTTAATTCTGCGATCTCGCGCTTGAGTTCGCTTACTTCAGTCTCAAGGTTTTCAATCCGCTCATTGCCGGCGCGGGCGTTAAGAATCGCCGTGGTTGGCGTCGTTCCGACATCTTTAAGGTCCGGTTCTCCGGACAGCAGATGTGCGTAACGGGACTCTTTGCGGCCGGTTTGACGTGGGAGTTTGGTCACCAGGGTCTCCTCCAGTTCCATCAATACCGTCAGAATCTCCTCGACCTGCTCCATCGAATCGAGTGGACGCATGCGACTGGCGCGTTGCCGTAGTTCGCCGCCGGTTTGGGGCCCGCGCAGCAGCAGTTCGGCGAGGACGGCCATTTCGGCATCCTGTAGCCGATACTTACCATAAAGGTTATGGCAGAACTTGGCTGCCCGACCACCCTCGACTGACTGAATCGCCAGCCCTAGCGGGCGCAAACTTTCCAGTGCTTCTGCCACGATTGTTTCATCGAAAACAACGACCGGGGAGCGGTTCGATTTTTGATTGCAGGCGTTGACCAGAGCGTTCAGGGTCATGGGGTAATACTCGGGTGTCGCCAGTTCTTTTTCGACCAGGCAGCCGAGAACGCGGGTTTCTGCCGGGGTTAAATCACGAGTCACAAAAGTCTCTCCCTTGAAATGAGTGGAGGTGATTAGCGCAGGTCCATTCTAGTTGATTTGACTAAAAAATGCCGCAGAAGTTTTTGCTCCATAACGGTTTACCCTGTGGGAGCGCGTTTGAGCGGCTTTTGATATGAGTCTGTCTGCCCCGTTTTATGATGCCTTCCCGTGGGCATTCTTCCTTGACGAAACCTTGTGGCAAGGGGTATCGTTCGGCACTTCAGCCTAATGTGCACAGGATAGAGAGTCGATATGGAAGAGTTGAACGATTTACTACGGCAACGCCGTGAAAAAGTTGAAAGTTTTCGGGCTGCGGGGGTGAATCCCTTTGCCAATAATTTTGTGCCCAGCCATCAGGCGGCCGAGGTGGCCGAACTGCATGTTGATAGCGATGCGGAACTGTTGCAGGATTTTCTGGAGACCTATGCCATCGCGGGGCGCATTATGGCGCGGCGTGATTTTGGAAAGGCGGCATTTATCCAGTTGCAGGATGGCAGTGGCCGGATGCAGGTTTATGTTGCGCTTGATCAGGTGGGAGAGGAGTCTTTCGGGCACTTCCGCAAGTTTGATATCGGAGATATTGTCGGGATCGTCGGGGTGCCGTTCCGGACCAAGACCAATGAACTCTCGCTGCGCGCCTCCCGGATTCAGCTGCTGACCAAGTCGTTGTTGCCCCTGCCAGAAAAATGGCACGGCTTGACTGATGTTGAAACGCGCTACCGTCAGCGTTATCTCGACCTGATCTCCAACGTTGAGGTTAAGGAGCTGTTTCACAAGCGCAGCCGTATTGTCAGCCTGATCCGTCAACACATGATCGATAACGGTTATCTTGAGGTCGAGACGCCGATGATGCATCCGGTCGCCGGTGGTGCCACGGCGCGCCCCTTCACGACCCATCACAATACGCTGGATATGGATCTTTTCTTGCGCATTGCACCGGAACTTTATCTTAAACGGCTGGTGGTCGGTGGCTTTGACCGGGTGTTCGAGATCAATCGTAACTTTCGCAATGAGGGGATCTCGATTCAACACAATCCCGAATTCACCATGATGGAATTTTACCGCGCTTATGCAACCTATCATGATCTGATGGATTATACCGAAGAACTTATCTGCAGTGTTGCGAGTGATATTTGCGGCGGATTGAAGATCAGCTACGGTGGCAAAGAGGTCGATCTGACTCCGCCCTGGGACCGACTGACCTTGAAGGAGTCGATCGTCAAATACGGCGAGGTTGAAATGGCCGTGACCGATGACATCGCTAAGCTGCGCGACTATGCCGAGAGCCTCGGCCTCGAACCGGATAAAAATATGGGCCATGGCAAGCTGTTAGCTGAGGTCTTTGATGTTGTGGTTGAGCCGAAGTTGTGGCAACCGACCTTTATCACTGAATATCCGACCGAAATTTCACCGCTTTCACGAAAAAATGATGAGAATCCCGAGGTGGTTGACCGTTTTGAACTCTTCATGGTCGGCCGTGAACTGGCAAATGCCTTTTCCGAGTTGAACGATCCGATCGATCAGAAGGAGCGTTTTGTCAAGCAGCTCGAGGAGAAGGCCGCCGGTGATGACGAGGCCCATGCCATGGACGCCGATTATATCCGTGCCCTCGAATATGGCCTGCCGCCGACGGCGGGTGAGGGGATCGGTATCGATCGTCTGGTCATGTTGTTGACCGATGCCTCTTCAATTCGCGACGTGATCCTCTTCCCCCAACTCAAGTCTGTCGACTGACAGGAACGGTCCTCTTATCGTGTCCTTCGAATGGTTTGTCAGCCTGCGTTATCTGCGGGCCAAGCGCAAGCAGACCTTTATTTCGGTCATCTCCTTCATTTCGATCTTCGGTGTGATGCTGGGGGTGGCGGCCTTGATTCTGGTGCTCGCAGTGATGACCGGTTTTACCAACGGGGTTCGGCAGCAGATCCTCGGCAATGTGCCGCATGTGCTGGTTCAGCGCTTTGGTGAGGGGATTCGCGATCACCAGAAGCTGGAGGCGGCCGCACGCAAGCTGCCGCAGGTGGTTTCCGTTACCCCGTTTGTCTCACGTGAGGCGATGCTGCTCTCCCACGGCAATGTCGCCGCGGTCAGCGTTAAGGGGGTTGAACGCGAGCACAAGGTTTTTAAACAGGATCTGCTCCAGATAAAAGACGTCAATCCCATCGATGGCGTCTTTGGTGCGAACCTGAAACGCCCCGGCATCATTATTGGCCTCGACACGGCAACGACGCTCGGGGTGGCTGTCGGTGACAGTATCAATGTGATCCCGCCGCTCTTCAACATTACCCCGTTCGGGATGATCCCCAAAATGAAGCCGTTTCGGATTGTCGGCATCTTTGAAAAGCCGAGCAGTCTGATCGACAGCTTTTACGCCTACATTAATATTGAAACGGCTCAGCAGTTTTTTGAATCGACCGGTGAAGTCACCGGCATTGAAATTGAGGTGCAGCGGTTCGATCAGGCCCCACAGGTTTCGGGGGAGTTGAGTCGTCAGTTTCCTTTCCCCTACATCATCCGTCCCTGGCAGAGTCTTTACGGTTCCTTCCTGAGTGCTCTCAAGCTCGAAAAGCTCGGTCTGTTTATTGTGCTGGCGATTATCGTTCTGGTTGCGGCGTTCAATATTGCGACCACGCTGATCATGGTGGTGATGGAGAAAAACCGTGACATCGCCATATTGCGTGCCATGGGTGCGACGGCGAGCAGTATTATGAAAATTTTCGTTTTCGAGGGGGCGATCATCGGAGTTCTGGGGACCTCGCTCGGTACTCTTTTCGGTGTGGGGCTGGCTCATTACGCCGACGCGATTATCAAGTGGCTCGAGTCGGAATTTGGGATCCGGATTTTCGATCAGGCAGTTTACGGCATGGAACATTTTCCTTCAGAGCTGGTCTTGTCTGACGTGATTTCCGTGGTCGTGGTTGCGCTGGCAATTTCTCTGGCAGCGACCATTTACCCCGCATGGCGGGCTTCGCGTATGGACCCCGCCGAAGCCTTGCGCTATGAGTAGGACTGTTCATGATCCGAATCTCTAATGTTAATAAGTATTTTAATATTGTTGGCGGTCAGTTGCATGTCCTGCGCGACATCGACCTGAAGATTGATGTCGGACAGCGGATTGCTATTGTCGGGACTTCAGGTGCGGGCAAGACGACCTTGATGCATATCATGGGGGGGCTTGATCGTCCGACAGATGGAGAGGTTTTGTTCGAGGAACGAAACCTGTTTGCCCTGAAGGGGGCAGCACTCGATGCTTTTCGTAATCAAACCATCGGTTTTGTGTTTCAGTTCCATCAACTGCTGCCCGAATTTACCGCTCTGGAAAATGTGATGATGCCGCTGCTGATTTCTGGCCAGTCCCGCTCTCAGGCGCGGGGGACTGCAGCTGATGTTCTCGCAGAAACCGGGCTCGGGAAACGGTTGGAACATAAGCCCGGAGCTCTTTCTGGCGGCGAACAGCAGCGAGTGGCGATTGCACGCGCCCTGATTCAGAAGCCAAGGCTGTTGCTGGCAGATGAGCCGACCGGCAATCTTGATCGCCGCACCTCTGATGAAATTTTTGTTCTGCTTGAGAAATTGCATTGCAGCCATAACCTGACCATGGTGATCGTGACCCATAATGATCAACTCGCGGCCAGGATGGACCGGGTGGTGCGCATCGAAGATGGTCGGTTAGTCGCTGATGATCTGAATTAATTTGTGCTCCCTCTTTCAAATCCCTATAATCGCGACTTTATGATCATTTAATACAAAGGGAATCTAGATCTGATGCTACGTAGAATTTTTATAACCTGTTTGACCCTGTTTTTTCTGGTCCCTTTGGCCCATGCGGATAGCCTCAAATTTTCCAATATCCGATTGGAAGGGAATGACCGGGTGGAGGGATCTTCGGTCCGGGCGGTATTGACGGTGAAACCCGGTCAGGATGTTTCCCTTGAAGATATCGATCGCGACCTTCGGGCGATCTTCAGTTTGGGGAAGTTTGATGACGTCACTGCGGACGTACGTGAAGAAGGTGGCGCCAAGGTTTTGGTTTTCATTGTTCACGAACGGCCACTTGTCAGGGAATTTCGCTTTGTCGGTTTAAAAAAGTTGACCGAGGAGAAATTGCGGCCTCTTGTCACAATGCGTGTTCCCGGGATCTATGATCCCGTCAAAATTAAGCAGAGTGTCGCGGCAATTGAAAAGCTGTATCACACCGAAGGTTATTATGCGGTAAAGGTCACTCCTGAGCTGAAAACAGATAAGCGGAATGAAAGTGTCCTGACGTTTAATATCTCCGAGGGGACTAAAGTTCTGATTGATCAAATCGTATTTGAAGGGAATCATGTTGTAACGAGTAAAGAGCTTAAAAATGCTATGATGACGAAAAAACGCTGGATCTGGTCCTGGATTACGGATCGTGGCACATATAAAGCCGAACAGATTCCGTATGATATAGATTTGATGACATCCCTCTACTATGATCGCGGATATATGGATGTGAAGATAAAACAGCCTCAGATCAGCATGGTCGATGGCGGGAAACACATGAAGTTGCTGTTTGAAATTGAGGAAGGTCCACAATATCGGGCAGGGAGTGTCAGCCTGGTCGGTGACCTTATTAAGCCCCGCAAAGAGCTTGAACCTCTGATAACCCTCAAGGAGGGAGATGTTTTTAGTCGCACCGAGTTGCGCAATTCTGTCCTTGCTTTGACCGATTTGTATGCGGACCAGGGTTACGCCAATGTGAACGTTGTTCCCTTAACTAATAAGGATACTGAGGAGAAGAAGATAAGTCTCAAGTTCAAAATCGAAAAGGGGGCGTTGATCCATATCGAAAAGATCAATATCAGTGGCAACACCATTACGCGGGACAAGGTCTTGCGCCGGGAACTCTCTCTGGTTGAGGGGGATCTTTATAGTGCAACGAAAATCAAAACCAGTCGTAGCCGGCTTAAAAATCTCGGATATTTCGAAGATATTAATGTTTCTACTTCGCCGGGAAGCCGGAGTGACACCGATGATTTGAATGTTGCAGTCACGGAAAAACCGACAGGCAGTTTTTCCATCGGCGCGGGTTACTCATCTGTCGATCACCTGATCGCTCAGGGCTCAATATCGCAGGCCAACTTTTTAGGGTATGGCCTGAAACTTAATGCCTCAGCCACGCTGGGGGGGTCTTCACAGCTCTATAGTGTCGGCGTGACCGATCCCTACTTTCTGGATACGCATTGGACCGCAGGGTTTGATTTGTACAAATCGGAGCGCGACTGGACCGACTTCTCACAAAAAGCGACCGGTGGCGCCCTCAAAATTGGCCATCCCCTGGGGCAATATTCCCAGGGTCTTCTAACCTATCGTTATGAAGAGAAAGAAATCTACGGTGTTGCCAGTTATGTCACCGATCCCTCAATACTTGATCAAGTCGGGCTGTCAACTCTTTCGTCTCTGACCGGCACTCTGACCCGCAATACAACGGATTATCGTTTAGATCCATCTCGTGGCGGGGTCTCGGCCTTTACCGCAGAATATGCCGGTCTGGGCGGGACTGACAAGTTTGCCAAGTTTGATCTCAGCCATCGGCAGTTTTTCCCACTGTTCTGGAAAACGGTACTCTCGCTTAATGGAGATATCGGTTATGTCTTGAAAACGACCGGCGCCGAGATTCCTGTCAGTGAAAAATTCTTCCTCGGGGGGTTACGGTCAATTCGGGGCTTCAGGACCCGCGAAGTCGGCCCTACGGACTCTGGCGGGACCTTTATCGGAGGTGAAAAATCGGCCTATTTTAATCTCGAATTTCTCTTCCCCCTCAACGAAGAATACAAGGTTAAAGGCGTACTCTTTGCCGACAGTGGCAACGCCTGGAAGGAGAGTCAGAATTACTTTTCGGATATGCGTTACAGCGCCGGGTATGGAATCCGCTGGTTGAGCCCATTGGGGCCGTTGCGCTTCGAATGGGGCTATAACCTATCCCCAAGAGGGACTGAAAAGAGCTCAGTCTTTGAATTCAGTATCGGTTCGTTCTTTTAATCAACTTTGCTTACGGAGAAAGAAAATGAAAAAAATTGTTTTGGCGGCCATCCTTTTGTTTGTTGCCTCGACCACTTTTGCTGCCGGCGGAGTTGGTTTTATCGATTTACAGAAGGCTTTGAACCTGAGCAATGCCGGAGTTAAAGCCAAGGCAGATATTGGGCAACAGGTAAAAAAATACGAAGCCAAGGTCACAGCCGAACAGGACGCTCTCAAGGAGATGAAAAGCGAACTCGATAAGCAGTCCGTTTTGCTGTCCGACGAAGCGCGCTCCAAAAAAGAACGCGAATTTCAACAGCGGGCCAAGGAATTTCAACGGTTCACTAAAGACATTCAGGATGAGTTGAAACAAAAAGACGCAGATTTTACCAAACGCATTATTGACCAAATTCTTAAGGTGACGCGTAAACTTGGCAAAGAAAAAGGTTATGTCATTGTTCTTGAAAAGAGCGAAAGTTCACTTGTCTATGGGGATTCTTCCGTTGATCTGACGGATGATGTGATCAAGGCTTATAACGCAAGCAACTAGACGGATTTTTGCAGATGGCGACACTTGATCAACTCGCAAGATTAGTCGGCGCGCAGGTTGTTGGCGATGGTCGGATCGAAATATCCAGAATCCGCACAATTGACCAGGCGGGTACTGGTGATCTGACGTTTCTGACCAATCCGAAGTATTTGCCTTATCTGGAAAAGTGTCAGGCCTCGGCAGTTATTATGGCGCCTGGAACCGAAGCTCCAGGCAAGAATCTGCTGGTCTGTCCAAACCCTTATCTGGCCTTCGCCAAAATTCTTACTGAATTGCGTGGTGAGGCCTACCCGTATGTCGGGATTTTACCGGGAGCGGTTGTTGCGCCCTCGGCGAAAATAGGACAGAACGTCAGTATTTACCCGGGGTGCGTGGTTGGAGATAATGTCGTCATCGGCGATAATTGCATGATTTTCCCGAATGTGGTGATTTATGCCGATGTCCGGATCGGGAGTGATTGTTTGATTCATGCCGGGTGTCTGATCCGTGAGCAGACCCAGATCGGCAATCGGGTCATCCTGCAACCGGGCGCTATCCTCGGCTCTGATGGTTTTGGTTTTGCTCCTGATGGCGAAGCCTACTTCAAAATTCCGCAAGTCGGGATCGTGGTGCTTGAGGATGATGTTGAACTCGGTTCCTGCTGCTGCATCGACCGCGCGGCACTTGGCGAAACACGGATTAAAAAAGGCTGCAAAATCGATAATATGGTGCATGTCGCGCACAATGTTGAAATCGGTGGTGATTCGGTTATCGCCGCCCAGACCGGTATTGCAGGCAGCAGTCGTATCGGTCGGCATGCGACCTTTGGCGGACAGTCGGCCGTAAGCGGGCATGTCACTCTCGGCGACAATATTACCCTCGCCGGCAAGGGTGGGGCAGCGCAAAATCTGGACGGGAACCAGATTTATTCAGGAACCCCGGCCATCCCCCATAAACAATGGTTGAAATCTTCTCTTGTATTCGGGCGGTTGCCTGAAATGCGTCGTGAAATATCCGCTCTGCAGAAACGTTTGCTGGAGCTTGAAGATCAAATCAAGGAGCTGAACAGATGATTAGTCTCGATACGATGGATATCCTGAATCTCCTGCCTCACCGTTATCCATTTTTGTTAATTGATCGACTAGAAGAAGTGGAAGAGGGAATCAAATGTGTGGGGTTCAAAAATGTGACAATTAATGAGCCTTTTTTCCAGGGACATTTCCCTGGTCATCCCATTATGCCTGGGGTGTTAATTCTCGAAGCGATGGCCCAGGTTGGTGGGGCCTATATCGCGGCAACCAGCAAGGCAGAAAAAGAGCAGGTGACCTACTTTGTGGGTATCAATAACGCGCGATTCCGTAGGCCGGTAAGGCCAGGGGATCAACTGCGTATGGAAGTCGAATTTATCTCAACCCGACGCGGGATCCACGTTTTTTTCGGTAAAGCTTATGTCGGGGAAAGTTTGGTTGCCGAAGCTGAATTGAAAGCCACTTTTGTCGATAAGTAATGTTTTTAGACAGGACTATAAATGATTCATCCGACCGCTATTATTGCCCCGGGTGCCAAGCTTGCCGCCGATGTTTGTGTTGGACCCTACGCCGTTATTGGTGAACACGTCAGTATTGGTTCAGGAACCACGGTTGGGCCCCATTCGGTGATAGAGGGGCGCACAACGATCGGGATAGACAATCAGATATTCCAGTTTGCTTCGATCGGTGCCGTGCCGCAAGATTTGAAATTCCATGGTGAGCAAACGACGCTGATCATTGGTGATCGTAACAAAATCCGAGAGTTCACAACTCTCCACCTTGGAACCGAGGATGGAGGGGCGGTGACACGGGTCGGTGATGACAACCTGTTTATGGCCTATTCCCATGTTGCTCATGACTGCCTGGTTGGAAATCATGTCATCCTGGCGAATTGTGCAACCCTGGCGGGTCATGTCGTGGTGGATGATTATGCGATTATGGGAGGCCTGTCAGCTGTTCACCAGTTTACCCGGGTCGGTGCCCATGTTATGGCGAGTGGCGGTTCGATGATCGCGCAGGATGTCCCCCCCTATACCATTGTTCAGGGAGACCGCGCCAAGGTAGTGGGGTTGAATCTTGTTGGGTTAAAACGACGCGGTTTTCCTGCTGCGGTTTTAAAGTCGATCAAGCAGGCATATAAACTCGTCTTTCGCTCCGGGATGAAGCTTGATGAGGCGATCGCGGAGATTGAGCGGACCCTCGATGTTTCAGCCGAACTGGATCTGTTTACCCATTTTCTTAAAAAAAGTGAACGTGGTCTGGCCCGTTAGCCACAGATAGCAGACTAAACTGCTTTGGCGAAAACGGCATTGTCCCGTTTTCGCCTTCTGCATTTAAAGGGCTGGTAATGCACAAGGACGTAAACCCACTGAAAAAAGTCATGATTGTCGCGGGTGAATCCTCAGGAGATTTGCACGGTGGAAATCTGATTCAGGCCGCCAAAGAGCAGGGTTTTGGTCTAAGTTTTTACGGGGTTGGCGGTCGCAGAATGCGTGAGGCGGGGTGTCGCATCCTTTTCCCCGCGGAAGATCTGGCGGTGATGGGGCTGGTTGAGGTTGTTGGGCATCTGCCAACGATTCGTAATCGTTTTAAGCGTCTGGAGGCCCAGTTACGCGGGGCTGAAAAACCTGATCTCCTGCTGTTGATCGATTATCCAGGCTTTAATCTGCGACTGGCGAAGGTCGCGCGCGAAGTCGGGGTACCGGTACTCTATTACATCGCGCCCAAGGTGTGGGCCTGGAAAAAGGGTCGCATTAAAACCATCGGTGAACGTGTTAACCAGCTCGCTCTTATCTTCCCCTTTGAACCGCCGCTTTACGCCAATCAACCCCTTAATGCAACCTATGTCGGGAATCCGCTTCTCGATGAATTTGACCGGGCGCAGCCAATTACTGATCTGCGACAGCGGTTGAATGTGTCTCCCAGCGTTCCGTTGATTGGCCTTTTCCCGGGGAGCCGGAAGAGCGAGCTTAAATTTTGTTTTGCAACTCTGATCGAGACGGCGCATCAAATTCTGCAGCAGAAACCTGAGGCCCGTTTTGTGCTGCCGGTTGCACCATCCCTCGATCTGAATGAAATCAAAAAACTGCTGGCGGGAACTGATTTACCTATTGAGTTGAGTCAGGAATCGATTTACGCCATTGCTTCGGCGTGCAACGCGGTCCTTTGTGTTTCGGGAACAGTCACATTGCAAACGGCCTTATGTCGGACACCGATGGTGGTGATTTACAAGGCCGCGTTCATAAGCTACCTTGTTGGCAGTCTGCTGGTGAAGATCCCCTACTTCAGCCTGGTCAATATTGTCGCCGAGCGGGGAGTGGTTCGCGAATTTCTTCAATATCAAGCGAATGCCGAGAATTTGACGGCTGAACTTCTGCGTTTGCTCGATGATCAGGAATACCGAGAGCAGATCATTCAAGGGCTCGAGATGGTGTGTTACAAGTTGGGGCAACCCGGGACCTCTAAGCGGGTTGCGCGGATGGCTGCCGATATCTGTTTCAGGAAAGAATAACGTGAAATACAGGAAAGATCAGATTTTCAAAAGACTTCTCAGCTTCGCGGCACCCTATAAGGGGCGGATTATCCTGTCAATGATCGCGTCAGCAGGGGTCGCTGCCTCTGACGGGGTAATTGCCAAGCTGGTCGAACCATTTATCGATCGGATCGTCATTGCCCAGGATTACCAACTCGCCAAAATGGTGCCGATGTTCGCCGTCGGACTGGCGGTGTTCAAAGGGGCCTCTCGCTACGTTCAGGAATACTTTATCAGTACCGCTGGACAGATGGCGATTCAGGATATCCGAAATGCCCTCTTTGGCCAGAGCATGGACCTGTCAATGCGTTATTACACTGGGAACGCTTCTGGTTCATTGATGTCGAAAATACTTAATGATGTCAACTTGATGCAATCTGTCCTCTCTAATGTCGTGGTTTCGGGCATCCGTGAAACTCTGACCCTCGTCGGCTTGGCTGGCGTTGCGTTTTACACCGATTGGCGCATGGCGCTCATGTCCTTTGTGGTGATCCCGGCGGCGGCAGTTCCCGCTTCAATCATCGGGCATAAGATCAAGAAATTTTCCCGGCACGGACAGGGGGCAATGGGGGATCTAACCACGGCACTCGAACAGGCTTTTTCCGGGATCAAGGTTGTTAAGGCTTTTGCGACGGAAGATCGGGAAAAGAAGAAGTTTTTCGGGCAAAACCGGGCTTATTACCGTTTTATCCGTAAGACCATCAAGTATGGTGCCCTCTCTTCACCGGTAATGGAAATTTTAACCGCTACCGGAATCGCGGCGGTGCTCTGGTACGGTTTAAGCCGCGTTCTGGCCGGGGAGATGACCCAGGGACAGCTCTTTTCGGTTCTAGCAGCTATTCTGCTGATGTATACCCCCTTGAAACGCCTGACCAAGGTGAATAATACCGTTCAGCAGGCCATGGGAGGTGCAGAGCGGGTGTTTGAAGTTCTTGATGAAAAAATCGAGATAGTTGAAGCCCCTAATGCGCTGACCTTGAAAAGCTGTCGTGGTGAAGTTTGCTTCGATAATGTCAGCTTCTCCTATGATGCTGAGCCGGTAGTCCAGCATCTGGATCTGAGCGTCTCACCAGGTGAAGTCGTTGCGCTGGTTGGGCCGAGTGGCGCTGGAAAGAGTACTATTGCGGGGCTGATTAGTCGTTTTTATGACCCTACAGAAGGACGGATTTTGATTGATGGCGAGGATATCAAGATGCTCAGCATCCGTTCTCTGCATGAAAATCTGGCACTGGTCGATCAGGAGACTTTTCTGTTTAACGCTACAATCAGTGAGAACATCAGTTACGGCTCGGATGATGCGACAGAAGATGAGATTCTGGCTGCAGCTCAAAAAGCCTTCGCCGACGAGTTTATCTGTCTGATGCCCGAGGGTTATCAGACGCTTATTGGCGACCGCGGGGTACGTCTCTCCGGTGGGCAACGGCAGCGCCTGTGCATTGCCCGTGCAATTCTGCGAAATGCCCCGATCCTGTTGCTTGATGAGGCTACCAGCGCCCTCGATACAGAGAGCGAAGCTATGGTTCAACGGGCGCTTTCTAATTTGATGCGTGAGCGTACCACCTTTGTGATTGCTCATCGGTTATCGACCATCAAGCATGCCGATCGGATTCTGGTGCTGGAGCAGGGCGTCCTTAAGGAGAGCGGCTCACATCAGCAACTGATGGAGTTGGACGGTCTTTATCGACGCCTCCACGATATGCAGTTCAATGATGCGGCTCCTTTATGCGTCTAGGTGACCGACTCCTGGTCTGGTTTGCGCCGCCACTTGCGGTGGTGATTATTCGCCTGCTGCATCTCACACTACGTTGCCAGGTGCTCGGGCAGGAGCGTTTGACTCAGCAATGGGAAAAGGGGCAGAACGTGATTCTCTCCTTCTGGCATGATCAGTTACTGATGATGGCCCTCGGGTATCCGGGGAAAAAATCCAGAATTTTGATCAGTGCTTCCAAAGACGGTGAACTGATCGCACGAGTCATGCGTTTTTTCGGGCAGGATGCCGTGCGTGGATCCTCGAACCGGGGCGGTCGCGAAGCGTTTAAGCACCTGCTTAAGATCGCCAGCGAGCCCACCGACCTGGTCATCACTCCGGATGGACCCAAAGGGCCGCGCCACCAGATCAAGGATGGCGTGGTGCAACTGGCACGCTTGACCGGTCGACCAGTGATTCCGATGTCTTTTGTCGCAAGCAGGGGACATCGCTTTGCTTCCTGGGATCGCTTTCTGCTCCCCTATCCTCTGGCGCGGGGTGTTTACTCCTTTGGTGAGCCGGTTTTCTATGTGCGTGGCGAGACGACAGAGGTTTTTCGGGGACGCATCGAACAGGCGATGAAAGTGAACCAGCGTACGGCGGAAGAAGGCCTGGAGGCTAAAGGTGAGACTGCTGTATGACATATTAACTGTGATGGTCGCTCTTGTTCTGCTGCCTTATGGAATTTTAAAGGGATTACCCTACGGGTTGGCGGTTCGAGGGACGCTGGAGCGTTTTGCTCATTATCCGCGTTCCGTCAAAAAACTCTTGCGTGAGAAACGAGTTATTCTGATCCATGCCGTGTCGGTCGGCGAAGTCCTTGCGGCGGTCCCTCTGATTCGTAAGTTGAAGAGTGAACATCCACAACATTTTTTGGTTCTCTCCACCACCACCTTTACCGGACGACATGTTGCAGCGCAGATTGAGGAGATCGGCCTGCTGGTTTTTTTTCCCCTCGACCTCGGCCTGATTATGCGAAGGTTTATGCGGCGCTTGCACCCGGAACTCGTGCTGATCGTCGAGACCGAGCTCTGGCCTAATTTCTTACGCTTGATCAGGCGGCGTAATATCCCATTGCTGCTCGTGAACGGCCGGATCTCAAAACGCTCTTTTTCGCGCTATCGCCGCGTTCGGTTTTTGGTTCGTCCTATGTTGAAGGCCTTCACGGCGTTCTGCATGCAGGATAATATTTGTGCGCGCCGGATTAAAGCCCTGGGGGCTGCAGAGAAGCGTGTGCTGGTTACGGGAAACGTCAAGTTTGATGTCGCAAGCAATTTGAGTGAACATGCAGCGGCACCCGAATTACAAAAGATTCTTGCGCCCGGTGGATATGTCTGGGTGGGTGGTTCGACGCGTACCGGTGAAAATGAGATCCTTCTAGACTGTCATCGTCAGCTTCTGGAGCGCGGGATTCCCAGTTTTTTGGTTCTGGCCCCCCGGCATCCACGACGGTTCGATGCTGTTGCCGATCTCCTGAACAAATCAAATGTTGCTTTTGTCCGTCGCTCCGAATGGCTTTTATCTCCCCCGCCCCTCGGCTATTCTGTCCTGCTTCTCGATACCATGGGAGAACTTGATCAGGTCTACGAACTCGCCGAGGTGGTCTTTGTCGGTGGGAGTCTCGTTCCCCTGGGGGGGCACAACCTGCTCGAACCCGCCCGAAGCGGCAAGCCAGTACTTCACGGTCCGCACATGGCAAACTTTATGGAAATTGCCAAGCTCCTTAAAGAGGCCGGGGCATCGCAACGGGTTGATAATCCGGAAGATCTTTTACTGCAGCTTGAACTGTTGTATGCAGACCCCGCCTTGCGCACTAAAATGGGGAGCAACGGGCGAATGATGATTGAAAAAAATGCCGGTGCCACACTCAAGACCCTGGAGCAGATTCGCCCCTTATTGCGGAGTCCGGATGAACAAGCTGGAAAATCTGCATAGTCGTTTGACCGGCCAGGGCCCTGAAGGGATTTTTGAACAGGGTTTGTTCTATCTTCTGCGCATACTTGCCAGGATTTATGTGCTGGTCGTTTGGTTAAGAGGGCTGACGTTCAACCTGGGTCTGCGCAAAATATATCATAGTCGCCTGCCGGTCATCGCGGTCGGTAACCTGGCAGTTGGCGGAACCGGAAAAACCCCGATGGTGGATCTGTTGATCCGTTATCTGCAGCGCCAGGGGTTGCGGGTCGCCGTTGTCAGTCGCGGATATCGGGGAAAATATGCTGGTGGCGCAGGAATTGTTTCTCTCGGGGAGGGTCTTTTGCTCTCGGCTGAAGAAGCAGGGGATGAGCCTTGTCTGCTGGCTCATCGCAATCCCAAGGCGATCGTGCTGGTTGCAGCCAGACGGAAGCTTGCCCTTGAATACATTGATCTCCATGAATGTGCCGACCTGATTATTCTTGATGATGCCTTTCAGCATCGACAGGTTGCACGGGACTTGAACCTTGTCCTGCTTGACGCAAAACAACCCTTCGGCAACCAATTCCTGCTCCCTGCCGGAATCTTGCGGGAGCGGCAGTCGGCGCTTGCACGCGCGGATTTGATCTGTCTGACTGGCGCTGAAGGTGAATATTCGATCCCCCTTGCGAACAAACCTGTGATGCGGATGCGTTCAACCCTCTCGGATATCGCTCGTTCGCTCACCGGTGAAACGCAAACACTAAAAGCATTTTCCGGGATGAAAGTCGTTGCCTTTGCCGGGATTGGCAGACCTGAAAGATTTTTTTCAGCACTTGGACAGGCAGGCATCTCAACCCTGGCTGAACTCGCTTTAGGTGACCATGTTCTTTATGACCAGCAATTGCTTGAGCGGATTAATGCTTCGGCAATTGATGCTGAAATTCTTCTGACAACCGAAAAAGACGCCGTTAAGCTGGTTGCGGATAATTTCGATCTTCCCTGCTATGCGGTCGGACTGGAAGTTTATCTTGACCCGGGTCACACCCTTTATGACCAACTGGACCTATTGCTGCAAAAGGACAAAACCATGCCCCTTTCCGCTGAATTGCTCGAAATCCTCGCCTGTCCTAAGTGCAAGGGGCAGGTGACTCTTCAATCCGTCGACGCTTCGGAAGTTATTGCCTGTGCTGTCTGCCGACTTGCTTACCCGGTGCGCGACGGCATTCCGGTCATGCTGATCGATGAGGCGATTGCGCTGGAGGATTAATGCCGATGGCTCGTCTTGAACCCCTCGCGGGGAACCCGTGCATCCGTAAAATTATGGTGCGTGTCACCAATTGGGTCGGGGACGCGGTCATGGGGACCGTCGAGATGATGGCCTTGCGCAGCAGTTTTCCTGACGCCGAAATTGTGATCGTAGCTAACCCGCTGGTTGCTGAGCTCTTCAGCGACCATCCCGCTTGCGACAGGGTGTTGATTCACGATCGCAAGGGACTCCACCGGGGGGTCTTTGGCCACATGAAGATGGTTTTGGCGCTGCGGCGCGAGCAGTTTGATCTTGCAGTTCTGTTGCAGAAGGCCGCGGGAGCCGCTCTTCTTGCGTTTCTGGCGAGAATTCCGCGGCGCATGGGTTTTTCCAGCGATGGACGTAAGTTGTTGATGACACATACAATTCCTTTTGATCGTGAGATCTGGGCTATGCACCGGGTGCAGCAGTATCGGGCACTCTTTGCCGCCTTCGGGATTGACGGAGGTGATGGCCGCCTCTGTCTTGGTGTTACGCCAGGCGAGCAGGGATGGGCAGAGGGGCAGTTAGGGGGGGGCAACTGGCTGGCCATAAATCCGGGCGCGGCTTTCGGTTCGGCAAAGCGTTGGGTTCCTGAGCGTTTTGCCGCGGTCGCAGATCGACTGTGCCAGCAGTATGGCTTTTCGGTGGTGCTGACCGGAGGGCCGGCGGAAATCGAAATCGGGTTGGCGATTGAGCAGGCGATGAGCCATAAACCGCAGAACCTGATCGCTAAAACCAGCGTCCGCCAGCTTGTTGCGGTTATCGATCGCTGTGGTTTGATGGTCAGTAATGATTCCGGCCCGATGCATGTCGCTGCGGCACTTGGTACGCCAGTGGTTGCCATCTTTGGGCCGACCGACCACACCAAAACCCACCCCTGGTGTGACCATTATCGTGTTGTCAGACATCCCGTCGATTGTGCACCCTGTATGCTCAAGGTTTGTCCCATCGATCACCCCTGTATGGAGGGAGTTACGACGGAGATGGTGGTCGAGGCGGCTTGCGCTCTGCTTGATGTCGAGCGCGGGCAGTGACCGTCCAGGTAAGCCATTTCGGGATAGCATATACCATCACCTGTTCGTTATAGATCGCATGCTAGCGCAAGAACGAAAAAACGGCACATGAAGATCGCTCATCTCACAGAATGTCTGACCGATAATGGCGTTACCACTGTCATCCGGAACCTGACTGCCGGTTTCCGCGAGGCGGGACACCAGGTTGACATTATCACCTGGAGACCTTCAGCCATCCATGACCCCGGATTGCTGCAAATCAGGCTTCAGGGGCTCGGTAATACCTCCAGCTCGTTTACCTCTCGTCTGGTCAAGGGCCTAATCGGCAGTCGATTGTGGCAGTATTCCCGTGCAAAATTATTTTGTAGCGAATTTCTGGCACAGGTCGATTTTGATACATATGATGCGGTTTTGATTCATGGGCTGGCATGCATCCCTCTTTGGCGTTTACCTGCCTCAGCCATTATTGTTGCACACAGTACTAAGTCCAGGATGCTGTTACGTTCGCGTCAGTTTGTGCTGAAGCCAATTTTACGTTTTCTCTACAGTCGAATGTATAGAAGTCACCCGGTGATCTGCGTGTCACAGGGCTCACGGGATGACATGCTTGTGAACTTTGGTGTTGATCCTCAACAGGTGACAGCCATTTATAATCCCTTCCCTGTCGAGGAGATCCGGCGAAAGTCCAGGGAGCCGATCAGTGATGTGCCAGATGTCTTCGTTTTGGCTGTTGGGCGACCGGTAAAATCAAAACGTTTTGATCGCTTGATGCGGGTCTATAAACTATCAGGAATAGACGCTCCATTAGTCGTTCTGGTCGGTAGTGGAAAGGCGAGTAAGGTAGATAAACTCGCGCGTCGTTATGGTATTTCCGAAAAGGTCAAGGTGATCGGACATCGAGAAAATCCCTACCCCTATATGGCCAGGGCGAGAGCCCTGATTCTGACCTCAGATTATGAAGGGCTGCCTACTGTATTGATTGAAAGTCTGATTTGTGGGACAGCGGTTGTGTCTTCAGATTGCCCTTCAGGCCCATCGGAAATTTTGGTCGGGAATTTGGCTCGTTGTCTGGTGCCGCCGACTGATGAGTGGCGGATGGCAAAAGTATTGAAGAGTGTTTTTGATGATGAGCAGAGCGTCTGTTCTTTAAGTTTTGACGAATTTTCCCAAAAAACAGCAGTACTTAAATATTGTGAACTTTTAAGGAATTTGAATGAATAAGTTGGATGGAATATATAAAGGCGATGTCGGAGATATGGTATTCCCTGATATTTATTTAAATATATTTATGTTTTTATGGGGTTGTTTGATATTTATATTTAACGATTTATATAATGCTATGCCATTAATTTTATTTTTTGTTAGTTTATTCTTAATATCTAGAAATAAAATTGTTTTTTCAAATAAAAACTTACTGTATCTTAACTTATCTTTTTCAATATACCTAATACCAATAGTTATAAGCATAATTTTAGGATATTCAAGGCTTAGCTACTTAGATTGGCCGTCTAGATTTTTATTGTTTGTTCCTATTGGATATTTTTTAAGTACATATTCATTCAAGAAGGAAAATTTACTCTCTGGTTTTTTAACAGGATCATTTATTATTATGTCTGGACTTCTTTGGAAATGGTTCCATGGGGATACCAGACCAATGTATTGGGCCCACTGGAACATTCTATCGGAAGTCTCTGTTGGAGTGTTTTGTTATTGTTTTATCTTTTATGACAAACAGTCCTCCAGGGTTAGCAAGTGTCTGGCGGTTGCGTGTCAACTTGTCAGTTTGGTGATTGTTCTGGTTTCCGGGTCTAGAGGTTCACTCCTCTCCTTATTGGTTATCGTAATTGCTTTTTTTACTATTCACTATTACCTGTTTAGAAGAAAGAAAGTTATCGCCTTTTTTCTGGTAACAGTATTGGTCGCCCTGAGTTTAACCGCAGTTTTTAGTGATAGTATGAAAAACCGAATCGTTGAAGGCTACAGTAATGCCATGGCCTATGCGAGCGGTGAGCATCAACAGACATCTGTCGGTTACCGATTTGAACTTTGGAAGGCCTCTTTTATAATGATCAAGGAAAAGCCCCTTTTTGGGTATGGAAATGTTGGGGCTTACGAGAGACTGCAGGAGCTTATTAAAGAGGGGCGAGTTTTAAGCTTTATTAAAGACCGGCAGCATCACCACTCAGATTATATTGAAACTTTAGTCACAAGAGGAATATTTGGTCTTTTTACTTTATTGCTAATTTATTTTGTCCCGTTGGTATTGTTTTTTAAGTCATTAAAGTCATCACCTTTTTTGTCGACGTCAGCCATTCTGTTTGTTCTAAGTTATATGGTTTGCGGTATTGCTGAAGTTCCACTAAGAAACGGTTTTTCGCTTATTTTTTATTTTATGATGACCACAATATTTGTCGCTCAAATTTATCGTTCCGAGGCTGCCAGTTCATGATTATTGTTCATCTTAACTTCGCTCCCGCCTATGGTGGGGGTGAAGTGCAGACATTGAACCTTATTTCCTGGTTGGCTGAACATCAGATTGAACAGTGCGTATTGGCGCGCAAAAATAGTCCGTTTGCAAAAAAGGTATCTGAGGAATTGCCCCATATCCCACTTTTATCTTTGCCCCGGCTTTTTTTTCAACTGCTGCTGAGGAAAAAAAAGAATCTTGTTTTCCACGCCCATGATGGCCGCAGCTTGCACTATGCCGCTCTCCTGAAAATGATTTTTGGCTTCAGGGCTGTTGCTACCCGCCGGGTCGACAAGGGGTTGCCTTCGCATCGACTGTCGCTTCTAAGCTACCGCAATATTGATCGTTTAGTTGCCATCAGCACCCAGATTGAGAAACGGCTTGAAGATGATCTTGGTTCAGATAGATGCGTCAGAATCCCAGATAGTTTTTCTGATTTTTCACATGAAAATAAAGCTGTTGCCGAGATCCGGGAGCGTTTTCCCGGAAAAAAACTGATCGGCCAGATTGGCAGTCTTTATACGATCAAGGGACATACTTTTACTATCCAAGTGGCCAGGAAACTGGCTTTGGAGAGACCTGACCTTCAGTTTGTTATTTTAGGGGAAGGGGGCGAGCGCTCGCGTCTGGAGCAGCAGGCCACCGGCTTGAGTAATCTGACGTTTATCGGATTTGTGCAGGATGTCGGCAACTGGTTGGCCGCTCTTGAAGTGCTTGTTCATCCATCACTGCGGGAAGGCTTAGGATCTATTCTGCTTGAGGCCCAGCAACTGGGGGTGCCGGTTATCGCTTCGGATGTCGGGGGTATCCCGGATGTGGTCATTGATGGAGAGACCGGACTCTTGGTGCCTGCAGGAGATAGCCTTGCGCTGCAGGAGGCGATTTTAAGGCTGGTGGACAATCAGGTGTTGCGTACTCATCTGATTACTGGAGCTAAGAAGCGCTTGACAAAGTTCTCGCCTGAAACCGTTGGAAAAGCTTACCTCACCCTATATCAAGGACTGGTAGACGAATCTTGATTTTCTGCTTTTAAGACCTGCTCAATTCTCTTGATGACATCACCGACTTTTATCCTCTCCATCACCTGTGGATTCCTCACCCGTTGACCCCATTTGACTTCTGAAACGGCTTTGCCGAGTTCCCTTTTTAGTGCCTCCGGATAGCAATTCACCGTCAGGTCGCGATGAGAGTAGGGGCCGGTGCGGTCTGGATTGGAGCTGGCGTAGAGTCCGATGACCGGGGTACCGACGGCATTGGCGATATGCGCTGGACCGGTGTCGGGGGAGATCATCGCTTGAGCGCCCTGGCACAGGGCGGCTAGCTGCTTGAGGCTGGTTTTCCCCACCAGGTTCAGCGGTGTCGCTTCAGCGGTTGTTATGATCTGCTCTGCATAGTTGATTTCCTGTTGATTCGGACCGCCGGTCAGGACCGTTGTAATACCGAAGTTTGCAGCAGCATGGTCGATGACCGCGGCGTAGTGCTGGTAACTCCAGTTGCGCCAGTTGCGCGCACGGTTGCTGGAGCAGGGGTTGATCACCAGGTACTGGTCGACTGCGCCGAGGAGTTGACGGGTCGATTCGATAGCCTCCGTCGGAATCGGGATGTCCCAACGCAGGGTTGGTGGGTCAATGCCCAAATATCCAGTGAAGGACAGGAAGCTGTCCAGAACGTGCTGATTTGCGGTATACGGGATGCTGTAGTTGCAGGCCAGATTGTGCAAAAATTTCCCGCGTCTGGAATCGAAGCCGAGCCGCACGGGGCTATTTATCAGTCGACTCACCAGGGCAGCGCGCGGTGAGACCTGCATGTTGAGCAGCAGGTCGAATTTTTGACCGTGTAATTTTTTGCGCAGCTCGAAAAAGGCTTTTGTTCCCATCGCCTTGTCAAAAATGATAAACTCCACGCCGTCGATGTCGGCGACCAGTTGGGCCTCGATCTTGCCGATGATCCAGGTGATGCGTGCTTCGGGCCAGGCCGCTTGCAGGGTACGCAGGGTCGGGAGCATATGCGTGACATCGCCGATCGCCGAAAGGCGCAGCAGGCAGATCCGTTCTGGTGGCGTAGTCAAAGGGAAAATCATTGTCGGTAGAAATCCGCAAGGAAGAAAAAGATCGTTCGATTATCCTGTTTGATGCCGGGATCGTCAAGGATTCAATCGAGAACCTCTGGCAGGTGGCGGATGAGCTATTTCCAACAGCGCGGTTGATTCGCGGGAAACCCTGCTTTTTTGAATTCGATGGAACGGCTTACAACTTTCGCCACTTTCGTCGCGGGGGGATGGTCGAGACGTTATTTCAGGACCGCTACCTCGGTCGCGGCACCAAATTCAACCGGGCTTTCACAGAGTTTCGATTGCTGGTCTGGATGCGCGCCCAGGGACTACCGGTGCCGCAACCGGTGGCGGCGCGGGTGAAACCGGGCACGCTCTTTTATCGGGCGGATCTTTTGACCCTGAGGATCGCGGGGGCTGTTTCGCTGGCTGAACTTTTGCCGGATTTGCCACTTGGGGCCGCACAATGGCAGCGACTCGGAAGCGTCATCGCGAATTTTCATTGTGCCGGAATCTATCACGCCGATCTGAATGCCGGGAATATCCTGCTGGATGCAGAAGGCCGTTTTTCCCTCATCGATTTCGATCGTTGTCGCAGGCGTTCTGCCGGGTCGTGGACCACCCATAACCTGAAGCGTTTGCTGCGCTCCTTCACTAAACTCAAAAATAAGGCATCCGGCAAATTCAACTTTTCAGCTGTGGACTGGCTCCTTTTACAGCAGGGGTATGACAGGGCACGGACCATAACCCATGGAACAGACAAACAGGATAATGACGCAGATTCCACAACACATTCTTGAGAAACCAGGGGCGCGGCTCCTGTATATGACACCGCTGGCGCTGGGAGATTTTCTTTACCAGTCCGGGTATCTGCAGCAGATCCAGCGACAATATCCCCAGTTGACGATCGATATCTGGTTTGATGACCTGCGCAAGCGCAGTAAGAGCTGGCAGCAGGGGCGCAACCGGATCCTTGGTCAGTGGCTGGAAGCGACAGACTATATCGAGCAGTTCTACCCGATTCCTGAAACATCCGTTGAGCGTGAGGAGGCGGTTGCAAGGGCGCAGCAGCGTGACTATGATGCGGTTTTTTTTCTCAGCAAATCGCGGGTCGACCGCTACGAAAAGTATGCCCGGCGGATCTGTCCTAAAGGGTTTGTTGCAGCAGTTGCCGCCTCTAAGAACCGGTTGAAGCGGTTTCTGTTCGGTGCTCGGCCCGATCTCTTGCTGGCGCTGGAGCGTTTCAGCCTCGCAGACGGCGCGCACGTTTCAGAGCTTTATTCCCATTTTTTCCAGCAGGTTTTTAACCTGAAAGTTCAAACGGTTAAGCCTGCTCTTGAAGTTCCCGAGAGCTGGCAACAGCGTATTTCTGCCCGGTTTAAGGCGCAGCGCCAGCAGGGGTGCCGATTGATTTTGATTAATTTTCTGTCGACCAATCCCAGTCATGACTTAAGCCTCGATGCCGTTATGTCCCTGGCTGGAGAAATGCTCGTACTTCAGACGCAGCTTGCGTTTGTGCTCTGTGTGCCTCCGCATGAACTTGAGCATACCGAGAAAGCTTGCGCTGCCGTACCTGATGCCCTTGCAGGCAGGGTGCTGGCATTTACCGCGCAGGAGCATTTTTTTGAGTTGCCGGCGTTGGTTGAATATTGTGATTTTATCCTCTCCGTCGACACCTCCGTAATGCATTTTGCCAGTGCTCTCGAGCGACCGCTGGTCGCCCTGATGCGCACGAATAATCGCCAGTGGCGACCCCTTGAAGCATCCACCACAAGTGTGGTCTACGCCATGGGGACAGATTGGGTCAAAGATATCCCCCAAAGTTCGATTGTCGCGGCATGTGAAGCACAGGGATTTTTCCATCATGGCTGAAGTGCAGAGAATATCTAAACCTATTATCGCCCTGATTCCCTCGCGCGGCATGGGTGACGGTTTACTCCAGTTGCAGTGGGCCAGAATTTTTCAGGATAACGGCTACCGGGTCATCTGCTACCAGAATTTTCTTGCTCAGCTTGGTCCGTTGCTCGACGGGATCGAAGTCCGCCCGCTACAGCAGATCTACTCACCTGAAGCCGACGCGCAACCCGGCGTGGTCTGGTTTGATGTCGGTTCCGATTTTGAGCCAGCCAAAACCGAGTTTTCATCAAGCCTGCTCCATTTTCCTTACTGCTTGTCGCGCAGCTGGCAGCCGCCAACCGATATCCGCTCCTCCTATAGCGGAGACGATCCTCTGCTGCAGAGCATGCGCCAGGCGCCATATAATGTGTATAACCGCAAGAAAAAATCATTGATCGTCGAAGATATCCGCTGGTTCTGTCGTAATTTTTTGAACCTCGATGTGGATTCACCTCAGGGGTCGCCAATTAAAGCAGCTTTTCGTCAGGCGCCCGGGTTTGATCCGCGGCGCGTGCTGATTCATCCATCAAGTTCTAACCCGATAAAGAACTGGCATTTGTCAGG
Source organism: Geopsychrobacter electrodiphilus DSM 16401 (assembly GCF_000384395.1). Lineage (NCBI taxonomy): Bacteria > Pseudomonadati > Thermodesulfobacteriota > Desulfuromonadia > Desulfuromonadales > Geopsychrobacteraceae > Geopsychrobacter > Geopsychrobacter electrodiphilus. The sequence continues at coordinate 1,338,498 of NZ_ARWE01000001.1, forward strand.
ATTTGTCGCATTGGCTGATCGTTTGAAGGCACGGGGCTGGCACCCGGTCTTTACCTTTTCTCCGGCGGAGGAGGCCGAGGTCGTTCCGGCGCTGCAGGGACGGCATGAGTGGCTCTTGACCTCAAGTATTGCCGAACTGGCCGAAGGCTATCGTGGCGCCTGCGCCCTGATTGGTAATGATTCAGGCAACGGGCACCTCGCTTCCAGTCTGGGGCTGCCGGTTCTGACTATTCTCAACGCCATGAAGCTCAACTATCGCTGGCGCCCCTGCTGGACGCCCAGTCGTCTGATCTCAGGCTGGGTGCCGTTTAAATTTTCGCAGCGCTACTGGCATTATTCACTTTCGGTGCAGAAAGTCGTACGGGCCTTTGAGGGCCTGATGGCCGATCCCGCACGCTACTCAACTCACGTCGATCATGTTAATCTTGACCGCGATAATATTTAACCCGGCGACTCGCTAAGGATTCTTTCTTATGAAACAACAGATACTTAATCACCTGGCCGAACATCAGAAGGCCTTTGATCATCTCCGGTCACATATGGTTGGCCAGATCGAAGCCGTGGCTGACTTGATGGTTGGGCAGTTGTCAAAGGGGCATAAGATTCTGGTGATGGGTAATGGCGGCAGCGCTGCCGATGCCCAGCATTTTGCGGCCGAACTGATCGGGCGGTTTTTGGCCGAACGCCGTGCTCTGCCGGCGATCGCCCTCACGACCGACAGCTCGATCCTGACCGCTGTCGGCAACGACTACGGGTTCGACCAGATCTTCAGTCGCCAGGTCGCCGCTTTGGCTAATCCCGGAGATCTGGTCGTCGGCATTTCGACCAGCGGCAATTCACCCAACGTGCTTGAAGCGCTGAAGATCGCAGCGGCGGGCGGAGTAACGACCTTGGGGCTGGTCGGGCGCGATGGCGGCAAGATCGCGGCGGTATGTGATCACGTCCTGTGTATTCCGGCCCTCTATACCCCCGCCATTCAGGAGGCACATATCGCGATTATCCACATCCTTTGTGACCTGATCGAAAAAAAGATGTTCGGTACGGGGGCGTGAAATAGATGAAAAAAAAGTATCAGCCACTCGATTTCTCTGCCGTCAGCACCTACTCCCTCGCAAGCCGCGACAACAAGGTCAACATCGCCGACCATTTTGCTGGTGAGATCAGGGCCGGCCTCTCCCTGCGCGAATTTGCCACGCGTCTGCCGCGCCTGCTCGGGGCGGAGAGTCTGCAGGCGGTCGCGGAATTGGTTGTCGCGGCGCGCCAAAAACGGAAACCGGTGATCCTTGCGATCGGCGGGCATGTCATCAAGTGTGGTCTGCAACCGGTGCTTAAAGGGCTGATCGAGGCCGGTGCGATTTCGGCGGTGGCGATGAACGGTTCGGCCGCCATCCATGACTTTGAGGTCTCGCTGATCGGCGCCACCTCGGAGGATGTCGGCGCGGTGCTGCACGCCGGTGATTTCGGCTTTTCTGCCGAGACCGGGCAGGGGATGAACAGGGCTCTGGCCGCCGCGCGTGAATCGGGAGCTGGTTTCGGGCAGGCGATCGGCGCGCATATCCTTGCTGCCAACCATCCGCACGCCGACTACAGTCTGCTTGCCTGTTGTGTCAAACATGGGATTCCGGCCACGGTTCACGTCGCGCTCGGCACTGATATCATTCATCAACATCCCGAGGCCGACGGGGCGGTGACCGGCGAGATGAGTTATCGGGATTTCAAATTACTGGCGGCTGTCGTCGCCGAACTCGGTGACGGCGGGCTCTGGCTCAACGTCGGTTCGGCCGTGCTGCTCCCCGAGGTCTTCTTGAAGGCGCTCTCGGTTGCCCAGAACCTTGGTCATCAGGTCAGTAACTTCTCGACGGCCAATTTCGATATGATCCAGCACTACCGTCCGCTGCAGAATGTGATCAAGCGCCCGACCTCGGGCGGCGGCAAGGGTTATACCATTACCGGCCATCATGAAATCAATATACCGCTGTTGGCCGCCCTGATTCACGAGGGGCTGGCTGAAGCTGGACTGCAGGGAGAAGAGGTATGACCGGCAATGAAATCAAGGAATTCTTCTTAAGGGCGAAGCAGCTCAAGGCGTTGGTGGTCGGCGACCTGATGCTCGATGAATATCTGTGGGGCAAGGCTGAACGGATCTCGCCCGAGGCACCGGTCGCGGTGGTTGATATTACGCGGCAGGATATGCGATTGGGGGGCGCGGGGAATGTTATTAACAACCTGTTATCACTCGGTTGTGAGGTTCGGGTTGCCAGTGTCATCGGTGATGATGAGGATGGGCGCACGATCCTTACGCGCCTTGAACTTCGTGGTGTCGAGGCCGATGGCGTGGTGCTCTCGGCCCTGCGCAAGACCAGTCGTAAAACCCGGGTTTTGGCCAGCAACCAGCAGATGCTGCGCATCGATCGGGAAAGCCGGGAAGAGATCGACCTGGCCTCCTCACAGCAGCTGCTGACCTACGTGCATCAGCAGCTGCCTCAGGTCCAGGTCGTCCTTCTGTCAGATTATTTAAAAGGGGTGCTAACCGACAGCCTGACCAGAGAGCTGATCGCACTCTGCCGCTCAGCCAAGGTCCCGGTATTGGTCGATCCTAAAGGGAAGGATTACACCAAGTATCAGGGCGCAACCCTGTTGACACCCAACCGCAAGGAAGCCGCCGAGGCCAGCGGCGTCGCGATCAGTTCGGGTGACGATGTCAGCCGTGCCGGCTGGAAGCTGCTGCAGGAGCTGAGTCTGGATGCCTTGATCCTGACCCGCAGCGAAGAAGGAATGAGCCTGTTTATGGCGGGCAGGGATGAAATTCAACTCCCCACCCTGGCGCGTGAGGTGTTTGATGTCTCCGGTGCCGGTGACACGGTGCTGGCCACCATCGGCTTCGGTCTGGCCGGCGGGCTGGGCCTTCCTGATGCGGCGCGACTGGCCAATCTGGCAGCCGGGGTGGTGGTCGGCAAGGTCGGCACTTCCACGGTTACTCCCGATGAAATCCTGCGCTCGATTCGTGTTGATGTCGACCGCACCGACGCCAAGATTCGCACCAGCAATGAGCTGCAGCAGATTCTGCTTGAAGAGAAGAACCATGGTCGCAGTATAGTCTTTACCAACGGCTGTTTTGACCTGCTGCACGTCGGGCATGTCAAGTATCTGCAAAAGGCCCGCGCCCTTGGTGACCGGCTGGTGTTGGGGCTGAATTCCGACGCGTCGATCAGGCGACTCAAAGGGGAGAAGCGGCCGTTGATCGGCGAAGAAGAGCGCGGCCACATTCTCGCCGCCCTCGACTGCATCGACTATGTTTGCGTGTTTGACGAAGATACCCCGCTCGAGTTGATCGACCTTCTGCGCCCTGACATCCTGGTTAAGGGCGGAGACTATCTGGCTGCTGAAGTGGTCGGCAAGGAGATCGTCGAAAGTTATGGTGGCCGGGTCGAGCTGATCAGCTTCGTTGATGGCAAGTCGACCACCAATATTATCGAAAAAATACTTTCTCAATATCGTGAGGAATGAAGTGACCCCTCACTCCTCCCTCCTCAGTCCTCACCGGAACACCGCGCGTCGCGCGGTGTTCCTTGACCGTGACGGAACCATTAATGTCGAGAAGGATTATCTTTACCGGGTAGAGGATTTCGAATTTATCCCCGGCGTTCCCCTGGCGCTGAAGAAACTTCAGGATGCCGGTTTTCTGCTGGTGGTTGTCACGAATCAGTCTGGCATTGCGCGCGGTTATTACACCCTGGAAGATGTCGATGTTTTGCATCGCCATATGTGTAAAGAACTTCAGGGCTTCGGGGTTGAGATCGCCGGGATTTATATCTGTCCCCATCATCCGTCTGTGGGGCCTCCAGATCAACAGGACTGTCTCTGTCGCAAGGGGCGACCTGGTCTGTTGATTCGGGCCGCCAGCGAACTCGATATCGACCTCTCCCGTTCATTTATGGTGGGGGATAAAATGTCGGATTTTGAGGCGGGCGTCAACGCTGGATGCACTTCCTGTCTGGTGGCTTCCGGGCACAGAATTTTACCTCAGGGCGAGGCCAATATATTTGCTGATCTACCCGCAGTCGTTGAAGCTATTCTGCTTGGTCAAGCAACCCTTTGAGATAAAAAAATACTTCAAAAACTGCACATGGCGTGCTAGGGTGCGGCGTTCTCCAGAATATGGGGGAGGGGGAAGGCGATAACGGTTTTGCTAGCCGTTAATGCTCCATAATGGGGCCATATACAGGAGGGGTTAAATGAAAATTTCCGTTTTAAAGTTGTCTTGTGTTTGTCTGTTACTCATGTTCTGTATGTCATCAACCTTGGTCTTTGCCGCGCAAAAGGTGAATATCAATAAGGCGACAGCGGTCGAACTCGTTACCCTGAAAGGGGTTGGCGAGAAGACTGCGCTCAGTATTATTGAATATCGGGAAACCCACGGTCTCTTCAAATCGATCGAAGACATCGTAAATGTTAAAGGTGTTGGTCAGAAATCTTTCGCCAAACTGGCAGAACTGATCACAGTTACCGACGAAGCACCTAAACAGTAAATCCTGCAAAACCGTTTATCGCACTGGTTGGGGGAGGTCATTTTCTCCCCCAACTTTTTATTGGGGGTAGTAGATGAAAATTGTTAAAACGGACGCCGCAGGTTTTATCGATTTTTGTCTGACCCGATATTTTTCTGATTTTCAAAGCTCATCCGTCGCCATTGATAACCTGCATGATTATTTTAAACTTCCCTTCATTTCGGTCCCACTTCCACGGTTAATGTTTCGGTCAAACTTCCATTCCCCACAAACTGGTGTTGCCAGGGATTACCGGTCTGATGGGGGGTATTCTTTTGGCATTTTTTGTTGAGTTTGTAAGTAATGCGCGGTGACGGATGAATTTGGTAAACAAATAGATTCTATATCTGAGTCCTTAAAATCTTTGAACCGCCCATTTATTAGGAAGGGAACGTCGAGTTTATGAAACTTCTCATCACTGGCGGTGCCGGCTTCATTGGTTCTGCGGTTGTTCGCCATATTATCCATAACACCTCTGATGCTGTGGTGAATGTTGACAAGTTGACCTACGCCGGAAATCTTGATTCCCTGTCCGAAGTCGCAATCAACGATCGTTACGCTTTTGAGCAGGTTGATATCTGCGATCGAATCGCCCTTGATCGGGTTTTCGCCCAGCATCGGCCCGATGCGGTTATGCACCTGGCGGCGGAAAGTCACGTAGATCGTTCTATCGACGGACCGGGCGAGTTTATCCAGACCAATGTGGTTGGCACCTATACCCTGTTGGAAGCCACACGTGCCTACTGGAGCGGTTTGGCCCCGGCGGAGAGAGAGAGGTTTCGTTTTCACCATATCAGCACAGATGAAGTCTATGGTGATCTGCATGGCACAGATGATCTCTTTACCGAGACCACGTCTTACGCGCCGAGTTCACCTTATTCCGCCAGCAAGGCCTCCAGTGATCATTTGGTTCGGGCCTGGCAACGCACCTATGGTCTGCCAACCCTGGTGACCAACTGTTCGAATAATTACGGGCCCTATCATTTCCCGGAAAAACTCATCCCGCATGTTATCTTGAACGCACTTGCCGGCAAGCCTTTGCCGGTCTATGGCGATGGGAAGCAAATCCGTGATTGGTTGTATGTTGAAGACCATGCACGGGCTCTCTATCAGGTCGTCAGCGCCGGCCAGGTGGGGGAAACCTACAATATCGGCGGACATAATGAGAAACAGAATATTGAAGTGGTGCATACCATTTGCGAGTTGCTTGAGGAGTTAGTCGGGAGAAACCCCTCACCCCTCACCCCTCACCCCTCACTGGGCAAGCCTTACGCCTCTCTCATCACCTTCGTCAGGGATCGTCCTGGTCATGATGCACGCTATGCCATCGACGCCAGCAAGATAGATCGCGAGCTGGGCTGGCGCCCGCAAGAGACTTTTGAGAGTGGCATGCGCAAAACAGTGCAGTGGTATCTGGACAACGAGGCCTGGTGGCAACGTGTGCTCAGCGGGTACTATAAGTTGGAAAGAATCGGAAATTAAACTGGTGTGTTCTTTGTTCGCAACTAATCCTTGAGGTCACGCAATTGTCTACAACAAAACGCAAACTGGCTCTTATCGGCGCCAATGGAATGCTGGCCTCAGCAATCCGAAAGCTGGCTCCTTCTGAGTATCTTATTCAGACATACGATCTGCCTGATTTTGACCTGACGAGTCGCCAGCAGGTTCTTGCGTTGCGCCATAGCGCACCTGATATCATCCTCAACTGTGCCGCTTTTACCAATGTCGATGGTTGTGAAGAGCAGCGTGAACTGGCCATGCGGGTTAATGGTGGTGGGCCCGGGTTGTTAGCCGAATTGGCTAACAATATCGACGCCGTGTTGGTGCACATATCGACCGACTTTGTTTTTGATGGCAAAAAAGGGAGGCCCTACCTCGAGGAGGATCAGCCGCGGCCACTTTCCGTTTATGGCAAGAGCAAGCTGGAGGGCGAACGGCAGATATTGCAGTCGGGATTGAAGAAATATTTCATCGTCCGTACCAGCTGGTTGTACGGTGCAGGCGGAAATAACTTTGTTGAAACCATCATCCGCCTTGCAACTGAGCGCAAGGAACTCTCCATCGTTACGGATCAACTTGGCACACCGACTTATACCAGCGATTTAGCTACCGCGATTTTCCAGCTGTTGGCTGTGCCCCCTAACACTTTACCCCTCACACCTTACGGTATCTATCACTACAGCAACGAGGGTGAGTGCAGCTGGTTCGATTTTGCTACAGAGATTGTTGTTCAACTGCGGACCTGGCAGGGAGTCAAGGTCGAGCACCTGATCCCCATCCCTACGGAGGGCTACCCATTGCCCGCCGAAAGACCGAAATATTCGGTGATGTCCAAGGACAAGATCAGACTGGCGGCCAACTTGGTTATTCCAGCATGGCAAGAGAGCCTGAAGGCTTACTTTAAACAACGAAATTCAAAAGAGGACTTCTCGTGAGTATACAAAAAGGCATCATTCTCGCCGGCGGCTCTGGTACGCGTCTTTATCCTTTGACCCTGGTGGCCAGTAAGCAATTGCAAGCGATCTACGATAAGCCGATGATTTACTATCCGCTCTCGACGTTGATGCGCGCCGGTGTGAAGGATATCCTGATTATCTCCACGCCGCTTGATACGCCTCGCTTCGAGGCCCTGCTTGGTGACGGCAGTCGCTGGGGGATTAAGCTCAGCTATGTTGTCCAGCCGGAGCCCAAGGGGATTGCACAGGCGTTTCTGGTCGGCGAGGAGTTTATCGACAGCCAGGCGGTCGCTCTGATCCTGGGGGACAATATCTTCTATGGTAAGATGGGTCTGACCCGCATTTTTGCTGAATTTGGAAGCGGCGCCAAGGTCTTCGGTTATCAGGTGAATGATCCGGAGCGTTACGGGGTGGTCGAGTTCGACCGAAATGGGCATGCGATCGGCATTGAAGAGAAGCCGTCACAGCCGAAGTCGCGCTATGCCGTGCCTGGCCTTTATCTCTATGATGAAAAAGTTGTCGAACTGACCAAGCAGTTGGTCCCTTCTGCCAGGGGAGAGCTGGAAATCACAGATCTTAACCTGGTTTATTTGCGGCGCCAGGAGTTGATGGTCGAAAAATTGGAACGCGGAATTGCCTGGCTCGATACCGGTACTCACAGGAGTCTGCTTGAAGCGAGCCACTTTATAGGTACCCTTGAAGCCCGTCAAGGTGTCAAGATTGCTTGTCTTGAAGAGGTCGCATATCGTAAAGGATTTATCGACAAGACCAAGTTTGTGACTGTAATTGAGCAGACGCCAAAATCGAGTTATCGGGAATATCTTGAGCAGATTTATAATGAAGAGCCCTGAGGTCGTGTGATGAAGGTTATTCCTACTGAAATTCCCGAAGTGTTGATTGTTGAGCCTCAGGTGTTTGGCGACGAACGAGGTTTTTTCTACGAAAGCTTTAATCAGAAACGTTGGGAACAATTGACCGGATTGCAAACGACTTTTGTTCAGGATAACCACTCGCGTTCCGCAAAGGGAGTTTTGCGGGGGCTGCATTATCAGATTCAGCACCCGCAAGGTAAATTGGTGCGAGTGATCGCGGGCGAGGTATTTGATGTGGCCGTCGATCTTCGCACAGGATCAAAAACATTCGGTAAGTGGACCGGTGATTTCCTTTCTGCCGAGAATAATAAGCAGATGTGGATACCTGAAGGCTTCGCGCATGGCTTTCTGGTTTTGAGTGAGTCTGCTGAATTTCTGTACAAGACCACAGATTACTATGCATCAGAGTATGAGCGCTGCATTATTTGGGATGACCCATCTTTAGGGATAGATTGGCCGTTAACGGGTGACCCTGTTTTATCAACCAAGGACCAGGCCGGGGTGATTTTTACCGCTGCTGAACTTTATTAAAGAACTACGTGCTCTGTGTGGCTGGCAATCCATCAAGTAGTTATCTGGTTTGGTTATAAATATTGCTCTTGTCAGGGGTTACTACAAAAAACAGATGGAGTTGAAGGTTAAGTTGATTCGACTGTTCTCCTGTGAGAACAACATGCAGCATCTGCTGTTTGAATTCACTTCACTTTTGGAAATAACCATCGGTATAGGAGTTTTATATTGTTAACGGGAAAATCAATACTTGTCACCGGTGGTACCGGGTCTTTTGGTAAGCAATTTATCAAGCGTATTTTGACGGATTACCCCGAGATTGAAAGAATCGTTGTCTTCTCCAGAGACGAACTCAAGCAGTTCGAAATGGCTCAGGAATTGCCTGGAGAAAGGCACAAACAGATTCGGTACTTCATCGGGGATGTTCGTGACCAGGACCGCTTGGTCAGGGCGATGGAGGGGATTGATATCGTTATCCACGCCGCCGCCTTGAAGCAGGTTCCGGCCGCGGAGTACAACCCTTTCGAATGTATCAAGACCAATGTTATGGGCGCTCAGAACGTCATCGAGGCCTGTCTCAATACCGGGGTTAAGCGGGTGGTGGCGCTCAGTACTGACAAGGCGGCAGCACCTATCAATCTGTACGGTGCGACAAAACTCTGCTCCGATAAACTTTTTGTCGCTGCCAATAATATGAAGGGTAAACGGGATCTCAAGCTTTCCGTTGTACGCTACGGTAACGTCATGGGTAGTAGGGGTAGTGTTATTCCCTTCTTTCTGAACAAGCGGCAAGAGGGCGTATTAACTATTACCGATGAGCGTATGACGCGGTTTAATATCTCCCTCGATGAGGGCGTTGACATGGTTCTGCGCGCATTGGAAATCATGTGGGGCGGCGAGATTTATGTGCCCAAGATCCCCAGTTACCGGATCACAGACGTGGCTAAGGCTATAGGTCCCGATTGTAAGCTCGAAATCGTCGGTATCCGGCCGGGTGAAAAACTGCACGAAGACATGATCACCGAAACTGATGCCATCAGTACCGTTGAGTGCAAAGATTACTTTGTTATCCTCCCTTCGATGAGAATGTGGGATATTGAAGCGTTTATGAGGACCTTCGATGGGCATATGTGCCCGCCCAATTTTTCTTACAATAGTGGGACTAACACCGAATGGCTGGATGTGGATCGGTTGCGTGAATTGACCCGTTTGCATGTCGATCCTGACTTCAGCGTTTAAGAGGTTTCTGTGAACAAACGAGTCATTCCTTACGGGAAGCAGAGTATCAGTGAACAGGATATTGCCGCGGTCACTGAAGCCTTGCGTTCTGACTGGTTGACCCAAGGACCGACGGTGGGGAGGTTTGAGGCCGCCGTTGCCAAGCATTGCGGTGTTCGGCATGCGGTTGCCGTTTCTAACGGTACGGCAGCGCTACATCTTGCAGCTCTGGCCGCCGGTTTCGGTCCTGGTGACGAAATCATCACCTCGCCGATAACCTTTGTCGCATCGGCGAACTGTATCGCTTACGCCGGTGCTACCCCAGTTTTCGCTGACATCAGACCGGATACTTATTGTATTTGTCCTGCCGAGATTGAAAAGCGGATTGGTCCTGCAACCAAAGGGATCATCCCCGTCCATTTCGCAGGTCAACCCTGCGAGATGGGGTGCATAGGTAAAATGGCCAAGGAGCATGGCCTGATCGTGATCGAAGATGGTGCGCACGCTGTCGGTGCGAGCTACCAGGTTGAAGGCCGGACCTATAGGGTTGGTTCCTGCGCCCATAGCGAGATGACCATTTTTTCTTTCCACCCGGTCAAGCATATGACCACCGGCGAGGGGGGGATGATCACCACCAACAGCGACGACCTCTACGCAAAGTTGCTCCTGCTGCGCACCCACGGGATCACCAAGGATCCGTCCAAACTGACTCGTCATGATGGTCCTTGGTACTACGAGCAGCAAGCCCTGGGTTTCAACTACCGAATCACCGACTTTCAGTGTGCACTCGGAATCTCGCAGTTGGATAAACTTGACGGGTTCGTGTCTCGGCGTCGTGAAATAGTTGCAACTTACAATGCCGCCTTCAGCAACAGTGAGAAGCTTATTCTCCCCTTCGAGTCCGAGCAGGCGCAATCATCCTGGCACCTCTATATGCTTCAGTTTAAAGCGCTTGACCGTCTAAAGGTTTTTATCGGTTTGCGCGACAAGGGGCTGGGTGTCAATGTTCACTATATCCCGGTTCATCTGCAGCCCTACTATCAGGAGAACTTTGGCTACGAGGCTGGTGATTTTCCTGTGGCAGAGGCTTACTATGCCCGCGCGATTACCTTGCCGCTCTTCCCGGCGATGACCCAAGAGGATGTCGCGTATGTAATCAATTCAGTAATCACCACAGTCCACGAGCTCGAAGGATGAAGACCGTCGCAATCATTCCGGCCCGTGGGGGAAGTAAACGCATCCCTCGGAAAAATATCAGAATCTTTGCCGGCAAACCGATTATTGCCTACTCCATAGAGGCCGCACGCGCAAGCGGACTTTTTGATCGAATCATCGTTTCCACCGACGATGAAGAGATCGCCGCCGTCGCTCAAAATTTAGGTGCTGAAGCTCCCTTCCTGCGGCCTAAAGAGATAGCCGATGATTTTGCTGGCACTAATGCTGTGGTGAAACATTGTCTGCAATGGCTTGAAACTAACGGATTTCCGGCCCAGTATGCATGTTGTATATACGCTACCGCTCCATTTGTTCAAGCTGCGTTTCTGCGCAAAGGATTCGCCAAACTCATTGAATCCGGGAAAGCGTTTGCCTTCTCGGTGACTTCTTTTCCCTTCCCTGTTCAAAGGGCATTGAAAATCAATTCGCAAGGATTGGTAGAGCCCTTTTATCCAGAAAATATTTTCGCCAGGTCACAGGATCTTGAAGAATCATTTCATGATGCAGGCCAGTTCTACTGGGGGAGGGCTGAGGCCTTTCTGACAGATATCGTTACCTTTTCACCCGCCTCTGTTCCCGTAATCCTGCCTCGGCATCTGGTTCAGGATATCGACACCGAGGAGGATTGGGAAAGGGCCGAACTGATGTATAAGGCCTGGGAGTCTGCCCAGTGAAGATTGCATTTCGCGTCGATGCCTCACTGCAGATAGGCAGTGGACATGTCATGCGCTGCCTGACTTTGGCTGAGGAATTAAAGACTAAAGGGGCTGAAGTTGTTTTTGTTTGCCGAGCACATCTTGGAAACTTATGCATTTTAATAAAAGAAAAGGGTTATAGAGTCATTTGTTTGCCGTCCCTTGGGGAGGGTCAACTGGCGAGCATTCAAGGTGCTGGTATGTATGTTGGCTGGCTTGGCGTTCCATGGCGAACCGATGCGGAACAGACGTTAGCCTCACTTATCGATAGTGACTGCCGCTATGATTGGCTGATTGTTGATCATTACGCCATCGATTATCGGTGGGAGGGGTTGCTCCGTCCTTCTGCCGATAAAATCATGGTCATTGATGATCTGGCCGACCGCCGTCATGATTGTGACTTACTCCTCGATCAAAATTCTTATGCTGATTTTGAACAACGATATCTGGGGCTTGTGCCTGAATTTTGTCAAAAACTCCTTGGACCTTCTTACGCTCTCTTGCGCTCAGAGTTCAATGAAGTCAGGGAAAATCTTCGTGAGCGTGATGGGTCAGTAAAAAAAATTATGATATTTTTTGGCGGAACCGATCCTACTGATGAAACAAGCAAGGCTCTTGATGCTCTAGCTCTTTTAAAGCGCCCTGATATTTCTGTTGATGTGGTTGTTGGTCAAGGGAATCCCCACATCACCGAGATTAAGGAAATATGTAACCGTATTCCTCAAGTTCGTTTTTTTTGTCAGGTAGACAATATGGCAGAACTGTTGGCAAATGCGGACTTATCTCTTGGCGCTGGAGGAGCTACGTCTCTGGAGCGGTTATCGGTAGGAGTTCCCTCTTTGATTGTAGCAGTGGCCCACAACCAGGAAGCTCTGTCCCGGGATCTTGGCGAAATGGGACTCGCCATTTATATGGGCCGGAGTTCCGAGGTTGATAGTGAATTGATCAGAAACCATCTGGAAAGGGTTCTTGCAGATCCCGGCATTCTGCTGGGATTGCAGAAATCAGGTATGAAAATAGTAAATGAAGTTGGTACTAAATCGGTTGCGGATGTCGTAGTGAATTAATTTTTGCGATTAATTGATATTACGAGAAACTGTGTCCATGGTTTTTGTCGGTGGAAATTAGTGCGACCTTCCCATTTAAGTTTGGCCATAATAATGACTCGAAACAGTTCTCTGAAAGTGCAGGATTGTAATTGCGGATAAGGCCGGTTCGGTTATCGGTGATATGTCAGCGGGGAGAAGATGGGTGTCGGTATGATAAATGGTTTTGCTTTAAGAGAGATGGCCGAAGATGACCTTGAGATGGTTTTGGCGTGGCGCAACCTAGAAATGGTCCGCGCTAATATGTACACAGATCACGTCATTTCCCTGGAAGAGCATCGTAAGTGGTTTGCTCACGCCAAGCAGGACCCTAAAACCGTCTATTTGATTTGCGAACGACATGGGATTCCGATTGGAGTTGTGAATTTCGTTGAAATTGATCGAAAAAACAATAAAGCCTATTGGGGTTTTTATCTTGGTGATGAGGAGGGACCACGGGGCAGGGGGTCTGCAATGGAATTTTTAGCCCTGGAGTATGCGTTTGATGTCCTTAACCTCCATAAGCTGTGTGCCGAAGTATTCTCTTTTAACCAACCAGTCATCAGATTGCATTCTAAATTTGGTTTTAAGGCAGAGGGGTGTTTTCGACGTCATATATTGAAAAATGGTCAATATGAAGACATTGTCCCTATTGCTCTATTTCGTGAGGAATGGAAAGAAAATCGTGATCGAATGAAAATAATATGTTTTCGTACCAGGGATCGATCCTGATGAGTAACATGAAAATTGGCAATCGCCGGATAGGTACCGAACATCCTCCGTTCATCATTGCCGAAATGTCCGGCAACCATAATAATTCACTTGAGCGAGCATTGGAAATCGTTGAAGCGGCAGCTAAATCTGGAGCCCACGCCTTAAAGCTTCAGACCTATACCGCTGACACAATGACCTTGGACATCGCTGAGGGGGAGTTTTTCATCGAAGACCCCAACAGCCTCTGGCAAGGGCGGACACTCTATGATCTTTACCAGGAAGCGCACACCCCCTGGGAGTGGCACAAGCCAATTTTCGATCGCTGTAAAGAACTTGGCATTATTTGTTTCAGCACGCCCTTTGACGCCACCTCTGTCGACTTCCTTGAAGGACTTGATGTCCCCTGCTACAAAATTGCCTCCTTTGAAAATACCGATATCCCTTTGATTCGCAAGGTAGCCGCGACCGGTAAGCCGATGATCATCTCAACCGGTATGGCGACGATTGCGGAACTGGATGAAACGGTCAGGGCAGTGCGTGAAGCTGGTTGCAAAGATTTGATCTTACTGAAATGTACCAGTACCTATCCGGCGACACCCGAGAATACCAATCTTCTCACCATCCCTCACATGCGTGACCTGTTCGGATGTGAAGTTGGGCTTTCAGATCACACGATGGGTATTGGTGGAGCCGTTGCGGCTGTGGCACTTGGTGCGTCCGTAATCGAGAAACATTTCACTCTGAGACGCGCTGACGGAGGCGTCGATTCAACCTTCTCGCTGGAACCGCAGGAAATTGAGGCATTGGTCATCGAGAGCGAGCGGGCTTGGCAGTCACTTGGGCAGATTAGTTATGGCCCAACGGAAAAGGAAAAGAACTCGCTGGTGTTTCGGCGTTCGTTGTATGTGGTCAGAGATATGATGGAGGGAGAGTTTTTTACCCTTGAAAACATGAGATGCATTAGACCTGGTTTAGGATTGTCTCCGAAAGTTTTTGATACCTTGCTGGGAAAAAGAATCAAAAAATCGGTAAAAAAGGGGACCCCGGTAAGCTGGGATTTGATTGGTTGAACCGCGCAAGCTGTCCTATATACAATTCATGGAGGTAGTTCGGTAATAGGCTATCAACATTACAGAGACATTTTATAATGAGTTCAGCCAAGTCGCTTCTGCAAAACGCCGCAGTTTATTCCTTTTCAAATATCTTGAATGCTGCAATACCATTTCTGCTTCTACCCATACTTACGCGGGTGTTGTTGCCCGCAGACTATGGGGTTATTGCGATGTTTAATGCAACCTTAGGTGTTCTGGGTGCATTTACAGGTTTGAGCGTACATGGTGCGGTTAATGTACGTTTTATTGATCGTGAAAGCATCGATTTTCCAAGATATGTAGGATCATGTCTATGTGTATTGTTGCTAAGTACCCTCGCTACATTAGTTGTAGTTGCTCTATTTATGAAGCCACTGAGCGACTTTACAGCTGTCCCGCCAATTTGGTTGATTTGGGCTGTGTTAGCATCCGGCTTTAATTTTTTGATCCAGGTTCGACTAGGTATCTGGTTGATGGCCAAGAAGCCTCTTGCTTACGGAACATTCCAAGTGTTGCTTAGCCTCTTGAATGTTAGTCTTTCACTGGGCTTTGTAATCCTTTTACGGCAGGGCTACGAAGGGCGTTTGTTGGGCCAGATTATTGCTCTCGCATTATTTGCGCTTATAGCACTATTTTCGTTGTCTCGTGGCAAGTGGGTAGCATTTCGACCAAGTATTCCATATATGCGCGAGGCATTAGCCTTTGGTGTCCCTTTGGTCCCCCATGTTATAGGAGGGGTTTTACTCGGTTTAGCTGATCGATTTATCATTAATAAAGCCTTGGGGCTTGAAGCTGCTGGCATCTATATGGTCGCTGCGCAAATTGGTATGGGTATTGGGTTGTTGGCGGATGCATTTAATAAATCATTTGTGCCTTGGCTGTATGAACAATTGAAGTCTGGTGGTCAAGCAGCTATGCAACGCATTGTAAGAGGATCCTGGCTTTATTTTGGAATAGCTTTGGGTTCTGCCAGTGTTGTTGCAATTTTGTCATATTGGATAGTGTCCATAGTGGCTGGACCCAAGTATATTGATGCTGCGGAGGTATTGGCTTGGCTTGCTTTTGGCCAAGCGTTTAATGGCATGTATCTGATGGTTACAAATTATATTTTTTATGCAAGAAAGACGAAAATTCTTCCATGGGTTACGCTTTTCTCCGGTTGTGCTGGGCTTGCCCTGACATGGGTGGTGGTTCCTGTTTATGGAATAATCGGAGCCGGCGCATCTTTCGCAATTGCCATGTTTTTGCGGTTTCTTTTGACCTGGGCACTCTCCCATAGGATATGGCCTATGCCCTGGTTCTCATTCTGGGGGACAAGTCGTTTGTGAATGTAAGGTATCAAAGATCCTGAAGCTTAAAATAAATGATGGAACGTCGATTTATTACCTAATTAGCGGGGTTACGGAATGGCACATACATTAATCAAGGTGATTTTGTAGCTTGGCTACTCATATTATCCCTATGGAATGTTCAGACTCAGATCTCGATACTCTTTTCTCAGAGATCGAAAAAAGCATCGCCAAGGTTCATGGGGATGACGCTTTCTTTCTTTCCTCCTTTAATAAATCTACTTTTTTCGGTGATGCTAAATTCAGTAAAAAATCAAATCTGAAATATAATATATTTTTTATTGTTTTATATTATTTTATTTTTCCATTTTTTTTGAATAAAATTAAATATTTAACTTCAAGTAAAAGTGCCATTAATCAGGTTTTTTTTACTTTTGATAACAACCATTTAAAAATTGTTTCACCTGTTTTTCAGAGGAGGCCGTCAAATTCTCATATCCTGTCTGCGCTTATTGGCGGCAGGCAGGTCGTGTCAACTCTTCGAAATTTATTTAAGAAAAAGCAGTTGTTTTTATTGGATGGTTTTATCGATGTCCCATCTTTTATGAAATTTTATTCAAGGTACAAAGAGGTACGAAAAGAATATTTAAAAATTAAAGAAAAGATAAATGAAAATACCATAGAGAAACAGGAGAGTACTATCCAATGTGCTCGTGAAATAATGCTCTTCCATTATTTGAACTACTGGCGGAATTGCCTTATTGCCGAGAATGTTATCAAGAAATATCCTGATTCCAGATTCTATTTTGGAAATGACTCCTGTCACAGGGGCAGAGCGCTCATTACTGCCGCGCGTAAGGATGATATCATGACCATTGTTATTCAGCACGGGCTGATTGCCAATGTAAATGGATATATCCCCTTCGCGGATAACATTGCGGTTTGGGGCTCCATCGAAAAAGAAAAACTCATGGATGCCGGGGTGGACCCTGCAAGAATATGCATAACAGGGTCGCCAACCCATTTGAAACCGTTGCCAATTAAGTCGCTTTGTCCGGATAAAATTAAAATTCTTTTTGCCATGACTCCCCTCGCTTCAATGTCTGAAAACCGTGAAATTGTCCGGAACGTCGTTGAGGCGGCAAATCTTCTTCGGGCTGAATTGACGATTCGACCTCATCCCATGGAGAATTTGGGCCACTATAAAAATTTACAAAATGATTTTGAATTCAGGCTGGATAATGAGACTTCGCTTCAGGAGCAGCTTGAGGTAGCTAATGTCGGGATAGTCTTCAACTCTACCGTCTCGCTTGACATGGCGCTGAGAGGCTTGCTTGTTATGAGCTATAAGGCCAGGTTAGGGGTAGACGCATCACGACTGTCTGATTTTCAGTATGTCCGTCCAGTTTGTAATGCTCAGGAGCTTGTAGCTACCGTTAACTCGGCTATTGAAAAGCCATTGAGTGAAAAGGGCAGAACCGAATTCTTAAGTGCGTTCTTCTTTGCATATGGGGAAGATGCTGTTCAGAATATCTATGCAATTGAACCATGTCGTGCTGGATGAAGGCTGAACTGATCCTTTGATATCATGATCCATTTTTCAGGTTATTTATAAATACTTGTTTTCAATAAGGGATCTATTCGCGAATGAAAGTCCTTCTCGCACATAAATTTTTTCAATTAATCGGTGGGGCCGAGGTTTTCTTTTTTGAAACTGGTCGAGTTCTTGAGGAACGAAACCATGATGTCATTTATTTTTCGACCTCCGCAGAGGGAAACAAGGCGAGTCCTCACTCCGATTACTTTATCGACCCTCCTAATTACAGTGAGGGCAGTTTTATTAGTCGCGTACTTGGCATCCGCAGGATGATATATTCGCGTGATGCCAAACAAAGCTTTGCCCGGCTGCTGGCAGAGACCAAGCCTGATCTGATCCATGTGTTTGCGATCCATGTGCACCTTACCCCTTCAATACTGGTTGCGGCTTACGAAGCAAATATCCCCGTCGTTATGTCTTGCAACGATTACAAGCATATTTGCCCGAATTACAAAATGTATCATCACGGGCGTATTTGTACCGATTGTAAGGGGGGCAAATTTTATAAGGCGATTATTAATAAGTGTTGTAAAGAATCGCTCGCGTTTAGTGTCGCCAGTTGCCTTGAGGCTTATGTGCATAATTCGCTGGGGATTTATCGAAAATATGTACACACTTATTTATTTGCGAGTGAGTTTATGGCAAGAGAAACTGAGCGTTTTTGGGGGGTGGATAGCTTTCGTTGGGGCATCCTGCGTAATCCATTTAATAGTAAGCAGTTCCATGTCTCAGAAAGTTGTGACGATTACGCATTATTTTTTGGTCGATTGGTCGGTGAAAAGGGTGTTGACGTTTTGTTGAAGGCGGCAATTCATGCCGCAGATATTAAAATCAAAATTATCGGAAACGGTCCTGCTGAAGACAGTTTGCGAGCCTTGGCAGGAGAACTTCGTCTAACAAACGTTGAGTTCCTCGGCCCGATGTGGGGCGATGACTTGAACTCTATTTTGTCACGGGCACGCTTTGTTGTGGTGCCCTCCGTATGGCATGAGAATTTTCCCTACGTTATCAATCAGGCTTTTGCTTTCGGTCGGCCTGTTGTCGGTTCGGACCGCGGTGGAATCCCTGAATTAGTTAGCCATGGCGAACGTGGACTGATTTATGCGGCTCATGATGAGCGTGCATTAGCCGCGGCTATGACCGAGTTATGGGATAATCCGGTTCGTGCCGCAGAAATGGGCCGCGTTGCCAAACTTTTCTCCGATTCTGAATTTAATGATGAGCGTTTTTACCAACGGCTAGAGAGTGTCTATAAGGGGGTTTTAGATGAGAGTTCTGGTCCTCGGAGGTAATGGTTTTATTGGCTCCCACCTTGTCGATGAATTGTTGCGACGTGGCGACCGTGTTCGTGTTTTTGACCGATTTGATAATAATAAAAACGCAAAAAAAAATAATATTGATTGCAGATTGGGAGATTTCTCAGATACTTCCGCGTTGGCGGAGGCGTTGCACGATATTGATGTTGTTTACCATCTAATAAGCACGACAGTTCCGAGCACCTCTAATCTGGACCCGGTTGCTGATATCCAGGGCAACTTAATTGCTACCGTTCAGTTATTGCAACAGATGGTTTGTTTGAACGTGAAGAGGATTGTGTTCCTGTCTTCTGGCGGTACTGTCTATGGCAATCCTTCTCTGGTCCCCGTGCCAGAGACCCATCCCCTGAACCCAATTTGCTCCTACGGGATTGTTAAAGTTGCCATCGAAAAATATCTAAATATGTTTGCAGAACTTCATGGCATCAAGCCTCTTATTCTTAGAGCCTCTAATCCCTATGGCCCTCGACAGGGCCATATTGGTGTACAGGGGGTGATCCCAACATTTTTGAAGCGATTGGTTGATGGGGATTCTTTTCACATCTGGGGTGATGGCTCGATTGTCAGAGATTATATCTTTATTCATGACCTTGTGAAGCTTTGTCTGTTGGCAGGTGATTCCGGTGCTGTCGGTGCTTTTAATGCTGGAAGCGGCCTGGGTTATTCATTGCTGAACATTATAAGTGCGATCACTGAGGTTTCCGGAAGAATTCCCCAGGTAGAATATTTCACAGAACGTAAATTTGACGTGAAGAGAGTGGTTCTTGATATGAAAAAGGCACGAGACGTGTTCGGCTGGACACCTGAAACTTCTATAGAGGATGGCATTTTGTCGCATTGGGAGTGGCTATTATCCGTTTCTGAACAATGACGTTTCCCAGAAACATTCGGTCCCAAAATATTTTCACATATCGACGCAGAACCTTCTTTGGAGTCTACACCTATTTTGATAATGGGCCCTTTTGGTGACACCGTGGAGTATTACGATGTCTGGATGAAATCTCTCTGAGAGGTAGGCTCGGCTGTTCTTGTTAAACAATAGAGGGACAATGAAGATTTCTATTTTAGGTACACGGGGGATCCCCGCAAAGCATGGTGGTTTTGAAACTTTTGCTGAACATTTCGCTCTCTACCTCCATCAAAAAGGTTGGCATGTCACCGTTTACTGTCAAGGAGAGGGTGCTGGACAAATCTATAAGGATGTGTGGTGCGGTATCAATCGTGTTCATATCCCTGTTGTCCAGAAGGGCGCCAAAGGCACCATAGTTTTTGACTGGAAATCAACCTTGCATGCGGTGCAAAGTAAAATTCCTGTATTGACGCTGGGTTACAACACCGCAATTTTCTGTTTACTCTATCGTTTAAGGGGTGTCAAAAATATTATAAATATGGATGGGATTGAATGGCGGCGTGGTAAGTGGAGTCCTTTGGAAAGAGCATGGCTTTATGCCAATGAAAAACTTGGTGCGTGGCTGGGGAACCATCTTGTTGCAGATCACCCTGAAATCCAGAAACATCTGTCCCGGTTTGTCTCTTCTTCAAAAATAAGCGTGATCCCCTATGGTGCAGATATTTTGGAGTCGGCAAATGAATCTCTGCTTTCACCTTTTAATTTAGAAAAAAATAAATATGCAGTTTTGATAGCTCGCCCTGAGCAAGAAAACTCAATTCTCGAAATTGTAAAGGCATACTCAAAAGCTGCGCGTGGTATGTCGTTGGTTGTTCTTGGCAATTATGCTCCTGAGGCAAACAACTATCATAGGTTAGTGGTGGCTGCTGCAGGTGATGAGGTGCAATTTGTTGGCGCCATCTATGATAAAGAAGTAGTCCAATCACTAAGGTTTTTTGCACGCTTTTATGTCCACGGTCATACGGTAGGAGGCACAAACCCTTCGTTAGTTGAGGCCTTGGGGGCTGGGTCGCCCGTGCTTGCCCAAAACAATAAGTTTAACCGCTGGGTGGCTGGCGAAGGGGCCCGATATTTCTCCACGGAAGAGGAATGTGCAGAGCAGATTGATATTCTTATGCAAGATGATGGACTGATTGCCTCCATGAAACAGCATAGTTTTCTGCAAATGCAAAATAATTTTACTTGGGATAAAATACATAGAGCCTATGAACAGCTCTTTTTTGATTAGTCTGATTTAGTAATATTTAACCCATATCAGGCAGGGAATACAGACCACAGGGTTTTTTAATTTCTGGGCTTAAAACTGTGAGAGAAAGTCGCCAGATTTTTACTCTTCAGATTTATTTTTCTTTCTGAAATGTGATTTGTTCTTGAACTTTTTTATAAATAATTTTACCCCATTCATAAAAATTACAATCAGATGATCAATAAATAGTTTTTTAGGGAGGGATATGTTCCGTCAGCAGTCAAAACTGTTCAATCGGCTTTCTATCATAGTCGATATTGTTATTATTATTGTCGCTTTCGTGTGCGCCTATCATTTCAGGAAACCCCTATCTGGAGGTTTGAGGAATTTTCGGGAATATGCTTGGGTGCTTTTTATTGTAGTCCCTGTCTGGGTTTACCTCCTTAAAAAGCAACAACTTCATGCATCTATTCGTCGGCTTTCAATTTTTGATATCTTATCCCGCCTGATATCGGTTCATTTTATTGGTGGAATACTGGTTGCTTCTATTATCTATTTTGTAGACAGGGATCAGTACAGCCGCGGACTTTATTTGGCCTTTCTAGGGTTTTCCTGGGCTTTTTTCAGTTTAGAAAAGGTTGGTTTACGGACTGGGTTAGGATTGTTGCGCCGGCGTGGATACAATACCCGGAATCTCCTGATTATCGGTACTCAGAAGAAGGCACAACGTTTTTGTCAGCTTATTGAAGAGCATAAGGACTGGGGTTTGGCCATTTTAGGATTTGTCCAGATTGCCCCGGGACCATCACTGGACGAAGTTGAAGGGCATTGCGTTTTAGGCCGGTCAGAAGATCTGATCGAAATATGCAAGGGCAAACAGGTTGATGAGGTGGTGTTCTGTATTCCCAAAGACTACGTTGTCGAAGCCGAAAGTAACCTTCAGGACCTTGAGGAATTGGGTATCGCAGTGCGGATGGTTGTTGATTTTTTTGAGTCCTCATTTTATCGCAAGGAACTGAGTTTATTCCACAATGAGTTGCCTATTCTTACTTATCATCCTAAGGCTTTTGACTCTCAGCAGCTCTTTATTAAGCGTCTGATTGATATTGGGGGGGCAGTCGTCGGTCTGATCATTACTGGAGTTCTTCTTCCTTTTATCGCTTTTGCATTAAAGCGGGATTCTCCGGGGCCCCTCTTTTTTAGTCAGGAGCGTGTAGGACTTGGTGGTAGACATTTTAAATGTTGGAAGTTTCGCTCCATGTACATTGATGCCGAAGAACGGAAAAAGGATCTTATGGTTGAAAATGAAATGGAAGGTGCGATGTTTAAAATAAAAAATGATCCCCGTGTCACCAGGGTCGGAAAGTTTCTGCGCAAAACCAGTCTCGATGAATTACCTCAGTTTTGGAATGTGTTTGTGGGTGAGATGAGTCTTGTCGGGACAAGACCTCCGACTCCCGCAGAGGTTTCTGCCTATGAGAACTGGCATCGTCGTCGGATCAGCATTAAGCCCGGAATTACCGGAAATTGGCAGGTGAGTGGTCGAAGCGAAATCAAGGATTTTGATGCTATCGTCAGATTGGATCTGGATTATATAGACCGCTGGTCATTGTGGCTGGATGTAAAAATTCTTTTTCAAACCATAAAAGTTGTTCTGGGTCGAGAGGGGAGTTTTTAAATGTGACATTTTTGAGTTTTTTAGATTAATCAAAAGAGAAATAGCTGCATGCAAACCCGCCTTTGACATGGACAACGGCGGGGTTTTACGTTCTAATGCTCGGCGTGAGGGGGCATTTGATGCCCAGGTAGGCGTGAGGACATATGATTCGAAGTATGACAGGTTACGGTCGAGGGCAGGGAAAGGCGAATGGGCTTATTTTTTCGGCAGAGATCCGGGCCGTAAATCATCGCTATGGGGATATTAATATTAAGGCCCCTCGTCTATTGTTCCCATTTGAGGCGGAGGTTAAAAAGCAGGTTGCGACTGTTCTTAAACGCGGGAAAATTGACGTATTTGTGATTCAGGAGACTTCTGAAGACGTCGTTGCTGTTCCGGTACTCAACAGGGCCGTCGCTCGAGGATACGTAGAGCTTTTCAATCAGATGCGCACCGAATTTAATCTGTCGGGTGACATTCCTCTTGAATTGCTGGCAGCTCAAAAAGACGTGTTGATCGTCAGGGAGAATGCTGTTGATGAAGGGGCTCTGCGCGATGCGCTGCAGCAGGCGGTTTGCGGGGCGTTGACGGGGATGCTGGCCATGCGTGAGGCTGAGGGCGAAGCAACGCAGATTGATATTCGGGCTCGGCTCGGTTTGATCCGTCAGTCTCTGGAGATGATAGCATCTCGTGCGGCGCAGGTGCCTCTGGAGTGGCAGCAAAAACTTAAAGAGCGCCTGCAGCGTTTGGCCGATGATGCTGTGGATGAACAGAGGCTTGCTCAGGAGTTGGTGCTCTTCGCCGATCGTTGCGATATCAGTGAAGAACTCTCCCGGTTTCAGAGTCATCTTCAACAGCTTGATCAGCTTTTCAGCAGTCTAGAGCCGGTTGGGCGGCAGATGGATTTTTTGATCCAGGAGTTGAACCGGGAGACCAATACCATGGGCTCGAAATCGAACGATGCCGACTTGACGCGAAATGTTGTTGCGATTAAGGCTGAACTCGAAAAAATCCGTGAACAGGTCCAGAATATTGAATAATAAAAGACCTGGAATTCTGTTCGTTGTCTCTGCTCCGTCAGGAGCGGGTAAGACAACTCTGTGTCATGCCATGTTTGACAAATTCCCGGATTTGCGGCAGTCTGTCTCGTTCACCACACGGCCAATGCGTGCGGGGGAACAAGATGGTGTTGATTATCATTTTGTTGACCACGGCTGTTTTGAAAAGATGGTACAGGCAGGTGAATTCCTGGAATGGGCCGAAGTGCATGGTCACCTCTATGGCACCGCCCTTTCAACCTTGCAGCGAGCCGCGACTCAAGGCGCTGATCTTCTGCTGGAGATTGATTGTCAGGGAGCACGGCAGATTCGTAATTCACTGAAGGATGCAGTCTGTATCTTTGTTCTTCCCCCTGACTTTTCTGAACTGGAGCATCGCCTGCGTGGGCGTGAGACAGACAGTGATCAAGTTATTGCTCGCCGCCTGGCAAATGCGAAGGATGAAATTTCTCAGGCTCATTGGTATGATTATATCGTTTTAAACGACAGCATTGAAGATGCGGGGCAGCACTTTGCTTCCATTATCGAAGCAGAAAGATGCCGCACGCATCTTTGGCTCGAGTTTCTCAAACATAATTTTGCACTAAACTAAGGAGAACCCAAGATATGGCACGTGTTACGGTAGAAGATTGTCTCGAAGTTATTCCTAATCGCTTTCAACTTGCAATTGTAGCGTCTAAACGCGCCAAGCAGCTTTATAAGGGAGCAGAACCGCTGATTGAGAATAAATCCGGGAATAAAAAAGTCGTTCTGGCCTTGCGTGAAATTGCGGCGGGAGTTGTCGCATACGATATTCCGAAACGCCGTCGTTAGTTTTTACCGTAAATCAGTCGGGGGCCTTTTCTGAAGGCCCCCGACTTTTTTATGTCCTTTATTGCAGGCGAAACACACACACCTATGGTGCATCTGGACGGTCTTTTAAAGCAGGTCCGTGAGTATAATCCAGACATTGATGAAGCGATGGTACGCAAGGTCTACGACTTTTGTGTCTCAGCACATCAAGAACAGACCTATGTTTCCGGCGCTCCTCAGCTTGATCATCTCCTCGAAGTCACAGAGATTCTGGTGCAACTTAAAGTTGATGAAACCACCCTTCTGCTCGGCCTTCTACATGATATTCCAAATGTTTCAGATACCGCCCTGGCAGAGGTTAAGTCTCTGTTTGGTGAAACTCTCTTTCAAATGGTTTCAACGGGACATCGTATAAGCCAGATCCCCTATCGCAACAGCACTCAGCAGCGCGTTGAAAATTTCCGCAAGATGTTTATCACCATGGCACGTGATCTGCGCGTTGTGCTTGTCAGCCTGGCTGACCGCCTCTGTATGATGCGAAGTCTTCAATTTGAATCGCCAGAAAAACAATTGCAGGTTTCTCGAGAAACTCTTGAGGTCTATGCCCCTTTAGCCAATCGACTCGGTATAAGCTGGCTTAAAGGTGAGCTTGAAGATCTTTCGTTGAGTTATCAAGAAAAAGATAAATATGAAGAACTGATCAATCGCATATCAAGTCAGAAAGATGAACGAGAGCGTTATGTTAAACGGGTTAAGGAGGATCTCCGTGAACTGCTAAAGCGGAATTCTGTTGAGGGCAAGGTCTCTGGTCGTTCTAAACACCTCTATTCTGTTTTTAAAAAAATGGAACGGACCGGAGTTGATCTGGAGGAGATCTATGACCTGACGGCGTTTCGGGTGCTGGTGGAGACGGTATCCGAATGTTATGCAGTGGTTGGTCTGGTTCACGCCACCTGGAAACCAATTCCAGGCCGCTTCAAAGATTACATCGCCATGCCTAAATCAAACCTGTATCAGTCTCTGCATACCACGGTGGTCGGTCCCTTCGGCGAACGAATGGAAGTGCAGATTCGTACTCACGCAATGCATGATATTGCCGAACAGGGTGTTGCGGCCCACTGGAAGTACAAAGAAGGCGGTGCGGTGTCGGCAACTGGTCGTGATGACCAACGCTTCAGCTGGTTGCGACACCTGCTGGAATGGCAACAGGATGTTACGCTGTCGTCTGAAGGCTCTCATTCTGGGCTGCTTGATCTCTTTCCAGAGGAGGTCTATGTCTTTACCCCAGGTGGTGACGTAAAGGAGCTACCCAGAGGGGCGACCCCAATCGACTTTGCCTATGCCATTCATAGTGACGTTGGTAACCAGTGTGTCGGTGCCCGAATCAATGGTAAGCATTGTCCATTGAGGACGATATTACAAAATGGCGATATCGTCGAGATTCAGACACTGGCATCGCATCGGCCGAGCAAGGACTGGCTCAATTTTGCAAAAACCTCTAAAGCGCGCAACAAAATACGTCAATTTGTCAAAGATGAACAACGGGAAAAAAGTCTCGAATTCGGACGGGAACTGTTTGAAAAGGAGTTGCGAAAATACCAGTACAGCATCAAGCGTGCACAGACTCTCAGTGGGTTCAGACAGGGGATTGAAGATCTCGGTTTCAAGGAGTTTGATGATGTGCTGGCGGCGATCGGTTACGGCAAGCTGACTGTCGGGCAATTTGTTTCACAGATTTTACCGAAAGATGAACTGAAAGCAGCCGTACCGCCCAAGATGAATCCATTTACGAAGGTTCTGGATAAGCTTTCCGGGAAAAAACGTTCGGTCAGCGCAATTCGGATTGATGGGATTGATGATGTGATGGTCCGGTTTGCGAATTGCTGCAACCCGCTCCCCGGGGAAAAAGTTATAGGCTTTATCACTAGGGGACATGGTCTTTCGGTCCATTCAATAGACTGTTCTCAGGCGATGGCCTGTGATCCGGAACGTTTGATCGAAGTCGAGTGGGATCTGGGTAAGCAGACCAATCGTCCCGTTAAAATACGTATTTTCTGTAATGATCAAAAGGGGATGTTGGTTGCTATTTCCGGGGCTATTACGGCAGCAGATGCAAATATCATCAGCGCTAATGTCCATGCGACTTTAGACAAGGGGGGGATGAACCTGTTTGAGATAGATGTGCACAATCTTGAACATCTTAATCGAGTTATTAGAGAGGTAAAGAAAATCCGTGGGGTTTACCGGGTTGAACGAGTACGCTTGTAAGCCTTTAACGATAAAGGAGAGTTCATATGGAAATTACCCAGGTCATAACAGATCAGGCTCCGGCAGCTATCGGCCCTTACTCTCAGGCGATCAGGGCCGGCAACCTGTTGTTTTGTTCAGGGCAGATTCCGTTGCTGCCTGATGGCTCAGTAGTCGAGGGAGGGATTCGTGAGCAGACGCTGCAGGTGATGAAGAATCTCAGGGCCCTGGTTGATGCGGCCGGTGCGGATTTGAGCCGGGTTGTCAAGACGACCATTTATTTGGCCGATCTGGGAGATTTCGCCGTGGTTAATGAAATTTATGCGGAGAGTTTCACCGCTCATCCGCCAGCGCGGGCGACAGTTCAGGTGGCTGGTTTGCCTAAGGGTGTGCGTATCGAGATCGATGCGATTGCAATGTTTGCCTGAGTTGCCCGCTACAGGTCCAAGCTGTATATTTTGAAAAACCACATCAAAAAGGGATGGCGCCATAGGGTGCCATCCCTTTTTGATAAACTGGTGTAACAGGTATGCGTCAGATTGCTTTTTGGACTTTTTCAGCGCGGATACAGCGTGTGCAGACCTTCATCGCACGAACGACTCCGTTTTGAACGCCCCGGACTTTTTGCAAGTTCGGATTCCAGACAGCCCTGGTTTTGTTGTGTGCGTGACTGACATTATTACCGGTAATGGGTTTCTTCCCACAAATTTCACATACTTTGGCCATCGGTCTGACTCCTTCACAAATTTAAGAACGCGCATTCATAGCACACTCAGGTTACGAATGTAAATAAGTTATTTCAGTAAAGATCTTCTTCGCTGAGGATCTTGAACCCTTGTTGTTGCAGTAAGGCGCAGGTGATTCCTGTCCCTTTGACCAGTTGACCGTTGCGGTGAATCTGACGGCTGCCGCAAGAGGGACTGCGTTGTTTGAGGATCGCAGTCTTGCAACGGCAGAGATGAGCGATGCGCACAGTTTCTTCAGCACCCCGTAAAAACAGCTCCGTAGGGTTTTGGCCGGTTTCATCGGTCAGCTGTGCTTTCCCCTGTAGAAAGTCATCCCCGTCTCCCCTGACGAACCAGGCTTTACTCCTCGGCGTAGAGAGACCGCCGAGCTGTTCAGGACAAACCGGGATCGGCTGGAGATTGTTGTTTGTCAGGTAATCAATGACACCCTGATGGTAGGTGTTGGTACCGTCGTAACGGCAATTAACCCCCAGGAGGCAGGCACTGACCAGAATAGGGTAACCTGAAGACATCTTAGTCGTTCCCCTCTGGTTCGTCCGAAGACTCTGGTCTGTTCGGGGTTTTGGGGAGAATCCGAACGCGTCTGTTTTCGATCAACAATCGTCCTTCAGCAAATAGCTGAATCGCCTGAGGATAAATTTTATGTTCTTCGATCAGGATACGCGCGGCCAGGTCCTCGGCGCTGTCGTCTTCAAGGACCGGGACCACTGCCTGCAGAACGATTGGGCCGGTATCAACGCCAGCGTCGACGAGATGGACCGTGCAGCCTGAAAATCGAGCGCCGTAGTCAATGGCCTGCTGCTGAACATGCAGGCCGGGAAAGGCCGGCAACAGGGCAGGGTGGATATTGATGATGCGTTGCGGGTATGCCTCAAGGAATACCGGGCTGATGATCCGCATAAACCCGGCCAGGACTACCAGCTCGACGTTTGCTGCCTGCAGTTGTTTAACGACCTTGCTGTCAAAGTCAGAGCGCCTGGTGAAATCGCGATGGTTGATACAGCAGGTTTTGAGCCCGGCGGTTTCTGCGCGTGTCAGCGCACCTGCCCCTGGATTGTTGCAGATCACAATAGCGACTTCTGCGCTCAGGGTGCCAGCAGCACAACCGTCGATTATCGATTGCAGGTTGGTACCACCGCCAGAGGCGAGAATTCCAAGGCGTAGTTTTTTCACAGGGATTCCGATCTTCTTCGCGCAGTGTATCAGCGGGCGGACTTAACTGAGCACAACCTGCGCTTCTTCGCCTTTGCGCGACGCAATCTCACCGATCAGATAAGCGCATTCGTTCAGACCGGACAAGCGCCCTATGATGTCTTCAACCTGAGCAGCTGGGACCACCAGAACCATACCGATGCCGTAATTGAAGGTGCGATACATCTCGAAATCATCGAGGTTTCCCCCTTCGCGCAGCAGTTCAAAAATGTCCGGTTTTGCCCAACTTTTACGGTCGATAATCGCCTTGCAGTTACGTGGCAGAACGCGCGGAACATTTTCGAGGAGGCCGCCGCCGGTAATGTGGGCAATCCCTTTAATGTTGAAGTCGCGCAGCAGGTTGAGAATACTCTTGACGTAGATGCGGGTCGGGGTGATCAGAGCTTCACCCAGTGTGATGGAGAGGCCTGCAGGGATTGCGTCCAGCGGCAGGGCCATTTTTTCAAGCAGGATTTTACGTGCCAGTGAATAGCCGTTGCTGTGCAGGCCGCTTGAAGCGATACCGATAATATGGTCATCGGTATTGATTGACGAACCGTCGACAATCATGTCGCGGTCGACTACACCGACCGTAAAACCGGCAAGGTCATATTCGCCATCGAGGTACATCCCCGGCATTTCGGCCGTTTCACCCCCCAGCAGCGCACAGCCAGCCTGTTGACAGCCCGCCGAAATGCCCTTCATGATTTCCACAGCTTTTTCAGGGGAGAGTTTACCGGTCGCCAGGTAATCGAGGAAAAACAGCGGTTCAGCGCCCTGAACCACGATATCATTAACGCACATTGCAACCAGGTCGATGCCCACAGTGTCGTGCTTGTCGAGGGCAAAGGCCAGTTTAAGTTTGGTGCCAACACCATCGGTCGAAGCAACCAGCGCAGGCTGTTTGTACTTGCTGCTATTTAACGAAAAAAGGCCGCCAAACCCGCCGATATCGGAGATGACCTCGGGCCGAGATGTGGCTTTGACCAGAGGTTTGATCATCTGTACAAAGCGATTACCCGCCTCGATGTCGACTCCGGCGTCTTTATAGGTGATCTTTTTACTGTCGCTCACGCTGTACTCCTTGCGCTGTTGAAAAGGCCGGTCATTAGAGCATCGGGTTGTTTGTTTGTCAACCGCTACGGGTGCATGGTTTCCCACAGATAATCGTCTTTACAGGCTCCGGTGGAATACCTATTATAACGCTGGTTATGGACTTGCCAGAGGCGCGTCAGCTGAGGAGAGTCTCCGATTGTACTTCACGGATGATAGCATCGATTCATTGGAGTCGCCACTGACGACAGAGCTGATTGATATTAATTTTAGCGGGTGATCTTATCTCAGTTTGCAGCCTAACAGAATGGACGCATCGCCAATGCGTGCCCGAAGATCTTCCCCGCGTCCTCGAGGTTGAACAGGCCTCTCATCTTCAACCCTGGACGCAGGCTCAGTTCAGCCAGGAATTGGAGTCGATTTATTCTCGGACAGAACTTTTATTCCGGGGCAAGCAATTGACCGGCTACATCTGTTTCTGGGTTGTCGCCGGGGAGATGCAAATTTTAAATGTGTCGACTGCGCCTGCATTCAGGCGACAAGGTGTTGCTCGTCGATTACTGGAATATGCCTTTGATCTGGCAAAAATAAGCCTGGCACAGTCGGCTTTCCTTGAAGTTCGTATCAGTAATCATGGCGCGATTGCTCTTTATCGCGCCCTTGGTTTTGTGGATGATTGCATTCGCCCCAAATATTACAGCGATGGTGAGGATGCCTTGCTGATGAGTTGTCCTCTCGATTCGGTGAGGAGTGAGGAGCAGAAGTAAAAGATGAAAAACCTGCAAACGATTGTCCTTTCCAATCAGGAAATCTCCCCCGGTTATTTTCGGATGCGTATCCTGGCGCCTGGTTATCAGGGGAAGACGCAACCGGGTCAGTTCGTGATGTTCCGTGTACGGCGCTCGCTTCCGCCCTTGTTACGTCGTCCGTTTGGAATTTTTCAGATTGGTTTTCTCCCTGCCGATTGTGCCGGGATGCCTGAGAAGGAATTTATCGAGCTGATCTACAAGGTTGTCGGCTCCGGTACTGAGGTGATGCGTGAACTGCATCAGGGAGACCGGATCGAATTGCTCGGTCCTCTGGGGCGCGGCTTTGATATTGATGATGAGGCTGGAGATAAAATTCTGGTCGGTGGCGGCATCGGGTTGGTGCCACTCTATATGCTGGCGGGCTCGCTCCCAGATCGCTCAAAAACCCGTCTGCTGATCGGTGGCCGCAGCCGCGAAGACATTATCACAGTGACGGAGTTTGAACGCCTGGGGGTGACGACCCATGTTACGACCGAAGATGGCAGCCTCGGGGAATCCGGACTGATCACCAAGATACTTGAACGCAAACTAAAAAAATATCCGCAAGCCAAGGTCTATTCCTGTGGCCCGATGCCGATGCTGCGTGCGGTCGAAAAAATCTGTTCTGAACGACAGGTCTCACTGCAGGTTTCACTCGAAGCGTTGATGGCTTGTGGCGTTGGTGCCTGTTTGGGATGTGTGGTTAAGGGGCGGGAGCATTCAGAGCAAAATCCGCAATATCTGTGTACCTGCCGGCAGGGGCCGGTATTTCACAGTCATGAACTCGATTGGGATCGCCTGCACCAGAATACCGATCATAAGGAACAGCCATGAGTCAACCTGCCGCAACTCTCTCGAAACCGAACCTTGCAGTCGAATTTGCCGGTCTCAAATTGAAGAACCCCCTGATGCCGGCTTCCGGCACCTTCGGCTACGGCCAGGAGTTTGCACCCTATCTTGATTTGAATCGACTCGGGGCGATCGTCACCAAAGGGCTGTCGCTCAAGCCCAAGGCCGGTAACCCGACCCCCCGGATTGCCGAGACCGTCAGTGGTATGCTTAACGCTATCGGTTTGCAGAATGTCGGGGTCGATGCCTTTATTTATGAAAAAATGCCATTTCTTGCTCAGTTCGACAGTCCGGTGATTGTCAATTTCTTCGGTAATACTCAGGATGAGTATTGTGAAGTCGCCGCGCGGCTTGATGTGGTCCCGGGGGTCGCTGCGCTTGAAATGAATATCTCCTGCCCAAATGTCAAGCAGGGTGGGATTGTCTTCGGTACTGATCCGAAGGCTGTCTTTGAGGTGGTTTCCGCAGTGCGCAAGCGCATGAAGAAGCCGTTAATCGTCAAATTAACCCCGAATGTGACCGATATCCGGATTACCGCGCAGGCGGCCGAAGATGCCGGTGCCGATGTGATCAGTCTGATCAATACCATCACCGGAATGTCGGTCGATGTGCGCAGTCGTAAACCGCGTATCGCCAATGTCATCGGCGGCCTTTCCGGGCCTGGTATCCGTCCGATTGCGGTCCGCATGACCCATCAGGTTGTACAGACGGTGAAAATCCCCGTCATCGGAATTGGTGGCATTATGCGCGCCGAAGATGCCCTGGAGTTTCTGATTGTCGGCGCCAGGGCGGTCCAGGTCGGAACGGCTAACTTTGTTGATCCGAATGCCATGCAGACTATCCTGGACGACCTTCGCGTCTTTTGTATTGAGCAAGGGGTCAGCGATATCAACGATCTGATCGGAAGTTTGCAGCTTTAGAGATGGGTGAGGGGGGAGGTGTGAGGTGTTCACACTTAAACCCTCACACCTCACGGATTTTTTGAGCCATGGATGTTATTACCACCCATATAAACGCTGATTTCGATTGCCTCGGTGCAATGATTGCCGCTCGCCGCCTCTATCCGGAGGCGGTGCTGGTCTTCCCCGGTTCACAAGAGCGCGGGCTGAGAGCTTTCCTGCTCGATTCCACCCTTTATGCTTATAATTTCAAACGGCTTAAGGAAATCAACCTGGGTGAGATTACCCGTCTGATTCTGGTCGACGTGCGTCAAGCTGCCCGTATCGGGCCCTTTGCCTCTGTGGCTGTTGACCCGCGGGTTGAGCTGCATATCTTTGATCATCATCTCTCGACGATTGACAGCCTGAAAGGAGACTTCGAGCGCATTGAAGATGTAGGTGCGACCACAACCATCATGACCCGAACTTTTGTTGAGCGGGGGATTGTCCCAACTCCGGATGAAGCAACCATGATGATGCTTGGGCTATACGAAGATACCGGCAATCTTCTTTACGGCTCAACCTGCGCTGAGGACTTTAGTGCCGCGCGGTTCCTGTTTGAGCAAGGGGCTAATCTCAATACTGTCGCCGATTTTCTGGTACGGGAAATGACGCCCGAGCAGGTTGACCTGCTCAACCGTCTGCTCAAATCCTGTCGCCGCATTCAGGTGCATGGGGTTGAAATCGCGATTGCTCAGGCATCGCTCGATTATTACGTTACCGATATCGCATCTCTCGCTCATAAGTTGAAGGATATCGAAAACCTTTCGGTACTGATCGTTGCGGTTCGTATGACAGATCGGGTTTTTATGGTGGCCCGATCTCGAATCGCAGCCGTGGATGTGGGGGAATTGTTGCAGGGTTTTGGCGGCGGCGGACACTCCTTTGCCGCCTCAGCTACTGTGCGTGATATGCCGCTGGAGCAACTGCTTGATACGTTGGAGCGACGACTGCACGAGCAGATCACACCGCGTATGACGGCTGGAAGCATAATGAGTACTCCGGTAAAATCTCTGGCGCTGACGTCCAGTATTCGTCAGGCCGCGGAACTATTGACCCGCTTGAATTTCAATGCTGCACCGGTTCTTGATGGCACGCGGATCGTTGGGATTGTCGCGCGGCAGATGGTTGAAAAAGCCCTGCATCATCAGATGGGAGATACGTCGATCAGTGAGATCATGTCGAGTGATTTTTCGCAGGCGTCTTCCGGTACCGACATTCTCGATTTGAAAGAGATGATCCTCGCGCATCGTCAACGCTTTATCCCGATCATTGATGAAGGGGTCCTGGTCGGGGTTGTCACACGCACTGATCTGCTTCAGCACCTGGTCGGAGAACAGGGGAGCAATGGTGGCACCCGGTCTCGTTTGAAACGCAAAAGTGTCAGTCGTTTACTCCCGCAAATTGTACCGCTGGATCTGTTGTCTCTCTTGCGCCGGATTGGAGAGCTGGCAGAAAGTTCAAATGTTAAAGCTTATCTCGTGGGTGGATTCGTGCGCGATCTGCTCTTAAGACAACCCAATGATGATGTCGACATTGTCGTTGAGGGGGAGGGCATTTCTTTTGCTGAGCAGGTTGCCCGCATGCTGGATGGGCGGGTTAAGGCACATCCTAAATTCGGAACGGCGGTCGTTGTCTCGCCGGAGGGCCTGAAGATAGATATCGCTACCGCGCGCATCGAATATTATGCAGCGCCGGCGGCGTTGCCGGAAGTCGAATATGCTTCCATTCGTCATGATCTCTATCGCCGTGATTTTTCGATCAACACCTTGGCGATGATTTTAAACCGTTCCAATTTTGGTCAGATACTCGATTTTTTTAATGGCCAGCGTGATCTGAAGGACCAGGCGATCCGGGTTCTGCATAATCTCAGTTTTGTTGAAGATCCGACACGCGCCTTTCGGGCGGTGCGGTTTGAACAGCGTCTCGGGTTCAAAATCGGTGGGCAGACCGAACGTTTGTTAAAAAATGCCGTAGCGAATAAGGTTGTCGCACGGGTGAGCGGACGGCGGATTCTGAATGAATTGCGCCATATCCTTGGAGAAACCCATCCATTGCCGGCATTGAAGCGGCTTGATTCCCTCGGTCTGTTGCCCTTTGTTTCGCCGAGTCTCAGGTTCGACGAAGTCGCAGAGGGTTTGTTTGTTGCAGCTGACAAGGCATTGAACTGGTTTGAATTGCTCTTCACAGGCGAGGACTGTGATCCCTTTTTGGTTAGACTGCTCTGTTTATTTAATGATTTACCGCGACGTGAACTGAAGAAAACCCTGGCCGCACTGGAGTTGAAGCTCAGCTGGCAAAACGTATTAAGTGCCGAAGTCATTCAGACGCGCAAGGCACTGGCTTTCTTAACTCGTGCCACTGAACGTTCAACTATGCCAGCAGCCAGTCGGATTTATCACTGGTTAAACCCCTTGTCACTTGAGTCGTTGATCTATCTTCTGGCCCTGTCTAGATCAGAAGATGCGCGACGCATGATATCAACCTATGTGACCCGCTTGCGCCATCTGCGGATTGAATTGGATGGGCATGATCTGACCGCCCTGGGGATGACCCCCGGTCCGCAATACACCAGGATACTGACAAATCTGCTTGATGCCAGGATTGACGGAAAAATTTTATCGCGTGAGGATGAAGTACAATGGGTTAAGAAGCATTTTATGCTCTGAGTTCTCGAATTGAGCATTTCATTGACTCCCCTCGGGGGTTCTGCGAAAATCTGCCCTGTTTTCTTTGTATTACCGCTGGAGCGGGCATGGAGTAATTTGATTTTATGGGGCATGGAATAGACGCTTTTTTACTGAAATTGTCGGTGATGCTGGTGCCGGCCCTGCTTGCTATAATCCTGCATGAAGTCGCTCACGGCTATGTTGCAGACCGATTGGGAGATCCGACCGCGCGCCTGCTGGGGCGTTTGACCCTTAATCCCTTACGCCACCTTGATCCGATCGGCACGATCGCGATCTTCGTTTTCGGTTTCGGCTGGGCACGGCCGGTGCCGGTCAACGCCAAAAACCTGCGTCATCCGCGACAGGACATGATCTGGGTCGCCCTGGCAGGCCCGTTGACCAATCTCGCTCTCGCTTTGATTTCGGTCCTCTTTCTGCGTGGCATCAGCCTCCTGGAAACGACTCAATTGGTCAGTAGCCAGATGTTCTTGGATATCAGTCGACCCCTCAGGGTTATGGCGGCCTTTAGCCTCTACATCAATCTGCTGCTCGGTGTTTTCAACCTTCTCCCGATCCCTCCCCTCGATGGCGGACGTGTCCTGGTAGGCATTCTGCCCGGAAAACAAGCGCTCTGGCTCAATCGTTTTGAACCGTTCGGATTTGTCCTGCTACTGTTATTGATTTTTTTTACCGATGTCTGGAGTCGGCTGCTTTCGCCGTTGATGACTCTGCTGCTGCAGACCCTGGCCGGGGGTGAATACCACTATGTCGAAAAAGCGATCAGCTTTCTTTTTGGTGGTTAGCTGATGTCGATTGCTATCAGTCTGCCGAACTTCGACGGTCCCCTTGATTTGCTGCTTCATCTGATAAAAACCAACGAAATGGATATTGCCGATATCCAGATAGGTGAAATCACCGAGCAGTACCTTGCCGTGATTGATCAGATGCAACAGCTGAATCTGGACGTCGCCGGTGAGTTTTTAGTCATGGCGGCGACCCTGATGCATATCAAATCACAGATGCTGTTGCCAGTTTCAGAAGATATTGTCGGTGAAGACGAAGAACTTGATCCACGCGCTGAACTTATCCGGCGTCTACTGGAATATCAGCGCTATAAGGATGCGGCCAATAATCTGGACCTCCGTCCCTGTCTGAAGCGTGACGTTTTTTTACGCCAATTCGTTGAGCCTGACACAAGCGAAGCCAGCGTGGGAGATGATATTAGTCTCGGGGTGTACCAGTTGGCAGCTGCATTTCATAAGCTGCTGAAACACGCCAAAATCGACGTTGTTCACGAGGTTATGCGTGAGCAGTTGTCGGTTTCTGACTATATTCATAAGATTCTCGAGCAGCTGCAATCTTGCGAACAACGCGCCTTTGCGGATTTTTTTACCCATAGGGGAACACGGCGTGAAATGGTTGTGACTTTTCTGGCGATGCTCGAACTTGTGAAAATGCGGATGATCAAGATTTCACAAAGTGCGGAGTTTCAGCCGATTTGGCTCAGCCTGGCCGTACAGAATTCCGGGCCCGATCCCTTGGCTCTGGACGAGGAGGCGATGGGGTATGGATGAACGTTGCCGGGCGGTTGCGGCATTAATCTTTGCCGCTGAGGGTCCCATGAGCCTCGATCGTCTTTGTCTGTTTTTTGAATGCCAACGTGCGGAACTCAGGCCTGTCATTGACCGTCTGCTTGAGGCGTATCCTGTCTCACGGGGTGGCTTCTATCTGGCTGAGATCGCCGGGGGATATCAGTTTCGCACTGACCCGGACCTTTCACATTGGTTGGGCAAGTTGAATCGTGATCGACCTTTCCGCTTTTCACCGGCGGCTCTGGAGACCCTGGCGATGATCGCTTATCGGCAACCGGTGACTCGAGGCGAGATCGAATATTTGCGCGGTGTTGATTCCGGGGGAGTATTAAAAACCCTGCTCGATAAGGGATTTCTGCGGATTTTGGGGAAAAAAGACGTCCCCGGTCGACCTTTAATGTATGGGACCAGCCGGAACTTTTTAGAATTTTTTGGTTTGAAAGATCTGAGTGATCTACCGACGTTACGTGAATTTACAGCTTTGGACCCAGGACTGGATTCTGCTGCTGATCTTCAGACGGAAAGCGGGCTGGCGCCAGCTGAAGAACTGATTATTGAACAGGAATTGAAAGACGCATGAAAGAACGATTGCAGAAATTAATCTCACGCTCCGGGTTGATGTCACGTCGCCAGGCAGAGGTGAAGATCCGTCAGGGGCTGGTCTCGATTGATGGTCGCATCGCTCAATTAGGGGAGAGCGCCGATCCTGCATTGGAAGAGGTTCGGGTTGAAGGGGCGCAACTTCAGTTCGATTCTCATACACTAACCCTGATCTTGAATAAACCAACCGGATACATCTGTACCATGAACGATCCGCAAAACCGTCGTCTGGCGAGTGATCTGCTGCCGAAGGAACTCGGACGCTTATATCCGGTCGGGCGACTCGATTATAATACGGAAGGATTGCTGTTATTGACGAACGATGGAGAACTCGCTCAGCATCTGACCCATCCAAGTCATCAGGTGACAAAAACATATCTGGTTAAGGTCCGCGGGTGGTTGGATGATGCCGGCCGAAATAAGCTGGAAACAGGCGTCCCCCTGGACGACGGCCTGACTGCTCCGGCAACCGTTTCTGCAGTGCGGCGTAGTGGCAAAAACTGCTGGTTTGAACTGACCCTCGGGGAAGGCCGGAATCGTCAAGTTCGCCGAATGTGTGATGCTATCGGTCTTTCGGTCATTCGATTGAAGAGAATTGCCTTGGGCGATTTACACCTTGGGGAACTCGAAACTGGAAAGTTTCGTGTTTTACAGGCGACTGAATTACTCAGGTTGAAAAAAAATGCGGGTCTGTAATACTCTAAACCGGTGAATATGGAGTGGGAGGGGCCATTGTATTCTCAATATCGTCTCTCCCAGAACAAGCTGTTTTTCCTAGGGAAACAGGGTGTCTTTCTTGACAACTCGGAATCTCATCGCTTATCTTTGGCGAGTTGATTCTGAGTCCGTTTTGAAGTGGGGAGCACATCTTTTGTCAAACAAGCAAAAATATATTGATTCAGCGCAGAAGAATATCAAGAAAAAACTCTTTTCCCGGGCGATCAAGGACTATCAGAAAGTCGTGGAAGTTGATCCGCGAGACATCCGTTCACGCCAACGCTTGGCAGAACTCTTCGTAAAAACCAATCAAACCGGCGAAGCTTTTGAGCAATACGAGGCAGTTGCCAAGTATTTTGCAAGTAATGGATTTTACCTCAAGGCGATCGCTATTTATAAACAAATGCAACGCCTTGATCCAAGTCAGATCAATATCTTCAGCCGACTTGCGGAGTTAAATGAAAAACAGGGGCTGGTGGGTAATGCCCTTGCGGAACTGCGACATCTCGTAGGTTACTACGAAAAGAACAACATGGTGGCCGATGCGATCAAGACGCTTGAGAAGATGCGTGATCTTGATAGTGGCAGTATCAATGTGCAGGTCAAACTAGCTGAAGTTTATGCTAATAATGAGCGTGTTGCCGATGGACTTGCGGAATTTAAAGATATTTTAAAGCAATTGGAAGGGAAGCAAGATTTCGATAAAATTTTACGTCTCTACCGAATATTCCTTCCGCTCTTCCCACAAAATATTGATCTGCAAAAAGGATTGGCGCTGACCCTGATTCAGGTGGGGGATTCCTCCAAAGGCATTACGCTACTTCAGCAGTTGTTGCGAAACCACACCTGTGATGCCGAAATTCTGCCGATCCTCGGTACTACATATCAAGACTTAGAAGATTATAAAAATGCTCGTTTGACTTATCTTCACCTGCTGAAACTGGATTCCAGGGATCTGGACGCTCGTGAAAGTTTGGTTCAGTGTTATCTAAAAGAAAAAAATTATCCTAAAGCACTCGCTGAGCTGGAAGACTGGAAAGAAGCATTCCTTAAGATTAATCGATTGGAGCGGCTGCAAGAATTCTACGAATCCCTGCAGTCCATGTTGCCCGGAAATCAACAGGTTCTTCAGACCCTCGACTCCATCTATGAAATGACCGGGGATGGGGGCAAGCGCCTTGATATGGTCTCAGGGACAGTTACACACGGAGAGATTGGTTCTGTGCGTGCCAACGTCGCTGAAGAGACTCTGTCAGACTCCTTGCTGGGCGACATGGGGTCTGGCGATGATAATCTTGATTTTGACGTGTCTGATCTGATTGGTGATTCCGTGGGTGCCGAGATTCCGGTTGCTGAAGAAGGGTCCGAACTGGAGCTAGAGCTTCTGGACGAGGTTGAGCCTGAGGAAGAAGATGAGTTTATTGAGCTTAATCTCACAAATTCTCCTGACGCCGAAAAAAGTAATTCATTTGAAGAGATGAGCCTCGACTTTGATCTTGATGATGATGACATTTCGGCCCCTTCTCGGGACGTTGATGCCGATCTGGAAGAAGCTGAATTTTATCTTCAGCAGGGGTTGTTTGAAGAAGCCGAAAAAGTTTGTATCAGTATTCTCGAGCAACTACCCGATAGCATGGAAGTGAA
The DNA here is from genome assembly GCF_000384395.1 of Geopsychrobacter electrodiphilus DSM 16401. Taxonomy (NCBI): domain Bacteria; kingdom Pseudomonadati; phylum Thermodesulfobacteriota; class Desulfuromonadia; order Desulfuromonadales; family Geopsychrobacteraceae; genus Geopsychrobacter; species Geopsychrobacter electrodiphilus. The sequence goes on from NZ_ARWE01000001.1 coordinate 1,377,740, forward strand.
AACCAAGCTTGAGGAGATCAGGTCTCGCAGGGATGTGCAGGGCCTTCAGGGAGAAACTTCTACTGAACTTCAGGATCTTGCCGCCGAGCTGCTTGAAGAGGGCTTTCCTGAAATGGATATCGAATTGACCGACGAGGCAGGGCGGGACCAGTTCGAATCCTTTTCCGATTCTCCGCCAAAAAAGACTGAGAATACTTCGCGTAAGGTTTTCCGCACTGATGTTGATGAGCAAATTGCGGCAGATGATATGGAGTCACATTACAATTTGGGGATCGCGTATCGCGAGATGGGTCTGTTTAGTGACGCCGTTGCTGAATTTGGTAAGGCTGAAAGAGATCCTGCCCGTTTTGTGGATTGTCAGACTTTAAAGGGTCTTTGTTGTGTTGATCAGGGTGACTTTGAAAAGGGTGAGGAAGCCTTTCTTGCCGCATTGGCTGGTGATGATCTGGCGGAAGGTCAGAAGTTGAGCCTGCATTATGAGCTTGGGCTTCTATACGAAAACTGGGAACGTCCTCTGGATGCGCTGGATAGCTTTCAGTATGTTGCTGATTCCGAGCTTTTTTTTCGTGATGTCGCCGACCGTCTGGAGCAGTTGCGAAAAAAATTAGGGCTTGATGATGACTCCGACCAGCAGAAGGCCGATGCAAAGGGTGAATCGTTGGTACCGAAGGATCGGATCTCCTTTCTGTGAATAAACTTGCAATTGACCGATATTTAATCGTGCCTCAGGTTATGCTATTCGCTAGCGGTTGCTGTTTAACCCTGAGAAGGAGGGATTATGGGGTACGCTGAATATTTTAATCTTGAGCGGGAGCCTTTTTCCAACGCGCCAAACGATAAGTTTTTTTTCAATAGTGATCAACATAATCAGGCTTTGCTGCGTTTGATGTATGCCGTCGACTCGAATAAGGGTCTTGCTGTTTTGGTTGGTGGTGTAGGGACGGGCAAGACAACTCTGGCGCGTCGAATGCTGGATAACTTGCCTCTTGATCAATATGAATCTTCCCTGCTGGTGATGATTCATTCCGGCATTACTCCGGTGTGGATTTTATCGCGCATCGCCCTGCAGCTTGGGGTCAAGGCTCCCGATAACGATCCATTGAGAATCCTCAAGCAGCTCTATGAAAGACTATTGCAGATTCATGATGAAGGTCGCAAAGCCGTGGTCCTGATTGATGAAGCGCAGATGTTACAGAGTCGCGAACTGATGGAAGAGTTTCGCGGTCTGCTTAATCTTGAAATTCCAGGGAAAAAACTGCTCAATGTTGTGTTCTTCGGTCTCTCGAATCTGGAGCAGAGCATGAAACTCGATGAACCGCTTGCCCAGCGGGTAGCAGTTAAATACACGCTCAAGCCTCTATCTGCAGAGACAACGCACAGTTACATTGCTCATCGCCTGCGTGTTGCGGGGGGTGAAGAGATGCTGTTTGAGGAGTCCGCCATTGATAAGATTCATAAGTATGCTGGTGGTGTACCGCGACTAATCAACACGATTGCCGATAATGCGCTGTTTGAAACATATTTGCGACATGACTTGATTGTTTCTGAGGCGGTCGTAGATAGTGTTTCTGAAGATCTTGGGTTGAGTAACCCCATAAGTTTTCAACCGGTTAGCACTCAAAGTGCCGTTGTCTCTGCAGTGCCAGAAGCTCAACCCGATGGTGATGATCAAAATGATTTGGAGGCTATTGACACAATGCTCCAGGGCTTTCAGGAGGGTTGAAACTCCCAGCCAGCGTGCTTTTGATTGTAGCGACCGGGAGTTTGGTCGCTACTGTTGTTTTAAGTGAGGTTTTACTTGGATAACCGATCCCGCATAAAAATTTTAGATGAAAGTCTGTGTAACCAGATTGCGGCAGGAGAGGTGGTTGAGCGACCAGCTTCTGTGGTCAAGGAACTGGTAGAAAACTCAATTGATGCGGGCGCTGATGAAATAATTGTCGAGCTTGAATCCGGAGGCTGCAAATTAATTCGTGTCGGTGATAATGGTTGTGGCATGAATCGACAGGATGTTTTTTTATGCCTTGAACGGCATTCGACAAGTAAAATTCACAAAGCCGAAGATTTGTTCGCTTTGACGACTTTGGGTTTCCGGGGGGAAGCGCTGGCGTCAATTGCGTCCGTTTCTCGCTTCCGTCTGCGCAGTAGTGCTACCGATGATGGTCTGGGGCAGGAGCTTCTGGTAGAGGGTGGACATGTTAAAAGAGCAGAAGAAGTTGGCATGGCACGCGGAACCCTGATGGAGGCCCGCAACCTTTTTTTTAATCTTCCCGCCCGGCGAAAATTTTTACGTCGAGAGCAAACCGAACTCGGGCATTGTGCTGATGTTGTCACCAAACAGGCCCTTTCACACCCTGGTATTAGTTTCAAGTTGTCGCATAATGGTCGTTCCATGCTTGACCTCCGCTGCGAGAAGGGGCTCACTGAACGCGTCGCGGCCCTTCTTGGCCGTGAAATGCTCATGGAAATGCAGGGCGTGGATGTTAACGATGAGGCTGTCGGCATCCGTTTGCGGGGTTTGATGGGACAGCCGAGTCTGAACCGTTCTGCCTCGACTCATATCTATAGCTTCATCAACGGCCGTTATATTCGTGATCGTGTTGTGCAGCACGCCATTATGGATGGTTATCGGCACCTGCTGATGAAGGGCCGCTTTCCGGTTGTGGTGCTGTTCCTAGAGGTTGCACCGGACAAGGTGGATGTTAACGTTCATCCGACCAAGCACGAAGTGCGATTTAGGGATCAGGCCCTGGTTCATAATTTTATTGCCGCGTCCCTGCAGCAGCAGCTGAAGCCCGCCAACTGGGTGCAACCTCAGACAGCTGAAATCCCTGTTCCACGATCCGAACCAAGCCACCCTGCGCCCTTCGTTGCCCCTCTTCAGACCTCTTTTATCCGTGAGCCGCTCGCTCCGCTCTATGCTCATCGACCGACACCTGCGTTGACCCCTGATTCTGTGAGCGCTGAATCTGTCGGGGTGGTATCCGTCCCACCGCCAGGGGCTGATTCTTCAGGCCCTTTAGCTCATTTTGATGATCGGCAACAATATTTTTCAGGTCTGCGCTATTTAGGTCAGTATCATAACAGTTATCTGCTCTGTCAGGACGGTGACGATCTGCTGCTGATCGATCAACACGCCGCTCATGAGCGGATCGGGTTTGAAAGTTTGAAAGCCGGGATATCAGCAGGACAGATTGAGCAGCAGAGTCTGATGTTCCCCGAAATACTCGAACTCGATTTCCGTAGTAGTCAAGCGCTTGCCGAGCACCTGGGCGATCTCGCGCAACTCGGCTTTGATGTGGAACCTTTCGGCGGGAAAAGTTTTGCTTTAAAGGCGGTACCGCAGCTTCTGGCGGGGGAAGACAACCGGCGGTTAATTGTTGATATTGCTTTAGATCTCGAACAGGTTGGCAGCAGTGGCGGGCTGATGGATAGGCTTGACGATGTGCTGATCATGATGGCTTGCCACGGGGTCATTCGCGCAAATCAGGCCCTCGATCCGCGCGAGGCTCGAGCCCTTCTGGAGCAACTGGATCGGGTCGATTTTAAAGCAAACTGTCCTCACGGTCGGCCGGTAATGCAGCGGATGCGCCTGGTCGAGATTGAGCGCCTGTTCCGGCGGCAATAAGGGGTCTATGGCGCAAATTCCATTGTTGGTGATTCAGGGCCCAACGGCTTCCGGCAAGACCGGATGGGCGATTCGGCTGGCTAAATTTTTCCCGCTTGAGGTGATCTCTGCCGATTCGCGTCAGGTTTATCGACGTATGGATATCGGCACAGCCAAGGCGTCTCTTGAGGAGCGCGCCGGTATCCCACATCACATGCTCGATCTGATCGATCCCGATGAAAGTTATTCGGTCGGTGACTTTGTGACGGCGGCGCGAGAAATAGCGACGGAAATTTTTGCGCGGGGAAAGCTACCTTGCGTGGTTGGCGGGACGGGACTCTATACCCGCGCCCTGATGGGTGGTCTTGCCGACGTTCCGCGCGGAGATGATGATTTACGCATTCAACTCAACCAGCGCGAAGAACAGCTGGGGCCAGGAACCCTTTATGCTGATCTGCAGCAGATTGATCCCGTCTCGGCCTCCGGGGTTCATCCTCACAACCTGGTGAAGATTATTCGTGCTCTGGAGGTCTGGAAACTGACCGGAGAGCGGATTTCCGACCTCCAGCGCAAGCACGGTTTTGTCGACCCCCTTTTTAAATCTCTGAGTTTCGTGCCTGATTGGTCTAAAGAGACTCTGCACCAGCGGATTGCCGAGCGCACCCGGCACATGGTCGATAACGGTCTTATTGAGGAGACGGCCGCGCTGGTTGCCGATTATGGAGAAAACCTTAAGAGCCTGCAGACCCTCGGCTATCGGGAGGCGCTCGCCTATTTACGCGGGGAGGCCAGCCGGGATGAAATCAAGGATATGATTGCCCTGCAGACCCGCCGTTATGCTAAACGGCAGCTCACCTGGTTCCGTAAGGAAAGCGAAACAATTTGGGTTGATTCCTGTCAAGAGTCTGATAGAGTGTTGGACTTAATTGATAATTTAATTCTGCCGTAATGATGAAGGAGCGGATCATGCCAAAATCACCATTTAATATTCAGGACCAATACCTGAATCAAGCCCGCAAGGAACATGTCAAAGTGACCGTGAAAATGATGTCGGGTGACAAGTTTGAGGGTCATATCAAGTCATTCGACAGCTTCTGCGTTCTCGCCGAAAGTGATGGCGATATCCTGGTTTACAAGCACGCCATAGCTACAATAACCTCTTCTGACGGGACTTTCCGCCTTCATGGAGGCCGTGATTAGTTCCTTATTCAATATAGTGGACATTAAACAGGGGTGCCAGTAATGGCGCCCCTGTTCTGTTTTTTCTAAAAGAGATCTTTTGGGGCCGGTGTAGCGACCGGTGGTAAGTCGATGCTAGGATGTAAATATGATTAAAATTGATCAAGTCATGCCCGATTCGCCGGCCGATATTGCTGGCGTGGAATCAGGGGATCAGTTGCTGGCGGTCGGTACGCGGACTGTTACTGATATTGTCGACTATTTCCTGGCCCTTGAAGGTCAATCCACCCTGTCTTTGTTGTTGCAGCGGAATAACGCGCCCCCCTTTGAAGTGCAATTCGAACTGGAAGAAGAGGAAGATCCGGGATTGGTGCCGGAACACCCGGACCCGACGCGGTGTGGCAACAACTGTATCTTCTGTTTCGTCCATCAACTCCCCAAGGGGTTGCGCCGCACCCTGTATGTCAAGGATGAAGACTATCGGTTCTCCTGGCTTTACGGTTCTTATGTAACCCTGGGAAATATCAACGAAGTCGATCTGCAGCGGATCATCGCTGACCAGCTCTCCCCGTTATATGTTTCCGTTCACGCGACCAACGAAGATGTCCGGTGCCGGCTGTTGGGGAAAGAGGTGCCTCCAATTTTGCCACAATTGGAGCGGTTGACCGCGGCGGGGATCGAGCTGCACACGCAGATTGTTCTTTGTCCGGAGTTTAACGAGGGGGACGTGCTACAGCAGACCATCGATGATCTGGCCGCCTTTTGGCCAAATATCATTTCTCTCGCCGTCGTCCCTCTCGGCCTGACCCGTCATCGCGCTCATCTGCCTGACCTTCAACCCGTCAGCCAAGGCCTTGCTCGCGAGACCCTGGACATCATAGGACGCACACAACAGCGGCAGCTTCAGAAAACCGGAAGTCATTTTGTGTTTGCTGCCGATGAGCTCTACCTGCGGGCCGGGGTTGATTTCCCGCTCATCGAAGATTACGAAGAGCTCTGGCAATATGAAAACGGGGTCGGCATGATACCGCTTTTTCGCCGTGAAGCCGAAGAGGTCCTTCTTGATGCGGGCGCACTTGAGGTCGGAACTGTCAGCCTGGTGACCGGGGCGTCCTTCGCCTCCGAACTCAAAGGCTTTGCCACGCGGCTTGGGACCAGGGTTGGCGTTAATATCCAGGTGGTGGAGGTCGAGAACAGGTTCTTTGGCTCCAGTGTCACGGTGACCGGGCTGCTGACTGGAGCCGATATTCTGGCGGCCTTTGAAAACATCGATCCAGGAGATGCAGTTCTCCTGCCAGATGTACTTTTCAATGACGGGGATAATCTCCTGCTCGACGATCTGCGACTTGAGGATCTCGAACGCCAGTTGAAGATCCCGGTGTTGCGGATCAGCAGCGATCCTTGGGGCGTTCTGGATGGTCTCGAGCGGCTTGACGCTAACGATATCGAAATTTTGCAGGGGTGATTGTCAGCTATGACCGCGGCAAAGAGTCTTCCGGTTTACGGCATGAAATGTCAGAAATGTGTTGCTCGGGTTAGTACGCTGTTGGCTGAACAACCAGGGGTAAGCGAAGTCGAGGTAGCTCTTGCGGAGCAACGCGCCTGTTTTGTCCTGGATCCCGCGGTCGGTTCGCTTGAGGTTATTGTCGCTGCCGTTGAAACTGCCGGCTTCTCAACCCACCCCCCGGTTGAAACTGAATCTTCCCCGCCGCTCCTCAAACAGATAGCGCCTATCGCACAGCACCGGTTTGCCATCAGTAAAATGAGCTGCGCTAACTGTGCGGCGACCGTAGAGAAGACGATCTCAGCTCTGCCCGGGATCCTGTCCGCACAGGTCAATTTTGCCGCTGAAATTCTCATGGTTGAGCATGATGGTGCGGCTGAACGCGAGAAGGAAATATTACAGGCGCTCGAAAAGGCAGGCTATCCCGCCCAACTTCAGGACGACCCCGATCGGCAAATACTTGAGGCGCGGCAAGCCTTTTACTGGGTGCTCTATTCAGGCCTGCTGGCCGTGCCGATCATGTTTTTCATGTACCTGCAACCCTTTGGTGAGGCGACCCGCCTCGTCAATGCAGGTCTCTCCACGCTGGCGCAGTTCAGTGCCGGACTGATATTTTATCGTGGTGCCTATAAGTCGTTGCGCAACCGTTCGGCCAATATGGATGTTCTTGTCGCCATGGGGATCACCGCAGCCTATGGATATTCGGTCTTGGCCCTTCTGGGCCTGCTTGGCGAGCATGGGGTTGTTTTTTTTGAAACCAGCGCGATGCTGATCTTCTTTATTCGTTTCGGCAAGTGGCTTGAAAGTCGTGCCAAGGGGCATGCTGGTTCCGCTCTGAAAAAGCTGCTTAAATTGCAGGCCGATCGTGCAACTCTGGTGGTGAATGGTATCGAGGAAGTGGTTCCTGCCAGTCGCTTGAAACCTGGCGACCTGCTGGTGGTGCGCCCCGGAGAAAAGATTCCGGCAGATGGACAGATTGAAACCGGGATCAGCGCTGTCGATGAATCGATGATTACTGGCGAGGCTGTCCCGGTGGCGAAAAAGGCAGGAGATCTGGTGACCGGCGCCACGCTGAACCGTTCAGGACGGATTCTGGTCCGGGTCACCCAGGTGGGGAGTGATACGGTCCTGGCGCAGATTGTGCGACTGGTCGAAGAGGCGCAAGCTGACAAGGCGCCGATTCAAAAGCTGGCGGACCGGGTGTCAAACATCTTTGTGCCGCTGGTTATCACCATTTCTCTGACGACATTTCTGCTTTGGTACGGCGTCGCGGGAAAAGATTTTCTTTTTGCCTTCCGCATGGCGATCGCAGTGTTAGTGATTGCCTGTCCCTGTGCCCTGGGACTGGCGACCCCGACCGCGATCATGGTCGGCTCGGCGATCGGACTGGAACGTGGCATCCTGTTCAAAAAGGCCTCAGTGCTCGAGCATATTTCGCGACTCCAGGTGTTGCTGCTGGATAAAACCGGTACATTGACCACGGGGGTATTTGTGGTCTCCAATCTGGTTCCGGCTGCAGGGGTGGATGAGAACCGTCTTCTGCGGCTGTGCGCCTCGATCGAGGCCGGGAGTAATCATCCCCTGGCGCGCAGTCTGGTAGCGGCCGCGGTTGAACGTGAGATCGACTTTACTCCCCTTGAGGAAATCGAAGAGATCGGTGGTCAGGGGTTGTGCTCTAAGCAGGAGGGCGGAGAACTGCTCTGTGGGAGTGCGCAACTGCTTGAAGGGCGACAGGTCGATCTTTCACCGCTTGCCGCAGAAGCGGACAGCCTCACAGAAAAGGGCTGTTCGCTGATCTATCTCGCGCATGCCGGAAGCTTAATCGGCATTATCGGTCTGGCCGATCAGATTAAGCAGAATGCGGCCTCCGCACTCGCTGGTTTGCGCAGGCTTGGACTTGAACTGGTGCTGGTGACCGGGGACCGCAAAGTGGTGGCGCAACAGGTCGCGGAGCAGCTTGGGATTGACCTTGTCGAAGCTGAAGTGAGACCTGAGCAGAAGTTGGCAATTGTAGAGAAGTACCAGAAACGTGGGGTCTTTGTCGGGATGGTCGGAGACGGGATCAATGATGCTCCGGCCCTGGCCAAAGCCGATATCGGCATCGCTATAGGGAGCGGGACAGATATCGCCAAGGAGACCGGCGATCTGATTCTGGTTGGTGGTGATATTCGTGACATTGAACGCGGGATCCGCTTGGGGCGTCGGACGCTGGCCAAGATCAAACAGAATCTCTTTTGGGCTTTCTTCTATAATATCCTGGGTATCCCTCTTGCCGCCGGGCTGTTTTATTCCTGGTTCGGCCTCTATCTCGAACCGGAGTACGCCGGGTTGGCCATGGCCTTCTCCAGCGTCTCGGTGGTCAGCAATAGTTTGTTGTTGCGGCGTATCCGGCATCAATTGTAGTTTGTGGTGATGAAAATAAAACCTCGAATCATCGGAGTTATCGGCTCGTCTGCCTCCAGTCAGGCTGGATTGGATCTGGCCTTTCAGGTCGGTCAAGGGATAGCGAACGCTGGGGCAGTGTTAGTGACAGGGGGGCTGGGCGGGGTTATGGAATCCGCGTCAAGAGGTTGTGCCGAGGCCGGCGGTCTGGTGCTCGGCATTCTGCCCAGTGTCGATTCCGACACGGCGAACCCCTATGTTGATATTACAATCCCAAGCGGCATGGGACACGCGCGCAATATTCTGGTGGCACAGACGGCCCAGGCTTTGATTGCGATCGAAGGCTCACTTGGGACTCTGTCGGAAATTGCGATCGGCTTAAAAATCGGGCGAGCGGTTTTTCTGCTCGGATCAGAGCTGCGGGTCGAGGGCGCCGTTCCGGTGGAGACCGCACATATGGCGGTGAACGCAGCGCTACGGGCGCTGGAGGAGGGTTCGAATGACAGATGAGACCGTTGTCTCTACCGAAACGCCCCGCTGTTGCGGTAGTTCGGTTGTTGAGAAGCTGATCGACTGGATTCGTGGCAAGGGACGCATCCTGATCGTCACCCATGATAATCCCGACCCCGATGCCCTGGCAGCCGCTGTCGCCTTGCGTCATCTGCTTCTGATGAGAACGGGTGAGAAAGCAGTGGTCGCCTTTGGCGGGGTGATCGAACGCAGTGAAAATCGTATGATGGTCGATGCCCTTGAGCTTGATGTGGTACCGATTTCTGAACTGAATTTTGATGATTTCGGGGTGACCTGCATGGTTGATACCCAGCCTGGCACCGGAAATAATTCTTATCCTGAAAATCGCCCTCTGCATCTATTGATAGATCATCATCCGCCGCTTCGCAATTACTCTGATATTTATTGGGTCGATGTGCGGCCTGAATATGGGGCATCGGCCACCATTCTATTCGAATATCTGCGCGCTCAGGGTCTCTCGATCGCTACGCGATTGGCAACCTGCCTTTTTTATGCGCTGAAATCCGAAACTCAAGATCTGGGGCGCGAATGGTCTAAAGCTGATCGCGAGGCTTATCTTTATCTGTTGCCGCTGGCGAATAATCAGATTCTTTACCGTTTGACCCATCCCCCTGTATCGAGCACCTACTATTCGACTTTTCACCGCGCGATAGAGAACGCCACGGTGTACGGCAAGGTGCTTGTTTTCAATCTTTTTCATGTGGAGAACCCCGATCTTGTCGCTGAATTGGCCGATTTTCTGTTACGCCAGAAGGATGTCTGCTATGTCTTGGGGCTCGGCTGTTATAAGGGAGATGAGCTGTTGTCGGTTCGTACTACCAAACCGGAAGCTCGGCTCGGCTCGGTGATTCGGGAGATGATCGCAGGGATGGGGACCGCCGGCGGTCACGGCATGATGGCGGGCGGGCAGATACGTGGAGTCGCAGAAGATAAAAGCTCGCAGCAAGAGTTGGAACATCTGCTGACGCGGCGCTACATTAAAGCCCTCGGATTACAGCCAGAACCAGGTATCGCGCTGTTGGAGACCAAGCCATGAGCCCCTCTGCGGGTTTGACACTTATCCTCAGGCCGAGGTATAACGGCTTGCCTTTGATGCATAGATTACAACGACTCCTGCAATGAAACCTGCCATGTCCAAACTTCTTTACCTTATATTTCTTCTGCTTCTGCTGACGGCTCCGGCCTACGCCGACATCGAACTTGCGCCAAAAGGGAAGCAACCCTTGCTTTTAACCGACGTTTACCTTCAAAACGGTCTTCCTTATGTTGCCCTTGATGATGTGTTGGATGCCGTCTCTCTTCGCGGTGACTGGGATTCGGTGAAGCACGTCTATCGCATCAATACCCCTCAGGGCACGGCTGAACTCAGCCCTGGCCGGCAGAACCTTAAACTCGGGGATAATTTCTATCCCTTGAAGGAGAAGCCACGCTTTATTGACGGGCGTTTGCGGGTCTCCGAAAATTTTATTCTTGGTCAGTTACCAATGCTGATTAATCGGCCGATCTATTATCGCAACCTGAATCCGGTCGAAGATCAATCCGAGGTCGAAGATAATTCCCTTGATCGGCTCTTTTCGTTTTTGTTGCGTAAAAAGAATGCTCCGATCGGGAATAAGCTCCGCGGCGTAGCCATCGACGTTGGACACGGTGGTTTGGACACCGGTGTGATCGCCCCTGACGGCTACAAGGAGAAGGAGTTTACTCTCGCCCTGGCAGAGCGTCTCAGCAAGACGCTTAAAATGAATCTTGGCATTCCGGTCTATCTCAGCCGGGATGAAGATTATGAGCTGACCCCCAAACAAAGACTCGCGCCGGTGACCCATGAAGATGCTGATGTCTGGCTGTTGCTGCATGCCCAGGGGGGATTTTCTCCTCAGGCGGCGGGCGCGGTGCTCTTTATCCGGGGGCATAAGGCTAAGGATGGTCAGGCCCCAAGGGATGAGAGCCGAGACCTGGCGAAGTATTTAAGTGCTGCCCTTGTGCAGGCCGGTGTCCCTGTGGCAGGAATCTTTTCTTCTCCTCTGATTGCTCTGGGCAAAGGGAGTTTGCCGACCGTGCAGCTTGAACTCGGCTATCTGACAAATCCTGATGACCTGGCACGCTTGCGTAGCTCCGCCGGTCAGCAACAACTGGCTCAAGCTTTGTATCAGGGTTTGCAAGATTTCACCCTTAACCGAAAGATAAATTGATGTCTGATTTTAAACGCACTCAAGATCGACCTGCCGACGCCTTGCGTCCGGTAAGTTTTACGCGAAATTTCACCAGATATGCCGAAGGCTCGGTACTGGTCTGTTTTGGGGAGACCAAGGTTCTGTGTAATGCCAGTGTTGAGGAGCGGGTCCCGCCGTTTATGCGTGGTCAGGGAAAGGGCTGGGTTACTGCCGAATACAGCATGCTGCCGCGTGCCACCCATACCCGCTCGATGCGCGAAGCGGCCAAGGGGAAGGTCTCAGGTCGCACTCAGGAGATACAACGTCTGATCGGCCGTTCCCTGCGTGCCATCACCGACCTTGAAGCCTTGGGTGAAATTACCGTGCAGATCGATTGTGATGTGTTACAGGCCGATGGCGGCACCCGCACCGCCTCGATTACTGGGGCCTATGTGGCGCTGAAGGATGCCCTGCAGGGGCTGGTCGACAAAGGGACGCTCAAAAAACTCCCGCTTCTCGATTCCGTTGCCGCCATCAGCGTCGGGATCGTTGAGGGCGCGGCACTGCTCGACCTTGAATATATCGAAGACTCCGCTGCTGATGTCGATATGAACTATGTCATCACCGGAAGCGGCGAGTTTGTTGAGGTCCAGGGGACCGCCGAGGAGCGGCCCTTTACCCTTGAGCAGATGGATCGCATGCGCCAGCTGGCCCTTGACGGGTGTCAGGTCCTTAACCGGTTGCAGCAGCAGGCGTTTGAGCTCTGATGAAGCTTCTGGTTGCAACCAAAAACGCGGGGAAACTCCGGGAGATTTCGGCCCTGTTCGTCAATCAGGGGGTTGAGGTTCTGGGTCTGAACAGTTTCCCGAATGCCCCGGATGTGGTTGAAGACGGGGACAGCTTCTCTGCAAATGCGCGCAAAAAAGCCTTGGAAATTGCCCGGTTTTCAAACTGTCTGACCCTGGCAGATGACAGCGGACTTGTGGTGCCGGAGCTGGGTGGGGCACCCGGAATATTCTCGGCGCGCTTCGCCGGAGAAGCTGCGACTGATGAGCAGAATAATTTGAAACTGCTCAATGAGCTGAAGACAATTCCACCTGAGAAACGGCAGGCCTACTTCTGCTGTGTCATGGCACTGGCCGATCCTGAAGGGCGCTGCCGGACCAGTGAAGGTCGTCTGTTGGGGCACATGATCAGCGAATTTCGGGGGAAACACGGATTCGGCTATGATCCGCTCTTCCTGGTGCCGGAATATGGCAAAACTCTGGCGGAGCTGCCGTTTGAGATAAAGAATCGTATCAGCCATCGCGGCAAGGCGCTGTCTCAGTTGCTGCCGTTATTTAAGATCGCTGATCCCTTGCAGGATGGACTGTGACCGGCAAATGTTCACCGAACCCGGACTTGACAGCGTTCAGGCCCGATGTTAAAAATGCGCGTCAATTTGACAGATAACCGATCTTTTTTAGGAGATAAACAGATGGCCGTTGAAAAAACATTCGCAATCGTCAAACCCGATGCCTTTGCCGCTGGTTATGCCGGTAGAATCCTCGCCCGTATCTATGCCGAAGGTTTCAAAGTCGTTGGTCTGAAAAAACTCTACATGAGCAAGGTTGAAGCTGAGGGCTTCTACGCGGTTCATGCAGCGCGCCCCTTCTTTGGCGAACTGACCGATTTCATGAGCAGCGGGCCCTGCATCGTGATGGCCCTCGAAGCCGAAGGTGCTATCGCCAAGTGGCGTGACCTGATGGGTGCCACCAATCCGGCTGATGCCGTCGCCGGAACCCTGCGCAAAGAGTTTGGCGCTTCGATCGGTGAGAACGCGACCCATGGTTCTGATGCTCCCGAAACGGCTGCGTTTGAGCTGGGTTACTTCTTCAACGGCCTGGAACTTCTTGGTTGAGTTACTGACTTAGATATATGAACGTAAAGAGGCCGGGAAAATTCCCGGCCTCTTTACGTTTGATCTGGATATCGATCTCCATGTTCAGGTCTTGTTTCTCTGGTTTTTACCCCCGGATATTCATTCAAATTTTTCCCAGATACTCACCTGAGACACTGTATGTTGGAACTTGCGTGCTGTTTCTCGAATCACAAAGGGGAGGTCCTGTGGTTCACCAAGCAAGTGGAAGTGCGAACTGAGTAGTTCTTGCAACCCTTCAAAACTGGTGAAGGGTTCACCAGCGCGTCGAACTGCGCCGATCCAGTTCTTTTTTTTGGTAAATTCTTCGAGCCAGGTATAGGGCGACGCGATGACCAGCAGTCCGCCAGGGTTGATCCTTTCGCTTATGCTGGTCAGAAAGTGGGCCGGATCAGACAGGCGATCGATGAGGTTGGCCGCTATCACCAGATCGTACCCCTTAAACTGGGGTTTTAAATTGTGAGCGTCCCCCTGGACAAACTCGATCTTCGGGCTGGTTTCGCTTAAGCCGAAGCTGTCAAGCTGCTGCTCATGGACAGAGACGATGTCACCCTCCTCCGGGAGCTGGTAATGAATGTTCCCTTTGAGTTGGAGTTGGTGGGCAATGCGGATAAAACGCGCTGAAAAGTCGATGCCGGTGACCGATTCGAAATGTCGGGCGAGCTCGAAACTCGCACGACCGACCGCGCATCCGAGATCGAGGGCCCGCTCTTTGGGCTTGCCTCTCATCGCGGCCATAGAGAGGGACACGAGTTGCGCCTGGAAGTTTTTTACCCCGAACTTGTCCGGGCCAAAGTGGGCGTCACAGTATTGGGCGACAGCGGCGTCGGTTTCGTACATTGCGTCGGCGATTTCGAGTTCCTGCTCGGTAGCGACATAACGAAAGCCGGCGTGTTGGAAGAAGTGGCGGCGAAAGGCGTAGCGTGCATCCCGGGTTGCCTCATTACCGGTTGAAATCCACGAGCCCCCCTTGATCAGGTTGTGCTGGGTGTCGAAGGTCGGGGTTGAAAAGTCGTCGTACCAGGGATGGACTTCAAAACCGGCAAAGCCACTGATCGAGGTCTCGGTCCACTGCCAGACATTCCCGATCAGGTCGTAAAATTTGCCAAAGGGAAAGCGGTTCACCGGGCAGGGGGAGGCCCAGTATTCCAGATTAATATTGCCCGGCGCGTTTTCCCACCAGGGTTGATCGGGGATCTCGTGCAGGTCATACATCCGTCTCCACTCATCCTCGGTCGGCAGGCGGATCGGTAGCCTGCTGCTTTGTGCTTTCCAGTTGCAGAAGGCTTTGGCTTCCAGTTGGTTAACCTCGACCGGCCAGTCCCAGGGCATGTTGATCACTTGCGCCAGAGTCCGCAAACGGTAGTTTGATCCGTCTTTTAGCCAGAAGAGCGGCCGCTCGGCGCGACTGAACGCGAGCCAGCTTTTTCCCTCTTCGCTCCAGAATCCCGGTTGTGTGTAGCCGCCCGCCTCGATGAATTCACGAAATTCGTGATTACTGACCAGATACTGACTCGCGGCGAAATCATCGACCGTAAAGCTATGTCGGCCATATTCGTTATCCCAGCCGTAGAGCGGGTGATCCTTGGTTTTGCCCAGGGTTACCTTGCCTCCCCGAACCGGAAGAAGCTCATTTTGTGGTGCCGTGCCGGTCTCGCTGCAGATCTCCCACAGGGGCAGCTGGCGCACCATCTCAAGTGGGAGCCGGCGGATAATGACGGACGATGTCTCAATATGAATCCGCGAATGTTCAATCCCCATCATGATCGCCCAGAAGGGGCTTTCTGCGTCGATCGGCAAGGTCAGAGGCAGGCTCTCGATCACTTCATCGACCCGCTTGCGCACCTGCTCACGGTAGGCTTTGACTGCGGCGACCGTCGGCCAGTCGTAGTGTTCTGCGTTCAGGTCATCCCAGGACATTTCATCTACGCCGATGGCGAACATCGATTCGAAAAACGGGTTGATCCGGGTGCTGATAATGCCGGCGACGATTAGCTTGTTAATGTAAAAACTGGCGGTGTGGCCGAAGTAAAATATCAGCGGATGGCGTAAGGGCTCGGCCCGCAGATAAAAAGCCGCATCACAGTCGAGCAGGTCGTAGAGCTTCTCGTCGAGGCTGAAGGATTGATGAAAGTAGTCACGAATTTCGCGGCGTTTATCTTCGACTGTGCCATTATTGAGAATAATGGTGCGGGTGCTCCTCTGATCCATAACAAACTCCTGAAGGTAGATTTTAATTTCGCACATTATAACAGGACGGTCGTGATCGGTCTGCTTGTTGGTTTAACCTTTATGAGAAAGGGGCGTTTCTTGCTGATAACTGGAGTTTCCGGGTACTTTCTCTTGAATTTACTGTATCCTTTGGGCTAACTTTCATATTTCTCCATTTCTTTGTCACAGATAGTGTTCCTCAATGAATGAAAATCTCTTAATTGATATAAAGAATCTAACCCTGGCTGAGTTGACCGTGCTGCTCTCCGACCTGGGGAAGGAAAAATTTCGCGCCCTGCAGATCATTAAATGGGTCTACGCGCGTGGCGTCACATCGTTTGACGAGATGACCGATTTATCAAAGGTGTTACGCGAGGACCTGAAGCAGCGCTTTATGGTGTCGGATTGGACTCCGGAGCTGGTTGAAACATCATCGGACGGAACGCGTAAATATCTTTACCGCCTGAGTGATCATGAGAGCGTCGAGACCGTGCGGATTCCTATGGAGAGCGGCAAGGATACCCTGTGCATCTCAACCCAGGTGGGCTGCGCCATGCAGTGTCAGTTCTGCATGACTGGCACTTTCGGTCTGACCCGAAATCTGACCGTGGCTGAGATTGTCAATCAGGTTTGCGCCTCGCTCAAGGATGGTCCGCTGCAGAGCATCGTCCTGATGGGGATGGGGGAGCCGCTGCATAATCTGGATAATGTGATCAAAGCGCTGGATATCCTTTATCTTGATCAGGGCTGCGGCTTCGGCCCGCGGCGGGTGACGCTGTCAACCTCCGGGCTGGTGCCGCAGATGTTCGAGTTGGCCAGGCGAGTCAAGGTCGGGCTGGCGGTGTCGTTGAACGCGACTACCGACGCCTTGCGTGACCAGTTGATGCCGGTGAACAAGAAATATCCCCTGGCAGAACTTTTGAAAGCTTGTCGTGAGATCCCCCTTGAACCGCGGCAGAGGATTACCTTCGAATACATCTTGATAGGCGGAGTCAATGATACGCTGACCGATGCCAAGCGTCTGGTTAAATTGATGCACGGCCTGCGCGCCAAAGTGAACCTGATCACCTACAACGAGCACCCGGCGTCAGCATTCAAAAGTCCGAATCCAAAGGCGGTTGAAGAATTCCAGCGTTATCTGCTTGATCGCGACATTATCGCCATCAAGCGTGCGAGCAAGGGGCAGGATATCTCGGCGGCTTGTGGGCAGTTAAAGGGGAAGCTTGAGAGGCATGATGTGTGATGCGAGTTAAGCGATGTGTGGAAAAATTTCAATGGGAGCTGAATTGATGTCGAAACCTGTAATTGGCGTGATTGGTGGTAGTGGCCTTTATGAGATTGAAGGTCTGAGTGATATTCGCGAAGTAAACCTGGAGACTCCATTCGGGGCGCCTTCAGACAAGTACGTAACCGGCGTGCTTGACGGGGTGAAAATGGTCTTCTTGCCGCGCCATGGACGAGGGCATCGGATTTTGCCTTCCGAGGTAAATTACCGCGCCAATATCTACGGGATGAAACTGCTCGGTGTTGAGCAGATTATCTCGGTTTCGGCGGTGGGGAGCATGAAGGAAGAGATTGTCCCCGGGCATATCGTGATTCCTGATCAATTTTTCGATCGGACTCAAGGTAAGCGCGCCTCGACCTTTTTCGGCAACGGGGTGGTCGGGCATGTTCAATTTGCCGATCCGGTTTGTCCGGCGCTTTCAAAACGCCTGGCGGCCGCTGCTACGGCTGTCGGCGCGAGGGTTCATCGTGGCGGGACCTATCTTTGTATCGAAGGACCGAACTTTTCGACTCGCGCCGAATCGAACATCTACCGCAGTTGGGGAGTGGATATTATCGGCATGACTAATATCCCTGAGGCTCGTCTGGCCCGTGAAGCCGAGATCTGCTACGGCACTGTGGCGCTGGCAACCGATTATGACTGCTGGCATCAAGGGCATGAAGATGTTTCTGTCGAGGCGGTGATCGCCATCATTCAACAGAATGTCAACACGGCGCGGCAGATCATTATGCGGGCGGTTCAGACAATCGCCGCCGAATGGCAGGTGGCGGATTGTCAATGTGATGAAGCATTGAAATTCGCGGTCATGACGACCAAAGAAATGATTCCGGCCCAGACCTGCAAGGATCTTGAGCCCCTGCTCGGTAAATATCTCGGAAAGGTCCAAAGCTGATGAGTGTTCTGGTTGTTGGCAGTGTGGCGCTGGACTCTGTTGCTACTCCCTTTGGGGCGGTCGAAGAGGCCCTTGGCGGATCGGCCTGCTACTTTTCGACTTCGGCCAGTTTCTTCAGTGATGTCCAGCTGGTGGCGGTGATCGGCGATGATTTTCCGGAAGAGCATATTGATTTTCTCGCCAGCCGTAACATTGATCTGAGCGGCTTGCAGCGCAGTCCAGGCGAAACCTTTCGCTGGAAAGGGCGTTACGCTTACGATCTGAACGAGGCGCAGACCCTGGATACCCGGCTGAATGTCTTTGAGCAGTTCCGGCCGGTGTTATCCGCTCTGCACCGAGAGGCTGAATACGTCTTTCTTGCCAATATTGATCCCGAACTTCAACTTGAAGTCCTGCAGCAAGTTAAAAAGCCAAAGCTCGTTGCCTGTGATACGATGAACTTCTGGATTGGCAGCAAACGTGAAGCATTGATTAATACCCTCGGGTATGTCGACATCCTGATCATCAATGAGGCTGAAGTGCGTCAGTTGGCTGATGAACCGAACCTGATCAAGGCCGCCGAAATTGTGCGCGCTTTCGGGCCGAAGACTCTGGTCGTCAAGCGAGGCGAATACGGGGTGCTGATGTTCACTGAACATGCGGTCTTTTCAGCGCCCGCCTACCCGCTTGAGTCAGTTTTCGATCCGACCGGCGCGGGGGATACGTTCGCCGGTGGGTTCTTCGGTTACCTTGCCTCGACGCGCAATCTGGATGAGGCCAGTTTGCGCAGAGCAACAGTCTTCGGTACAGTTATGGCGTCATTTACGGTCGAAAAGTTCAGTCTCGAACGGCTCAAGACCCTTGAGCTCAAGGAGATTGAGGAACGTTATCAGCATCTGCGCGCAATGACAGAGTTCTCATTACCCTGATTCGCTCAACCCTTGGGGAGACTTGAGATGTTTGTTCAGCAAAAGCAACTTTCGATGCTTAATGTCCCGTGTAGCCGCGTGGCAATGATTTTTCGCTCGGGAGCCGAGATTCAGCTGGCCTTGCCTGGGCTCCCTTCGCAAATGGGAAGTGCCTTTTTGGTACTGCTCAAGGGGGCAGGGAAGGTTCAAGTCCTGGTTGCGCTCTATATGCTCAAGAGTCGGTGCAATATCTTTTATATCTCTGATGCCGGGGAGGTTTCGATCGAACAGGCGGACAAGGAGCTTGAGGCAGGGCTGGTCTTCGCTGAATCAATGGGTTTTGTCCTCAATGACACGGAATTCAGCAGACTGTCCGTTGAAAAACAGGAGCTCTACTGGAAGAGTTTGCCAATCTGTCAGCGTTCAACTGCACCTGTAGATGAGCCAAAGCCAGCGGCATCTCAACTATTAAAGGCTGATGCCGAAACCGCTCAATTGGTGACAGGTCAAGCGGTGAAGCCGGTTGCACAATCCAATATTGTTTCACCACCTGCAGGGTTATTGAAAAAACGTCAGAAATTAAAAGAACAATTCGGAAAGTTTTTAGCATCTTTATGATGAGCGATTACCCCTTTGGAGGAACACATGTATTTCAGGACTCTGTTGATCGTCCTGCTTATTGCTCTACTTGTTGGTTGTGCCGGAAACGCCAGTAAACAAATTAAAGCCAAGCCTCACTATACCTTGGGCCTCTCCTTCCTGCAGAGTGAAAATCCGACCCTTGCCCTCAAAGAATTTCTCAAGGCTGTTGAGGAAGACCCGAAGGATGCCGGGAGCCAGGCAGGTCTGGCGCGCGCGTATCAAATGAAAAAAGCCTATGCCCTAGCCGAGCAACACTATCTGAAGGCCCTCGAATATTCGGATAATGATCCTAACTATCAGAACAACCTGGCGGCGCTCTATTTGTCGATGGAACGTTGGGATCAGGCAATAGCCTATTTTCAGAAGGCCGCTGATAACCTGCTCTTTATGCACAGTGAGCTGGCGTTGATGGGAAAAGGTTACGCGTTGTACCGTAAGGGCGACTATCCCTCGGCGCTCCAGGCGTATCGTAAAGCTGAAGCGCTTGCTCCACATCTCGGGACCGTGCATTTTTACATAGGCGAAACCTATCTGGCGATGGGTCGACTGGAGTTGGCCAGGGCCTCATATGAAAAAGCACTTCTCTACCTACCAAACTACTCTGAAGCTCGCTATCAATTGGCGGTTCTCAAGTTAAAACAGAACCATATTGATGATGCGAATGCACTTCTCAAAATTATCGTAAATCAGGAACCTTCGTCTGTTTGGGGTGGGAGGGCTGCTGATTTACTCAAGACCCTGCAGCACTAAAGAGGTTGCAAGTCGAAAAATGATAAGTATTCTCTAAGGAGTTTGGTTTTTCATTCTGTTTCTGTTTAAACGGACTCTTTCGGTTGAATGGGATGACTATGATTCTTCAATGCCCCGATTGCGCAACACGTTATCGCATTAAGGACATGACACCGGGTCGGCCCGCGGCCAAACTTATTTGTCCTAATTGCTCATTTCATTTCACCCTGATTGCCCCTAAAGCAGAGGGAGAGCTTCCTTCCATTCAATCTGGTGCCAGAGTCCTTCTGGTTGATGACGCCCATTTTTTTCGTGAAATGCTGGCTGATTTGCTCTTGCCGCTCAACCTGAATCTTCTGCTGGCCGCCACGGCTGAAGATGCCTTGATGCAATTAAATCAACATCCTTGTGACCTGATGCTTCTCGATCTGAACCTTCCTGATAAAAATGGTCGTGACCTGATTCGGGAAATTCGTGCGAATAGCCAGATTGGCAAGATTCGCATTCTGGCTATGAGTGGTGTTTTTCGTCGTGAAGAAGATGGTATGGATGCAATCAGGGCGGGTGCCGATGCCTTTATTAATAAATCATTCCGGCCGGAAGATTTGCGCGAAAAAGTCAGAAAGTTATTAGCTCGATGATTGAGCTCTCTGCCATGGAACGGACTCTTGACCTGATTCAGCGACGAACTCATGGATTCTCACCTGTGATCGCTATCATTCTTGGATCCGGGATGGGACCCCTCCAGCAGAAAATGCAGCATGCGCGTGTGATCCCTTACGCCGAACTTCCTCTCCTTCCCAGGCAGACGGTGAGCGGTCATCAAGCTGAATTATTGCTGGGAGAGCTCTTTGGGCGTAAGGTTGCACTTTTTTGTGGTCGTTTCCACGTTTACCAGGGCCTAACTGCTTTTGAGTCGACACTTACGGTCCAGCTTGCAGCCGCGCTGGGTTGCCACGCGGTTGTTCTGACTTGTGCCGTCGGTGGTATTGGAGATGAGGTCTTCCCCGGCGATTTTTTGTTGATACGTGATCATTTGAATTTCAGCGGGCTCAACCCACTGCAGGGGGGGCAACCCCCAGCCTTTGTTGATCTTCACGACTGTTATCGGTATGACTTTGCGCAATGCTTGACAGCTGAAGCCGTAAAGCTGAAGCGATCCTTGTCCACGGGAATTCTCGCGTACATGCCTGGACCGAGTTATGAAACCCCGGCAGAAATAAATGCCCTGCGGATTTTGGGCGCTTCGGCCGTCGGAATGTCTACTGTGCCGGAAGCGATTATGGCGCGGGCCCTGAGGCTTGAGGTTGCGGCGTTGGCGCTGGTGACCAATCGTGCTGGTGGCAGCCCGTCGGAAAAGCTTTTCCACCAGGAGGTCCTGGCCTGTTCCGCAGATGCGGCAGAGCCCTTTGCCTCACTTGTCAACAGCCTCCTCTCCCTGTTTTAAAAAGTGTAAGCGCTGTTTTCTTTAAAATCCCGCAAAAACAATATGTTAGACTTTTTTTCTCTGGCTTGACAGCATCCGGATGCATGTTAGACTTCTCATGATTTATGGCTGTCTGGAGGCATGCTTGGGACAGAAAATTAAAAAAATTCTGATCGTTGATGATGAGGAGAATGCGCGCATCGGTTTAAGCAAACTGTTGAGCCAGGAGGGGTATCAGGTCAACGCCGTGGGGAACGGAAACGAAGCTCTTGATTTCTTGAGCCACGATAGGGTCAGTCTGGTAATTACCGACATTAATATGCCTGAGATGGATGGACTCTCTTTTTTACGTGTGCTGAACCGCGAATATCCGAGTACGGATGTGATCATGATCACAGCTTACGGTGGGGTTGAGTCCTATCTTGAAGCGATGAATCTGGGTGCTTTTGAGTACCTGAATAAACCGATCAAGTTGGATGAATTGAAATCGGTGATGAAAAAAATCTTTCAGCATCGAGACTGTGCCTGAACCATTTACTCACAGGGAAAGGGGCTCCGATGAAAAACCTCGACACTCTTCTGGTTGCAATTGATTTTTCTGACAGCTCGGATAAGGCCTTTAACTCTGCACTCTTTATGGCCAAGAAGTTCTCTGCCCGGCTGATCCTGGTCCATGTCATAAATGAACCGGTTGATCTGCGCGGTTTTTACGTTCCGCATATCTCTTTTGACAAACTGGAAGAGGAGATCACTGCCGGAGCGGAGAAGATGATGGAGCATTTTTGCCGTAACCACCTGCAGAATTTTAAAAACTACGAATCCTTGATTGTGCCCGGGGTCCCCTATCAGGAGATCATCAAAACGGCACAGGATAAAAATGTCGACATGATAGTCCTGGGGACACACGGTCGTACCGGTCTTGATCATGTCCTGTTCGGTAGTACTGCCGAGAAGGTCGTGAGGAAGTCACCACTGCCGGTCTTAACCGTTCGCCTGGACGATGTCTAAACAGGCATTATTTACTGGCAGAGAAAAAAGGGCAGCGATTTCGCGGCCCTTTTTTTATTCTTGGTCCGTATTGCATCCCCCATCTTCTCGGGCTATTCTCGGGACCACTTTTGATCCCTTGGAGAGCTTTATGCTGAAGGAACATACCAGTCAGTTTGCAGGTGAGAAAATCCTGATAGCCGATGATGAGGCCGTTATCGTCGACCTGACTGCACTGCTGTTACGCGGACGCGGGTTCGAGGTATTGATCGCCCATAACGGCAAGGAATGCCTTGAACAGATCAAGAAGGAACATCCTTCGCTGGTGTTGCTCGACTATATGATGCCGGTGATGGATGGAGAAACCGCATTAAAAGAGATCGTCCAGTATTATCCGGATACCTACGTCATCATGTTTACCGGCAAGGGGAGCGAAGAGGTTGCTGTTCGTCTGATGAAGGCCGGCGCGGCAGACTATCTGCAGAAACCCTTCGTCAACAGCAGTCTGCTGGAGCGGATTGATACTGTGCTGTTGATTCGTCAGATTGAACTTAACAATCGTGACCTTCAGCGCGAAAAAGAGACTCTGCAACAGGAGATTGAAGCCTGGAGTCTGCACCTTGAACGCCGGGTTGAGGAGAAATCCAAAGAGCTGGATCTGGCTCATCGCGAGATTCTGCTCTCCGAAAAGCTTGCAGCGCTGGGCCATATCACGGCGGGGATGGCCCATGAGATTCGCAATCCCCTGAATGCGATTAATCTATTTGCCCAGATTTTGTCCGGGGCTTACAGTGCCGATGTCGAAAACAGTAGTTATATCCGCAAAATTATTGAGGAGGTCGAACGAATCGACGGTATCCTGATCAAGATGCTGGCGGCAAGTCGTGGCTCCATGGCCCCGCGCAGTGAAGTCAAATTTGATCTGATTGCGCGCAAGGTTTTAAGTGCCTGCGAGGTCTTGTGTCGTTCACAGCGCGTTGAGGTAAATTTCCAGATCGCGGATAACTTCCCTTCAATAATCGCCGATCCGAATGAAATTGAACAGATTTTCACCAATCTGGTGACTAATGCGCTGTTCGAAATGCAGGAAGGTGGAGCTCTGGGCCTTCATCTCAGCTATTCCGATGATTTTATTTATTTGAAGATTTCTGATACCGGCCGGGGCATTCCGGATGAGCATCTGAGTCAGATCTTTGATCCCTTCTTCACCACCAAGGAGAAGGGGACCGGGTTCGGCTTGTCGGTGGTGCTGCGGATCGTGCGTGGCTACGGTGGTCAGATCAAGGCCGAGAGTGAAGTCGGTAGTGGTACGACCTTTATCGTCAAACTCCCGGCGACACCAGCCTCAACGGAATAACCGATGGCACTGCGTTTACGCGAACTCAGATTACATCTGGATGAAGATGAATCCCTGTTGGCCGCTCGGGCTGCACAGCAACTATCGCTGAATCTGATCGATCTTCAGGATTTCAGGATTGTGCGCAAAGGGGTGGATGCGCGCAAAAAATCTGACATTTTAAGAGTCTATACTGTCGAGTTCGGTATTGCTGATGAGTCGGGCCTGCTCAAACGTCAAGCGCAAAACCCTCTACTAAGTCGGGTTGAGCCCCCCGATTCTTTTGATCCGATTCGGCTGGGCAAGCGTCGCCGCGTCATCGTGGTCGGTATGGGTCCGGCAGGTTATTTTGCTGCACTGACCCTGCAGAAGAATGGTGCCGATGTCCTGCTGGTCGAGCGGGGAAAACCAGTCGCCGAGCGCCTGAAGGATGTTCAGTCGTTCTGGCGTGGTGGCCCGTTGAATCCGCAGAGCAATATCCAATACGGCGAAGGCGGGGCAGGGACTTTTTCGGACGGCAAGCTGACCACCCGCATCAACCATCCGTTGGTAACCGAAGTTCTCAAAGCTCTGATTGAATTCGGTGCGCCCGAAGAGATCCTTTATCAGGCCAAACCACATATCGGCTCGGATCGATTGCGCAAGGTGCTGGTAAGGATGCGGCAGTGTCTGCTGGCGGGTGGCGCCGAGATCCGCTTTTCGACATGCCTGACCGATCTGGTGCAGGGGGCCGGGGGGCTGGCCGGGGCGATTCTCAACGGCGACCAGTTTGAAGCCTGCGACAGTCTGGTACTGGCGGTCGGACACAGTGCGCGTGATACCTACCGCATGTTGCAGCAGCAAAAGGTCGCGCTGGAGAGTAAACCCTTCGCGATCGGTCTTCGCGTTGAACATCCCCTGGAGTTGATCAATAGGATTCAGTACGGTCATCCCAATCATCCGCACCTCGGCGCCGCTGAATATGCCCTGACCTGGCAGGATAAAACCGCCGGGCGCGGTGTTTACTCCTTCTGCATGTGTCCGGGGGGCGTGATTGTCAACGCCTCGTCTGAACCAGACGGGGTGGTGGTGAACGGGATGAGTGACTTCAAACGCGACGCCGCATGGTCGAACAGCGCACTGGTTGTGACCGTTGGAGGTGAAGATTTCGGCTCGGCTGATCCTCTGGCCGGAATGAATTTTCAACGTCATTGGGAAGAGCAGGCTTATCAAGCCGCTGGCAGCTGTGGTGCAGCACCGGGGCAGTCTTTACTCAGTTTTTTGAATGGCCGTAGCGCGGATTTTAGCTCGAGTTGCCAACCTGCTGCCGTTGAAGCTGACCTGAGCCGGGTCCTGCCTCCGGCAGTAACTGAGTCACTGCGGCGCGGACTTCCCCATTTTGATCAACGCATGCGCGGTTTTGTCGGCTCGGAAGCGATGCTGCTGGGGGTCGAGACCCGCACCAGCGCACCCTTAAGGATTTTGCGTGCGGAAGACGGTTGTTCGCTCAATCTACCCGGGTTATTCCCCGCCGGAGAAGGCGCCGGTTATGCTGGCGGCATCATGAGTGCCGCCATTGATGGCATCAAAACCGCAAATCTAGTAACCTGTCATCTCAACAAACGTTAAAAGATTGTGAGTTTGGTTCTCTTCTAATTTATTCACGGTATTAAGGATAAAAAATTGAAACAGATTTATGTCAATCAGATCGGTGAACGAGATCAGGTCGAGGCGGTTTTTCTGGTACGTGAATGTACCCAGGCCATGGCGCGCAACGGCAAGCCCTATATGACCCTGAAACTGATGGACCGCACCGGTGAGATTGAAGCCCGGGTCTGGGACCGGGTTGAGGAGTGGGCGAGGCTGTTCGCCAAAAACGACTTTCTGCAGATCAGCGGTCGCGGCAATCTATATATGGGCAAGATGCAGCTGGTGGTTCAGGACCTGAAGAAGGTCAGTGAGGATTCGATTGACCTCGCCGACTTCATGCCGGTATCGAAGCGACCGCTGGTCGAGATGCGCGGCGAACTTGATGAGTTGCTCGCCTCGATGACAGACGGTCCCTTCGGAGAATTGATGCGTGCTTTCTTCGCGGATGCCAAGTTTTTCAAGCTTTATAGTCGCGCCCCTGCTGCCAAGGGGATGCATCATGTCTTTCTTGGCGGCTTGCTCGAACATTCGTTGGCCGTTGCGGCTTTAGCCTGTGATATCGCCAAGCGCTACGCTCAGGTTGATCGGGATTTGTTGATCGCGGGTGCCTTGATGCACGATGTCGGTAAAATCGCCGAACTCAGTTATGAACGGTCCTTTGATTATACCGATGAGGGGAAATTAATCGGGCATATCGTGATGGGCGTCGAAATGATAGAAGAGCGCTCCCGTACCATCCCGGATTTTCCTCGTCAGCAGGTGATGTTGCTGAAACATCTGCTGTTGTCGCATCATGGCCAGTATGAATACGGTTCTCCCAAGCGGCCCAAAATACTTGAAGCGGTGATTTTGAGTTTCATCGATGACCTTGATTCCAAGATTAACGGGATACAGACTCACATCGATAAAGAACCTGCTCGCACCGGAGACTGGACCGGCTACCATCGGTTGTATGATCGCTATTTTTACGCTCCGCTTGAACCTCAGGATGCGGCCATTGTCGAAGCGACTGCCCCGGTTGCGCAGCGTCCTCAGACGTCGGAGCCTGCCAAGGTGTATCGTTCACGGAATGAACCCCTCGGCTTTACCCTGGGCGAAAAATTGGCCGGCCAGAATCTGCCTCTGTTCGGCAATGATAAAAAGGACAAATAATGATAGTTGAAGTCATTGAGGTCGGTCCTCTGCAGGTGAACTGCATTATTCTGGGCTGCGAAGCGACGCGCAAGGCGGTGGTTATTGATCCGGGTGCCGATATCGAGCTCATTGAAGCGTCTTTGAGCAAGCATAGGTTAAGTGTCGAACTGATTCTTAACACCCACGGACATTTCGATCACATCGGCGCTAATCGCGCGCTGAAGGCCTCGACCGGTGCACTCCTCATGATCCATAAGGACGATGTCGAATTGCTGCAGATGGCGCGTCTGCAAGCCGCAACTTACGGGCTGAATGCCGATGATTCGCCGCCGCCCGATAAAGAGCTGCAGGAGGGTCAAACCCTGTCCTTCGGTGAGGAGAGTCTTCAAGTCCTGCACACCCCCGGACATTCTCCCGGGTGCGTCTGTTTCTACCGCGAAGGCTTGCTCGTTTCCGGCGATACTCTGTTTGCCGGCTCGGTCGGTCGAACCGATCTTCCCGGAGGGAACCATGAGCAACTGCTGCAGAGCCTGCGCGATAAAGTGGTCGGTCTGCCTCCTGAGACCAAGGTTATCTGCGGGCATGGCCCGGTGACGACCATCGCTCGTGAACTGCGGCATAACCCCTATCTGGCGAGCTGAGAGGCCAACATGCTTTACGGAAAAACGATTGTCCTCGGTGTCAGTGGCGGTATCGCGGCCTATAAGGCTGTTGAACTGCTGCGGTTGCTGACCAAGGCGCGGGCTGAAGTTCATGTGGTGATGACGAAAAACGCCCGTGAATTTGTCACTCCGCTGACCTTTCAGACCCTGTCACATCACCCGGTTCATACCGAAATGTTCGACCTGAATCAGGAACAGGAGATCGGCCATATCTCACTGGCTGATCGTGCTGATCTTTTTCTGGTGGCACCGGCAACGGCAAATCTGATCGGGAAATTGGCCAACGGCCTGGCAGATGATCTGCTCTCGACCAGCCTGATGGCGACTAAAGCGCCGGTGCTGCTCTGTCCGGCGATGAACACCAATATGTATGAAAACGTCCATTACCAGCGCAACCATCGCCTTCTGGTCGCGGATGGCTATCATCTGCTCGAACCGATCAGTGGTGATCTCGCCTGTGGCTGGCAGGGGGCCGGGAAACTTCCCGATCCGCAACAGATTTTTGCTGAAGCCTGCAGATTGCTGGCACCGGCAGACCTCACGGGTGTACGTCTGCTGATAACTGCTGGCCCGACACGTGAAGAGCTTGATCCGGTGCGTTATCTGAGCAACTATTCTTCCGGTAAAATGGGTTATGCTATAGCCCGGGTCGCGGCCGCCCGTGGTGCCGCGGTGACCCTGATCTCAGGTCCGGTTGCCTTGAGCGCACCTGCCGGAGTCAAGACCCTGCAGGTGACGAGCGCCCTCGAGATGCAGTCTGTGCTGAATGAGAATTATGCCGAGGTGGATGTGGTGATCATGGCGGCGGCTGTCGCCGATTACCGTCCGGCCCACAAGGCAGAGCAGAAGATCAAAAAGAATACCTCTGAGTTCAGTCTTTCTTTGGAGAGAAATCCTGATCTTCTGGCCGAGCTCGGTCAGCGTAAAACGGGGCAGATTCTGGTCGGCTTTGCCGCTGAAACCGAAAACCTCGTAGCCAACGCAACGACCAAACTTAAAAATAAAAACCTTGACCTGATCGTGGCGAATGACATCACGGCAGAGGGTGCCGGTTTCGGAAGCGAGACCAATCTGGTGAAACTTCTCTTTGCTGATGGGCGCCAGGAAGAGTTGCCGCTCTTGAGTAAGGATGAGGTCGCAGCGCAACTGCTTAACAGGATTGTGCTTCTGCTGAAAAAATAAGAGAGTTTATCAGCCAGATAACCGCACAGCATGTGGACTGCCGCTATTGTTTGCGTCCGACACTGTCACTTAACTTACCTGCAAGCAGCATCCGCAGGCCACAAGCCCTCGTTACTCTGTCGAAGAAAATTCAAACCTGAATCAAGAGGTCGAGCAGGCTGTCGGGGTCGGTGATTCCGGCGCGAAAGCGCTGTTTTAAATCCCCCAGAATCATGTCAGCATCTTCAGGACGAAGCTTGCCGTCGAGCCAGAGCATGTTGAGGTTTCTGCGAATTAACCTGGCGGCGGTCAGTGCTCTGTCACCGGTTGGATCAGCCTGCCAGAAAGGACTCCGTTCGTCCCCCAGAATCCCTTCGATGGCGGTGAAAGCCAGGTCGACATATTCCTGCTGATCTTCGGCGGTAAATTCCCACTTTGAACGTATTGTGACGCCGTTCAACAGCTTTTGCCACTGCTGCAATCGACTGACCAGCAGGATTGAATTGAACAGTCGCTTGTTGGTGCGGAACGACAAGATGGTATCTGAGAGTACGCTGCTGAGCATGGCATCGTGGCTGCGGTAATCTCTCTTGCCCAGATCGCGAGCCAGCTGCCAGATCTCTTCAGTCACCTGATTTTCGGCGCGCATTTCCCAGTAGGTGTGTTTGAGCATCACGGTATTGAAGGTGCGGGTCATCTTGAAGGGAACAAAATAGTTGTGGGCGACAGTGTCTGCGGCAAGATGAGCGATATATCCCCAGGCGCAGGCCTTATGCTGCGGGCTCTTGGCATTGTCGAGAATTTTCAAGCCGATCCGCCAGTTGTGACAGTGCTCAAGATAGTGGGTAAACTTCTTTCCCAGGGTAATATCGGCAGCGACACAACCGTAGAGAAAATCGAAGGGCCAGGCGGCCAATAGTGCCTTGAGCGCCTCAGGTAAGGCCTGCGGGTTGGCTAGAAGCCTGGCACCGAGAGTCAGATGTACCCCGGCACCCCAGGCAAAAACATCTCCAGGATGCAGCAGGGTGACAAAAAATAGAATGACGGCGGCGAAGCACATGGTATGTTGTTTCATATTATTATCCGCGGGGAAAGCAGCGGAAGACTCCTCTAAAGGTTGAATAGCCATGCCCGACAAATTATATCAGGAATGTCACGCGGTGATCAGTGGATGTCGCGCCATTTTTGAAGATCTGCTCGAGTCCGGCGTAGTGCGGGTTCCGCTGGATATCCCGAAACAAGCCACCTTGCACAGTGTGACCGAAGTGGAGTCGATGGCGCAACCCCATCCCATTGAGATGTCCGCTGAAGATGCGCTTGCCGCGATTCAATGCGAACTGGTTGATTGCCAGAGGTGTGGCCTCGGACACCGGCGCCGGCAAGTGGTGTTCGGAGTTGGCAATCCCAACGCCCGATTAGTCCTGATCGGCGAAGCTCCAGATGCGGAGGAAGATGCCCAGGGTGAACCTTTTGCCGGCGAGCCGGGGCAACTTCTCGATCGCATCCTGTTCGCGATGAAACTGAGCCGTGAAGAGGTCTACCTCTGCAATGTTGTTAAATGCCACCCTTCACTCGAGGGTGATCCTCAAAAAGAGGACTTTGAGATTTGTGAACCTTTTTTAAAACGCCAGCTGGCAGCAATTTCGCCAGAGGTGATTTTGGCCCTCGGGCCTTTTGCCTCCCAGTTATTGCTTCAGTCTAGTGAGCAACTGAGTAAACTGCGTGGGCACTGGCAAGACTACGCCGGGACCCCGCTGATGCCGACCTTTCATCCGGCGACTCTGTTGCAGAATCCCGCCGCAAAGCATCAGGTCTGGGAAGATGTCAAACAGGTAATGCACCGTCTGCAAGATGGTGAAGGTTGACGATCTCAGCTTAAAATCATCACTATCTCCTGGCTTAAGGTGTTATCTCTTCATTTCAGAGGGCTTATGAATATCACAATACTCTGGTGGTACTGGTTCGCATTCGGCATGCTCTTGATGATGGTAGAAATTTTTGTCCCCAGCTTCACCATCTTCTGGTTCGGATTGGCTGCGCTGGTCGTCGCGTTGCTGGTTGGAATTGCGCCTGATGTTGCGCTCAGCTGGCAACTGACCTGCTGGGCCTTTGCGAGTATTCTTTTCACGCTTCTCTGGTTTCGCTATTTCAAGCCGCTGATGCTTGATCGCACTAAAGCCGGGATCAGTCTGGAAGCGGTGTTGGGCCAGACCGGGCAGGTGGTTCGCCTGCCACGAGAGGGGGGGCGCGGACTGGTCAGATTTGTCATGCCGTTACTCGGGGCGGAAGAATGGGAGTTTTTGTGCGGTGATGATCTGGCCATTGGTGATCGGGTGATGGTCGTCGACGTGTCAGGGAACACTCTGGTCGTTACTAAAAAAGGGTCTTGAGGCAAGGGGCCTATTCATGGAGGACTAGGTTATGGCAGGTCTGGTTATTGCGGCAATTTTTGCGTTTTTGGTGCTGATTTCTATTTTTCTCGGGGTCCGTCTGGTACCGCAGGGCTCCAAGTTTGTCGTGCAGCGTCTCGGTAAGTTTCACATCGTCCTGTCCCCGGGGCTGAATATTATTATTCCCTATGTCGACAGCGTCGCCTATAAGGTCACCACCAAGGATATCGTGCTCGATATCCCCAGCCAGGAAGTCATCACCAAGGACAACGTTGTCATCATTGCCAACGCGGTGGCTTTTATCAACATCATCCACCCTGAAAAAGCGGTCTACGGGGTGGAGAACTATACCATTGCGATCGAAAATCTTGTCCAGACCTCACTCCGCTCGATTGTTGGTGAGATGCAGCTTGATGATGCCCTGTCAAGCCGCGAGATGATCAAAGCCAAGCTCAAGACCAGTATCTCGGATGACATTGCCGACTGGGGGATTATGCTCAAGACAGTTGAAATTCAGGATATTAAACCGAGTGACACCATGCAGACCGCGATGGAGAATCAGGCCGCGGCTGAACGGCTACGGCGTGCGGCGGTCACCAAGGCCGACGGTGCGAAGCAGGCGGCAATTCTTGAGGCCGAAGGGCGCTTTGAAGCATCCAAGCGGGACGCCCAGGCCAAGATCGTGTTGGCTGAGGCCAGTCAACAGGCCATTGAAAAGGTTAGCCGCGCGATTCAGGATCAGGAACTGCCGGTCATGTATCTGCTCGGTGAAAAATATATCGAAAGTATCAAGGATATTGCGGTCAGTAATAACAGCAAAACCATCATGCTGCCGGCAGATATTCCGGCCGCGATCCGCGGCATTATGGGTGGGATCAAGCACTAAATCCTGGTAGGACTTTAAACCACTGGTTTCAGGGTGTCTCAAAAAAAGGTCTGGCTCCTGACGGGGCAGGCCTTTTTTCTAAAGAGGCGAAGCCTGATTTATTTCAACGCTGATGTCGAATCCCTTTAACCAAACTGACTTTTTGTTATTCTGGCAAGGGGAGATGCCGATAACGCAGCGATTCAGTCTCATGGTCCATTCTTATCTCCCTGCTGAAGGGGTTCATCCGTGACCGCATTTCTTAAAAAAATCACCAGTGCTGTGGCCGAGGGCGCTCTGGTACTGACTTCCAACAAGCGACTTGCGCGCCATTTGCACCAGGCTTACGACCGCCACATGCAAGGGTTGGGTAAGCAGGTCTGGCCAACGCCGCAAATTTTCAGTCTTGATGCCTGGTTTGATCGTAGGATTGCCGACCTTAGCGAAGATTGGCGTCTGCTGCAGGGGCCGCAGTTGAAGCGGCTCTGGGAACAGATTATCGAGGAGGATTCAGCCGGTAGCGAGAAAGAGCTGTTACAGCTTTCGGCCACGGCCGAGAAGGCGCGTCAGGCGGCTGAGCTGCTGAGTGAATATGGGTGCACCCTTGATTCGTTCTCTTTGACCGAGGATCAACGTGCCTTCAACACCTGGTTGGGACGCTACCGAAAATTCTGCGAAGACCAGGGCTTTTTGGATCGCGCTGCCTTGGCCTCTTTGGTGCTTGATGGACTCAAAACCGGGAAGCTTTGTTGTGCCGAACGGTTGTTGGTGAGCGGCTTTGATCAGCTCAGCCCGTTGTTATTATCCTTATGCCGGCAGATCGAAACCTGCGGTGGGCAGGTTGAGGTGATTCAACCGGAGCTCGCATCTGCCTGTCGGCCAGGACTCTATGCGGCTAGGGATCAGCGGTATGAAATGCAGCAGGCAGCCTGTTGGGCGCGGGGGCTGCTGCTGCAGGGAGCGGACTCGATCGGCATAGTGGTGACCGATCTGCAGGCGCGGCGCAGCTCGATTGAGCGGATTTTCCGCGACCAGATCGACCCGCAGGCGATTCTGCGTCTCAGCGAAGAAGAGACGGCCTTCAGCCTGTCGCTGGGTGCGCCGTTGATCGAACAGGGGCCGATTTATGCCGCGCTGGAGATTCTTGCGGTCGGGTATCGCTTGACCCTCGATCAGCTCAGTTTTCTGCTGCGCACCCCCTACCTTGGCGGAAGTGTGACTGAAGCCGACTGTCGGGCCATCTTCGACAGTCAGGTGCGTTCTTTTCGGCAACAGAGTTTTCGACTCGAGCGTATCATCAAACTGACCGCACCCGTAAAACCCAAAAAAGAGGATGAGGTCACGCCAGGCCAGGGAAGGGCTCCCGGGTTCGGGGTCCATCTGCAGCGTCTGGCCAAACTGACCGCTGGCGAGCAACGGAAGATGCCAGGGGAATGGGTTACGCTGTTCGCCAGTACCTTGTCACAGGCTGGTTGGCCGGGTGAGCGGAGCCTTGCGAGCAGTGAATATCAGATGCTTAAGGTCTGGCATGACAGAGTGCTGCCAGCCTTTGCTTCTCTCGATGCCGTTTCAGCACCGATTGAGCGTAACCAGGCTCTCACCCTCTTGCGGCGCCTAACGGCAGAAACAGAGTTTCAGCTCGAAGCGCCTACTGGTCCGGTACAGGTCGTCGGTTTGCTTGAATCCGCCGGGCTAGAGTTCGAGCACCTCTGGGTGATGGGGATGGCCGAAGATGCCTTGCCGTCTCCCGCGCGGCCGAATCCGTTTTTGCCCGTCGCCCTGCAGGTTGCAGAGCATATGCCCCATGCGAACGCCGAGCGTGAACTCGAATTCGCGCGGCAGGTGGTGATACGCCTGAAGGCGGCGAGCCCCGCGACTATCTTCAGCTATGCCCTGCGCGACGGTGATTGTGATCTGCGCCCCAGTCCGTTGATTCATGATCTCCCCATGGTGGAACCAGTTTTTGCATTTCCCGCCGATATGCGCAGCCAGATGCTGACGAATCCTCTCTTCCTCGATGAGCATAGCGATGTTCAAGGTCCCCTCCTTGCGATGGAACGTGCACAGGGCGGAACCAGTATCCTCAAGGATCAGGCGCTCTGTCCGTTTCGGGCTTTTGCACGCCATCGTCTTCAAGCTTACAGTTTCGATGAGGCTCAACCCGGGCTGGACGCTATGACGCGTGGTAACCTGCTGCACAAGTCCCTTGAACTCTTCTGGCTAGAGGTCAAGGATCAACGGACGTTGAACGGGCTGTCCGGTACCAGACGCTGTGACACAATCCAGCGTGCGGTGACTCTGGCTCTTGATCTGTATTTCAAAGATCGTCCCGAGCCTCAGTCCGGTCTTCTTGAGATTGAGCAGACCCGGCTGCAGAATCTGATCGAAGAGTGGCTGGACCAGATTGAGCAGGGGCGCCCGCCGTTCGAGATTATCAAGCTGGAGGATGATCGGGTTCAACAGATCGGGCCCTTACAGATCCGCACGATTATCGATCGTATCGATCGCCTTGAAGATGGCAGCCTGGTGATTCTCGATTATAAGACCGGCGCGGTCGAAGCCGAACTGCTGGTCGGCGAGCGGTTGCTTGAACCCCAGTTGCCGATCTATGCGATTACCAATAGCGAGGCCGAGGCCGATGGTGTCGCCTTTGCGCAAGTGCGCCGCGGCAGTTGCAAGCTGATCGGGGTGGCGCGTGAAACGGGCCTGTTGCCGAAGGTCGACGGCGTCGAAAGGCATAAAAAAGCGCAGCTGCTTGCATTGCACAGTTGGGATGAATTGCTCAAGCACTGGCGTCAGCAGCTTGAGACGGTCGCCGCGGATTTTGGCGCAGGGGTGGCCCGCGTCGATCCCGTCGATTATAAACATGCCTGTCAATATTGTGACTTAACCGGGCTCTGCAGAATTGCCGAAGCTGAAGTGAGAATTGCGACTTTTGGAGGGGAAGAATGAGTCTGACGATTGCCGATCAAGCTCAGCGTCAAGCCGCCATCGACCCAGCTCGCTCCTATATCGTTCAGGCCCCGGCTGGATCAGGCAAGACCGAACTGCTGATTCAGCGCTTTCTCGCTCTGTTGGGCCGGGTCGAAAAGCCGCAACAGATTCTGGCGATCACCTTCACGCGTAAGGCGGCGACCGAAATGCGTAATCGGCTGCTTGAGGCGTTGACAGCTGCCCACCAGGCCTGCCCTGCTGAAGAGCACAAGGCACAGACCTGGCACCTGGCCCGTCAGGCGTTGCAGCGAGATCAGGATAAGGCCTGGAATATTTTACAGAACCCGGCCTTGCTGGCGATCCAGACCATCGACAGTTTTAACAGCTCGCTGGTGCGCAAGATGCCATGGCTCTCCCGGTTTGGCGGTCTGCCGGAATTGGCTGATGATCCTGAGCAGCTCTATTTGAAGGCGACTGAACGTCTGTTGCAACGTCTGGGGACCGATCAGCCCGGGAGCGCATCAATAAAACGCCTGCTCGCCCATTTAGACAACAACATGGCGCGTCTTCAGCAAATGCTGGTGGCGATGCTGCAAAAACGCGATCAATGGCTGCGACACCTCTATGGTATCCGCGATGCCGACCCCTGTGATCTGCTTGAGGATTCACTCGCACAGGTCGTTGCGTTGGATCTGGCTGGACTTGCCGCGGCTACTCCTCAGGGGTTGTGCACAGAAATTCTGGCCTGTGGGCGGACCGCTGCCGCGAATCTGGCTCAGGGGAAAGAGCGACCGCTGCTCTATCTGACCGATCTCGAGTGGATGCCGCGCGCCGAGAGTGCGCATCTGCCCCTATGGCAAGGGTTGGCCGACCTGCTGTTGGCCGGCGTCGGGACGCTGCGCAAACCTGGCGGGATCAATGCCGGGATCGGCTTCCCGGCTTCAGACAACGAACCGCGAGCACGGATGCAGCAACTGGTCGAACAGCTTGCGGCTTTCCCCCTCTTTATCGAAAAGCTGGACACCTGTCGTAACCTGCCCGATGCTAAATATCCGCCAGAGCAGCGCCTGATTCTGGCCTGTCTGATTGAGCTGTTGCCGCTTCTGGTCGGAGAACTCTGGTTGGTTTTCCGTGGTGAGGGGCAGGCCGATTACGCCGAGATTGCGCTGATGGCTATGGCGGCGCTGGGTTCAGCAGATGACCCGAGTGACCTGCTGCTCAAACTCGACAGCCGTCTTGAACATATTCTGGTCGATGAATTCCAGGATACCTCCTGGATGCAGTATGGCTTGCTCGAGATGCTTACGGCAGGTTGGCAGGCGGGTGACGGTCGCAGCCTCTTTTTGGTCGGTGACCCGATGCAGTCGATCTATCGGTTTCGTGAGGCCGAGGTCGGACTCTTTCTCAAGTCGTTTGAGGGGCAGCTTGGGGCGCAGGGGCCGACACTCGAACCCCTGCACCTGTGTTGTAACTTTCGTTCGCAAGCGGGGCTTGTCGATTGGGTCAATCTGACCTTTGCCGAGATATTCCCCGCTCAGGTCGATGCGGCGACTGGGTCCGTGCCATTGGCGGCAGCCACAGCGGTTCATGCAACGCTCACCCCCCCAGCAGTCACTTTGGCCGCTTTCAATGGTCGAGACGACAAGAGCGAGGGAACGTTGGTCGCGGGATTGGTTAAGCGTATCCAGCAGGCAAGCCCGGAGCACTCCATCGCCATTCTGGTGCGTGGGCGCAGTCACCTGACCGTGATTTTGCACCAGTTGCGTGAACAGGGGCTGCGGTATCAGGCGAAGGAGATCGAATATCTCGGTACCCAGCCGGTTGCCCTCGATCTGCTCGCATTGGTGCGCGCTTTGGTCCATCGTGCCGACCGTCTAGCTTGGTTGACGGTGCTGCGGGCTCCCTGGTGTGGGCTGATGCTTTCTGATCTGCATACTTTGATCGAAGAGGCGCGAGGCGAGCCTTTGCCTGCAGTGTTGCAGAACCCGAAACGGTTACTTGCCCTTTCGGTCGACGGGCAAGCGCGGCTTGCCCGGATCTGGCCGGTGCTGGAGCAGGGGGTGAATCGGCGCGGGCGGTTTAATCTGCGCCAGTTGCTGGAATCTTGCTGGCTCTCCCTCGGCGGTCCGGCCTGTTACAATCAGGAGGGCATCGAAGATGCTGCATTGGTCTTTGATTTGGTCGAACATCTGCAAAAAGGTGGAGAGATGCCGACTCATGCCAGTCTCGAGCAGGGCTTAGCCAAACTGTTCGCCGTGCCCGATACCGAGGCCGATGGGCGCCTGCAGGTGATGACGATTCATAAGTCAAAGGGACTCGAGTTTGATCATGTTATCCTCCCCGGGCTTGGGAGGATGCCGGCCGGGAATGACAACCCCCTGCTGCGTTGGCTGGAGCATCCTCAGGTCGGATTGCTATTGGCGCCGATCGCAGCTAAAAATGGTGGAGAGCAGGATCCGATCTACCAATTTATCGGTCGACTTGAACGGCAAAAGCAGGATTTTGAGGCTTCGCGACTGCTCTATGTTGCCGCGACTCGGGCCAGACAACATCTGCATCTGTTTGCCCATGCCAAAGAGAACAGTAAAGGTGAACTTAAGCCTGCGAACGGCTCGCTGCTGGCAAAACTCTGGCCGGTGATCGAAGCCGAGTTCTGTCGGCAATCGCATGCGGCGGTTGCGGAAGAGCGGGAGAGTTTTGCCCTGAATTTGCGCCGACTTTCCCTCGACTGGTCGCTGCCCCAGGCGGAAGCTGCACCGATCCCGGAGATTTCGCAGGCGAATAAGGCCTCTGCACCGGCTGAAGAGGAGACGCTCTTTTTTTCAGGCTGGGAGCAGCAGTCCCTGCGTCATGTCGGGACTCTGGTGCATACGATTCTCGAACAGATTGGTCGGCAGGGATGCGACTTCTGGGTGGCTGGTGAGGTGGCGCAACAGGATCAGAGACTTAAGCGTCAGCTGGCAAGTCTGGGTGTGCCAGCCCATGACCAGGGTGGTGCTTTGACCCGGATTCGTGAAGCGGTCAACCGGACGCTCAGCAGTCAGCAAGGACAATGGATTCTGCATGCGCATCGGGAGGGGGCCTGTGAGCTGGAACTTTCTGGACAGATTGCCGGGCAGGCCATTCATGCCGTGATTGATCGCACCTTTATCGATGAAAACGGCACCCGCTGGGTGATCGACTACAAGACCAGTTCCCCAAAGGTGGCGGAGAAAGTGGAGTCTTTTATTCAGCGTGAGACAGACCACTATCGAACGCAGCTTTCGGGTTATTTGCGGTTAATGGCGGCAATGGAACCGCAGCGTGAGATTCGCGCGGCGCTCTATTTTCCGATGATTGATCATTTTGTGGAGCTGGATGATGGGTCGAGATAGGTTTTTTATTTTGATGGTTTTCGTTATCGTGTTGAACGGTTGCGGCCAGCGCACCGGCTATGAAATATTTCGTCAGATGGGCTATCAGGAATGTCTTAAAAATAGCCCGCGACCTGCCGAAGACTGCCGGTATTCCCCTGATTTTGACAAATATCAGCAGCTGCGCAAGGAGCGCTATCCTGAATAAATTTCACCATTTGGACTGAGCAGAATGTGTTTCAGATTGACGACAAATTGGGTATGCTGTGTTATCTTCGACAGGCAACATTTTTAAATTTACAGGAGCTGCTATGAAAAAGTTGGTAATGTTTGCTTTGATCGTCCTGATCTCTCTCCCTGTTGTCGCTCGGGCGGGCGATACTGAACGTCGTCAGTTGGCCGAACAGTTTCTTACTCTCAATAAGGTTAAGGAACAGGTTGATATGATGTACGGAAAAGTAGAAGGTATTATCGTGTCCCAGATAGAAGCGATAGATATCCCCGAGAATCGAGAAAAAAATCTGCTTGAGATGCAGAAGATTGCGCGTAATCTGCTTTTTAAAGGACTCAGCTGGGACAGCCTGAAAGAAGAATATACCAAGCTGTATACCGACACTTTTACGGAAAAAGAGCTCCAGGGTCTTATTGAATTCAGCAAAAGTCCTCTCGGGCAGAAGATGGCAGAGAAGAGTCCGATTTTGATGCAGAAATCGATGGAGATCGGTCGTCAGCATGCCCAGCAGGTGATGCCGAAGGTACAACAGGCAATTCAGGACTATATGAAAGAGAATGTCAAGACGGTCAAGACGCCGTCAGAAACATCTGAAAAAAAACCTGCCGCAGGGAAAACCGCCGACTGAGACGTGAAAGGGGGCACACGATGGAATTATCCACAGGATTTCGCCAACTGGTAGCTGAAGCTGAATCCCGCGTCAAGAGGGTTCAGGTCACGGATCTGCTCGAAGATGCCCAGCGTCAGAACTACATGTTGGTTGATCTGCGTGACATTCGCGAACTCTGGCGCGAGGGGACGATCCCCGGCAGCATCCACGTACCACGTGGTATGCTTGAATTTTGGGTTGATCCCGAAAGCCCATATTTTCACAAGGCGTTCATTGACCCGAAACCGCTGATTCTCTTCTGTAACAAAGGGTGGCGTTCGGCGCTGGCGGCTGATGTCTGTCAACGGATGGGGATCACCAGAGTTGCCCATATCGAAGGTGGCTATGAAGCCTGGGTTGCTGCTGGTGGCGCTGTCGAGCCAAAAGAAAAGCGTTGAATAGCTGTTACTGCCTGCCTCCCCATTATTTTAAAGGGACCCCTCTTCTGAGGGGTCCTTTTTTTGTGTTTGAAGGGCTGTGTCTTCAGTGGCAGAACACCTCAGAGTACAGGGCATGTTACTATGCTCGAAGATGATGACAATAAAGGTCAGGAGCCCTGAGTGCCATGAATCTCTATCGAAGCCTGGTGGCCAGATTTTACGATTACGCAATGCGCAAGGTTGAGCATCTCTGTCTCGAGGGGTGGAGAACTGAACTCCTGTCTGAAGTGGATGGGGATGTGCTGGAGATTGGTGCGGGCACTGGAGTGAATCTTGAATATTATTCTTCCGGGGTCAAACATTTAGTGCTATGCGAGCCGGATGCCGCGATGCGTCAGCGCCTTGAACGGAGACTGCAGGACAATCCACGAGCATCCGTGCTGATTTCTCCCTGTGCTGCAGAACGCCTGGACGTTGCTGATGCCAGCATCGACAATCTGGTTTCGACTCTGGTGTTCTGCTCGGTGACCAACCCTCAACTGGCGATGCTTGAGGCCTTTCGTGTGCTTAAGTCGGGAGGCCGCCTAGTCTTGATGGAGCATGTCGCTGCGAATCCTGACTCTGGTTTATTCTTCTGGCAACGCTTCTGGCAGCCTCTTTGGAAGGGCTTTGCCTGCAACTGTCATCTGACCCGTGAGACAGCCCAACTGCTTGAGGAGATTGGCTTTAAACTGGCATTGCGTCCGGAGACCATGCGCGGAGCGCCGGCGATCGCGGCACCCATGATTGTCGGTTATGCGATCCGCCCCTGATACAATGGAGTCCGTTATGAAGAAACGTTTGCAAGAAGTTCATTCCTTCTGGTTTGGTCAATCGGAAGACGATCTGGAGGTTATCCGGCAGAAAGGAAAGCTCTGGTTTGCAAAGGATGAACAGGTTGATCAGTTTATCCGTGAAACATTCTCGGATCTCATGCAACTTGCTTCCAGGGAGCAAATCTCTCTGAAACCTTTGTCCCCCTCGCTGCAGCTGGCGGTGATCCTGCTTCTTGATCAATTTTCTCGCAATGTTTACAGAAATGACCCGCGTAGTTTTGTTTCTGACCCTGTCGCACGTAAGCTGGTGCAGCAGCTCATGCCGCTGGCAGAGGCGCTGCGCCCTGTCGAAAAGGTTTTTCTTTACCTCCCACTTGAGCATTCAGAAAACCTCGATGATCAGAGGAAATCTGTGGCGCTGTTTCTGCAGCTATCAGAATCCGTCGATGATCGGCTGAAAGATGCCTTTGTCGGCTTTTTCGATTATGCCGTTCGTCACCACGACATCATTGTCAGATTCGGGCGATTTCCACATCGCAATAAGGTGTTAGGGCGTACTTCATCAGCTGAAGAGCTAAGGTTTTTACTTCAACCCGGCTCTTCTTTTTAGATCCGACTCCTTTTGGAGACAGGATTGCTTTAAACTGGCAGGGAGGTATATATTACTTCAAAGGTCATATTTTAAATTGTCGCCGTCACAGCGGGGGAGCAAGCCGATGGAAATGTTGAAAACCTACATGGAATCCCGATCTGAAGGTGTCTTACGTCTGCTGGAAGGAGGGAAAAGGCGCGGGCTTGAAGAGTTGCGCAAAGGGAACGGTCGCGGTACGCAGAAGGC
This sequence comes from Geopsychrobacter electrodiphilus DSM 16401, assembly GCF_000384395.1. Lineage (NCBI taxonomy): Bacteria > Pseudomonadati > Thermodesulfobacteriota > Desulfuromonadia > Desulfuromonadales > Geopsychrobacteraceae > Geopsychrobacter > Geopsychrobacter electrodiphilus. The sequence goes on from NZ_ARWE01000001.1 coordinate 1,418,448, forward strand.
GCTGTTTGAAATCGTCGCAAGTTCGCAGCATACATTTCTGGAACTCCATCATCGCTGTCAGATGGCGTTGCGCTTTGCCCATGGTGAGACCGCACGGGAGGTCGCGCTGGATATCCAGTATCTCCTCTATCTTTTCAGCAAAAGGGTCTATGAGGTAGCCTTCTCGCGCGATGAGACTGATCCTTCGATCAGCTTTCCGCCGCCAGAAGCTTACTCCCGACATTATCCCGGCTCAGGTCCTGAGGAACCGGAGAGTCAGAGGCTCTTCCGGCGCTATTTCGATGATACGGTCTACTCAACTGATAAGTCGCGACTGCAGGTGGGGGCGGAACTTGATGTGGCGCGCAAGGAAAGGTTGGCGCAGGTTTTGGGGCAACCCAGCGCGGCTTGATGTGCCTCGTTTAACGCAGGCCAGTTAATTATGCGCCTGCGCGATTTCGACAGTTTAATTCTCTTTGTGAACATGTCAGTATGGCGGAATGTTAAATAAACGCCATGTCATTCGTGTAGAGGGGATCGTTCAGGGGGTCGGTTTCCGCCCGTTTATTTATCGCCAGGCTCAGCTGTTTGCCCTGAATGGCTGGGTGTACAACGATACTCAGGGTGTTCTGATCGAGGTTGAGGGACCAGAGTCACAGTTTGCTCTCTTTTTAACGGCTATCCGCACCAAGCTTCCTCCGCTGGCCCATATCTCCTGCCTCTCAACCCATGAAATACCGTTGACTTCCGTGCCAGGCTTCGCTATTCGCGACAGTCGGCATTCTGTACAGCAGTCAACACAAATCTCCCCAGATGCCTATGTGTGCCCCGATTGTTTATCAGAACTCTTCGCTCCCGAGGATCGGCGTTTTCGCTATCCCTTTATCAACTGCACCAATTGTGGTCCACGCTACAGTATTGTCTGTGGCGTTCCCTATGATCGGCCTTTGACGACTATGGTCGATTTTCCTCTCTGCCAGGCATGTCAGCAGGAATATGACGACCCGACCTCGCGCCGTTTTCATGCGCAACCGAACGCCTGTACCGACTGTGGCCCCGCCCTTGGTCTCTTTGATCAGGACGGCGTGCAAATCCCCACGGATGACCCATTGGCAGAGAGTCTTGTTTGTCTGCAGCAGGGGGAAGTGCTGGCCATTAAAGGGCTGGGTGGTTTTCACCTTGCCGTTGATGCACAGAATTGCGCAGCTGTAGCACGATTACGGCAGCGTAAATTTCGTGATGAAAAGCCCTTCGCTCTTATGGCGAAGGACATCCAAACGGTTGGGCAGTTTGCCCACCTCGGGGCAGTTGAAAAGCGACTGCTCGAGTCAGTTGAACGGCCCATCGTACTGCTGGAAAAGAAGCTTGAACAAACACTCATCTGTGAGTTGACCGCTCCGAATAATCGCTATCTGGGGGTGATGCTCCCCTATACCCCGCTCCATTATCTTTTGTTTGAAGCCTTTCCGGCCCTGATTATGACCAGCGGTAATCAGAGCGACGAACCGATTGCCTACGGCGAAGCAGAGGCCTTTGCCCGCCTGAACGGGATCGCGGATGTCTACCTCAGCCACAATCGACGGATTCAGATCCGAACCGATGATTCGATTGTGCGGGTCATGAATGAAGAGCCCTTGATGCTGCGACGTTCGCGGGGATACGTGCCTCGCGCGGTGAAATTAAACCGGGCGCAACCCTCGGTGCTGGCGTTGGGAGCGGACCTGAAGAACACCATCTGTCTGACCGCCGATGATCGTGCGACCCTGAGTCACCATATTGGCGATCTTAAAAATCAGGCAGTTCTCGATTCACTCAAACAAGCAGTCGAACATCTGCAGCAACTGCATCATATTCAGCCGCAGCTGGTTGCACATGACCTGCACCCTGATTATTTTTCGACCTCAGTCGCCATGCAGATGACTCATTTGCCTAAACTGGCGGTTCAGCATCATCACGCCCACCTTGTCAGTTGTCTGACCGATAATGGCCGTGACGAACCGGTGCTGGGTGTGATCTTCGACGGGGTGGGGTACGGCAGTGACGGGCACATCTGGGGTGGCGAATTTCTGCTTGGTGATGCTGCAGGGTTTGAACGGGTTGGACATTTGGCGGAACTGGCCATGCCAGGGGGGGATGCCGCAACCCGTGAACCCTGGCGGATGGCATTAAGCCTGTTAGTCGCGGCCTATGGGGAGAACCTCCCGGCGCTCGCGGTGCTCGAAGATATTCCGCCCGTAAACCGCAGATTGTTGCTCCAGATGATGCACAAAGAGATCAACACGCCGCTGACATCCAGTTGTGGGCGTCTGTTTGATGCAGTTGCGTCCCTGGCGGGATTACGCCAGACGGTCAGTTATGAAGGGCAGGCGGCGCTGGAACTTGAAATGCGTATTGATAAGACGCAACAATTGACACCCTACCGTTTTGAACTGCTGGATAATGACGGGAAGATTATCGTTAATCCGCGACCCATGGTGCATGAACTGGTGGCCGACCTGCAACAGGGGCGGGACGCGGGAGCGGTCAGTCTCAGGTTTCATCTGGGCCTTGCTGAGGCGATCTTGCAGGTATGTCAAAGAATCCGCGCGCGGCAGGGGGCGTTGCCGATCGCTTTGTCCGGTGGTGTCTTCCAAAATGTTTTCTTGACGGAGCGGGTGACAGCCCTTTTGCGAGCGGCTAACTTTGAAGTGTTGCTTCATCGGCAAACCCCCCCCAATGACGGAGGACTGGCTCTGGGGCAGGTGGTGATTGCCGGTCGATACCTAGATTCGCTTAAATTGCCAGATTGTTTGCCAGGCGTAGCAGGAGCTTATCAATTGGACGGATACCAGCACCGATGACATCATCAAGCGGGGTCAATACCATCCGTGAATTGATCAGGCCCAGCATCTTTCCGTGTTCTCCCTTGAGCAGGTTTACAACCGCCGCCTGACCAAACCGAGCCGCCAGCAGTCGATCAAAAACGGTCGGTGACCCGCCACGTTGGTAGTGACCCAGTACGATGGTGCGGGTTTCAAACCCGATCTTATCCTTGATCTGTTCACCGATCTTTTGTGCGTTGCCGGCCCCTTCGGCTACCATGATGATCGAATTGCTGCGTCCCTGCTGATACCGGCGGCGCAGTTCCTGACAGATCGCTTCGAGATCAAAGGGTTCTTCGGGAATCAGCGAGTATTCGGCGCCACAGGCGATGGCTGAGACGACTGCCAGATAGCCGCAGTTGCGCCCCATGGTTTCGACCAGAAAGGCACGGTCATGGGATGAAGCCGTGTCTTTAATGTTGTCGACGGCGCGCGCAATGTTGTTGAGGGCTGTGTCGACCCCAAGGGCCATGTCGGTGAAGGGGATATCATTGTCGATTGAGGCCGGAATACCGATGACCCGCACATGGCGTTTGGCCAGAGCCAGGGCGCCCTTGAGCGAGCCGTCTCCGCCGAGTACGATCAACCCCTCAACCCCAAGCCCTGCCAAATTCTCAGCCGCCAGACGCTGCCCGGCTTCATCATACATCTCCTTACAGCGTGCGCTCTGTAAAAAGGTTCCTCCACGCTGTAGAACATTGCTGACCGATTTTGTGCTCAAAACTTCATAGTATCGATCGATCAGCCCCTGAAAGCCTTTTTGAATACCAATGATTTCGAGGTTTGAGGCTAGGCAGGATCTAACGATAGCGCGGACTGCCGCATTCATCCCTGAACAATCACCGCCACTGGTCAGAACCGCGATCCGTTTCATAGTAAATTATTTGCTCCTTAGCTGGTTAGTTGTCGCCCCTCCATCTTACCGTATCTCTTTGATATTTTCCCATGTGAAGGAGCAATTTTTTCAAGACGCATTAATAATTCTAATATAATGATATTCTTTAAGAGCTTACCCCTTTAGAAATATTAAAAAGTGCAAAAAAGGTAACTTTCGCCCTGCTTCGGCAATCTGCTAATCTCAGCGTTGTCTTGTCAATGTTTGTTTATGACTTAAGGAAAAGTAGGTCCCTCGTATTCTCAAGGAAGATCCGTCAGGGATGGGTCGTAATTAGTCTTCAGACTCCTAACATTTTGCAAATCTGGCCGCTGAAAGAGCACATCGTCTTTCCGTATATGATGATTCCGTTCTTTTCCCCACGCGAAGCTGATGCCGGACTTTGACGTTCATCTGGTTGAACAGGTTGACGAAATCCTTGAGCACAGCCTGATACCCTTGCTCGGGAACTACCGTTCAGGTATAGCTGTCAACGGTCTCCCACCGGTCGAACCATTTTGAAAATTACCGAAAGTGGTGCCGTTTTAAGCACAAGAGAAATCTTCTCCATAGAAAGTGGGGATTTTTTGTGGATGTCAAATTATAGCCAGCCTGGTCACGAATAGGGTAGACTTTAACGAACTTTGAAATCTGGACCATTCCCCCTGTAGAGGTGATACATGCGTCGTTTGATAATTTGCTTAGGTCTGCTGCTCTTGGGCCAGCCACTTTATGCAGCTCAGCTTGGCGATCGGGTGCAGGAAGAGCACCTTGCCAATGGGTTGACCCTGATAATGCTTGAACGGCACGAGGCACCAACGGTTAGTGCCTTTATTACCTTTCGGGTCGGCAGCTCAAATGAGGGGGTAGAAAATCGCGGAGTTGCACATCTGCTTGAGCATATGCTGTTTAAGGGGACTAAAACTCTTGGGACTCGTGATTATGCCGCCGAGGAACCGATTCTTGAAAAGATTGAAGCCGTCGGGAGCCGTATCGATCTGCTGAAGAATGATCCCGGCGCTGATGCGGCTGAACTTGAAGGCTTGCGTGAAAGGCTTCATCTCTTGCAGCAACAGGAGAAGCAATATGTTGTGAAGGGTGAGTTTTCGCGTATTTACGCCGAAAATGGAGGGGTTGGTTACAATGCCTTTACCGGTAAAGATCAGACCACTTACCTGATTTCGCTCCCGGCAAATAAGCTGGAGCTCTGGGCCTCGATTGAGTCGGACCGGTTGAAAAATGCGGTGTTGCGTGAATTCTATACCGAGCGCGAAGTGGTGCGTGAAGAACGTCGCCGTTCCTACGACAGCAACCCCTCCGGTCTACTTTACGAGGCACTGATCAGTTCAGCGTTCAAGGTTCACCCCTATCGAAATCCGGTGATCGGTTGGGACTCTGATATTGAAAATCTTTCTATTGCCGAAGCTCGTGATTTTTTCAAACGCTATTACCGCCCCGTCAATATGGTCATAACCCTGGTGGGCGATTTTGAGGCGCGGAAGGCGCGGGCGCTGGTGGATCGGTATTTCTCTTCCATATCCCCCGGGGTGCCCGTTCCGCGGGTGGTTGCGCTTGAACCACCCCAGCAGGGGGAAAGGCGGGTTACGGTCAATTTTGACGCAGAGCCGGCGCTGTTAATCGCCTTTCATAAACCGGCGATGCCTCATATGGATGATTATTGCGCCGATGTTTTAACGGATATTCTCGCCGGTGGTTCGACTTCGCGGCTTTACAAGCGCCTGGTGATTGAAGAGCAGCTGGCGAGCAACGTTCAGATCTACGGAGCTCCGGGGAACCGCTATGCCAATCTGCTGGTGATTGATGCAACACCGCGCTTTCCCCATTCCGCAGCTGAAGTCGAAGCGGCAATCTATGCTGAGCTTGACAAGCTTAAGGTGGCGGCGGTCTCAACCGCAGAATTGAAAAGGGCGCGTAACCGGCTGATTACCAATAACCTGAGGCAGATGCGCAGCAATAAGGGCCTGGCCGGTTTACTCTCAAGCTATGCTGCCCTTGGCGATTGGCACTATCTCATTGACTATGCAGATAAGCTTCAAGGCATTGATCCTCCAAAACTGATTGCTTTTGCCAATCGATATTTGACCTCGGCCAACCGCACCGTGGCCGTGCTGCAGCGTGAGGTGAAGTGATGAAATCTTTTCTGTCGATCTTGTCCTTATTGCTTCTGACAGCCTGTAGCATGTTGGTGCGTCAACCGGTTCGCCCGGACGCCTTGACCTTCCCGAAGCTGACCTTTGATTTTCCCCAGGTTGAACACCTGACCCTGGCGAATGGAATCGAGGTCTATCTGCTGCCTGACCATGATCTGCCGTTGGTTGAAATCACAACCCTTACCGGTGGCGGCTCGATTTTTGATCCGCCCGAAATGACCGGCCTGTCTGACCTGTTTGTTGAAAGTCTGCAGACGGGTGGGGCAGGGGACCGTTCTCCCCTGATCTTCCAGGAGACCCTGGAAAACATGGCGGCGGATCTGAAGGTCAGCAGCAGCAGCTATGCTTATCAGCTCGATATGTCGATGCGGCGTCAGGATGTCGTGTCGGGGTTCGGTCTTCTGGCAGATGTTTTGCGTCGTCCGCAATTTGACGCCCAACGGATTGAGATCGCGCGACTGGGACTTATCGAAGGCGTGCGCCGCCGTAATGATGATCCTGCCTCGATTGCTGCCCGCACTCTGGCAAGATCGATTTACGGCGATCATCCTTTTGGTCGTGTTGCCAGGCAAAAAACTCTGAATGCTATCCGGCGTGAAGATCTGCTGCGACTCTATCAAACCTACTTTCAGCCGAGCAACCTGTCGATTGCCGTTTCAGGTGATATTGATCTCGATGAGCTTAAAACCTTGTTGTCCCAGACTTTCGGGGACTGGCAAGGTACGCGACGACCTAGTCTGAAGCCCCCCGCATTGCCTGTGAAGGACCAAAAAGGAGAGCTTTTTATTGCCGATAAAGATCTTCCTCAGACGACCATTATGATGGGACAACCGGGGATCGATAAAAACAATCCTGACGCGATGGCGCTGAAGGTTGCAAATTATATATTGGGCGGGGGTGGTTTCAACAGTCGAATGATGCGTGAGATCCGCTCTAATCATGGTCTGACGTATTCGGTTTACTCCTATTTTCAAATCGGACGACTGTTACCCGAGCTTTTTATCGCTCAGTGTGAAACCAAGTGCAGTTCGACCCTGGAAGTTGTCAGCATGATGCGGGCGCAGATGCAGGGATTGATCAATATGCCGGTCTCTGACGCGGAATTGACGACCGCCAAAGAGAGCCTGATCAACAGTTTTGTCTTCGCCTTCGACAGCAGCCACGCGGTTGTAACTCGTCAACAGCGCCTCGATTTTTATGAGTATCCCGCAGATTATATGCAGACCTATCGACAAAAAATCGCCGCTGTGACCAAGGCGGACGTGCAACGGGTCGCCAAAAAATATCTCCACCCCGATCAACTCCAGATTGTGCTGGTTGGTCGACGGAATGGGTTTGAACAGGACCCGGCTGCGGCACTCGGGATGCCGGTCGAAAAGGTAGATCTAGGGGTTGAATAGAGCTTTTATTAATTTAAGCCGTTTATGTCTTTTGTTTTGGCCTTCATTGCCATCAGGGGTGAATCCCATGTCTCAGTCGCATCGAAATCGTGTTTTTACACTTAAGCAGAAATGGCATCGTTTGCTCTGGGAACAAGATCTGCGCATGCTCAGCTATCCCCGGTCTTTTTTGTTGCGTCAGTTACAGACAGTTTCACTGGTGACGCGGGATTTCCTGCAGGATCGCTGTATGCTGCGTGCCTCAGCCCTGACCTATTCCTCGCTGCTTGCGATCGTTCCGCTTTTGGCCCTGACCTTCGCGCTGCTCAAAGCGTTCGGGGTGCAAAACACTCTGGAACCACTGATTCTGGACAAATTAAATGTTGGTTCACATGAGGTCGTGACCTCGCTGCTGACCTATGTCAACAATACCCAGGTAGGAAAGCTCGGAGCTTTCGGTCTGCTCTTCCTGCTGATTGCGGTTACTTCGCTGCTCTCAAATATTGAAGACAGCTTCAATCATGTCTGGGGGGTAAAGGGGTTGCGTCCGTTGATCAGGCGCTTTTCCGATTATCTGTCAGTGCTGCTGGTTGGGCCGGTGCTGCTGATCTCTGCGATCTCCATGACCTCTTCCCTGACCAGTCATAAACTGGTGCAGCGTTTAATTGACATGGAAGTGGTTGGCAGTCTGATTTTGACCTTGTTTAAGATGGGGCCTTATCTGCTGATGTGGATCGCCTTTGCAGTGCTGTACGTGTTTATGTCCAACACGCGCGTTGAATGGTCGTCAGCTTTTGCCGGAGGGATTATCGGGGGGACACTTTGGCAGTTGGCGCAGTGGAGTTATGTCAATTTTCAGGTTGGCGTTGCCAAATATAATGCCATTTACGGCACCATGGCGGCGCTGCCTATCTTTATGATCTGGGTCTATCTCTCCTGGAATATTGTATTACTGGGGCTTGAATTTACCTATGCTCGACAGAATTTGCGCACTTGGGGGCGCGATCTGCACGGATATGAAGTTAATCGAAGTAGTTACGAACGGGTAGCTTTGATTCTGCTGCTGTCGTTGGCAACCAGATTTTATCGGGCCATGGATTCCGCCAGCAAAGAAAGCTTGTCTCGGCAGTTGGGGATTCCTCCGCGGTTGTGTGAACATATTTTAGCTGAACTTGTTGAACTTGGTTTCGTTAGTGAAACCTCAGGCGGGGGTAGAAATATAAAACGCTACCAATTGGGGCGAGCGGCGGAGGCTTTAAGCGTTAGTTATATTCTGTCAAGACTGCGCGGACATGGTATAGAAGTTCTTCATTTAAAACCGCATTTCGTAGTTGAAGTTGCGAGCCAGAGCCTGGCTGATATGGCACTTACCGAGCAGAAGAGTGGAGCGATCACCTTAAAAACTTTGGTTGATCAATGTACCCGGTCGGATGAGGCATCTGAAAAGTCTGAGTCTTGAAATGATTTCAACTCTGCCTTGCCGTTGATCAATTCCAGATAAGAGAATTGATGAATCCAGTCGCCTAAAACAGTGACCTTCATCTCAGAGATACTGGTTTGCAGTGGGTAGTGGAAATGGCCACAGATGAAACAGTCAGCCCCCTGCTTCAACGCCTGTTCAGCATAGGGCAGAACGAGAGCCGAGGGGTCATGGTGGTGATGGGTTTTTTTTCGGCTCTGTTCACAGAGGTAATTTCCAAAACGCCAGGCGGTATCCGGTGGGACAATTTTTGCCATAAACTTCAGGAATCGACTGCGCCAGAAGGCACGCATCAGACGATAGCTCTTTGCTTTGGGGTCGGCAAGGTCTCCGTGGCAGATAAATATTTTCTGTCCGTTCCAGTCGACAATCTGCTGGTCAGGGACCACCGTGCACTTCAGGGTTGTGCCGAAAAACCCTTCGAGGTTGAAGTCGTGATTCCCCTCTACATAGAAAAGCTGACATCCTTCACTGACGAGTTGCTGCAGGCGGGTGAGTAGTGGGAGATGCTCTGAAAAAACAACGTGCTGATATCCGATCCAGAACTCGAAAATATCTCCTAGCAGAAACAGCGCGTCGAGGTTACCCTGTTGCTGGTCGAGAAATGCGAGCAGTGTCCGATAATTTGTGTCAGAAGGATGGCGCAGGTGCGCATCTGAAATAAAGAGGGCTCTCATGGCCGCCAACTATAGATAGACGGTCAGGCGCTGTCAACTGACCAGTAATAACTACTTTTCAGTAAACATTATGTTAAAGGAGATCCTATGCTGAACTATCCCATGATTCATATCTGTTACCGTGTCCTCGATCTTCAAGCCTCTGAGGCGTTTTATCAGAAAGCGTTCGGGTTTGAAGTCGGGCGCAAAAAAGATTTCCCCGAAGGGGGCTTTACCCTGAGCTATCTGGTGAGTCCGGGGCTGCCCTTTGAGCTGGAGTTGACTTATAACTACGGGCAGAAAGAGGCCTATGTTATTGGGAATGGCTATTCGCATCTTGCCGTCGGGGTCGAAGATCTTGAAGGCTCACATCGGCGACATAGTGACGACGGGCTTAATCCGACTCCCATCAAGGGGCTGACCCCAGGGAAGGGGAAGTTCTACTTTCTGACTGATCCCGATGGTTTTCGGGTTGAGGTGGTTCGCCTTACGCAATCCAAAATGGAGATATAAATAATGGGCCGACTGAGTGAACTACTGGGGCAGGGACGAGTTCTGGTTGAAGAAGGAGAGTTCAAGCAGGCCCTGCCGCTGCTACGCGAAGCCGAGGCGCTTTGTGCCGATAGTCCTGAGCTCTGCCTGCTGCTGGCCGAGGTGTTGGTGGAAGAAGGCCAAACTAATGAAGCTCTGACCTGTCTCCGCCGTGGGCAAAAAAATGAAGCGGACAATATTGATCTTCTCTATGCCCTGGGGGATCTGCTCCTTGCCGCTGGGCAGAGCAAGGAGGCACTGGAGTGTTATGGCAGAATTGTCGGGTTAGATGCTGAGGAAGCAGATGCCTGGGTCAGTCAGGCTCTGGTCTATGTTTCCCTGGAACAACCGCAGCAGGCTGAACAAGCCTGTCGCAGTGCCTTGCAGGTTGACCCTGACTCAACCTTTGCGCTGAACGCGCTGGGGGATGTTTGTGATAGCCTCGGCAAAGAAACAGAAGCCTTGTCCTGCTACCGCAAGGTTCTTGAACTCGATCCTGAGGATGCACAGGCCCATTTGAATTTAGGGGAATATTATTACGCCGGTGGAGATCTGGCTCATGCCGAAAAACACTGTCAGTTGGCGTTGGAATTTGACCCGGGTTTGACCTTCGCCTGTTTGACCCTCGGGAATATCTGTATGGACCTTGATCGTAATGAAGACGCTGTGAACTGGTTTCAGCAGTTTCTTACCCTTGAACAGGATCCGGCCGCCAAGCAGATTCGTGAAGAAGTTGCAGCGGTGATTGATGGCTTGAACTCCTGACATTGACCGATTAGACCAGAGGAGTTACTTGTGCTACAGGGTTTGGTGTTGTTATTTGGCTTTCAATTTATTGGTGAGTTGCTCTCTCACCTCTTCGCACTCCCAATTCCGGGAAATGTGATTGGCATGGCTTTAATGCTGGTGGCCTTGACCAGTGGCATAGTGAAAGAGGAATCGATATCTGAGGCCGGGGAGCTTCTGCTTAAATATATGGCACTGTTTTTTGTGCCGGCCGGTGTCGGGGTGATGCTCTATTTTGATCTGATCGCGCGCGAGTGGTTGCCGATCATTGTCGGCACTGTCGTGAGTACCTTTGTCGTCATGGCGGTCACCGGGTGGACAGAACAGCTGCTTGGGGGGGCAGATGACTGAGCTTGTTACGACCCCTCTGTTTGGTATTATCCTGACTCTGGCAACCTTTTGGATTGCCGAGCTGGTATATCGACGTACCGGTTTTATTCTGCTGAATCCGGTGTTTGTTTCGATCTGTAGCATCATTATTTTTTTAAAAATGACGCATATCGACTATGCCGCATATGCCAGCGGCGGGAAACTGCTTTTGTTCCTGCTGGGCCCGTCGGTTGTCGCGCTGGCCCTGCCTCTATGGCAACGGCGTGAGCAGATTCTTAAACGGAAACTGCCGATTTTGGTCGGTGTCTGTGCCGGAGCGTTGTCATCAATCATCTCAGCTGCAGGGACTGCCTGGCTGTTGGGCGGAAGTCATAAGGTCGTACTCTCGCTTGTGCCTAAATCGGTAACAACCCCGATCGCCATCGGCATCAGCGAAAAAATCGGCGGCATCGTGCCGCTAACGGCAGCGTTGGTCGTATTGACTGGCTGTATCGGCGCTATTTGCGGGCCGGAGTTCTGTCGTTTGATCCGGATTCGCAAGGCCACGTCGATGGGCCTGGCAATTGGTACGGCGAGTCATGGTATCGGAACAGCGCGGGTACTGGAAGAAGATCGTCTGGCGGGCGCCGTCTCGGGACTTGCCATCGGATTGAACGGCTTGGCGACAGCTATTCTGGTGCCGCTTCTGTGGTTTTTATTCGGCTGGTAAGTTTGGGACGATTTTGATCGAGGTAGAGCCATGCCGGTTTGATGCCTGGCGGAGCGCATTGACCGAATAAAGCAGCAGGCCGCTCCAGACTAGACAGAAGCCTAGAAGTCGGCCCTGATCAAAGGGCTCATTGAACAGAAATACTGCCGATAAAAATTGCATGCTGGGTGTGATGTATTGCAAAAAGCCCATTGTTACCAGACGCAGGCGCTTGGCGGCTGCGTTGAACCAGATCAAGGGGAGAGCAGTGACGACCCCGCAGAGCGGTAGCCAGAGATCGAGAATTGTCCCGCCGCCAAAACAGAGTTCGCCTTTGAAATGAAGCACATAAAGAAAAAACAGGGCAAAAGGCGACAGGAGTAGGGTTTCTATGCTCAATCCCAGAATCGGGCCGACACCTGCCTGTTTCCGGAGCAGACCGTACAGCGCAAAACTGAACGCGAGACTCAAGGCGATCCAAGGCAACTCACCTTGCTGCAGGGTCAGGTAGATGACCCCGGCGGTCGCCAGCAGCAAACTGCAGGATTGAAGCAGGTTGAGTCTTTCCTTGAGAAAGGTAACTCCGAGCAGGGCGCTGACGAGTGGACCGATGAAATACCCAAGACTGGATTGCAAAACGTGGCCTGCAGAGACGGCGTAGATGAAGACCAGCCAGTTAATGGCGATTAAAATGGTTGTTGCTGTCAGCTGGAGCAATAACCTGGGTTGTCGAAGCAGGCGTTGTAACTCGGGTTGTTGGCGGCGCAAGAAGACCAGGCCCAGAAGAAAAAGAGCCGACCAGAGAATGCGATGGCCCAGTACTTCGGTTGCTGGTACCGTCGCTACCTGCTTGAAATAGAGCGGGAAAAACCCCCATACCAGATAGGCGGCCAGACCAAAGAACACCCCGGTTTTTTCTTCGTCCGCCATGGAGTAATCCCGGAAAAGGAAAAGGAAAAGGCCCTCGCGGGGCGAAGGCCTTTTCCCAGGTCAGAAATGTGTTGCGCTGGTTATTTCTTCTTGGACGCTGCCGCGCGTTTGGCCGCTTTGAGCGGATTGATACGAGCGTCATTCACCTTGATATCAACCTTACGGTGGGTGGCATAGTTGCAGAGGCCACTCTTCCATTTTGCTGCGGGGCTTGGGTACGCGGTGCAGACATCGCCAATAGTCCCTTTGGCGATGCGCTCGCATCCGATACAGTCTTCGACAATAACCTGGCAGCTGCCACCTTCAGCGGCGCAACCTGATTTTTTCCAGAAGGTACACTCGGTACCAGCAAGTACGGTTTGGCACTGCATGATCTTTATATCCTCCGATATCTATGTGTCTCTTTGTGTCCAGAACGGCTACTAATACACAAGAAGCAGGGGCTGAGTCAATGCTTTTTTCATATTTTAATCGGGCTCAGTCCCTGTGAGACAATTGACCCTTTTGCTGTGATTGTTTAGGCTGGACCGATGAATTCAAAAATCGAGAAACTTAAAAAATTGACTCAGGAGCAGTGGGAGGGGCTATGTCAGCGCTGCGCCCGCTGTTGTTATGAAAAAATCGATTTTAACGGGCATATTTTTTATACCCGGATTCCCTGTGATCAACTTGATCTGGAGACACAACGCTGCCAGATTTATAACGAGCGGGACCAGGTTCGTACAGATTGTCAACGCTTGACACCCGAGGTGGTTGAGGCTGGAATTTTGCCGGCTGATTGCCCCTACGCCCTTCTGGTCGATGATTACGTCGGGCCGTCGCTGGGCACTGAAACATCAAACAAGTGAGCGCGAGGCGATGATTGGAGTTATAATTGGCCCGTTAAAACCTGAATTCTGTTTTTGGCCTACTTCGTGGTAATTTTGCTAGCAGCTGAGTCAGATGTTTCTTTTACGCTGATTAATATTGGAGGGCATTGAATGGACCGAATTAAATTTGGCACGTCCGGCTGGCGTGGCATTCTGGCTGAGAGCTTTAACTTAGAGAATGTCCGCATAGTTACTCAATCAATTGCAGATCATCTGCATGCAGAAGGGCTTGGCAAGCAGGGCGTTGTCATCGGTTACGATGCACGCTTTATGGGGCGTGATTTTGCGAGGGAGGCGGTCAGGGTGCTGACAGGGGCAGGTATCCGCAGCTATTTTTGCATGCGCGACACCCCGACGCCGGTCATCGCACACGCTTTGCTGAAACTTAAGGCCGACGGCGCGATCAACTTCACTGCCAGCCATAATCCCTATGATTACAATGGCATTAAATTTTCTCCCGCCTGGGGGGGGCCGGCATTACCGGAAACTACTAAGGATATTGAAGATCGGGCCAATGCCTTGCAGGGGGAGATCTGTTACAAGCAGATGCGCTTGGACGATGCCTCTGATCAAGGTCTGTTCGTAGAAATCGACCCGGCACCTGATTATTTCGCACGTCTTGCTGATCTGGTTGATCTGCAGGCGATAGCTGCGTCAGGGATGAAAATTGCGGTCAACCCGCTTTACGGTTCGGGCCGTGGCTATCTGGACAAAATCCTGCTTGATGCGGGAGTCGAAATTGTATCAATCAATGACCACGTAGACCCTTATTTTGGTGGTGAACCACCGGAGCCGGCGGAGGCTCATATTGCTGATTTTATTGATCTGGTAAAAAGTGATGCTTCAATCATGCTTGGTCTTGCCACCGACGGAGACTCCGATCGCTTCGGGATAGTTGATCGTGACGGAGGCTATATAGAGCCTAACTATATTTTGGCGCTGTTGTTTGATTACCTGATCCGTCGCAAAGGACAAAAAGGGGACGCGGCTCGCAGCGTTGCAACATCACACCTGATTGATGCGGTTGCTGCACATCATGGTGTCAAGGTCCTGGAAACACCGGTCGGATTTAAGTTTATCGGCGAATATATTGCCGCAAACCGTATTCTGATTGGCGGGGAAGAAAGTGCCGGCTTAACGATCCGAGGTCATGTTCCCGAGAAAGATGGTATTCTTGCCTGCTTGCTTGTAGCTGAAATGGTCGCCGTTGAGCGCCGGTCATTGAGTGAACTCCTGGCTGAGTTGTATGCCCGGGTCGGTAGCTTTTATACGCGTCGCACCAATTTGCGCTTGACCGGTGACCTGGCTGAGGGCATCAGTTCGCGCCTTGAAAATCCTCCGGCCGCAATAGGTGGACGCAGCATACGCAACGTTATCCGTCTCGATGGGAGCAAATACCTGTTTGAAGATGGCTCGTGGATGCTCTTTCGTAAATCAGGGACCGAACCGGTCGTGCGCCTGTACGGAGAGGCCAGTTCTGAGGCGGCACTCGATGAATTAATGGCGGCAGGTGAAAAGTTTATCCTCAAAGGGTGACCGCTTTGTTTCTAACCCTACTTGCTGTTGCAACCGTACATTTTACACCTGGTCGTAGTTAATTATAGTCGCAGGAAGTCTTGGGTTAGGCCGGTTGGGACAGGATCAGATTCCCGTAGATCATCACCGTAAAAAAAGGGCGAAGTCGTTATGACTTCGCCCTTTTTTTACTCTGTGGAAGAGACCGTTTAGCCGAGGATCTGTTTGAGATCCGCCTCGGCCGTGGTGATCGGCCCGATGTTGAAATTCTCAACCAGGAAATTGAGTACATTCGGGGTAATAAATGCCGGCAGATTCGGTCCGATTTTGATGTCCCGTATGCCGAGGTGCAGCAGGGTCAACAGGATTGCAACCGCTTTCTGTTCATACCAGGAGAGGATGAACGAGAGCGGCAGGTCATTGACGCCACATTCAAACGCGTTGGCCAGAGCGACGGCAATCTGAACGGCCGAGTATGCATCGTTGCATTGTCCGATATCCAGCAGGCGCGGAATGCCGCCAATGTCACCGAATTCCATCTTGTTGAAGCGATATTTACCACAGGCCAGG
Organism: Geopsychrobacter electrodiphilus DSM 16401; assembly: GCF_000384395.1. NCBI lineage: Bacteria > Pseudomonadati > Thermodesulfobacteriota > Desulfuromonadia > Desulfuromonadales > Geopsychrobacteraceae > Geopsychrobacter > Geopsychrobacter electrodiphilus. The sequence goes on from NZ_ARWE01000001.1 coordinate 1,434,067, forward strand.
GTCAGGATGACGGTATCCTTGGGAGCCTTCTCGGCGAACTCGGTGTAGTAGTTACGGCCAGTTTCGGCACCATCGCAACCACCGACCAGGAAGAAATGCTTGATCGCGCCAGACTTGACCGCATCAATCACCTTGTCAGCCACGCCGAGGACGGCGTTATGTCCGAAACCGGTAAGAATTTTCTGTCCCGGAGCCTCAGGGAAGCCTTTTCCGGCCAGGGCACAATTGATTACTTCGGAAAAATCCCAGCCATCGATATGTTTCACATCAGGGAACTGGACACGATCCCAGGTGAAGAGGCGATCTTTATAGTTCTCTGCTGGCTTCTGGATACAATTGGTGTTGAAGACGATTGCACCCGGGAAGCTCTGGAATTCCTTGTGTTGATCCTGCCAGGCGCCGCCCCAGTTGCCCGCCAGATGGCTGAACTTTTTCAGTTCTGGATAACCGTGGGCTGGCAGCATTTCACCGTGGGTATAGATGTTGATCCCTTTCCCTTCGGTCTGCTTGAGAATCTCTTCGAGGAAGCGCATGTCGTGCCCTGAAACCAGAATGGCTTTACCTGCCTTGGTGCCAAGTTCAACGGGGGTCGGTACTGGATGTCCGTAGCGATCAGTGTGAGCCTTGTTGAGCAGTTCCATGGTCACCAGGTTGATACGACCGCATTCCATGGCGATGCCGACGAGATCCATCAGCCCGAGGCTGTCGTTTTGCAGGTCGGTCAGGGCCTTGTGGGTAAACGCATAGATTTCATCGCTTTGGCGCTCAAGGATGATGGCGTGGTCGGCATAAGCGGCATACCCCTTGATCCCGAACAGAATCGTGCTGCGCATTGACTGCAGGTCAGCATCCAGTTTGGCGTCCTTGACGCCGTGCAGCTGAGCAAGGGCCAGCTGGGCAGAGCGTTCTGTTGGAAATGCCCAGTTTTGTGCGGCTTCAGGGACAGTACCGCCGAACGCACCGCCATTGGCTTTCTCGAAAAGTTGACGGGCTGTTTCACGCAGGCTTACAGCTTCGGCAATGATCTTCGCGATGGAGTCGTCGGCAAAGTCAACATTGGTCACAGTGGTGAACAGCGCCTTGATTACAAACTGGTCAAGTTCATTTGAATGAGCACCTTTTTGACGTGCCTGATGCGCCCAGAAGCTGACGCCTTTAACAGAATAGACCAGGAGATCCTGAAGATCTGATGTGGTTGGCTGTTTGCCACAAACGCCAACTTTGTCACATCCGACTCCTTTGGCTGCGGTTTCACATTGGTAACAAAACATGCATGTCCTCCTTCTAAAGGTTTTTGGGCCACTTGTAGCCGAGTTTTAAATGCTATCTCGTATTGAGATGGATGCAAGATAACAGAGGTTTTCAGCTTAAACTTTGACGCTGGTCAAGAAATGTCCAAAAGATGATTTAAATTGTCATCTTTCAGCCTTGATCGTTAGGTTATAAGGGTAAATGCTGTCGAGTTTAACGGTATAACTCAGATACTGATTTAGGCTCGAGTCGAGACCTTTGAACTTTTCGCTTAAGAGCATTTCGGCTGCGGTATGAAGGGCTGGATAACCTCCTGATGAATTCTCCGTCTATACGTCAAAACTGTGTCTGGCGATTTCAGCCTCAATAATTCCCTAAGATTTGAGAATTTTCAGATGGCCCGCTTGCGGGGTCGGTCATGTTGCCAGCATAAAATGTCCTTTGGGGATGACAAGATTCGTGGCCGGAGTGTCAGGTCATAAACAAAAACACAAGTTATATTAAACCCCAATTGGAATTTATCTTTGTTTCGCTTGCCATCAGGTCTTAAGTACAGGCTGATGGTCGGACTATAAATAAGAGACATTCCTTGTATACATATTTGTTATGTCAGTCTGGATTTGGCGCTGGTATAGTTAGGGATCAATTTTGAATATATCAGGTATTTAAAGGCTCCCAGATTGGCTCTTGATACATGGTTAGGGAAGGCATTTCATGAGTAAAATAAAGACAATTATACTGGGAATTTTTGTTGTATCGGGTCTCTTTATTGCTGTGTCAGCCCTACTGGTCAAACTATACGTTACGCCCGAAAGAGTACGGACTCTCGTCCAGACGGGACTCGAAGAGGCATTGCAGAGACCGGTAACATTGGGAGCGGTCTCTGTTGGGCTCTTTACCGGGATCCGGATGGAAGAGCTTAAAATCAAAGGGAAAAAATCGGACGATGTTCTTCTTTCGGCCCAAAATATTGAAATGTCATATGACTTTAATTCTCTTTTCCATGGTGAATTACGCTTGGGGAAGATTTTGATTATGCAGCCACAACTGAGGTTGGTGCGTGAAGCTGATGGTCGCTTGAATATCGATGATCTACTCAAGGGGCATTCGGCTCGGGAGAATGACGTCGCTGCCAGTTCCCCAACAAAGGGGGCAGCAGCACCGATCTCCTTTATTGTGAAACGATTTTCACTGGAGGGAGGCAGCCTGCTGTTCCTGGATCGCAGGTTGAACCAGGTCTCGCCCTATCGCTACAAGCTGGATGATCTGGGTGTGGATGTTGAAAATTTTGCCCTCGGTGAAGTTTTTCCTGTGAGGATAAGAGCCAAATTGAACGACAGACCATTTTCAATGGAGATGCGTTTCAGCTTTGAGGATGGTCTGGAGCAGTTACACTTTAAGTCGCATCAACTGGATCTTGTCCCGTTTCTCCCTTATCTGAAAGGTTATTTGCCGGGAAGCCTTGGGCGCGGGCTCCTTTCGACAGATATTTCCATAGATAGGGAACATGATGATTTTGTAGCGAAGGGTGACCTGACCCTTGAGAAAGTTGATCTCAGCCTGAACCTCAAGAATCCCTTACACTGGAATCAGGTAAGGATTGCTGTGACCCATGAATTGACTTATCACACGCGTGATCAGGTCGTTGACGTTAAAAAGTTGCGGCTCGAAATAGATGGTCTCACCGCGGATTACCAGGGGAAAATATTACTGAATCAGGTTCCGCAGGTTGCAGGCGAAGCCAGTCTTCAAATTCTGGATTTACGTAAAATTTCCTCTCTATTGCCACTTGAAATTCGTGAGCAGGTCGCGACATATGGGATCGCGGGTGCTTTGGATCTGCAGGTTCAGGTCGAGGGGGAGCCAGTGGTTGCACAGGCTGTTCGTCAGGCAACCCTAAAGGTCAGCGAGCTTCAGGCCAGCCTTGGAGGGGTACGTCCTGCCCTTAATGGGACTCTCAGTTATAAAGCCGGGCGAATCAGGGGCTCACAATTAAAAGTAGACCTCAACGATCAGCATTTGCAACTGGATCTGGAGGCGACGCAGGTTTTTTCGAATTTACCGCACCTGGAAATGACTGTTTCTACGGATAAATTCAACCTTGATCCCTTTTTCCCAGGATCGCGCGTCGGCGAGAATTCGGCTCAGGCAACTCGGTCGCAAGTTGGTTCTGTTGTCCCCAAGGCTCCCCTGCGGGGCACCCCGGCACCTCCGCTGTCTGTCAAAGCTCTGCTGAAGATAAAAGACCTCAATTACCGCGAAGTTTTATTTGAGAATATTGAAGGCCAGATGGTTTTGCAGGACGGTCTATTTCGAATTGATCATATGATTGCCGACCTCGCTGGTGGTCACGTCAAACTTTCGACCGTTACTGTTCTCGGAGAGGCTGATCTTCCTTTGAGTGGCGATTTTAGTTGTAAGGGAATAACTCTTTCGACCTTGACCGATGCTCTTTTGCCTAAAGAAAAAGGGAGCATCAGTGGTTCCTTGACGGCTACGAGCCACTTCAGCACGCACGGCGGAGCGATTGATCCGCTTGCTGTCCTGCAGGCAAAGGGAACCTTTGATTTACAAAGTGGTGAGATTAAAGGTGGCCCTCTGCTCGCCGAATTCTCTCGCTTTCTGGCTAATCCTGAGCTTCAGGTTGTTGGTTTTAGTCGGTTTTCAGGGACCTATGGAATAAAGCTAAAAGAAGGGACGATAGACTCAAAGTTGGAAAGTCGTCACATATCTATTGCCCCCAAAGGGCAGTTTACTTTGAATGGTGGCCTGGATCTGACGCTGGAAACCCGATTCGACCCGGAGACGATGGCAAAAGTTGGTGTCGGGGGCAAAGGGCTGAATTTATTAAAAGACGAGCTGGGTTGGAGCCTGTTCCCCCTTAAGGTCAAGGGGACGTATACCAGCCCCCGTTTTCTTCTTGATTCTTCCAGTCTTACAAAACAGCTAAAAAAGGGAGTTGTCCAGGAGCTTGAACGGGAGCTGCAGAATAAATTGGGGGGAAAGACCGAAAACGTACAAAAACAGCAGATGCGGCAACTTCTGAACGGGACACTGAAGCAGTTGTTCGGCAATTAGTTGCATTGCCTGGTTCGGCTTTATCAATTGCCACAACTGGTCTGGACAGATTGCAGAGAAAAAGGTAATTTGATGGCCGAAATTGCATAAGGAATTTTGCATAAGGAATTTTATTCAGGAGATAAAACCCTATGTCTGGAACAGATGATTTTAGTGGTTTCGAGGTAATTCGAGCCGCGATGGAAGTTGAGAAAAATGGACATCGTTTTTACGCAGCAATGGTTGAAAAATCTCATACGCAACTGGCGCGGGAACTCTTTGCGCAGTTGGCCCAAGATGAGGTGGGGCATTTGCGGACACTGGAAAATTTAGCAACCACGTACGAAGATGGTGCCTTCTGGGAAGGGGAGGAGGAGTTTCTTCCTTACCTGCGACGTTTTAACGATAAAGAGGTTTTCCCCTCAACTGAGCAGGTTGCAGCCGTACTGGTCAGCAAGGAAGGGGATATCCGGGCACTGGAGTTGGCGATAGACGCCGAAGAAAAGTTCGCCGCTTTCTTCCAGACCGCGACTCTAAACGCCAGGGACCCCGAAGGGAAGAAAGCTTTTGCCTGGTTGGCTGCAGAAGAGGGCCGTCATGCGGCGATTTTAAAAGAGCGGAAAGCAAAAATTCTCGGGCACTGAAAAGATTTTTGATCCAACCTGAGTTAACAGGAGTTCCGATAGCGATAATTCCCGTTAACTCAGGTTTTTTTGCGCCCAAATGCAGCGAAAAGGCCCTGATGTCCCATGGTGCTTGCTGTGAATTTTTCCTGAGTGAGGTCTATCGATTCTAGCCGACTTCATTATACTCACGCGCGCGAAATTCAACCCCAAGATCCTCTGCCACTTTGCGACAGGCCGCGATGTCTACACCCGGGTAACTGACCGCGCTGGCAATAACTTCGGGGATATAGGTCGGGGCCTGCTTGAGAAAATCCTTGACCGCTTCATATCCAATTTCGGGATACTTTGAGCGGCAGAGTTTTTGATACTGTGTGGCGTCGGGTGCATTGAGTGAAACCGAGAGTGCATCAACTTTCCCCGCCAGGTCTGGCAGAATATTGCGACCGTGCACCAGATTAGCCTGTCCGTCAGTATTGATGCGAACCTTGACCTGATGTGTTTTTAGCCAGGCTGATAGTTCGCATATCAGTTCGAGACGCAACAGTGGTTCGCCGTAGCCGCAAAAAACCACTTCCCGATATTTTTTCGGGTCACCAATGGCACGTTTCAGCTCTTCAATGTCCGGTTCATGATCGAGTTTAAGTTCATGCCCCTTGACGACAAAATCATCAAATTTGGCGCAGAAGACACAACTGTTCGTGCAGCGGTTGGTGATATTGAGATAGAGCGAATCGCGGATCTGATAGGCAATTTTTGTCTGCTGGTCGACAGCACCGATGCCGAACAGATCATAGACATTGCGACTGGTTACGCGGGCGACATCGCTTAAGGTTAAGCCTTTTATTTCGGCCAGCTTTTCGGCTGTATAGCGGACATAGGCAGGTTCATTGCGTTTGCCCCGATGCGGGACAGGTGCGAGGTAGGGGCAATCAGTTTCGATCATCATGCGGTCAATCGGGACGGCGGCCACAACTTCACGCTGGGCTTCATTTTTGGGATAACTGATCGTGCCAGGGAAAGACAGGTAAAAGCCGAGGTCCAGACAGGCGCGGGCCATCGTGATATCGCCGCTGAAGCAGTGCAGCACTCCACCGCAGTCTGCAGCATGCTCCTCATGTAAAATCTGGAGCACTTCAGCGTGGGCCTCACGATCATGCACAATAATCGGCTTCTGATGTTTTCGCGCCAGGCGGATCTGTTGGCGAAATGCCGTTCGCTGCTGGTCACGGGGCGAGTGGTCGCGGAAGAAGTCGAGACCGATCTCGCCAACGGCCACCACCTTCGGCGCAGCCAGCAGACTCTCAATTAACGCGAGCCCTTCCGCAGTGGCTTCGCCGGCATCATGTGGATGAATGCCGACCGCAGCATGGACCTGAGCATACTGTGCGGCCAGGGTGACACTTCTGGCAGAACTCTGAAGATCACAACCGATGGTCAGAATCTGTTTGATCCCAGCCTCATCGGCCCTCTGCAGGATCTGTTCAAGCTCATCGCCAAACTGGCTGCTATCGAGATGGGCGTGGCTGTCGATCAGGGTCAGAAGCTTTTCGTTCATGTCTGTTTTCTCATCCGGCCTTATTCGGCCTCTATCCGAGGGAAGAGTGGGCTGGCCTTTTTGATTTTGCTGCCCGCCTGCAAGGCACCCCAGGTATCATTGTCAGCCAGATTCGCCTTGGGGTCGACCCCTAGCAAGGCCAGGATCTTCTCAGCGGTCTCTGGCATGAAGGGGGCAATCTGGAGCGCGATCAGCCGTTGAGCCTCGAGCAGATTATAGAGCACCCGGCCCAAGCGTCCCTGTTGCGCCGGGTCTTTGGCCAGAGCCCAGGGGGCAGTTTCGTCAATATATTTATTGCCGGCCGAAATGAGTTCCCAAATCGTCTGCAGTACCTTGTTGAAGGCCATATCCTCATAGAGCTTGTCAATCTTTGCTGTCGCCAGCGGAAAGAGGTCGATATACGCTTGATCGATCTCATCGGCATGATCTGGACTCTGTACCACCCCGTCGAAATATTTGCCGAGCATGGCGGTTGAACGGCTGAGCAGGTTTCCGAGGTCGTTGGCCAGGTCGGAATTGATCCGCGAAATGAGCGAGCTGTGGGAAAAATCTCCATCAAGCCCAAAGGGGACTTCGCGCAATAGAAAGTAGCGGATGGCATCGACGCCATATTTATCGATCAACATGTTCGGTTCCACTACATTGCGCAGACTCTTACTCATCTTCTGCCCTTCAACAGTCCACCAGCCGTGAGCGAAGACCTTTTTGGGGAGCGGCAGACCGGCAGCCATAAGAAAGGTCGGCCAGTAGACGGCGTGAAAACGCAGGATGTCCTTGCCGATAACATGAACGTCGACCGGCCAGAAATTTTCGTAGAGACCGTCCTTGTCCTCGGGATAGCCTAGAGCCGAAATGTAGTTGGACAGGGCATCAAACCAGACATAAATGACATGTTTCTCATTGCCCGGCACTGGAATTCCCCAGGAGAAAGAGGTGCGTGAAATCGAAAGATCACGCAGCCCCTCTTTGATAAAGGAGATGATCTCGTTGCGGCGTGATTTCGGTTGAATAAAGTCGGGATTTTCCTCAATGTGCCTTACCAGTTGCTCCTGATATTGACTCATGCGAAAGAAATAGGACTCTTCTTTTAACTTGGTTGTCGGACGCCCGCAATCGGGGCAGGTCCCGTCGAGCAGTTGGGTCTCGGTCCAGAAGGTTTCACAAGGGGTACAGTACCAGTCTTCGTATTCGCCGAGGAAGATATCGCCCTTCGCTTCGAGTTTGCGAAACTGTTCTGAAACCGCACGCTTGTGCCGTTCTTGCGTGGTGCGGATGAAGTCATTGTGGCTGATATTGAGTTTGTCCCACAGGGCTTGATAACGTTTAACCACGCGATCGGCCAGTTCGAGCGGGGTCTCGCCGTTGGCGTCGGCGGCAGCCTCGACTTTTTGTCCATGCTCATCGGTGCCGGTCAAAAAATAGACGTCATACCCGCGTGAGCGTTTGTAGCGTGAGATAACATCGCACGCCAAGGTGGTGTATGCATGCCCGATGTGCGGGACATCATTGACGTAGTAAATCGGAGTGGTGACGTAAAATGTTCCGGCCATTACAGCCTCCTTTTGCTCTATGCTATGTAATAAAATTAATAAATTATTCGCTCTTCTGTGGTGCTGAACCCTGGTCCGATTTGCGACGTGGGCGTCTTCTATTCCGTCTGCGCGGGCGCTCGGGCGAATTCCCATCCTTTTGGGCACTCGGTTTGGAATCCGCTGTCGGGGCTGCAGGCTTGGCACTCTGTGTCGGTGGTATGTTTTCAGTGTGTGTTTGTTGCTCTGTTTTGCGCGACGAGCTGTTGCGGCCACCACGTCTGCGTGGACGTCTTTGGCTTTTGGCCTCTTCACCCTTAATCAATTCTGGCTCAGTCTGCTTTTCAGGTGACACGACAACGTTCGCACGTTCAGGCAGTTTTCGTTCTGCTTGTCTCCGTTCAGACTGTTTCCTGGGTGCTGGTACCCGTTCTTCCTGCGGGATCGATTGTTGGGGCTTATGGAGATCATCGATATGCACCTCGCGGCGGCCATCCTTATCGGCGACCGTAACTTTTTGCGCCAGGACATTCAGCGAGACGACATCGGCCGGCCCGTCGGGCAGGTTCAGCTTTTTGCCGCACTTCGGTAAATTTTTACGCAGTTCGTTATAGGTGTCATATTCATAACCAAGACAACAGAGCAAACGTCCGCATTGGCCACTGATTTTACTCGGGTTTAAAGCAAGCCCTTGGGCCTTGGCCATTTTGACAGAGACGGGGGCAAAGCTGCGTAGGTAGCTACTGCAGCAGAGCTCGCGGCCGCAACAGCCGAGGCCACCAACCATTTTGGCTTCATCCCGTACCCCGATCTGACGCATCTCGATTCGGGTTCTGAAATGCTGTGCAAGATCGCGAACCAAATCCCTGAAATCGATACGACCGTCAGCAGTAAAGTAAAAAATGATCTTTGAACCATCGAACAGATATTCAGCACGGACCAGTTTCATCTCCATGGCACGCTCGATGACTCGTTTTTTGCAGAACCTCAAGGCCTCTTCCTCGCGTTCGGCATTTGTAGCCGCCATTTGAAGGTCCTGCTCATTGGCTTTGCGGATGATGGCCTTCAATTTGGAGTGAGCACTGTCGGGCACTTCATTACGGACCAGACCGATAACTGTGCCCAGTGATTTGCCGCGTTCCGTTTCAACGATAACCTGATCCCGGTTGTTCAGGTCCAAGTCGAGGGCATCAAAATCAAACAGTTTGCCGGCGCACTGAAAGGAGACTGCAACGATTCGTTTCTTTTCCATGAATATCTAAAACTCTCTTTAATCAAGTGGTTAGGCGGCAGTCATCGCCATCAACATCGCTTCCATCGCGAGCTGGCGGTTGACGTTGCGTTGCAGGTGGAGTCGGGCCAGGTCAAGGCACTCCAGCTTTTTCAATAGCCCGCTGACTCTTTCGTTTCGGGCTTGGGCATATAGTGTTTCGCGTAGATCGATGTTAACCAGCTCGCTATTTGGACGACCATGCAGGAGCAGCAGAAGATCGCGATAGAACGATTGGAAGATGTCGAGGATTTCGGCCAGGCGCTCTTTGTCATCGGCCAGCTGTTGAGCAAGTTCAAACAGCGGGAAGATTGAGCCGCTCGACAGTGAAATCAGGCTGTTGATCAGCTTCTTGCGTTGCTCAAGGTAGAGCTCGCGATTTTCACCAAAGGCCTGTTTGAAACTTCCGTTGGAGAGCGCAGCCATGACTAGCGCTTCTGCTTCCGATAATCCCAGGCGGCGTTCCAGAATGCCGGCGAGCCGATTGCGTGAAAGGCGATTGAAACGTAATCGCTGACACCGGGAACGAATCGTATCCAGCAGCATTTCAGGTTTCGCGCTGAGCAGGATCAGCAGGGTGCCGGGGAGTGGCTCCTCAAGTGTTTTCAGCAATGCATTGCTGGCGGCCGGATTCAGGGCCTCAGCGCAGTCAATCAAACAGATTTTAACCTTGGCCTCGAGCGGTCTGAGGGAGATATCCTGTTGTAATTTCCGGATCTGATCAATCTTGATCTGGGCCCCCTCGGCCATCACTAGGTGGAGATCGGGATGATTCAGGTGGTCGACCTTGCGGCAGGCAGGACATTCGCCACAGCCTTCGCCATCGTCACAGAAGAGGGCCCGGGCGAGTGCCAGCGCCATGAGCTTTTTGCCGATACCCTCTGGCCCTTCAAACAGGTAGGCGTGGGCGAGCCGTTGGTTCTGTAACGCCAGGCGCAGAATCTTTTTTTGACGATCATGATCTATAATGTTGGCAAAGGTCACAGTTGCCCCTTGCTTTGTGCGATAAAGTCAAAAGTAGTTTTCTCGATTTTGGCAGCCAGCAGATCGATAGAGAGTGCGCCATCAAATTGCCTGAACCGGTGTGGTTCAGCGGCGGCCAGTTTTAGATAACCCTCGCGGACGCGTTGATGAAAGGCGATCTCTTCCCGTTCAAAACGTCCTTCGGAACTGTCTTGCAGATCGATTTCGCGAGCGAAGGCGCGACCGAGCCCGGTTTCCACCTTGAGATCGATCAGCATAGTCAGGTCGGGAGAGGTTTCTTGTGTGGCTACGTAGTTAAGTTGGCTAATCAGCTGGCGGTCGAGTTGGCGTCCGTCCCCTTGATAGGTGAGGGTGGCATCGGTGTATCGATCGCACAGAACTATATGACCCTGTTGCAGGGCAGGGCGGATTATTTCACAGACATGCTGGGCTCGTGCTGCTGCATACAAAAGTAGTTCGGCCGTAGGTTCAAGCGCTGTATTCTGTGGGTGAAGCAAGATCCTGCGGATCTGGTCGGCGATGTCACAACCGCCAGGTTCACGTGTCTGAAGAACCACATGCCCCGCCCGCTCTAACGCCTGGCGCAACAGGGTAATCTGGGTTGATTTCCCGGAGCCCTCAATCCCCTCAAATGTTATGAAAAAACCCATCAGTGTTCGATCTGCTTAAGAGTTGGTGGTCTTTAACTGGCCTATAAGGCATTTTGATCAGGGATCTGGCTGGACGGTGCTCCTGACCTAAAGCGGCTTATTATAGAGAATTATTTAGAGATGACGCAAGGAGAAACGCGGGTTTCCCCAGCAGACGACGGGGGGTTGTCTGGTTATTTGGTGCAGTGTCACGTCGATCTGATGGGTGAGTGATGTCCCAGGTGTTGTTTGGTGTAAATTCAAGCTGTACGGGTGAACTGCTGGAGAAGCTCGGCAATTAAATCTTTCTGGGTGCGGCCACTGGTTGAAATCTGGGTGAATTGCTGGTAACTGGCTGCACGCTGTTCGAGAAGTTGATGAATTTTTGCCAGTGGATTCTGATCCTGCAGTAGCGGTCGTATATGTTGCTGGTTTGAAATCCGCTCCAGAATTTCTTCAGCGGTTGCCGTCAGGCAGAAGATCTGACCCGTCTGTGCCAGAGCTTTGGCGTTTACAGGGTTTAGAATCAAGCCGCCGCCGGTAGCGATGACTAACTTGCGCTGGTGGGTGAGGGCGAGGACCAGTTCCTCTTCTTTTTTGCGAAAGGCCACCTCTCCTGCTTGTGCGAAAAAATCGGCAATCGTTTGACCGAGCTCTGCTTCGAGCAATTGATCGGTGTCGACAAAACGATAATCCAGTTCCTGGGCAAGAAGCCGTCCCAGAGTCGATTTTCCGGTGCCCATGAACCCTGTCAGGATGATATTTGTTTTGGGCATAGTCCTTATGGGTTCCATTGGATAGCGGGGCATCATGTTGAATGCTTATGTATGAAAATAGGCAAATCTATATAAGCCTGTCAAGTTGGATGAAAGCGAAACGGCGCGGGTAAGGCAGAATAGTTTTTTGAGACATACGTATTTTCTTGGCTTTAGGCTAGATATTTGATAACATTATACGGTTTTGCAAAGCCTGACCCGATCAGTCTGCTTCTCGCACACGTGGGGCCAGGTCACTAACGATTTATAAAGGGTTTAGCTCATGCCGCAAGCAATTCGTAACATCGCAATTATCGCCCACGTTGACCACGGTAAGACCACCCTGGTTGATGCCATGTTGGTTCAATCTGGGGTGTTTCGTGAACATCAGGTCATCACTGAGCGTGTGATGGACAGCAACGATCTTGAAAAAGAACGGGGTATTACCATTCTGGCCAAAAATCTGTCCGTGCAGCGAGATGGACTTAAGATCAACATCGTCGATACCCCGGGTCACGCCGACTTCGGGGGTGAAGTTGAGCGGATCTTGAAGATGGTCGATTCGGTCCTGCTGCTGGTCGACGCCTTCGACGGCCCGATGCCGCAAACTCGTTTTGTGTTGAAGAAAAGCCTCGAGCTCGGTCTTAAGCCGATTGTTGTGATCAACAAGATCGATCGCCCCGGTGCACGTCCAACCCAGGTTGTTGATATGGTCTTCGACCTCTTCTGCGAACTCAACGCCAATGAGAAGCAACTCGATTTTCCGATCGTCTATGCTAGCGCCAAGTTCGGTATCGCCAAAACGGAACTGGTGGATGAATCCTCAGATCTGCAGCCGCTCTTTGATGTCATCCGTGACCGGGTTGATCCTCCGGAAGGCGATACCACCGCGCCTTTTCAGATGCTGGTTTCGAATATCGATTACAATAAATTTATTGGCCGTACTGCCACTGGTAAAATTTCCAATGGTATTGTCAAGTCTGGTCAGACGGTGGCGCATATCGACCGCAATGGCAAGATCTCACAGGGACGCATCAGTAAACTGCTCGGCTATCAGGGTCTGCAGCAGATTGAGATCGAGTCTGCCTTTGCTGGTGATATAGTGACCATCGCCGGATTTGAGGAGTTGGGCATCGGTGAGACCCTGGCTTCGGCTGAGACCCCGATTGCTCTCCCCTATGTGGCGATTGATGAGCCGACATTGTCGATGAACTTTATCGTCAACTCTTCCCCCTTTGCAGGGAAGGAAGGGAAGTACGTCACTTCGCGGAATATCCGTGATCGTCTGCACAGGGAACTACGTACCAACGTGGCGCTTAAGGTTGAAGATACCGACAATACCGACACCTTCAAGGTCAGCGGGCGAGGAGAATTACACCTGTCGATTTTGATCGAAAACATGCGGCGGGAGGGCTTCGAGCTGGCTGTCTCCAAGCCAGAAGTTATCTTTCGTGAAATTGATGGCGTACGCTGTGAGCCGATGGAATATCTGACCATCGACGTCCCTGAGGAACATCAGGGGACCGTCATTGAAAAACTTGGCAAGCGGAAAGCCGAGATGTCTTCGATGACCGCGATGGAAGGGGTGAATCGCCTCGAATTTATTATCCCGTCCCGTGGGTTGATCGGCTATCGAACCGAATTTATGACCGATACCCGTGGTACCGGGGTGCTTAATCATGTATTTCACGAGTATGCCCCTTACAAAGGTGCAATCGAAGGGCGTAAAAACGGCGTGTTGATTGCGATGGACTCTGGTGAAACTGTGGCTTACGCTCTATTTAATATCCAGGAGCGTGGTATTTTGTTTGTTGGTCCCGGTGTGCAGTTTTATGACGGCATGATTATCGGTCAGCATGCCAAAGAGAGCGATCTGGTAGTTAACTGTAACCGTGGGAAAAAACTGACCAACGTCCGCTCTTCGGGGACTGACGAAGCGATCCGCATTATTCCGCCGCGCATTCTCACTCTGGAGCAAGCGCTTGAATTTATTGCGGATGATGAGCTGGTCGAAGTTACCCCGAAATCGATCCGCATGCGTAAGCGTTATCTTGATGCTAATGAACGCAAAAAGATGGAAAAACGCAAGTAAGTCAAGGGTCAACCAGGTTCGATCACCAGGGCCGGACGGTATACGTCTGGTCCTTTTATTTTTTTATTGTTCGGCGAATGTTTTTTGCTTTTGAATTTGCTGGCAGGTGTTTAGATTTTCAAGCGTTTGATTTTTTCGACCAGGGTAGTGCGGTTAATACGGAGAAGTTCGGCAGCTCGGGCTTTAACCCCTCCCGCGCGCGCCATCGCCTGACGGATCATTTGACGTTCGATATCGGCAATGACCGCTGCCATATCGGTGCCGCCAGCAGGGAGTTGGGTTGCCAGCGATGGATGAATGTTATCATTCTCGGCAATGTTCGGCGGCAGGTCATTCAGTTCGATAATGTCGCCGTCGGCAAGAGCCACGGTCCTTTCTATGACATTCTCCATCTCGCGAACATTGCCGGGCCAGTGATAAGCCTCAAGTGCGCGCATCGCGTCCTTGCTGGTAGGCATGAGGGGGCGATTCATCTCGTGACAGATTTTTTCTAGAAAGTAGCGCGTCAAAAGCGGGATATCACCCCTACGTTCACTCAGTGGGGGGAGGGTGATGGGGATGACGTTGAGGCGATAGTAGAGGTCTTCGCGAAAGTTGCCATTGGAAATCTCTTTAAGGATGTCGGCGTTGGTTGCAGAGATCAGCCGGACATTGAGGCGGATTTTCTTGGTTGAGCCAACCCGCTCAAACTCGTACTCCTGCAACACACGCAACATTTTCATCTGGAGTTGTAGCGGCATATTGCCGATTTCATCCAGAAAGATGGTGCCGCCGTTAGCGATTTCAAATTTGCCGGGCTTGTCGGCGATGGCGCTGGTGAAGGCGCCCTTGACGTGTCCGAAGAGTTCTGATTCGAGCAGGTCTGCCGGAATTGCGCCACAGTTGATGGCAACAAAGGGTTTATCGCGGCGATGGCTGTTGTAGTGGATCGCCTTGGCGACTAATTCTTTACCTGTGCCCGAAGCACCAAGAACCAGAATGGTTGAATCCGTAGAAGCGACCTTTTCCATGCGGGTAAAGACTTTTTGCATCGGCAGACTGCTGCCGATAATGTTGTCGAAGCGATAACGACCGTGAAGTTGTTGACGCAGATACAGGTTTTCGGCCAGAAGTTGACTCTTCTCCAGTGCCTTGGAGACCTGAAGTTTGAGCTTTTCGAAGTTGAAGGGTTTGGTAACGTAGTCGAAGGCGCCTTCTTTCATTGCTTCGACCGCAGTTTCGGCTGAGGCGTTGCCGGTGATCAGGATGAAGCAGGTGCGGGGTGAACTCTCCTTAACCTTTTTGAGGATGTCGATGCCGCTGACACCAGGCAGAAAGAGATCACTGATAATCAGGTCGAAGTTCTGATTTTGCAGGATTTCGAAAGCTGCTTCACCGCTATGGGTTGAGGCAACAGCGTATCCGACCTGTCGTAGTAAGGTCGAAAGCGCAAGACAACTCTCTTTTTCATCATCGATTAGAAGAATTTGGGTTGATTGTGGCATACGGGCTCCAGCGTCAGATGATTGACGCGAGACTAGCATGCGTATCCAGTGTTGGCAAGCTTGAAGACGGTTGGGAATTAAAAGCGTTAAATATGTGCTCAAAATGAGCTAATATGTTTGAATATGAAAGGGATTTTCGTTATGCTTCGTCGATTATTTATCTGCGGGAACTCCTTGCGGAAAAGGAACCTGGCGTATAAAAATGTCTGAATTTTTAATGGAAAAGTTGCAACTGGATCTTGGTTACACCTTCCTTAATCCCGACCTTCCCGTTCAGGCACTGACTCATAAGTCTTACAGCAATGAATGTCGAGAGTCGGATGTTGGGCACAACGAACGTCTTGAATTTCTCGGTGACGCGGTGCTTGAACTTGCCGTCAGTGATCTGATCTATCGAATGTACCCTGATATCCCTGAAGGGGGTCTCACCCGTATTCGCGCAGAAGTGGTTTGCGAAAAGGGGTTAAATCGTATTGCTGTGCGTTTAAACCTGGGGCCGGGTTTACGTCTGGGTCGCGGTGAAGAGAAGTGTGGAGGTCGGTCCAAGGCGAGTCTGCTCTCCGATGCCCTTGAGGCCTTGATCGGGGCAGTTTTTCTCGAGGGTGGATTTTTGGCCGCTTGTCAACTTGTCAAAAAAGTGTTTACTCCAGACCTTGAAAGATCGGCCAATCTCCGTTATGGCACCGACTATAAAACGGCACTGCAAGAGAATCTGCAGGCGCGTTTTGGACGACTGCCGGAGTACCAGTTGATTCAGATCGATGGCCCGGATCATGGACGGGTATTTACCATCCAGGTCAGTTTCGATGGGCGAGAGTTGGGTTGTGGCGAAGGTAGTAGCAAAAAACAGGCGGAACAGAACGCCGCATCCGAAGCATTGCTGCACAGTTTTGTGGTCGGACTGGAGGAGATAGATGACTGAACAACAAACTTTTCGCAGCGGTTTTGTTTCGCTGGTAGGCCGACCCAATGTCGGGAAATCAACCCTGCTCAACAAAATTCTCGGGCAGAAAATTACGATTACTTCAAATAAACCTCAGACTACACGAAACCGGATTTTGGGGATTCATAATCTGGACGGGGGCCAAATTCTGTTTATCGATACCCCGGGGATTCATAAACCCCAGGGGAAGCTTAACCAGTTTATGGTTGATCAGGCGATAGCCGCTTGTAGTGACATCGATCTGGTTCTGTTTCTTGTTGAAGCAACATCGATGGCGGGTGGCGGTGATGAGTTTGTGCTGAATATACTCAAAAAATCGGCAGTGCCGGTTGTGTTGGTGATTAATAAAATTGATCTGGTTGATCCGCCGAAACTTTTGAAATTAATTGATAACTTTTCGCAATTGCACGAATTTCATGCTGTAATCCCGCTGTCCGCTAAAACAGGCAACGGCGTTGATCGTCTATTAAAAGAGGCTGAGCCTTTCTTGACGCCGGGTCCTCGCTATTACCCGGATGATATCATCACCGATCTCCCGGAGCGTTTTATTGTTGCCGAGATGATTCGTGAAAAAATCATGCGGCGGACCCGGGAAGAGATTCCTTATGGGGTCGCGGTGCAGGTCGAAACCTTTACCGAGAAACCTGAAAAGAATCTCGTCGTTATCCAGGCGATGATCCACGTAGAGCGAGAGAGTCATAAACGGATTCTGGTCGGGAAGCAGGGGCGGATGATCCGCGATTTGGGGCAGGACGCCAGGATCGAGGTCGAACGTTTTCTCGGTACCCGAGTATTTTTAGAACTCTTTGTACGAGTTGATGAAAATTGGAGCCAGAGCGATCGTATGTTGCGCGAACTCGGCTACGAATAAGCCCAACATAAAATGTTTGTCCTCTGGCTGTATCGTTTAACTCTTGCGCTTTTCCCTTTATAGAGTATTTAAGAACACATTATGAATAAGGATACCCCTACCTGATGTTGCCTGTTGTCGCTATCGTCGGTCGCCCTAATGTTGGTAAGTCGACGTTGTTTAATCGGATTCTCGGACAACGCAAGGCGATTGTCGAAGACTTTGCCGGGGTCACGCGTGATAGGAACTATGCTGAAATCACGCGTTATGATAAGCCATTTTTGTTAATCGATACCGGCGGTTTTGAGCCTGCCAGCACCGATCAACTCTTATCACAGATGCGTGAGCAGTCACAACTGGCTGTGGAAGAGGCCGATGTCGTCATTATGCTCATGGATGTGCGGGATGGTTTAACTCCGTCTGACATCGAAGTCGCTCAGTTGTTGCGTAAAGTCAGGAAACCGGTGTTCTTTGTCATCAACAAGGTTGATGGAGATAAACAAGAGACTGCTACTGCCGAATTTTATGCCCTTGGTGTTGAGCAGATCCACACGATTTCTTCTGCACACGGCCGCGGAGTCGGTGAACTGCTCGATGAAGTGATGGATCTCCTGCCGGAGAATCCTCTGCCGGAAACTGAGGGTGAGGTCCGGCTGGCTGTCATTGGGCGACCGAATGTTGGAAAATCGTCGCTGGTCAATCGTCTGCTCGGGTTTGAGCGCGTGGTTGCCAATCCGACCGCAGGTACCACACGTGACAGTGTTGATACACCGTTTGACTTTGAGGGGCAACGCTATGTTCTTATCGATACGGCCGGGATAAGGCGCAAGGGACGCGTCAGCCAGACTCTTGAAAAATACAGTGCAGTTCAGGCGCTGAAGGCGATGGATCGAGCCCATGTGGTATTGATGTTGATTGATGCAGAGGAGGGTGTCACGGATCAGGACCTTGCGGTCGCAGGTTATGCGTACGAACGTGGGCGGGCGTTGATTCTGGTGGTGAATAAATGGGATATCCCGGACAAGGATACCAACTCCATGAAGCGCTATCTTGAGGATGTGCGCTATCGTTTCAAATATCTACCTTTTGCGCCGGTTCTCTTTATTTCGGCTTTGACCGGTCAGCGTGTCGATAAAATTATGCCGACTGTCGCGCGCGTCAATGGTGAATTTAATCGCAGGGTCACGACTTCTGAACTGAATTCAGTCCTCGAAGAGGTCGTCGCCCGCCATCCGCCAGCGATGGTCAGTGGTCGACGGATTAAGCTCTACTATGCGACCCAGACCATGGTTCGTCCACCCACGTTTATGATCTTTACCAATTGCCCGGATGATATCCATTTCTCCTACGAACGTTATCTGCAGAATGCTTTTCGGGAGGCTTTCGGTTTTGAAGGTGTTCCGCTTTGGATAAAGTTTCGTGGCCGTGATAAAAAATGAGCATTTAATAATAATCTTTACTGCTGATTGCTTCTTCGGTATTTTAAGCTAGCTTTTTCAACAGGTTCAGTTAACTTCGCATGGATTCTAGGATGATTATCCAATGAGTTTGGTAGGCAACCTTGAGGATCTGGGCCTCGGCGATATTCTGCAGATTGTCAACCTCAGTAAAAAATCCGGGTTTCTTACCCTGACCTGTGGTCAGCGCCAAGGAACTGTCTCCTTTACTGATGGGTTGGTCGTGCAGGCCACTTCCAGTCTTTTTCAGTCCAGTCTGGGCAGCCTTCTGCTCAAACATAAGTTCCTGAAGCCCGAAGCTCTGGAGCTTGCTCTTGCCGAGCAGGCGACCTTGAAGCAACGAACCTTAGGCTCGATTCTTGTGTCGAACGGCCAAATCGCTTCCGAAAAAATAGAGGCCATCATTAAGGCCCAGGTTGAACGGATCGTTTATAATTTTTTCGGCTGGTTGGAAGGGACTTTCGATTTTCAACTCGATGAGTCAAATTTCCCTAGCTTGACTCCCTTGCCTTTTAGTGATTTTACTCTTGAGAATGGGCTGAATCCACAATGGTTGGTTTCTGAAGGTCGTCGGTTACTTGCCGAAGGACGTCTGGTTGCCGCTGAGACAGACATAGATTTAAATGTCGAGCTGGCTCAATCTGGCGGTCATGTAGTTCAAGAGGCTCGACCACATTTCGCGGGTGAAAGCGGTCCGCTCTTCATCATAGATGATGATGACCCGACTCGATCGGTGTTACAAAAAGCCTTTATTCGGGCCGGGTTTGAGGTTGAAGTTTTTGCGTTGATTTCTGACCTGGTTAATGCCTGTGCGGACAAATGTAAAATCGGGAGAAATCCGGCCTTACTAATCGATTTAATTATGCCAAGGTTGGATGGCAATGGCATCTTGGGTGGTCTTGAAGTTATGGAGATTATTGCAGAGGAATATCCAACTCTGCCGATGATTTTAATGACTGACCACCCCAATGCCGAGGCGGAAAAAAAAGCGAAAGAGCTTGGAGTTACTGTCGTTTTACGTAAGCCAAAGAAAATCGAAATTCGTGAAGAACGAGGGGTTGAGATCCTTAAAAACCTGTTATTTGAAGTCGATCGGCATTTAATCACGAGGGGCTATCGACCACCTCAGAAAACAGCTGATTTTGATATTGGTCGTGATCTGGTTGATGACTTTGATCGCGTCGACCAGAGAGAAGGTCCCGAGAAAGAGGGTTCTCCCGGTCTTCATCTCCTTAAGGGCATGCTGCAAGAGCTGGTTAATCCGCTTCTGTGCGGTGGGGTTATTCTGTTGATTCTGCGTTTTGCCAGTGAGCTGTTGAATCGCGCAGTGATCTTTGATGTAAAGGGGAATGAACTCATCGGTATTGGTCAATTCGGACTGGATGAAACGACCAAAAATGCCGACAGGATGGTACGCAGTCTGCGACTCACAATTGATTCTGACTCTCTCTTTGGTCGGGTTCTGAATCAGAAATGCGCATTTCGAGGTCGGTTGGGACAGAGTGCTTCGGAAATAAAATTGCGGAATCAATTAGGAGGAGTTGTTGCTCCTGAGGTGTTTGTCGGCCCTCTGGTCAGTGGAGGGAAGGTTGTGGCCGTGCTTTACGGCGATAATTTGCCAGAATTGAGGTCAGTCGGCGATATTGAGGCTTTCGAAATTTTTCTTTCGCAAGCCGGGATGGCCATGGAAAAGGTCCTGCTGGAGAGGCGGGATACATGATTCAATTCGATTTAGTGATTTTTATGCCTTGGATTTCTAGTGCGATGCGGGAGTGATGTGTTGAAAAAAATTCTGGTGACAGAAGATTCTGCAGCGATGCGCGGCTTGATAGTTTCAACTCTAGAGGAGATGCAGTGCTTTGAAGTCGTTGAGGCGTGTAATGGGTTTGAGGCCCTGCGTGCTTTGCCTCGGGAGAAGGTCGATCTGATTATCACTGATATCAATATGCCCGATATCAATGGTCTTGATCTGGTTAGCTTCTGTCGCACCAATCCCCTGTATCAGCAGACACCCGTTATTATCATCAGTACCGAAGGTAGTGAACGGGACCGCGAAAAAGGCCTGGCACTCGGTGCGAATGCTTATCTGATCAAACCCTTTCAGCCTGAAGAGTTGCAGCAGGTTGTTCGCCATTTGCTTGACTGAGTGGAAGTTGTCTATGGGTAAACAGCAGGCTGTAGATGAATTCCTTGCGGAAGCGGAGGAGTTGCTTGAAAAATTGAGCCAGGATCTCGCGATTTTGGGCGATGGGATTGAGCTTGGAGACGTCAATCCAGATCTTCTCAATGGGATATTCCGTGATGCCCACTCGATGAAGGGGCTGGCCGGTATGTTCGGGTTTACTGATATCGCCGAGATTGCCCACCACCTTGAAACATTGCTCGACAAGTTACGTCTCGGCAAGGTTTCGCTTAACGGCATTCTACTTGACCTGTTGTTTGATACTATTGAGGGTGTAGGTTCTCTCGTCCGGGGAAAGTCAGATGACCCGAATTTCACGATCGACGTCAATCCCTATATTCAACGAATTGAAAACCTGCTGTCCGGGCAAGGAAAGGGTCACGCCTTCACACTTGAAGCGCTTAATCTCGATCAGTCTCTGCTGAATGTTTTGACCGAATACGAAGAGCATCGCTTGCAGGAAAACCTGAGTCAAGGGAAGCTTATGTTGCTGGCGAATATTTCGTTTCCGCTCGATAGTTTCGACAGCGAACTCTCAGAAATTATTTCAGAGTTTAAGCATCTTGGTGAGGTTGTCAGTACTTTGCCGGGCGCTTCAAATAACGATCCGAGCCGCCTTGCCTTTCGCATCCTTTTTGCGACTAAAAATACCCTTAAAGAACTCACGAATCGTGCTGCACTGAAGGAGTGCCAATTTGACATTATCGCTGAAGCCAGAGCTGTTTCAACCGCTGGGCCGGTTCTTGACACCGGGAAGTCAACTGAACGGACTGTTCCCATGTTTCCTGTCAGCGAGGATCCTTCAGTACGGTCAGTCAGCCATTCGGTTCGGGTTGATATTGGTAAATTGGACACCTTGATGAACCTTGTCGGCGAGTTAGGGCTGGTTAAGGGGAGTATAGCCCAGGTCGTCGGCGAACTTTCAGCGGCAGGTCTCGCCCAGTCACGAGACTTGGCCAAGGCAGCTCATGCTTTTGATCGTCGCCTCGCCGAATTGCAGAAGGCCGTGATGGACGTGCGGATGGTTCCGGTTCGCCAGTTGTTTGACAAAATGGGGCGGATAGTCCGGCGTATGGCTCAGGAGTTGGGTAAAAAAGTCGAACTCAAAACTTTTGGTGCGGACACTGAATTTGACAAACTGATCGCCGAAGATCTGGCGGATCCATTGATGCACATCATCCGCAATTCTCTCGACCACGGGATTGAACCGACGTCCGAACGGCTTGCCGCAGGGAAACCTGAGGTGGGTTGTATCGAATTGCGCGCTACTCAGCGTGGCAATCACGTAGTTCTTGAAATCAGCGATGACGGGAAGGGGATCGATCCAGAAGTCTTGCGCCGAAAAGGGATCAGCAATGGGCTGATTGATCCTGATGGACATTTCACGCGACAGGACCTCTTCGGTTTACTTTTTCATCCCGGTTTTTCAACACGGGAGGAGGTCAGTGAATATTCAGGCCGCGGGGTTGGTATGGACGTCGTCAAAAATAACATCTCCTCACTCTCAGGCATTATTGATATCGATAGCGTTTATGGAAAAGGCACCCTGATCAGCTTAACCCTGCCGATTACACTGGCGATCATCAAGGCACTGGTTGTGCGCATCCAGCGTCGGGATTACGCGATCCCTTTGACGTCTGTTCTTGAGACTCTGCTCCTGGAGCCGGGAATGATTAAGACGATTGATGGGCAGGAAGTCATCGAATTACGCCAGCAAACTTTGCCGCTGTTGCGGCTGAATCGGCTATTCGGTCTGGACCAAGAAACCAGCAAGCAGGGTGCATTTATCGTCGTGACTGGTTTTGCCGACCGCCGGATCGGAATTGTGGTTGAAGAATTGCGTGGTCAGCAGGATGTTGTGATCAAATCTCTGGGGAAATCGCTCTCGTTTGTTAAGGGGATTGCCGGTGCTGCCGATCTCGGTAATCAAAAAACAGTACTGGTGCTTGATGTCAGCAGTCTGATAACCGACTCCTTGAGGGGGGACGGCAGCACTCATGTATAAAGAATTCTTTAATTTCAGGGAGCGTCCTTTCAGTAAGACACCAGACCCCCTTTATCTCTATCCTTCACGGAGTCATCGTGAAGCTCTTGCCCGCCTGCTTCACGCCGTTGAAGAGCGCGAAATAATCCTGTTGACCGGAGATATCGGATGTGGGAAGACGACGCTGTCACGTGCGTTGCTTGATGAGCTTGGCGATACAGCCAGAGTCGCCCTGGTGACGAACCCTCGCCTTTCTCCGCTCGAACTGCTTTATAGTGTTGCATTTGGGTTCGGTGTTGAGACTCCCGCAAAAGATCGCCTTGGTCTTCTTGGGCAGATTGAACAGATCCTTTTTGATCTTTTTCACCAGGGGCGATTGCCGGTCCTGATAATCGATGAAGCACATCTGATTCCGCATCGCGACACCTTTGAAGAGATTCGTTTATTGACCAACTTTCAATTGGATGATGGCAACCTGTTGTCAGTTATATTTTTAGGGCAACCTGAGTTACGCCTGCGCCTTTCACATCCTGCGTATGAGCCCTTACGCCAAAGAATCGGCTTACAATATAAGGTGGGACCGCTCAGCCTGGAAGAAACAGCGGCCTATATACGTCATCGGCTCTCTTGTGCTGGATGTGTCACAGATATTTTTTTAGAGGATGCGGTCATTGCCTTATATCGTTTTTCAGGGGGCGTGCCGCGTCGAATTAATCAAGCAGCCTCTCTCGCATTGTTGGAGGCATTCGGCCGCGAACAAGCTCAGGTCGACGCGTCAATTATCGCTGAGGTTGCTGCAGAATTGTCGGGGATTTAGAGTTTTTTAGTTTGGCCGTCCTATGTTCTGCTATACTTTGCCGGACAATAGACAGGGTCATATCTATCTTAAGCTACTTTGGATTTGCAAAATGGATCTTGCGGAAATCAGAAAAAAAGCGCGCACGCAAAGCCCGATCGTGAGCAAAAGTATCCCACTGCAGAACGCTCTGATTCCGATTCAGAGTGAAACTCAGGTGCAGCCATTTGCTCAGCAAGTTCTCGATCACTTCTGGAGTGAGATGGGGGTTGAGAAAGTTTCTACTGAAGAGGAGTACACTCAGACGTTGACCGATACGATTTCGGTTGATGAAGCTTCTCAGATTCAGTGGCTTGGGTTCTATCTTGGTAAAGAGGAATATGCACTTGATATTGAAGTTGTTTCTGAACTTATAAAACCTCGAACTTTAACCGAGCTGCCTTATGTCCCGGAATATGTCTGTGGCATAATTACCCTGCGGGGAGAAGTGATACCGGTGGTTGACCTGGTCAGTCGACTCGGGCTTGTGCATGAAGGATATGACGATATTGATCTGAAGAGGATAGTGGTTTGTGAAGGGAGGGAGCAGCGTGTAGGGTTGCTGGTCGACCGAATTTCACAAGTTGTACGCCTCTCGGCTGATGAAATAGAAAAGCCACAGTTTTTCGGCGATAACCCGGCAACGGCATTTATTTCTGGCATCGGGCGTAAGCACGGACGCAGCCTTATACAGCTACATCCCGAAAAGGTTATAGACATTGAAAAAGGCCTGACTAACTAAGTCTCTTTTTTCAAGTTGATATCTACCGTTCTGTCAAACAGACAGTTCTGACAACAAAGTGTGGAGGGCGCTGTTAAAATGCAAAAAAAAATATTGATCGTCGAAGATGAAGAGAGCTTGTTGAAGCTCGAGAGCATTTTACTGACAACCAAGGGTTATCTTGTTCAGGGAGTGACCTCCGGTTTGTCCGCTTTGGAAGCGGTCAATGAGGAGCATCCTGACCTGATTCTGTTAGACGTCATGTTGCCCAAAATGGATGGCTTTGAGGTTTGTCAGCGACTAAAAAATGATCCCGCTACGCGGGGAATCCCGGTTGTTTTGTTGACTGCCAAAAAGACACCTGAAGATCTTGCGCGCGGAGAAGAGGTCGGAGCCGATCACTACATAACCAAACCGTTTAAATCTGCCATGGTGATCGACATTATTGAGCAGTTGGTGGGCAAAAAAAGTTGAACTTGAGATTTCTGCCACCAGTAAATGAGGGGGCAGCGGATAAGGAAATTAAGCTGGCCTGCTTGCGCGTAGGGTCAGCTTTTTATGCCTTGGATATCTTGGTGATTCGTGAAATTATCAGGCCCTTGCCGATTATTCCGGTCCCGCGCGCCCCTGATTATGTAGAGGGTGTCATTACTCTGCGCAAGGCAGTGATTCCAATTCTTGATCTGCGCCGTCGTTTTGGAATTGAGCCATGTTCCGAACCTCATGAGCGGATTATTATCTGTGCGGTTGATGGGCGGATCATCGGTCTGAAGGTTGATGCGGTGACGGAGGTCGTTACTTTTTGGAGAGATGAAATACAACCTGCACCATATTATATGGCTAGAGCCGACAGTGAATTTTTCCCAGGTGTTTGTCGCCATAAGGGGAAGCTTCTGTTTTTGCTTGATCTGCGCAAAATCCTCGTGAATAACCATCGTATAAACGCCGCACAGCTTCAACAACAGGCGCTCGAAGGTGTAAAGAAAGATTAAAATTTTAATGATTATCGCCTGCCCACAATGCCAGAAAAAATTACGGATTCATGCGGGGAAGTACGCCGGAAAGAGACTTTCACTCTCATGCCGAAAATGCGGAGCTCAATTCCCCTGCCAAGTTTCCCCCGCATCAAAAATTTTACTCGCCCATGGTGACCCTGAGGTCTGCCGAACGATACTGGATGTCTGTTGTCAGGATGTGTCTGAAATTCAGACCTGTGCTGACGCCCAGCGGGCGCGACAGCTTTTAAATCAATTTTGTTTTTCGGTTCTGCTGCTTGATGTCGCGTTGCCGGGGGCTTTCCCTTTTCAACTAATTGATGAGATTCATCAAAGTGGTGAATCCACTCGGATTATCCTGATCCCTTCGGTTTACAATCGAACGGCTTATAAGAGACGTCCCTCTTCGCTCTATGGAGCAGACGCCTACCTCGAGTTGCATCACCTGTCTGATCGTCTGATTCCTTTGTTACACGAGTTGATCCCCGGGCTGACTTTGAACAGCCTTCCTTATTGCGCGATGAGCGATGTAGGAGAAGAGCGAACATTGTCACCCGAAGCGTGTCTCAACGAGCAGGCCGCAGATCTCGCGCGCATGTTAATTGCTGATATTGCTCTTTATCATCAGGATGCAATTGACTTGGGGATTCAGCAACAGGACCTTGAGGTGCGCTTGGCGCTGCAGCTTAGTGAAGGGCGACAGATGTTGGCGCGCAGAATTCCTCAAATTGAACTAGATAAACAGGATTATTTATTAGAGGCTCTAAGTCAATTTGCAGCTGCGCGAAAAAAAGAAATGTATTCTGGCGGAGAGGCATTCAATGGCTGATAAGGCGCAATTGGCACTGCTGCTTGAATCCCCTGATACTGAAGAGCGAATCGCCGCCGTGAGGCAGATTGCACAGGTGACTGACGACCCGATGACACTCTTTTCTATCGGGCTCGGGGATGGCGATTGGCGGGTTCGCAAAGCTGCGGTCGCGGCTTTTTTTCAAGTTGAGCGACCTGAAACCTATTTAGATGAGCTGATCGGGTACTTGCATAACCCTGAAAATGCCGGTTTGCGGAATGCGTCAATTGATATTTTGACCAGCCTCGGACCTTTGGCTGTCAGCCAGTTGCGAGCAGAAATTGCCTGTGAAGATATCGAAGTGCGAAAATTTATTATCGATATTTTGGGCGAAATCGGCGACTCCAGTTGTGCTGATGAGTTGACATGTTCCTTGACCGATACCGACATTAATGTTCGCTATGCCACTGTAGAAACTCTTGGGAAGCTGCGCGTTTTGGGCGCCGTTGAACCGCTTTTAGCGTTGATGACCGATCCTGATCCCGGGCTTAAATTTACAATTTTGCAATCGTTGACGCAAATCGGTGGGTCGATACCGATTGAACCCCTGGCTATTCATTTGAAGGACCCTTTATTACGTAGGGTGCTCTTTGATTGTTTTGCCAAGGTTGGCGGTTGCGATGCGATTCCGTATCTTGTCAGGGGATTGTGTGATCCTTTGCGGCAGGTCCGCGAAGCGGCGGTCATGGCTCTATTTGAATTGCAGAGTTCGGGACATTGTCCTCTCGACGAGGAGTTGATCAAGGTTAATGCCGGACAGATTGCTGGTGAGCTCGAACATTTGTTTTTGGATGAGAGGCATCAGCTTAAAAAGGCTGCGCTTGCGATTTATGCTCCATTTGGAAGAACGCGGGATTTGCGTCCCTTGCTTTCCTGTGTGGCTGATGAACACCTGCGCAGTCAGGCGCTCAAGGTTTTTGCCGATCTTGGGCCGACATCCTATAACCGTTTACTTAAATCCCTCAGTGGCCCCGAACCGCAAGAGCTCATCTCTCTTATTCATATTGGAGGCGAGCTAGGTTTTGAGCAAGGGTTGTCATTTGCGTTAGATGGTATTCATGCCGAAGACCCTCAGTTACGGCATACCTCAACCAGGACGATAGGTCAGTTAGGCAGCGCGGCAGAACTGAACCATTTATTGCGTCTGCTTGATGATGAGGTTTCTGAAATTCAGGATGCTGCAGTCGCCGCCATCGCCAGGATTGGCCGGCGGCAAAGGTCCGATATTTTACGTTCAATTGTTCCTTTCCTTGATGATCATGATGCCTCGAAACGGATGCGCACTGTGCGGATTCTTGGTTCTCTTGATGGTGAAGAGGTAGAAGCCCATCTCTTGAAAGCGTTCAAAGATTCATCGAGTCGCGTGCGTTGCGAAGCTCTCCAAGCGCTGATGGGCTGTTGCTCTGAACCCGTTATTTCAGGCGTAACTCTGGGTTTAACTGATGAATCTCCTGAAGTTAGACGCCTGGCAGTAAGTGCTCTTGGCCAATATCCTCAGTCACGAGTGCTACCAGCATTATTTCTGGCCGTCGAGGATAACGACCTGTGGGTAAGGACGGCCGTGATGCGTACATTAGGGCATTTCTCCGGTGAGGACGTAAGAAAACTTTTGCTACGCGGTATCGGAGACTCCATCGGGCTGGTAGTGATCGCCGCCCTTGAAGCTGCGATCATTGTTATTCCTGATGAGAGTCGCGGACTGCTTGAACATGCCCTTGGGCATGTTGATGAAGAGGTTGTCAAGACTGCGATGAACCACCTCGGGCGACTAGGTGCCACGGATTGGATTGAACCTTTCGGACGAGGGTTGCTTCACCATCCTCATTGGGATGTGCGTATCCATGCAGCGAGAAATCTTGGTGACAGCGAGCTGAGTCTAGCGGCTCAATGGTTGGAGGAGCGCTTGAAGGTTGAAGAGGACGAGCTTGTGCGTCAGGCCCTGAATGCCGCCCTCTCCAGCCGATTGTGTGTCCTGAGCCGCGAGCATTAGAATGTTTGTTTTCAGTCCCGATATTATCCTCGAAAGAGAAGAATTCCAGCTTTTGCGAGATTTTATATATCAGCACTGTGGCCTTCATTTTGCCGATGAATCAAAGTATCTGCTTGAAAAACGTCTAAATAAGCGTCTGTCTGAACTTCACCTGAGTTGTTTCCGTGAGTACTATTATCAGTTGCGTTATGGCCAGAATCGAGATCAGGAACTTGCTGCGGCGATTGATCTGTTGACGACCAATGAAACCTATTTTTTCCGCGAAGATTTTCAACTGCAGACCTTTACTAATGAAGTTATTCCTGAACTGGTAAAGACTAAACTGATGCGGAGAGAGAGGTCTATCCGTATCTGGAGTGCGGGCTGTTCCAGCGGCGAAGAACCTTATACCCTTGCAATGCTTTTACTAGAAAACCCCCTATTGCAGGGATGGTCGATCGAAATAATAGGAACCGATATCAGCCAGCGGGTTTTGAAGACTGCGCGCGAAGGTCTTTATGGTCAAAATTCGTTTCGAGCGACTGATGAAAATATTTTGAAGAGGTTTTTTACCCCCGTTGGGCAGAAGTGGCAGATCGATAGTCGGGTTAAGGATTTGGTTTCGATCAGCCATCTCAATTTTTTTGATAATCATCGAGTGGCTTTGCTCGGCATGATGGATGTTGTTTTTTGTCGAAACGTCATAATTTATTTTGATCTGGATGCGAAAAAGAGAGCCATCAGCATTCTTCATAATCGTTTGCGTCCAGGTGGTTATCTTCTCCTGGGTCATTCTGAGTCTCTGATGAATGTCAGTTCCGATTTTTGCTTGCGGCATTTTACCAATGATATGCTTTATCAGCGACCGGATTCGGCGAAAAATGCGGAGCGGGGGAGTTGATGATGAAAAAAATTCGAGTGCTGGTTGTTGATGATTCGGCATTCAATCGTGTCTCTATTGGGAAAATGCTGGAACAGATTTCTGAAGTCGAAATCGTTGGATACGCCGCAGATGGAGAAGCCGGCCTGCGAAAGGTTTTTGATTTAAAACCGGATCTGGTGACGCTGGATCTAGAAATGCCGAAGATGGGCGGCTTCAGCATGCTACGTTTAATAATGAAGAGCTGTCCAACCCCTGTTCTGGTGATCTCCTCGCGCAGTGGTGATGCGGATGTTTTCAAGGCTCTAGAATTGGGGGCAATCGATTTTGTCGCCAAGCCTTCACGTCCGATCAGTTCAGAATTTTATTCGATCCAGACGGATCTCGAACGCAAAATTCGTGATTTTTCAAGTTTCGAGCCGGATCAGTTTCGGTTACAAAACTCGTTGCGGGGGGAGGGGAAAATTTGTTCTGACGTAAGGGTATTTGCTGGGTCACCGGTGCTCCATCCTCCCAAAGCGGTGGTGATTGGCTCTTCAACAGGAGGGCCACCGGCTCTGCATCATTTTTTATCTGAATTCAAGACCTCTCCCGGCGTCAGTTTTGCGGTTGCGCAGCATATGCCCCCTGGGTTTACTCGGAGTTTTGCCGATCGCCTAAATGATCACTCGGTCTTCACTGTGACTGAAGCAGCTACTGGTGATTGTATGCGCCCAGGCCATGTGTATATCTGTCCCGGAGGTTGCAATATGCTATTGCGCCGATTCGCAGATGAAGTGAAAATTCAAATTGTTACACCAGATGAGAGCCAGATATATACTCCGTCGGTCGATGCCCTTTTTAAATCAGCTGCAAGCGTCTATGGCGCTGAGTTGCTCGGCATTGTCCTGACCGGGATGGGGAATGATGGTGCCGCCGGTGTCCGTGACATCAAAGAAGCCGGTGGGAGAGTCATTGCCGAAGCAGAGGACTCTTGTGTTGTTTATGGTATGCCGAAGGAAGCGATCGCTACAGGGTGCGTTAGTCTGGTGGTTCCGCTTTCCGGTCTGTGCGAAGAGATTAAACGTTGTTGCGTAGGATGACCGCTTCTTGTAGTTTTTTTTCTGTATTTTTGCTAGGATAGCGCGATTTAATTGTTTGTTTAAACGACTTGCAGGAACAGGGGTCGAATTCACTTTTATTTGGAGAGTATTTTGACAGACAGTGCTGACTCAGGTGGTATCCAGTCCAGAGCCGAAGAATTTATGCAAGTCTTCAAAAAGGGAGCTGAATTTACCCAGGGGCTTCTGAAGGAGAACGAGCGGCTGCGCTATCGCGTCCTCGAAGTCGAACAACAACTTCGAGCAGAACCCCCTGCTAACGAATTGCAGCAATTGAAGGAACGACTGCAGCGAGTTGAATTTGAAAAGCAGGAAATCCTTGATCGGATCAGTTCTGTCGAAAAAGAGAACCTTGATTTCTCCAATCGCTACCTTGAAATTGAGGCCGAAAATAATCTGCTGGCAAATCTTTACATCACGACCTATCAGTTGCATTCAACCTTTGAGGTCCAGGAATTATTCAGGATTATCGAGGAGATTCTCTTGAATCTTGTCGGAGTCGAGGAGTTCCTTCTGCTGTTGCGCAACGAGAATGGCGAAATTGTTCAGTCGGTTGTCTCCGATTCAGGTGATTACCAATTGAAGTGTATTGAAATTGTTGAGCCTAAGATAATCGAGGGATTTTCCACCGGTCAGAGCTGGGTTGCAAGTGCTGAACAATTGCTTCAACTTTCCCCCGCAGCTCCTTTGGCAGTTATCCCGCTGCTGGTTGGGGATGAGATCGTCGGATTGCTTGCTGTCCAGCGTCTGTTGGCCCAGAAGCAAGGCTTTACCAATACTGATGAAGAGATTTTCGGTTTGCTGAGAGGTCATGCTGCAATGGCGATTTGTACCGCTGTCCTGCGGCTTGAAAACAAGGGTCGTCTCGGTTTTAGGTCCGGGCCTTTAGGGTAAAATAATTTTATTGAGTTTATTTAAATAAATCGTACCGCAGGAGAGAGGCTGTTATGTCTGAGTTTAAGGTTCTGGTCGTTGAAGATTCTCCGACCATGCGGCAGTTAATTGTTTTTGCGCTTAAACGTATTCGCAACCTGCACATTGAAGAGGCTGGTGACGGTGTCGGTGGTCTTAAAAAACTATCGGCACAGAAATTTGATCTGATAGTAACCGATATCAATATGCCGATTATGGATGGTCTTAAGCTGGTCAGCCTGATCCGGAACGATCCCCAGTATAAGGATGTACCTGTGGTGGTCATAACTACAGAAGGGGCGGTCGAAGATCGTGATCGAGCACTAAGCCTCGGCGCCAATGAGTATATTACCAAACCGATTCAAACAGCTCGGATTCTAGAAGTTGCTAAAAAGCTTCTCGGTATCTGATCCTGCTTGAACTTGACAGGTTTTTTAGTTCATGACATAAGACGCTCAAAGCAGTCGTAAGTAGTGCCCTTGTATGGGCGGTTGGTATCTCAGGAGGAACTCTTGTCTAAAGAAGAAGCAATTGAGGTCGAAGGTGTGGTTGTTGAGCCTTTGCCGAACGCGATGTTTCGCGTTAAGCTCGACAATGATCATGTTGTCCTAGCGCATATTTCCGGGAAAATGCGCAAATATTATATTCGTATTTTGCCGGGTGACCGGGTGACGGTGGAACTTTCCCCCTATGACCTGACTCGTGGGCGGATTACTTATCGCGCAAAGTAGACCCAACTCTTAAGAGTTAATTCAGGCCCTTGGCCTGTTTTAATGCCCTGACATGATACCGGCTTGTGCCGGTTTTCGTGTATCTGACCAAAAAAATTCTGAACCGGACGCTTAGGTTGCGGAGGACCAATGGAACGCCTGTACATCCCTGGTGAAATCGAAGAGAAGTGGCAAGGGTTCTGGGAAAAAAATGAATCCTTCAAGGTCGATGAACTTAATGATAAGCAGAAATATTATTTACTCGAAATGTTTCCTTATCCTTCAGGTCGCATCCATATGGGGCATGTACGCAATTATGCGATCGGCGATGTTGTCGCGCGGTTTAAGCGTCTGCAGGGGTTTAATGTTTTGCATCCAATGGGCTGGGATGCTTTCGGCATGCCAGCTGAAAATGCGGCGATTGAACATGGCACTCATCCGGGAAAATGGACCTATGAAAACATTGAGAGCATGCGTGTTCAGTTAAAAAGGATTGGTCTGAGTTATGACTGGTCACGGGAGTTTGCAACCTGTGACGTTGAATATTCACGCTGGGAACAGCTTATTTTCCTGCGTATGCTGGAAAAAGGTCTGGCTTATAAAAAAACCTCGAACGTTAACTGGTGCAACGACTGTCAAACAGTTTTGGCCAATGAACAGGTTGAAGATGGTTGCTGCTGGCGTTGCAGCAATCAGGTCACGCAGAAAGAATTGGATCAGTGGTTCTTTCGTATTACCAAGTACGCTGATGAATTGCTCAATGAGAGCGAAAATCTAACGGGTTGGCCAGAGAAAGTTCTGGCGATGCAGCGGCACTGGATCGGTAAAAGCTACGGCTGTGAAATAGATTTTGCTATCAAGGGAGCGACGCAAAAGATCAAGGTCTTCACCACGCGGCCAGATACCCTGTTTGGCGCAACATTTATGAGCCTGGCTCCTGAACACCCCTTGGTGAATGTCTTGGTGGGCGTTGGACAAAAGGGCGAGGTCGATGCCTTCATCGAAGAAGTTTCACGTCAGGATAAACTCGATCGGACCAGTGGTGAGCTTGAGAAAAAAGGCGTTTTTACCGGTAGCTATTGTATCAACCCATTGACCGGCAAAGAGATCCCGGTCTTTCTAGCCAATTTTGTTTTGATGGACTATGGCACTGGTGCGGTCATGGCGGTTCCGGCACATGATCAACGCGATTTTGAGTTTGCCCGTAAATACAATTTGCCGATTCAGGTGGTTATTCAACCTGAAGGTCAACTGCTTCAGCCTGATACCATGTCTGAGGCGATGACGGGTGTTGGCACTTTGATCAATTCGGGCGACTTTGATGGTCTCGCCAACGCAGATGCGAAGGAAAAAATAGCCAGTTTTCTTGACGATAACAAGCAGGGGCGTAAATCGATTAATTATCGTCTGCGAGATTGGGGAGTCTCACGCCAGCGTTACTGGGGGACGCCAATCCCGATCATTTACTGTGACGCCTGCGGAACAGTCCCTGTCCCTGAAAAAGATCTGCCGGTCAAGTTGCCAATGGATGTTCAGATTACCGGGGAAGGCGGCAGTCCCCTGGCTCGGCACAAGTCATTTCTGGCCGTTGATTGCCCCTGTTGTGGTGCTCCGGCCCGTCGCGAAAGCGATACCTTTGATACCTTTGTTGAGAGCTCCTGGTATTTCGCGCGCTATGCCTGTCCGCAGTATGATAAATCTCCACTGGACAGCGCAGCCGTCAATTACTGGCTGCCGGTTGACCAATACATTGGTGGCATTGAACATGCGGTTATGCATCTGCTTTATGCGCGTTTCTTTACCAAGGTATTGCGTGATCTTGGAATGGTGAAAGTAAACGAACCTTTTACCAACCTTTTGACCCAGGGAATGGTCTGCATGGAATCCCAGCGCTGCGCCGAACATGGCTGGCTCTATCCGGAACAGGTCAGCGAAGGGGCCTGTACCCTGTGTGGCAAACTTGTTGAGCTTGGTCGCACCGAAAAAATGAGTAAATCGAAAAAGAATGTTGTCGACCCAAATGAGTTGATAGCCCGTTATGGCGCCGATACCGCGCGCTTGTTCTCTCTATTTGCAGCGCCTCCCGAAAAAGACCTTGAGTGGAACGAACAGGGTGTCGAGGGGTGTTATCGATTTTTGGGCCGTGTCTGGCGGTCCGTTCACGATAACCTGGACTTATTGGCCGGCAACGATGAGAGTGGCGAGTTGACAGGGATAACCTCTGATTTACGCCGCAAGACGCATCAAACGATTAAAAAAGTTACGGAAGATGTTGATGGCCGGTTTCACTTTAATACCGCGATCTCTTCAGTTATGGAGTTGGTCAATGCGATCTACGCCTGTGACAAAAAATTAGAGGCGCCGCCGATTTTGCGAGAAGCGATTGAATCTGTGGTGCGTTTGCTTTCTCCATTTGTGCCGCATATTTGTGAAGAGCTCTGGGAGCGACTGGGCCACTCGGGTGGTATCGAAAAGTTTGGTTGGCCTAGCGTTGATGCCGCCGCGCTGATGACCAATGAACTTGAACTAGTGGTCCAGGTTAATGGCAAAGTCCGCGGCAAGGTAATAGTTGCTGTCGGGGCAGAGAATGCCGCTCTGGAAAGGGCTGCCTTGTCGGAGCCGAATGTGGCCCGTTTTATTGAAGGTCAACAGGTGCGCAAAGTTATCTGCGTCCCAGGTCGCTTGATCAATATTGTCGTCAGCGGATGAAATCTCTTATCCTGTTACTTCTTTTGTTGTCAGGCTGTGGTTACCAGTTCTCTGGAGGTCAGTTACCTGGCGATATACGTCTGCTGTATCTCCCTCTGGCTGCTAACCGCACCGCTGAGCCTCTGCTGGAAAATAAGTTGGCGGGACCTGTTACTGCTGTCCTTGCCCGGCAAAAAGGGGTCGAACTGGTTGCGTCTGAGTCCCACGCAGATGCTGTGTTAAACGGCACGATCTCACGTTATTCTGTTATCCCAATTTCCTATGATGCCAACGACCGGATCAGTGTACTTCAGGCCACCATGGTGGTCCGGTATCAGCTGGTGCAGCAGAGAGATGGAAAACTATTATGGCAGGGTGACCTCATGCGCCAGGAAACCTACAATGCAGTGGTTGATAAGAATGCGCAGGAGGATCTCGAGTCGATCGCGATTGAGATGCTGGCAAAAAATATAGCGGATGATCTGCTCTCCCGCCTGGTGAACCGGTTCTAGGTATGACGCCCGAGGTCCTACAACAGCTCATTCAAAGCCACACCCTACCGCCGGTGCTCTATCTCTTTGGCGGGGAACCATTTCTCCAGCAGAGCATTTTGCAACAAATTGAAAAAGCGGTTTTATCCCCTGGCAGCGAAGATTTTAATCGTGATTTGTTTCATGGTAAGGGAGTCGCCGTTGATAAAATTTTAGAAACTGTTATGACCTATCCCGTTTTCGCTGAAAGACGCCTGGTTCTGGTTAAGGATGCTCAATCACTAACCACATCAGATTATGATGCACTCCTCGAATATATTCAGAACCCCGCCCCTGAGACTTGTTTGATTTTTAGCGGTGACAAGATTGATAGTCGCCGCAAGTTTTTTCAAACGCTCAAGAAACACGATGCGCTGGTTGAATTCAAAGCATTGAATGAACGCCAGATTCCGGGGTTTATCAGGCACCAATTGGATGTTTCTGGTTTCTCAATGACTGGAGATGCTCTCAGCCTTTTTGTCAATCGGGTCGGGAGCAGTCTGTTCGAAGTGATGATTGAGCTTGAAAAATTATTTCTTTATGTCGGGGAAGGCCGGTTGATTGATGTGCCGGATGTTCGCGCGGTGGTCTCAAGCATACGCGCGGAAAATATATTTGAAATTGGCAATGCTGTCGGATGTCAGGACGCCGGCCGGGCGTTGAACCTGGGGCGTCACCTGATCGCTGATGGCGAGGCCCCACTGAAAATTCTGTCACTTCTCGTTCGGCATTTCCGGCAACTCTGGAAAGCGCGAGAGTTGCAGGTAGAAGAGCGCCCGAGCAATGAAATTGCCCGTAGAGTTGGTGTGCCTCCATTTGTTGTAGAAGGTTTGATTGTACAGGGTCGTCGCTATTCACGCGTTGACTTCAGACGTGCATTCGGCCTCTTTGTCGAAGCTGACCTTGCGATGAAATCGAGTGGTTCTCAACCTGAGGTTGTTTTGGAGGATCTGCTGTTAAAGCTCGCGGGGGAGAATTCCAGAAATAAAAAGGGACCTCGTTGAGGTCCCTTTTTATTATTTCTATATAGGCGTTACTCAGCCGAGGGTATTGACAAGTTTGGTCAGGCGCGCAATTTTGCGACTTGCGGTCGACTTGTGAATAACACCCTTGGTAGAGATTTTGTCAATGCAGGGGATTGCAAGCTTCAGCGATTGCTGCGCAAGTTCATTATCCCCAGCCGCAACTGCTTCACGAACTGTTTTAACAAGGTTTCGCATGGTGGAACGGAGATGATTGTTGCGAGCATTACGCGCTTGATTTTGGTTGTTGCGTTTGATCGCTGATTTGTGATTTGCCACGATAAACTCCTTTTAAGACGATCTGGCCGTCAGTTGTTGTTTTAAACAGGCGCACTATTTAACATTCGAATCTCACACAGTCAAGTTAAAATGCACTTAAATTTCTTAAAAAAACACAAACTATCGGGGTGTTAGGAATTTTAATCTTGGTATTAAAAAATAACAATATTGATTGGACTTGGCTGGAATGAGTCATCGAAGGAAAATATCAACTGCAGCACTGGTCATGGCGCTTGCAACATTTATCAGTCGAATTGCTGGTCTGGTGCGGGATGTAGTGGTGGCCAGAATTTTTGGTGCTGGTTTTGTCAGTGACGCCTTCTTTATGGCTTTCACCATCCCGAATCTGTTACGGCGTTTTTTTGGTGAAGGCGCTCTGACCGCTGCGTTTGTGCCTGTTTATACTGAGATTTCTGCTCAGCAGGGGGAAGAAGAATCCCGTCTGTTGGCATGCCGTTGTGTCACCTTGTTGAGTATGGTCATGCTTATAGTAGTTGCTGCGGGCATGTTGCTGGCGCCCTGGGTCGTCAAAGGGATTGGATTTGGCTTCAGTGACATCAGTGGCAAACTTGAACTTACCACCCGCTTAACCCAGATCATGTTCCCATACGTTGGTCTTGTCAGCCTGCTGGCCCTTTTAACCGGAATTCTTAACGTCAGGGGACATTTTTTTCTCCCGTCTCTTTCCCCACTATTGCTGAATGCAGGTATGATTTTTGGTGCTTTGTGGCTCGGGAGCTATTTTACACATCCGATCTATGGGTTAGCAACGGGTGTTTTACTCGGGGGGGGGGCTCAATTGTTGCTGCAGTATCCGGTTCTGTTGCGCTACAGGGTGCGATTGCGGCCTGATTTCCATTTTAGGGGAGATCCCGCGCTGCGACAAATCTTTCGTTTGATGTTACCTGGTATCGCGGGTGTGGCGATTTACCAAATAAATGTGGTCGTGACGAGACTCCTCGCATCATTTTTGCCACAAGGGAGTGTTTCCTATCTGTATTATGCCCAGCGACTGTTTGAATTTCCACAGGGGATCTTCATCGTTTCGCTGGCACAGGCCGTTTTGCCAATGATGAGTCGGCATGTAGCAGATGGAGATGAGCACGCGTTTAAGGACTCACTGCAATTCGCGCTCTCTCTAATGGTTGTTTTTACGCTCCCCGCTCTCTTGGGACTGATAATTTGTGCACGGCCTATTTATAGCCTGTTTTTTATGGGTGGTGAATTTGGTACAACCGCGCTTGATGCAACCTCTTTGACATTGATGTATTACGCCCCGGGTTTACTTTTTGTTGGGCTCAGCCGGGTCGCTGCGCAAACATTTTATGCCCTGAAGGATACACGAACTCCTGTTCTGGTCTCGTTTTGGACGCTTCTGGTTAATGTCAGTCTCGGACTGATGTTGATGGGGCCAATGCAGTACCTGGGCTTGGCTTTGTCCCTCACTCTGGCCTCGGCTTTTAATGCTTTTTTGTTGATTTTTCTGCTCCGAAGGCGGGTTGGGCCTTTTCTGCGTGAGGCTATGATCAGACCTTTGCGTGGCGTGCTTCCTGCGACAATAGGGATGGGTCTTGTGGCTTATGTTGTTGTCAATCTGTGTGATTGGACGCAGCCGGGTGCTGTCTGGCTTAAGAGTTTTCTTCTTTTGGGTTCGATTACTGCTGGTGTCTCTGTTTTTCTGCTGATCTGTGCCTTGTTGAAAGTTGATGAAATTGCACGTGGTTGGCAATTATTACGTGGATCCAGAGGAAAAGGGCATAATGCCTGAAGTTTATTTTATAAAAATTTAGCGCTCATTTGTCGCCAGGTCAGATGACAACATATGCACTCCTGGTTTGGCAGGCATGCTCCAATCATTTTTATTTACGATATATACGCAGATTTCCTGTGGCCAATTTTTTCTCAAAAGCTTTGATCAGCCAACTTTTCAAGAAAACCCGACTGAAAGGTGCAAGGAGAAAAAAACCAGCCAAATCAGTGCAAAATCCCGGTGTTAAAAGGAGTAACCCCCCGACAAGGACCATGGCTCCGTCAATCAACTCTTCAGTGGGCATGCGACCGGCGGCCATTTCCTGCTGTATCCTCTTCACTAAGACTATTCCCTGACTTCTGGCTAAATGAGCACCTGCAACTCCAGTTGCGAGGACCATGAAAATTGTTGGGGCGATGCCGATGGTATTTCCTACAGCGAGAAGAACGTAAATCTCTAGAATCGGGACTAAAATAAACAGGCTAAGAAATATTATAAACATGGAGAATCCTCTATATAGGGGGGGAATTAAAATTTACATAGGTGGTATCTGGTAATTCATTCTAGATGGGTTTACTTTCTGTAAGTAGTTGAAAATAAAAGAGAAAAAAAGTGATTAAAATTTATGCAAGATGCTGAGGTTGCCGTTTCTCCCTGTGCCCTGGAGATTATTCACAGTCCTGTCAACAGGTTTTGCACAGATGATGTTGAAAAACAAGAAACCCCCTTGAAAGATCTACATTTTTTTGTTTCCAATGTTTTTCGGCAAATAATACATATCATTGTTGTCCATTCTGGTCTGCTTTCAGAGCGAGATTCAGAACATAGCGCCGCAGCGCTAAATCTGTGTCGATGTTCTGTTGCTGGGCTTGTTTGACGAGTTTAAAAATTGCGGCAGAGATGCTCTCTGGGCTCTGTTGAATATTTTGCTGTTCATCAACCCTGGGGGGTAAGGTTGATTTATTATGACCTGAATTTTTTTGTTGTTGGCGACACCATTTGTCAGCGAGTTTTAATGCCGGAAGATTTAGGGGTTGACGTGCCCCGAAAGTTGTTGCTTGCCCTTTTGCTTTTAGTTCAAGTTGCTTGATCTGCTCCCAGTCAGGGTATTCTTCATCTGTGTCCGTTAAGGCGAAGATGTGAGGATGACGACGTTTCAGCTTTTGGTCAATCGACTCGGCAATGGCGCCGATTCCGAAGAGCCCTCTTTCGGAGTAGATCTGTGCCTGGAAAATGACTTGTAGAAGAAGATCTCCTAATTCAGCAAGGATTTCAGCGGGGTCGCCTTTTTCTATCGCGTCCACAAGCTCATAGGCTTCTTCCAGAATATAGGGTCGCAGGCTTTCGGGGGTTTGGTTGCGATCCCAGTCGCAGCCATCTGCCGAACGTAGATGTCGCATCGTCTTTACCAGGGAGGCCATCTGATCCATCTCTTGGGCATTCATTCTTTTTAGACCCTTACGGATTGTTGTGAATTTCTGTGATGAAGTTTACTTGCCCCTGTTATTCTGTCATGTTTTAGAGGCCGAGCAAATTGAAAATAAAGTCTTGCAAAGCCCTGAACGATGGGCTATCTAATGTCGCCCGTTTTTACTGGAATTTCCTTGACATGATTCGGCGCTCTTATATAGTGTGTCGCTTTGCCTTGGGGATAGGTTGTTGCGTCTGTTTATAGATAAAATTACAGATATTGGCAGGCCATACACCCAAGTATTGTCCGCTGACGAAATGAATCAACAAATTGGGACTGGTCGTGAGAACTTCTTGTCTCTCTTTGTCGGCGATACTTATATCAGCTATAGGCTCTCTCGCAGCGAAGACAATCTTCTGCTTGATGGTGAAATTACAGGCAAATTCGCAGTGCAGTGTAGTCGTTGTCTGGCCGATATCTCAACTGACTTGTGCGAGACGTTTTCAATGGCGCTGTTTCTTGTGTCTGATGAAGGCTTGACTGCTGAAGAGTTGGAGCTGGATGAAGAGTTGATCAATAGTATTCCTGTTAATGGTGGCGAGGTCGATCTCACCCCTGTTTTGACCGAGCAGGTATTACTTAGTCTTCCAACTCATCCGCTTTGTGATGTCTCATGTGCAGGGCTCTGCCCCTACTGTGGCGTCGATCGCAATAGGACATCCTGTACGTGTGAACCGAAACCTTTTAACAATCGTTTCGGAAAGCTTGTTAATATCAAAGTTGGTCGGTCTTAGCAGTCAATTATGGCCGCTCACCCGAGAGTTCTGTTTCTTTCGGGGGTAATTTATTAAACAATGATCGGCTCTCGGTCGGTCGCAAGGAGACATCAAGATGGCAGTTCCGAAGAAGAAAACTTCAAAGTCAAAAAAGAATATGCGTCGTTCCCACGATTTTATCACCGCTCCCGGGATTTCTACCTGTCCACAGTGCCAGGAGCCGAAACTTCCACATCGTGTATGCGCAAATTGCGGGACCTACAAAGGGAAAGAAATCCTCAACAATACAAATATTTGATCTGACAGTGACTTAATATTATGTCTATCAGAGTTGCTGTTGATGCGATGGGTGGGGATTTTGCTCCGGTGTCTGAAGTGGCTGGAGCTGTTTCTGCCTGTCGGCGTTGGGGTTGCGACGTCGTGTTGGTTGGCGATGAAACACTCGTTCGTGCTGAGTTGGCCAAGCACCAGACGGAGAATCTAAAAATCTCTATTCATCACGCCAGCCAGGTCGTGGGGATGGAAGATTCTGCCTCGGATGCTGTGCGAAAAAAGAAAGATTCTTCAATCCGGGTTGCTTTCGATCTGGTGAAAAGCGGAGAGGCTCACGCGGTTGTCAGTACCGGTAATTCTGGAGCAACCATGGCTGCCGGGATGTTTGTTCTCAAGCGTGTTAAAGGGATAGATCGTCCAGCCATTGGGACCCTTTTACCCAATGTAAAAGGAATGACTTTGGTTCTCGATATGGGAGCTAATGTTGATTGTAAACCGTTGAACCTTAAGCAGTTCGCCATCATGGGTAGTCTTTATATGCAGCATGTTGCCGGGGTTAAGTCTCCGCGTGTCGGGTTGCTGTCTAATGGTGAGGAAGAAAAAAAAGGCACTGAACTGACTCGAGGTGCTCATCATCTGCTGGTTGAGACAGATCTCAACTATGTCGGTAATGTTGAAGGTGGCGATGTCTTTAACGGTTCAGTTGACGTAGTTGTCTGTGATGGCTTTGTTGGAAATGTATTACTTAAGGTGGCTGAGGGTCTGGCAGTAGCGATGACCAGCATGCTACGCTCCGAAATAGAAGGACGTTTTCTATCAAAAATTGGCGCTCTTCTGAGTCGATCCGCCTTTCGCGCTTTCAAAAAAAAGGTTGACCCTTGTGAATATGGTGGGGCTCCGTTATTAGGTCTCGACGGGACCGGGGTGGTCTGTCATGGCAAGGCGACACCTTTAGCTATTGCGATTGCTATTCGTCAAGCACAAGAATTTGCTGGCATTCGAGTTGAAGAGAAACTGGTTCATTTCATCTAATGATAAGCCGTCTATTCAAGTGTAGGTAAGGTTAGTGTTTGGTGTTTCTAACTGTCGCCCATTACAATCAATGTCGAGAGGCATCATCTGGGTCGTCTCTCAGTACAAACCTCTTGCCGAGTATGTAGGGAGGGCAACGATTGTTCTTGATTACTCAAAAGGCTGGAGGATAAAGACTATTTAATGGAATGTGTGCTCCCTGGCGGATTTTTCCATTTATGCTCTCGAAGCTAAACAACCAGAGCGCAGTTGATCCTTCCTCTTACTCCCGCGTTCAGGCTGACCCGCGTATTATTGATACGATGGCCAAGCGGGTCAAGTGATCTGATGGGCGGGTCTGTATTTAAATTAATGTAAACTAGGGTAGCTATTTAGAGTGGAGTCTCTTGCTTTGCGCTGTATGAGAAAAATTGGGGCGGGTCGGAATACTGAGCTTACAAGGTACTTTTCTGTTTGCGTCTTTAGAGGGAGATTTTCCGAAGCCCCCCTGAATTGTGGATAGGTACAGAAAAGGGATAAAAATAATGATTGCGTTTTTATTTCCCGGGCAGGGATCACAATACCCTGGGATGGGTCAACAGTTGGTTGATAATTTCCCTGAGGCACGTCGCGTTTTCGATGAAGCGAGCGATGCCCTGGGATTTGATATGGCTGAGCTCTGTTTTCGCGGTTCGGAAGATGATTTGCGGATGACTGCAAACACCCAGCCGGCTATTTTGACAACCAGTATTGCTGCCTTACGTGTTTTGGAGCAGGAAACGGGGCTGTCCCCTGCATATGCGGCCGGTCATTCATTGGGCGAATTTTCGGCATTGGTTGCGGTTGGAGCACTCGGCTTTGCTGATGCTGTGCGGACGGTACGTCAGCGCGGTACCTTTATGCAGGAGGCTGTTCCGGTGGGCGTCGGCGCCATGGCCGCTATAATGGGCGTTGAGCGTGAGATTCTGGAGATAATTTGCCAGCAGGCTTCCGCTGACGAGATTGTCTCTCCCGCCAATTTTAACAGCCCTGGCCAGATAGTTATTGCTGGTCATGCCGTTGCGGTGGAGCGGGCAATTACCTTGGCCAAAGAACAGGGGGCCAAGAGGGCTATGCTCTTGCCTGTCAGTGCGCCATTTCATTCAGCTTTAATGCAACCTGCTGCTAAACGTCTCGCAGAGGTTTTGATTGCGCTTGAAATTGGTCAGTTTCGTTGTCCGGTTGTTGGTAATGTTGAGGCCCTCATTTACACCGTGCCTGAGCGGGTTAAACCGCTTCTTGTGCAGCAGGTTTGTGCTCCTGTTCGTTGGGATGAATCTGTGCTTGAGATGGACCGACTCGGCGTTAAGCGTTATGTTGAAATTGGTCCGGGGAAAGTGCTCTGCGGGTTGGTTAAACGTATTGTTAGGGGGAGCGAAACGGCGCAGGTCGATTCGGTAGATACTTTGGCCCAATTGGTTGACTGCTGACTTGATTCAACCTCTGTATGGGGGAGTAAATATTATGTTACAAGGTAAGGTAGCAATAGTCACAGGTGCTTCACGAGGGATAGGACGTTGTACAGCGCTTGAGCTCGCGCGGGCTGGTGCTGATCTCGTTGTTTGTGCCAGATCGGTTGCTCCACTCCAGACCCTTGTCACCGAAATTGAGGGCTTGGGTCGCAAAGCGCTTGCGGTGGTCGTTGATGTGGTTAATCCAGAGGATGTCAG
Source organism: Geopsychrobacter electrodiphilus DSM 16401 (assembly GCF_000384395.1). NCBI lineage: Bacteria > Pseudomonadati > Thermodesulfobacteriota > Desulfuromonadia > Desulfuromonadales > Geopsychrobacteraceae > Geopsychrobacter > Geopsychrobacter electrodiphilus. Next base: position 1,477,136 of record NZ_ARWE01000001.1, read on the forward strand.
TCATTTGATTGATAAGACGCTGAAGACCTTCGGTCGGATCGATATCCTGGTGAATAACGCGGGCATCACACGAGATGGTCTACTGTTGCGCATGAAGGATAGTGACTGGGATCAGGTGCTTGACACCAACCTCAAGAGTGCTTTTCTCATGACCCGTGCCGTTGCTAAAATTATGAGTAAACAACGCTCCGGTCGAATGATTAATATTTCGTCAGTAGTGGGCGAAATGGGCAATCCTGGGCAGGTGAACTATAGTGCCAGTAAGGCCGGTCTGATCGGCCTCACCAAGTCCGTTGCACGCGAACTTGCGCGGCGTAACGTGACTGTCAATGCGATTACCCCGGGATTCATAGAGACAGATATGACGAACGAACTCGGTGAAAAAGCTCGCACCGAGCTTGCTTCACAGATCCCCCTTGGCCGACTAGGTCAGGCGGAAGATATTGCACACGCTGTCATCTATCTCGCTTCCGATTTTTCCGGGTATATTACCGGTCAGGTTCTTGGCGTGAATGGCGGAATGTACATGTAACTGACTGACTTCAGTCGCACATAAACCTTGTCTATCGGGCCCGTAAACAGGGTCTCAACAACAGGAGGAAACCAAATGGCTTCTATTGAAGAACGTGTAAAACAGATTGTTGCCGAACAACTTGGCGTTGATGAGGATCAAGTTACGAATGGGGCTTCCTTTATGGATGATCTCGGTGCGGATTCTTTGGATACCGTAGAGTTAGTTATGGCTCTTGAAGAGGAGTTTGATATTGAAATCTCCGATGAAGATGCTGAAAAGATTCAAAAAGTACAGGACGCAGTTGACTATATCAGTCAGGCCTCCTGATTAGTTGAAATCGGGGGTAGCGAAAACCGTTGCCCCCGATTCTGCATACCCGCCATACGTCATACGCTGTGTATGGCAGTATCCAGAGCTTCCATTTAACTACAGGAAAAGAGAGTCGTATGCGTAGAGTAGTGGTGACCGGTGTCGGGATGGTTACTCCCCTGGGGATCGGTGTAGCAAAAACCTGGGATGCCTTGCTGGCAGGGCGTTCTGGCATCGACAAAATTACCCGGTTTGACGCTTCGAATCTGCCGACCCAGATTGCCGGTGAAATCAAAGATTTTGTTGCTGAAGATTTCATTGACAGAAAAGAGGTCAAGAAGATGGATCTCTTTATTCAGTATGGCTTGGCTGCCAGTCAAGAAGCCTTTGATGACTCCGGGCTGAAAATAACCGATGAAAACGCCGAACGTGTAGGGGTTATCGTTGGGTCAGGTCTTGGCGGTCTACCAACTATTGAAAATTATCATTCGGCCTTACTTGAGCGGGGCTACAAGAAAATTTCCCCCTTCTTTATTCCGATGCTGATTATAAACCTTGCACCTGGTCAGATTTCGATTCGTTTTGGCGCCAAGGGCCCAAACGCCTCTACTGTTTCTGCCTGTGCCACCGGAACTCATTCGATTGGTGATGCCTACCATGTTATCAAGCGTGGCGATGCTGACGCGATGTTTGCTGGAGGGACCGAGTCGACGATTACGGAACTCGGTATTGGTGGTTTCAATGTTATGAAGGCCCTTTCGACGCGAAATGACAATCCGCAGGCCGCCAGTCGTCCGTTCGAAAATGGACGTGATGGCTTTGTTATGGCTGAGGGAGCAGGGATTGTGATTCTTGAAGAATATGAACAGGCCAAGGCGCGTGGCGCCAAGGTCTATTGCGAAATCATTGGATACGGAGCAAGTTCAGACGCTTTTCACCTTACGCAACCGGCTGCGGGGGGTGAAGGTGCGGCACGTTGTATCGCCATGGCCCTTAAAAATGGTGGCATCAAGCCCGAAGAGGTCGACTACATTAACGCTCATGGCACCTCGACCCACTTTAATGATCTTTATGAAACTATGGCGATCAAAACAGTCCTGGGCGAGCATGCTCACAAGGTCATGGTCAACTCAACCAAGAGTATGCTTGGCCACTCTCTGGGCGCAGCTGGTGGAATGGAAGCGGTTATATCAGCCATGGCTATTGATCGTGGCATTTCTCCGCCAACTATCAATTATGATGAGGCTGACCCTGAGTGCGATCTTGACTATGTGCCGAACAAGGCGCGCCAGGCTGTGATAAACGTTGCCTTGTCGAATTCATTCGGTTTTGGTGGGACTAACGCAACTTTGGCGTTTCGCAAGATCTGAGGCCGAAAATGATAGCTGTTGGTAGTGATCATGGTGGGTTGGACCTGAAAAATGCGGTTTGCGCTTTACTGATAACTCGCGGACTTGCTTTTTCCGATATGGGAACGGTTGATACGAATTCAGTTGATTATCCTGATTTTGGTTTCAGGGTCGCCAGTGCTGTCGCTGGTGGGGGGTATACTGAAGGTATCCTGATCTGTGGGACCGGTATCGGTATGTCTATTGCGGCGAACAAGGTCAACGGTATTCGCGCTGCGCTGGTTCACGATCCTTTTACCGCTCAGATGGCGAAACAACATAATAATGCCAATGTGCTGGTTATGGGAGGTCGTGTTTTAACTTGCGAGCAGGGGTGTGAGCTGGTTGAGATCTGGTTGGATACTCTTTTTGAAGGTGGCCGTCATCAGTCCCGGCTTGAGAAAATCCAACAAATAGAGTTGGATCAAAAGTAAATTTAGTTCTTTAGTGTTTTGCGGGGCGGACTTGTTCGCCCCGTTACTTTATAAAATGACCAATAGAGTTCGGAGAAATACGCATGATTGAACAGTCCCTTGCCGAATTTGATCCCGAAATTGCCAAAACGATTTTCGAGGAGACAAGCCGCCAGGAATATAACCTTGAGTTTATCGCTTCGGAAAACTTTGTAAGTGAAGCAGTCCTTGAGGCCCAAGGTTCTGTCTTGACCAACAAATATGCCGAAGGCTATCCAGGCAAACGTTACTATGGCGGCTGCGAAGTGGTCGACATTGCCGAGCAGCTGGCAATTGATCGTGCGAAAGAACTCTTCGGTGCTGAGCATGTCAATGTTCAGGCACATTCAGGCTCTCAGGCCAATATGGCGGTGTATTTTACCGTTTGTAAGCCAGGAGATACGGTGCTGGGGATGAATTTGGCGCATGGTGGACACTTAACCCACGGTTCCCCTGTCAATTTTTCGGGAAAGCTCTTCAATATTGTCGCTTATGGGGTCAAGAAAGAGACCGGCATGATCGATTATGAAGAGGTTGCGACCCTTGCACGTGAGCATAAGCCGAAGCTGATTGTGGTCGGCGCAAGTGCTTATACCCGCACCATAGATTTTGCGGAATTTCGGCGCATCGCTGATGAAGTCGGAGCGGTGGTCATGGTCGATATGGCCCACATCGCCGGACTTGTTGCGGGGGGGCAACACCCCAATCCGGTGCCCTATGCCGAGTTCGTGACGACGACCACGCACAAAACCTTGCGTGGCCCGCGCGGTGGCATGATCATGTGTACCGACGAGTGGGCCAAAAAACTTAACAGCAATATTTTTCCTGGGATTCAGGGTGGCCCCCTGATGCATGTTATAGCGGCCAAGGCCGTTGCTTTTAAGGAGGCCCTGAGCCCTGAGTTTAAGGCCTATTCCGCACAAGTTGTGGCTAACGCCAAGGCTTTAGCCGAGGCACTGGTCGCTAAAGGTTATAAACTGGTTTCAGGCGGTACAGATAACCACCTGATGTTACTTGATTTTAGCGGCACCGAGATTACCGGGAAAGTCGCCGAGGAGACGCTTGAAAAAGCTGGGTTGACGGTCAATAAAAACGCGGTGCCTTTTGATACTCGGTCGCCATTTGTAACGAGCGGAGTACGGATCGGCACCCCAGCCACTACGACACGTGGTCTGAAGGAAGTCGAAATGCGCCAGGTGGCCGCCTGGATAGATCGTGCGCTTAAGGTGATTGGTGATGAGCAGGCTCTGGCAACAATCCGTGCTGAGGTCAAGGAGCTCTGCCTGCGCTTCCCACTCTACGCACATCGGTTGATTTAGGCAGAAGTATGCGTCCGACCTGGGACCAATATTTTATGCAGATCACCACGTTGGTAGCCACTCGCTCGACCTGTCTGCGTCGTCAGGTCGGGGCGTTGCTGGTCAAGCACAAGAATATTCTGGCGACCGGATATAACGGGGTTCCCAGCGGCATTTGTCACTGTGAGGAGGTTGGTTGTTTGCGTGAACAACTTAAGGTCCCCTCTGGTGAACGGCATGAGCTGTGTCGTGGTCTGCATGCTGAGCAGAATGCGATCATCCAGGCCGCGCGACATGGAATTAATATTGAGGGCTCAACCCTTTACTGTACCGATTCCCCCTGTATTATCTGCACTAAGATGTTGATCAACGCAGGTGTTAAGCAGGTCATCTTTGGACGTGGCTATCCCGATATCCTTTCGAAAGAGATGCTCGGTGAGGCAGGTATCGAAACGGTTCAGTTTGAGGGAGCCGCCGAGTGAACTGCCCCTTTTGTACTCATGGTGATACGCGTGTCGTCGATTCTCGACTCGGCAAAGAGGGGAATAATGTTCGTCGTCGACGCGAATGTCCGGAATGCGAGCGGCGCTTTACGACATATGAACGTGTCGAGGAGATGCTCCCTCTGGTCATCAAAAAAGATGGCCGACGCGAGGCCTTCGATCGTGCAAAAATTATTTCGGGGATGCAACGGGCTTGTGAAAAGCGGCCTGTTTCGATAGAGCAGATTGAGTTGATGGTAGATCGTCTCGAACGCTATTTTCAAGAGAGCGGTGAAAAAGAGATCAGGGCCAGTGTCGTCGGTGAAGAGGTCATGACGGCGCTTCAGCAGGTTGATGAAGTTGCTTATGTGCGTTTCGCCTCGGTTTATCGTCAGTTTAAAGACATAAATGAATTCATGCATGAACTGAAGGACCTGCTTGCCAAGCCCTGATTACGTAGAGCCAGCAGGAGAATCCAATGCCAGCCGGGGCACCTTAAAGGGCCCCGGCTGTGTGGTTTTTATCACCCCGGGGTTTTAGTCATGGCAGAGTCGCAAGTCTATATGCAGCGTGCCATTGAGCTCGCGCGCAACGCTCTGGGCCGGACTGCGCCTAATCCTCCTGTCGGAGCTGTGATTGTGCGGGATGGCCTGATTGTCGGTGAGGGGTTTCATCCTCGGGCCGGCGATCCCCATGCCGAAATTTTTGCCTTGAGAGCCGCCGGCGTTCGAGCCTGTGGTGCGGATATATATGTAACCCTCGAGCCCTGTTCTCATCGAGGGCGAACCGGGCCCTGTGCCGATGCGTTGATCGCAGCCGGTATCCGGAGGGTTTTTGTCGGGACGGTTGATCCGAACCCTCTGGTCGCCGGTCGTGGAATCCAACGGCTCAAGGCGGCTGGTCTTGAAGTTGGAATTGGCCTCAATGAGGATGCTTGCCGCGAATTGATTGCTCCCTTCGCCTGGCATATTACCTCTGGCCTTCCGTTTACCGTCTACAAGGCAGCCATGACCCTGGATGGTCAGCTTGCGACATGTGCAGGTGATTCCCGCTGGGTTTCATGCGCAGACAGCCGACAGCGCGTCCATCAACTTCGCGATCAGGTCGATGCAATTATGATCGGCGTTCAGACTATTTTGGCCGATAATCCGCAGTTGACGACCCGCTTGGATCAGGGGGGGCGTGATCCGCTTCGAGTTGTGGTTGACAGTCACCTGCGTATCCCGCTTGAGAGTCGTATTCTGACACAGCCTTCAGCTGCACGGACTTTGGTTGCGACGACCACGCTAGCTCCTGCGGCAAAGTTAGTCGCACTTGAGAAGTTGAACGCTGAGGTGCTCGTGCTTCCGGTGGTAGAAGGGCGGGTTTCGTTATGCGCTCTCTGGCAGGAGTTGGGGCGCAGAAGTGTGCAGCATCTTTTGCTTGAGGGGGGGAGAACTCTTGCCTCTGCCGCACTTCATGCACGGCTGATAAACAGCATTCAGGTTTATATCGCACCTAAATTATTAGGGGGCGAAGGCCTCTCCGGTTTGTTTGCCGGCGAGGGGAGTTCCTTAATGGATGATGCGATTCCCCTTGAGAATTTACGGGTTGAATCGGTGGGAGCGGATCTGCTATTGACAGCTGAGGTGAAAAGATGTTTACCGGATTGATCGAAGGTAGCGGCACCCTTGCCCATATTGAGAAAAATGGCACACTCTGCCGCATAAGAATTAACACTGAGTTGGCTCAGGCAGACTTGCAGCTGGGTGAAAGCATTGCGGTTAATGGTGTTTGCTTGACCTTGACGGCTTGGGATCAGCGAAGTTTTTTGGCAGATGTCTCCTCTGAGACACTCAAGGTTACGACTCTGGGCCGCCTGGAACATGGCGCTCCTGTGAACCTTGAACGGGCTTTACGTCTGTGTGATCGACTCGGCGGTCATCTCGTCAGTGGCCATGTTGACGCTATTGGCATATTACAGGCGAGAATTGGTGAAGGGGAGGCGCAGCGCCTCGAATTCAGTTTGCCGCAAGAGATCAGACGCTACGTTGCCTCCAAGGGGTCTATTGCAATCGACGGAATCAGCCTTACGGTCAATGAAGTTTCCGCTGACAGTTTCTCCGTCATGCTCATTCCACATACCCTAGGGAGAACAACCTTGAAGTCAATGCGTATCGGAGGGGAAGTCAACCTCGAATCGGATATGCTAGCGCGCTACATCGAAAGATTGACCAGTTTCAGTGCCGAAACAGGGAGTAAAACATCCGGTCTTTCGCTTGAGTTTCTTGCCAAGAATGGCTTTATGTGACATGATTCGCGCCTGCCGCCGCCGGGGCTGCAGATCAATATTCTTTCAGTACCGCGAACGGAAAGACTAAGCAATGCCGATAGCAAAGGTTGAAGCCGCCCTTGAGGATATCCAGGCCGGTAAAATGGTCATTCTGGTTGATGATGAGGATCGTGAAAACGAAGGGGATCTCACCATGGCCGCTGAGTTGGTGACGCCGGAGGCGATCAATTTCATGGCGACCGAAGGTCGCGGCCTGATCTGCCTCTCACTCACCGAAGAGCGTGCTGACCACCTTAATTTGCCGTTAATGGTTTCTGATAACAGCTCATCTTTTGGGACGGGATTCACGGTTTCGATCGAGGCTCGGAAAGGTGTTACGACGGGGATTTCAGCTGCAGACCGCGCTAAAACAATTCAGGTCGCACTAGCAGACGAGAGTATCGCTTACGATCTGGCCCGTCCCGGCCATGTCTTCCCGTTACGTGCACGCAAGGGTGGGGTCATGGTGCGTACGGGGCAGACCGAAGGTTCCGTTGATCTCGCGCGTTTGGCAGGATTGAAGCCTGCCGGGGTGATTTGCGAAATCATGAACGCTGACGGCACCATGGCGCGGATGCCGCAACTTATGGAATTCGCTGAAAAATTTGGCATGAAGATTGTGTCTATTGCTGATCTCATCGCATATCGCATGCGTAAGGAATTGTTGGTCCGTCGGGCCGCAGAAACAATTCTACCGACCAGCTATGGTGGAGAATTCAAGGCGATTGTCTACGAAAATGATGTCGATAAGGCGCAACATGTCGCTCTGATCAAGGGAGATATTGATACGAGTAAGCCGGTTCTGGTCCGTGTTCATTCAGAATGCCTGACGGGAGATGTCTTCGGTTCACAGCGTTGTGACTGTGCCGATCAACTACACGCGGCTATGCAGAAGGTAGCGGATGAAGGTGCTGGCGTTATCCTGTATATGCGTCAGGAAGGACGCGGTATTGGTCTGGTCAACAAGATCAAGGCCTATGCGCTACAGGATGAAGGCAGTGATACCGTCGAAGCGAATGAAGAACTCGGATTCGGCGCCGATCTGCGAGACTATGGTATTGGTGCCCAGATGCTGACCGATCTTGGCATTTCGCAGCTACGCTTGATGACAAATAACCCGAAAAAAATTGTTGGACTTGAAGGCTATGGGATTGAAATTTGCGAACGGATTCCGATTGAAATCGCTGCTCAGGATAGCAATCGTAAATATTTGAAGACCAAACGGGAAAAACTTGGTCACATGTTGGAACTTTGATCCTTATTTTCCTAACGATAGGGAGAGGTCGCTATGTCGAATCTGATTGAAGGAAAACTTGACGCCGCTGGCTTCAAATTTGCGCTGGTTGTCAGTCGTTTTAACAGCTTTATTTGTGATCGTTTGGTTGAGGGAGCAATCGATACCCTCAAGCGTCACGGTGCCGACGATGCGGGCCTGACCCTGGTCAAGGTGCCGGGTGCGTTTGAAATCCCGCTTGTGGCCAAGAAATTGGCAGCCAGTGGCCAGTATGATGCTTTAATCTGCCTTGGCGCTGTTATCCGCGGTGGTACACCCCATTTTGAATATGTAAGCGCAGAGGTCTCCAAGGGCATTGCCGGTGCTTCCCTCGATACTGGTGTTCCCATTGCGTTCGGCGTGTTGACCACAGACAGTGTCGAACAGGCCATTGAGCGTGCGGGCACTAAGGCGGGAAACAAGGGGAGCGAAGCCGCCATGACGGCCATTGAGATGGTCAACCTCTTTAAGGCTCTATAAGTATCGATGCAAATTCAACATCGTAGGCTCGGGCGAGAATGTGCCCTCAAAATTCTGTTCGCTTTGCGCCTCGATACCAATCTGGGGCTGGAAGAGTTACTCGAGCGCTTCTGGCAGGGCTTTCGTTTTGCCGATGACGCCCTGGGCGAACCCCTCGATAGTCTTGATAAACCGGTCCCTGAATCAGCTAAACGTTTCACCGAGCAGTTGGTGCGGGGCATTGTTGAGTATCGTTCGGTTTTGGATCAGCGGATCAGTGAGGCGGCCAAAAACTGGTCACTCGAACGGATGACTGCCGTCGACCTGTCCATTCTGCGTGTTGCCGTTTTTGAACTGTGTTACATGTCCGACATCCCTTCTCCGGTTACCATGAATGAAGCGATTGAAATTGCTAAACGCTATGGGACCAAAGAATCCCCTGCCTTTATTAATGGCTTACTTGACAAAATTTCAAAAACTGTTGATAAAAAAGATAGTTAACTATAAAGAGTTCATTGGTTGTCTAGGACTATTCTGATGCTCAAAACACAAATTAATGTCGGACTTCTCGGTTTAGGAACCATCGGCACCGGTGTGGTGAAAGTTTTTCAGCAGAATGCTGATATTGTCCGCCAGCGGACCGGCATTGAAATGCGTCTGACCCGAATTGCTGATCTTGATACGAAGACGGATCGTGGTGTCTCGCTTCCCGATGGGGTCCTGACCAATGACGCGGATGCGGTCTTGACCGATCCGAATATCGATATTGTGATCGAGTTAATCGGGGGGTATAAGCCTGCGCTGCAGTTTATTCTGAAGGCGATCGAGAACGGCAAGCATATTGTCACTGCAAACAAGGCACTGATGGCTGTGCATGGTCAGGAGATCATCGCGGCAGCTGGTCGAGCCAAGGTCGACGTGATGTTCGAGGCCGCCGTGGGAGGTGGGATCCCGGTGATCTCAGCGATTAATGAAAATCTGTGTGCAAACCGGTTTTCTACAGTGCTTGGTATATTGAATGGCACCTGTAATTTTATTCTGACCAAAATGACCGATGAGGGGAGTGACTTCGTCCCGGTTTTGGCCGAAGCACAGAGACTCGGCTATGCCGAGGCGGACCCGACCTTTGATATAGAAGGAGTTGATACTGCCCATAAAATTACACTGCTCTCTGAGCTCTGTTTCGGGACGCGCATTGATTTTGATCAGGTTTACACTGAGGGGATTACCAAGATCTCCGCGGTTGATATCGATTTTGCTACCCAGATGGGTTACAAAATCAAACTGCTGGCGATTGGTAAGCTCTCTGATGGCGTAGTAGAGGTTCGCGTCCACCCAACCATGATCCCGGTCAGTTTTCAGTTGGCTGATGTTGATGGTGTGTTTAATGCTGTTCGCCTGTCGGGGGATTTTCTCGGACCCGTAATGCTCTACGGTAGCGGTGCTGGAATGAATGCTACTGCCAGTGCGGTTATGGGAAACGTGATGTCTATTGGGCGCAATATCTGTCATGGGTCTGCCGGTCGGACGCCGATCATGGGCTACTGTCAGGATCAGATTATTGATCTCCCTCTGCGACCGATGAGCGAGATTATCAGTCGCTTCTACTTACGCTTTACAACCCTTGATCAAACTGGTGTCTTAGCGAAAATTTCCACCATTCTGGGTCAGCATGATATCAGCATCCAGTCAATGATCCAGCCAGAGAGTCATGCGGCGGATTCTGTGCCGATTGTGCTGATGACCCATGAGGCGCGGGAGGTGGATATTGTCAATGCGCTTGAAGAAATTGGACGACTCGATATTATCCAGCAACCGACTCGTCTGATCCGGGTGGTGGACGATTTAGATTGAATTCAGTCTGATGATGAGAAAAGGGGTCCACTTCACATGAGGCGGATTCCTTTCTTTATGATTTTTATTCTTCTGTTGATATCGTCGGTTCAATGGCGAAACGTTTGATTTTACGCGTTGTCGTCTTAGGGAATTCATCTTCTCGTAGATTGAATTTTTTGACTCGCTTGTAATCTGAGAGCTCATTACCATATTTCAGGACTTCCTTGCGGATCAAAGTTTCAACTTCTACGGGAGACAGGGGGCCTTTCCCCAGTTGCTGCTGGTATTCAAATAAGGCTTCTTCGTTGGGGAAAATACTGGCGTAGACCTCCTCGGCGGTGGAACTTACCTTGTGACCATAAACCATAATCTCCGCGATAAACGGACTGTTGGCGAGCTGATTCTCGATCTCTTCTGGGTAGACGTTTTTACCATTCGGCGTCACGATGAGGTTTTTAACCCGCCCACAGATTGTCAGAGTCCCGTCACTGGCGATGGTGCCCAGGTCGCCGGTGCGGTACCAGTTGTCCTGTAAAACTTCCTGTGTTGCCAGTTCATTCTTATAGTAACCCAGCATCACATTAGGTCCACGGACCTGGATCTCGCCAGCCCCTTCGGCATCAGGATTGTCGATTCTGATCTCCACGTTTTCAAGAGGAAGACCAACACTCCCAGCCCTTAGACAATCTGGCGTTTCAGCCGCGATTACCGGTGAGGTTTCGGTGATGCCGTATCCCTGAAGAAGCGTCAGACCCAATTCTTTGAAACCAAGTGCGATCGCAGGATCCAGCGCGGCACCACCACTGACAAAAATCGTCGTCTTTCCAAAAACTTTTTGAATTTTACCGGTGACAATCTTGCGGCCTAACGGCAGAGAAAAGAGCAGGCGCGAAAGTTTTTTGCTGTTGATATTCTTCATGATGCGGTCAAAAAGCAGCCTGTAAACGGCCGGGACTCCGAGAAGGAAGCTCGGTTTAATCTCGTGCAGGTTGTCCCCCAATTTTTTAATAGATTCGGCAAAGGTGACTTTTCCGCCCAGTGAAAGAGGAAGAAGCACGCCGCATACCTGTTCAAAGACATGATTAATCGGAAGGAATGAAAGGGTGTGAATACTGCTATCTAACTTGAATTGCCTGGCCGTCGCCTTGATGTTGCTGACGATATTGCTATGGCTGAGCATGGCCCCCTTAGAGCGGCCAGTTGTGCCCGAGGTGTAAAGGATAACAGCGCAGTCTAGGGCATTGTGTCTTGCTGGCGGCAAAGAGACGTCCGATTTTAATTCATTGAGATACTGGAGTCGATGAATATCACGCAGATGCCGGTACATATCTTCGTTAATACCCAGAATATTGGCTTTTTCCTTCTGGTTTTTGGGGTCTGGCCCGATTTCAAGCAGCAATTTATGGTTCAGGGCGATAACAAGATTTTGTTTGTCTGCCGTGAGACCCGGTTCTGTCGAGAGGGTCTTAAGGGCCCCTGAAACCTCGGAGAGAAGTCCATTGATGCTGCTTTGACCTGTCTGCTGCCGCGGATCGATATCTATCAGAATAATCTGTTTGAGGTTGGGGAGATCGTCGACAATTTCCAATAGAGTTTCAAGTTGCTGTCCCCCTACAAAAACAAGTTTGGCGTCAGAGTCAGCCAGGATGTGTCTGAGTTCAGCAGATTTAAGTTCTTTATCTATTGGGATGGCAATCCCACTGTTGCGCAGAACGCCGAGGTAACAGGCGATCCAATGGGGAGAAGATGGGGCGAGCAACGCAACATGGTCACCTGGTGCAACACCTGAAGCTCTTAACCCGGCAGCAATAGCTTCAGTTTTGGTCCACAGGGACTCAAAACTGGTTTCTGTCCAGATGTTGTTCTGTTTGTATTGCAACGCACATCTGTCAGGATTTTGCAGACAACTGCTGGCGATAATGTGATCGATGGTTTGCACTCTGTGTACTCCGTGTCGGTGTCTGACTTGTTTGCATCATGTTTAAAATAGGTTCCTAAATCTAACTTTTTGCAATGTTCAGGGCAAGCAGATAACGGCAGGAGACGTCCGAACACGCTTTCATTAATAAGAAGGCTGGTCAATTATGAAATTAAATGTTTGAACTGCTAAAATCCCTTGACAGGTTGGGAGGCGGTTTGGTAAAACAGCGCCCGTTGGTTGCAGGCGCGTAGCTCAGTGGGAGAGCACTACCTTGACACGGTAGGGGTCGGCGGTTCAATCCCGCCCGCGCCTACCATGGCCAAAAGAGATACACGAAAATAATAAATTGATAACCTGAGGCATCGCTTAAGATGCCTCTTTCTGTTTCGGGAGTCTGTTATGGCGATTATTCATATTGAACTGCCAGACGGCTCGGTCAAGGACATCGCGGCCGGGTCAACTCCGTATCATGTCGCGTTGTCCATCGGCGAGGGTCTGGCACGGCAGGCGATTGCTGCGAAGTTTGATGGGCATCTGGTTGATATGTCGTTCCCGCTTGAAACCTCTGGCGGGCTGACACTCATTACCCTCAATTCTCCTGAAGCTCTTGGGCTTATTCGCCATTCCTGTGCGCACCTGATGGCTCAAGCGGTCAAAGATCTTTATGGCGATGATGTCCAGGTGACCATCGGCCCGGCGATTGATAACGGTTTTTATTACGATTTTTTCAGCGAAAAAAAAATCTTTGCTCCTGAAGATTTTGAAAAGATTGAAAAGAAGATGGCCGAACTGGCCAAAGCAGACCTGCCGATTACGCGTGAAGAGATGTTAAGCTCGGATGCCATTCAGATGTTTGGGGCGATGGGTGAAACTTACAAGGTTGAATTGATCGAAGATCTCGGGGTTGAAAGCATCAGTCTTTATCGGCAGGGCGATTTTGTCGATCTCTGTCGAGGCCCTCATCTCCCGCGTACCGGGTTACTTAAAGCTTTTAAACTAACCAGTGTTGCCGGTGCCTATTGGCGTGGCAGCGAAAAAAATGCCATGCTGCAGCGTATTTACGCCACGGCGTTTTCTGATAAGAAGCAACTTAAACTCCATCTGGAGCGACTTGAAGAGGCCAAGAAACGAGATCACCGTAAACTTGGTCGCGAGCTTGATCTGTTCTCTTTTAACGAAGAAGCCGGGGCTGGTCTGGTTATCTGGCACCCCAAGGGCGCTTTGCTGCGGACCCTGATTGAAGACTTTGAGCGCAAAGAACATCTCAAGCGTGGCTATGACATTGTCATGGGCCCGCAGATCCTAAAAACAGAACTGTGGAAAACCTCGGGCCATTACGATAATTACCGCGAAAATATGTATTTCACGGAGATCGACGAGCAAAGTTACGGCATCAAGCCGATGAACTGTCTGGCTCACATGTTGATCTATAAATCGAAGATCCGTTCTTACCGTGACTTGCCGCAACGTTATTTTGAGCTAGGGACGGTCCATCGCCATGAAAAATCAGGGGTTTTGCACGGTCTTTTGCGGGTGCGCGGATTCACTCAGGATGACGCGCATATCATCTGTCGGCCTGATCAGATTGATGCTGAAGTCAAAGGTGTCATGAAATTTGTGCAGGATGTTGCTGGAATCTTCGGTTTCGAGTATTGTATGGAACTTTCAACTCGGCCTGAAAAGGCGATTGGGAGTGATGAAGATTGGGAGCGTGCTACGAATGCTCTACGCTCTGCGCTGGATGACAGCGGTCTTCCGTATGAAATCAATGAAGGTGATGGTGCCTTCTATGGACCGAAGATCGATGTCAAGCTGAAGGACGCGCTTGACAGGAAATGGCAGTGTGCTACTATTCAGTGCGATTTTACCCTGCCTGAAAGATTCGATCTTAATTACGTCGGGGCCGATGGAGAGAAGCATCGACCGGTTATGTTGCACCGGGTCATACTTGGCTCCATTGAACGGTTTATCGGCGTACTGATTGAGCATTATACCGGTAATTTTCCACTTTGGATTTCGCCTGTGCAGGCTGTCGTGGTGAATGTGACTGATGCCCAGGCGGAGTATGTTCAAAAAGTCGAGTCTCAGCTTCGTGAGGCTGGTATCCGTGTTCAGGCGGATCTGCGAAATGAAAAACTTGGATTCAAAATCCGTGAAGCCCAAATGAATAAGATTCCCTATATGCTGGTGGTCGGTGACCGCGAGCTGGCAGAAGGGAAGGTCGCTCCACGGTTCAGGGACGGAACCTCGCTTGATCCGATGACCGTTGATGAGTTCGTCAGCTACGTTGAGGATCAGACTAAACGTTTTCACTGATTTATTTTAAGTGGAGGCCCTGCTTTTCAGGGTCTCTTCTTGTGTTGATAGGGGTACGCAGAGTGCTGCGATACCGTTGCGAAGGTGATGGAGCGAAGGAGTTAAAACCATAGCTAAGCAGGAGACAAACATTAACGATGCAATCCGGGTCCCTCAGGTCCGGGTTATCGACGACGAAGGAAATCAGCTCGGGGTTCTGGGTACACCTGAAGCCCTGCGAGTAGCACTTGAAAGAGGTTTGGACCTCGTTGAGGTCTCACCTCAGGCTGATCCCCCGGTCTGTCGCATCATGGACTTCGGTAAGTATAAGTATCAGATGGCCAAGCGGTCTTCTGAGGCACGTAAAAAGCAGGTGCGCGTTGAACTTAAAGAGATCAAGATGCGGCCCAAGACCGATGATCATGATTTCGATTTTAAAATTAAACACGCCCGCCGGTTTCTCGAAGAGGGGAACAAGGTCAAGATGACCATTATGTTCCGCGGCCGGGAAAATGCGCACCCCGAGCAGGGACTCATACAGCTTGATCGTGCTATAGAGGCTTTAAAAGATCTGGGACAGGTTGAATCAAGACCAAGCAAGATGGGTCGCTTCATGACAATGGTTGTTGGCCCGATTAAAAAATAGTGCTACACGGATAAGTAGCACGGCGACTGTACAGGAGTTAAAAAATGCCAAAAATTAAGACAAATCGGGGTGCTGCGAAGCGCTTCCGCAAAACCGGAACGGGTCGTATTCGCCGTAACAAGGCCTATACCAGTCACATTCTGACCAAAAAATCGACCAAGCGTAAGCGCGAGTTGCGTCAAGGAACCCTGGTTCACAAAGCCGACGAGCGTAATATTGCAAGGTTGATCCCCTATTTGTAGGGAGCTGTAAACGTTGTGAACTGTGGGGACCATCTCCCCCTGCAGATCCGGCAGCGGTCTTAACCGCAATCTTAAAATCTTATTACCCAAGAAGGAGCAAGAGAGATGCCAAGAGTTAAAAGAGGCTTTAAGGCTCGTCAACGTCGTAATCGAGTGTTAAAGCTCGCCAAGGGTTACCGGGGCGCCCGCAGTAAACTGTTTCGTTCGGCGACTGAAGCCGTTGACCGGGCCCTGAACTATGCTTTTCGTGATCGTCGTGTGCGCAAACGGGATTTCCGCGCTTTGTGGATCACCCGAATTAATGCAGCTGCCCGCGAGAATGGGCTTTCCTACAGTCGTTTAATTCATGGCCTGAAATTGGCCCAAATCGGCCTTGATCGTAAAATTATGGCCGAACTGGCAGTCACCGATCCTGCTGCCTTTGCCTGTGTTGCTGAAGCGGCCAAGGCGAAGCTGCAATAGATCTTTCGTTGCCGAATCAGGGAGGCAGGCTTTTGGCCTCGCCTCCCTTTTTTCATTCAGGGCTCTTTATTTCATAGGGGTCTGGTAACAATCTGAACCATTCTCGAATCAAATTCTTTATGACTCTTATATTGTGGATTGTTTTATGAAGGATCAATTGTTGGACCTTGAGAATGACGCACTCGCAGTTATTGCAGGTGCCGAATCAATGATAGCGCTGCAGGATATCCGGATTCGCTACCTTGGGAAAAAAGGGGCAGTCACTGATGTCATGAAGGGGATGCGCGAGCTGGACCCGGAGGAACGCCCTGTTCTGGGGGCGTTAGTTAACCGTCTAAAGGAAACGCTTGAAGAAGCCTTTGGTGAGCGGAGTAAGCTGTTGCGGCAAACTGAAGTCGCAAACCGGCTTGCCTCTGAAAAAATCGATGTAACTCTTCCTGGCCGTCAGTCTTTCAGTGGGTCAAAACACCCGGTGACCCTGGTGACAGAGGAGATCGTCGATATCTTCAGCAGCCTCGGATTTTGTGTTGAAGAAGGCCCTGAAATTGAACAGGATTTCTATAATTTTGAAGCACTGAATATCCCCAAAGATCACCCTGCACGCGATATGCAGGACACCTTCTATGTTAGTGATGATGTGGTGTTGCGAACTCATACCTCTCCGGTTCAGGTGCGCACTATGCTGAAGCAGAAACCTCCAGTGCGGGTGATTGCGCCAGGGACTGTTTATCGACGCGATTCAGATATTACCCATAGTCCGATGTTTCACCAGATAGAAGGTTTTCTGGTTGATGAGCATGTCACCTTTGGTGATCTGAAAGGGATTCTAACCCATTTCTTGACCAGTTACTTTGGCAAGGACCTGGGGGTTCGTTTCCGCCCCTCCTTCTTTCCGTTTACCGAGCCCAGTGCCGAGGTCGATATTGCTTGCGTTATGTGCGGGGGCAAGGGCTGTAGGGTCTGTAAGGGGACCGGGTGGCTTGAAATACTTGGCTGCGGCATGATCGATCCTGAGGTCTTCAAGTCGGTCCACTATGATGCGGAGAAAGTGAGTGGCTTCGCTTTCGGTATGGGCCTTGAGCGGATTGCGATGCTCAAGTACGGCGTAAGTGACTTACGTCTTTTCTTTGAAAATGATCTGCGCTTCCTGCGGCAGTTTTAATTCGTTTAAAGGTTGATCCAATGATTGTCACTTGTAATTGGCTCAGAGAGTTTGTCGATTTTGATTTTTCACCGCAAGACTTGGCACATCGTTTGACGATGGCTGGACTTGAAGTCGAGGGGATGACCTCAATCGGCGAAGGTCTTGACACTGTTGTCGTTGCGCGTCTCGAACAGGTTGAGCGTCATCCTGACGCTGATCGACTGACCGTTTGCCAGGTGAATAACGGTGATGAATTCGTGCAGGTTGTCTGCGGCGCAACCAATCATAAAGCCGGCGATTACATCGCCCTGGCACAACCTGGATCGACGTTGCCCGGCGATTTTAAAATCAAGAAATCGAAAATTCGTGGTCAGGAATCAATGGGGATGCTCTGTTCTGAAAAGGAACTCGGCTTGTCCAATGAATCGGCCGGGATCATGATCCTTGACTCAAACTTGGCACTTGGGACCCCTATATTTGAAGCCCTGGGGCTAAAGGATACTGCCTTCGAAATTGGTCTTACGCCGAACCGCCCAGATTGTCTCAGCGTTGTTGGTATTGCCCGTGAAGTCGCTGCGATGTGCTCGAGGCCATTACGTTTGCCTGTGTCTGAAGTTAAAGCGTTTGGTGATGACATAACGACTTCAGCCAGCGTCGAATTGGCCGATCCTCAGGGGTGTCCACGTTACGCTGCCCGATTTGTGCGGAATGTCAAGATCGGTGCTTCGCCCGACTGGATGGTAAAACGTCTCGAGAGTGTCGGCATGCGTTCAATCAATAACGTTGTCGATATTACCAACTATGTCATGCTCGAACTTGGTCATCCGATGCACGCCTTCGATTATCGCTATCTTGATGGCGGGAAGATCGTTGTCAAGCGCGCCGATGAGGGGGAGTTGTTTACCACTCTTGATGGGACTGAGCATACGCTGACGGCTGAAGATTTGATGATCTGTGATGGCAGTCGTTCTGTGGCTATGGCAGGAGTGATGGGTGGCTTGAACTCTGAAGTGAAGGATGATACGACCTGTGTCCTGCTTGAGGCAGCCTATTTCAACCCGATTTCGATCCGTCGGACCAGCAAACGCCATGGTTTGCATACGGAATCCTCACATCGTTTTGAGCGCGGTGCCGATATCGATATGATCCCGGTCGCGCTTGATCGTGCTGCGAGTCTGATCGCCGTATTGGCCGGTGGAGAAATTGCTGCGGGTCTGATAGATGCTTATCCGGCCCCTTTGCCGAAGGTTACAATTAATTTGACGGCGGATAAATCCGAAAGGTTGCTGGGAACACGGATCGAACTTGTCAAAATCATGTCTCTGCTGGAGGGGATTGGTTTGACAGTTGCTCCAGGGACGGTCGTTCCAGACGGATCCATCGATGTCAGTGTGCCGAGCTTTCGCCCTGATCTTGAGCGGGACGTTGATCTGATCGAAGAGGTGGCGCGTCTTTTTGGTTACGACAACATTCCACCAACGATGCCAGTCGCCAGCCTTGGGGCGCAACTCTCTAAAATTGAGTTGAAACAGGAATCAAAGCTGCGAAATTTGATGGCTGGCTGGGGCTTCTCTGAAATTATCAATTATTCTTTTATTGCCGTCGATACGGCGGCCCGCTTGAGGCTCGTAGAGCCCGATCCGCGTCTTGGCCCGGTTAAAATTATGAACCCTCTGACAGAAGATCAAGCCGTCATGCGGACAACGCTGGTGCCGAGTATGCTCGAGACGCTGTCGAGGAACCTTGCTTATCGTTCCAATGATCTTCATATGTATGAATTGCGACCGGTCTTTTTTACTGCTGAAGGAACACGTGGTAGTCGCCAGGAGCTTCATTTGACCGCAGCGATTACCGGACGGAATGCACCTGTTGGTTGGGCGAGCAGCATCCGGCCAGTTGATTTTTATGACCTCAAGGGGGTCCTGGAAAAAATATTAATGACACTTGGAGTCAAGGACTTTACTTTTAGCAGTGAAAGAAGTGAGCCCTATCTGCACCCGGGGAAATCCGCTTTGGTTAAAAGTGGAAAAATAGTGCTCGGTTCCATTGGTGAACTTCATCCTCTGGTTCAAAAGGATTTTAATCTCGATCAAACCGTTTTTATCTTTGATCTCAATCTGGATTTGCTCTTTAATCAGACTATCAAGCAGGTTGTTTTTGATTTTCCTTCTAAATTTCCGGCGGTTGATCGTGACAGTGCTCTCCTGCTTGCGGCGGATATTGAGGCTGAACAAGTATTGAATGTTGCCCGACGCCACTTAGGAAAATATGGGCAAAGCGTTGTAATCTTTGATGTTTATACCGGCAAGGGTATTCCCGAAGGGAAGAAAAGCCTCGCTTTAAGGGTACGTTATGGCTCGGCAGAAAAGACCCTGACGGAAGAGGATGTGACCAAGGCCCACGGTAAGTTGGTGAATTCGATCTGTCATCAATTGGCTGCTGAAATTCGTTAAAAGGTATTGCGGCTAGTCAAACCCTGTGATATAAAACCTGAAATATCAAGTAGATAGTAGTTGCATTGATGGACCTGCCAATGTTTCGCAGGAGGGAACATGACCAAGGCTGATCTGATTGAAAGTGTTTATCTGGCTACCGGTTTCTCGAAAAAAGAATCTGCGGCCATCGTAGAGCTCGTCTTCGACCTGATGAAAGAAACCCTTGAAATTGGCGAAAAAATCAAAATCGCCGGTTTTGGTAACTTTGTTGTCAAGGAGAAGGCATCGCGTCGCGGACGGAATCCGCAAACAGGGAATGAAATTGAAATTTCATCTCGACGTATCCTGACCTTTAAACCGAGTCAGGTTCTCAAAACTTCCATCAATCAAGACTAGTTGAAGCGGCTGCGGTGGCGGTTCTGATTCCGGACAAGATTTTTTTTAAGATCGGAGAAGTTGCGGAGCTTGTCGGCGTTAAGTCACATGTTCTGCGCTATTGGGAATCTGAGTTCAAGTCGCTGAAACCGGTCAAAAGCCGTTCCAATCAACGGCTTTATCGCCGTGAAGATATCGAACAGGCCCTGCTGATAAAGTCATTACTCTATCAACAGGGCTTTACTATAACTGGCGCTCGCCAGAAGTTAAAGAGTTCGCAGAAGCTAGCTGTCCCTGAAGAACATTCCCTCGTTAATATTGAGAGTATCATTGAGCGCCTGAAAAAACTGCGTGATTTGCTGAAAGAGCAAGCAGGGGAGCGGTTGTCGTGAGTTTTATTCTGGTGACGAACGACGATGGCGTTCATTCCCCCGGGCTGGCCTGTCTAGCAGATGCAGTTGCCGAATTTCACCAGATCGTTATTGTCGCTCCGGATCGTAATCGCAGCGCCATTGGCCATGCGTTGACCCTTGATTCCCCCTTGCGCGCCGACGAGATCCGCCGCGGAGTGTTTTCGATCGATGGCACCCCGACCGACTGCGTTAACCTTGGCGTTCATGGTCTCGTTGAGGGGAAGCCCCTGCTTGTGGTGTCAGGAGTGAATCTGGGTGCAAATATGGGTGATGATATTACCTATTCAGGGACGGTCTGTGCTGCGCTGGAAGCAGCTTTGATGGGAATACCCGCGATCGCTTTTTCGCTGGACGCACGCGAATTTACTCATGCTGATTTGATCCGTGTGAGCACTATCGCACGCAATCTGGTGCGTCAGGTTCTGATAATCGGAATGGCTGAGGGTACCTTTCTCAATGTCAATATTCCTACTGGTGAAATCAATGGAATCTGTTTGACGTGTCAGGGGAAGAGACATTACGGGGAGGGGATTATTCAGAAAACAGATCCTCGCGGACGGATTTATTACTGGATAGGCGGGGGAATTGCCGGGTTTGAAAATATTCCCGGGAGTGATTGTAACGCCGTTGCAGCCGGTCAGGTTTCGATCACACCTCTGAGGACAGGCTTGACCAGCGAAGTCGCCCTAAAAGAGATGGCGGATTGGGACCTTTCGCGAACTCTGGATTAGTTTATATGGACTATGCAGTTGCCCGACGCCGAATGGTGGAAAACCAGATAAAGGCGCGAAATATTACTGATGAAGGTGTTTTGAGGGCGATGCGCGCAACTCCCCGGCACCTTTTTGTCGATGAGGGTTACCGGCAGCATGCCTATTCTGATTCGACCCTGCCGATCGGAGAAAAACAGACAATTTCGCAGCCTTTCATGGTGGCCGCCATGACCTCAGCGCTGGAGTTAAAAGGAGGAGAGCGAATCCTGGAGATAGGCACGGGTTCGGGCTATCAGACCGCAGTCCTGGCGCAGTTGGTCAGCCGGATCTACACTATCGAACGTATTCCGATCCTTGCCAGCCGTGCACGGCGTATTTTTGATCATCTTCGTCTGACCAACATTAATCTTAAAGTTGGTGATGGCACGATTGGTTGGAAAGACCAGGCCCCTTTTAATGGAATTATTGTCACCGCAGGAGGGCCGGAGATTCCGGTCGAATTCCTCGATCAACTTGCTGTAGGTGCTCCCTTGGTCGTTCCGGTCGGGCCCCTTGACCGACAAGTCTTATTGCGCTTGCGTCGCAATATCGATGGTAGCTTTACTCGCGAAGAGCTCATGGATTGCCGCTTTGTTCCTCTGATCGGGGAGCGGGGTTGGCCGAACGAAGGCCAGTGAACAAAATGATTTAGGTGGTTTTGAGTGAAGAGGGATGTCCCATCCTTTGTGCTGAACCTGGCCGCAGTTGGATTCTTTCATCGGCTGACACGACATATGCTCCACAGGTGTTGAGGGGTTAGTCTTTGCGATTGCTTCTTTCTTTAGATTCCTGACTCGCGCCTGTTTGATTGAGTTGAGCTGCGCTCGACTTGGTCGCGGGGGAATTTTCGTGAAGTGCTTTTATATGAAACCGGTCGTTTCATACTTATTTTTTTATACTTAATAATTCTGGAATTGCCCTGGAATTTTTAACACGTTGGTAAGTTCTTCGCGTGGTAGGGTGTCTGGACAGTCATTGCTGCCGGATTTTTATTGGACTTTACCTGGATCTCTTAACCTTAATTGTTCTACTCCTTTTTGTGGTTATTATTGGCGATCTGGATATTTTACCTACACTCTTCGTCCCTTTAAACTCGAGGGAAAACCCAAGGGGTTATGAATTACACCAGCCGATGTTTTCGACAGATGGGGATGCTTTTTAGTCAATATCTGTTGATTGTGGTACTCGTACTGCTTTTGAACGGTTGTGTCGGGCAGGGAGTCTACCATCAGGTTGCTCCGGGGCAAACTCTCTACCGTATCAGTAAGACCTACGGGGTTGATGAAGCTTATCTGGCGAGGATCAATGGAATTAGCAATCCCTCTCAACTCCGGATAGGAACGAGAATTTTTATTCCTGGTGCCAGCCAGTCAAAGTACGTTCCCGCGACAGTTTCAGCATCGGTAAAACCGGTTAAAATTGTCAAGGCTGACATCATCGGGCCCAATAAAGAGTCGCCAGCGCTGGATGAGACAAGTACAAGCTCAATCTCGGTTACTAAGCCTTCAACTCTGACTCTTCCTCGAGATCTGAACCCAATAAAAACAAACAAGGTCAAGATTAAACTGCACTGGCCTTTACGTGGCAAGATATTGCGCGCTTTCGGTGTCCCGGGAAAAGGGGGCGGGAAGGGCCTTGAGATAGCCGCGAGAGAAGGGAGCATGGTCAGAGCTGCAGCTGCAGGGAAGGTAATTTATAGTGGCAATGGCGTCCAGGGCTTTGGACATTTGATGATTTTGCAACATGAAAATGATTTCTTTACGGTTTACGGTTTTAATAGTAAAAATTATGTCAGTCAGGGGCAGTTCGTCAGCCAGGGAGAACGGATTGCCAGTTCCGGCCGCCCCCCTAACGGGGAGAGTGGCAGATTACATTTCGAGGTTCGAATTGGGAAGCATGCGGTGGACCCCATTTTGTATTTGCCCTGAATAGACTCTATACTCGAGACTGTTTTGTAATTTTCTTAATGAGTATGTACCACTTGCTGCTACTTTTTACCCGGGAGGGACGATGAACGAGTACCTGTCTGATTTTGATGAGAGTCGTGACCCTGAAGCCTCGGATAATGATTTCGATGGTTTCAACGTGGTGGCTGAATCCGATGAGAAAGCTTCGGATTCAGGTGACAAGGTAACACTTGCGCATGAAGAAGGTGAACACTCCGCCGACGCAATAAAGCTCTATCTCAAAGAGATCCAGCGCGGGACCCTGCTGACTGCGCAGGATGAACGCGATCTGGCCGGGCTTATCGCTCAGGGGGACATGGCGGCGCGAGACCGGATGATTGAATCAAATCTGCGTCTGGTTGTGAAGATTGCCAAGCGTTACATGAACCGCGGACTTCCGTTTCTGGATTTGATTGAAGAGGGGAATATGGGGCTGATCAAGGCCGTCGAGCGCTTTAAGGTCAGTAAGGGCTGCCGTTTTTCCACATACGCGACCTGGTGGGTGCGCCAATCGATCGAACGGGCCCTCGTCAATCAGAGTCGGACAATCCGTTTACCTGTCCACGTTGCCGATGACATCAACAAATTGGTCAAAATAACGCGCGAGTTGGTACAACGTCTCAAACGCGAACCGAATCATGCCGAAATCGCTGTTGCGATGGGATGTGATGAGAAATATGTTCGCCGCATGCAGGTGTTGGTCAAAAAAACTTTTTCGATCGAGCATCCCATGGGGGAGAACAACGATTACAGTTTGATCGATACTATTGAAGACAAAACGGCGGTTGATCCCGAAACAACTATCCAGGATTTGGATCGTTTTAGTCAATTGCTCGAATGGATGGAAGACCTTTCTGAAACCGAACGTGAAATTTTGGCGCTGCGTTTCGGGCTTAATGATCGCGAGCCACAGACTCTTGACACGATCGGTCAGCAGTTCGGGGTTACCCGTGAACGTATTCGTCAGATTGAAGCTAAAAGCCTGAATAAACTGCGCAAGGCCATGGCTGATAAAACTGGCGAAGAGTTTGATGAAGATTAATTCACCCTTCTGACAACAGAGCTTAATGGAGAACAGCAGTATGGACCAACTTAAAGATATTATTCGCGACATCCCTGATTTTCCAAAAAAAGGGATTGTTTTCAAAGATATCACCACACTTTTGGCTGATCCGCGTAGTTTTCATCGTATGGTTGATTTGATTGCTCACCGCTATGTCGGTGAAAAAATAGATCAGATTGTGGGGATTGAGGCGCGCGGGTTTATTCTTGGTTCTGCCCTGGCCTATAAACTGGGGACCGGTATCACCCTGGTGCGCAAACCGGGAAAACTCCCCTCCAAAACACGCAGTATCAGCTATGAGCTTGAGTATGGTCGCGACACCCTTGAGATTCATGAAGATGCTTTTAAGCCCGGCGACCGTGTCATCATTGCCGATGATCTGCTCGCTACGGGAGGCACCATGGCAGCAGTGGTCGATTTGGTGAATGACTGTGGTGCTGAAATTTTCGAGTGTGCCTTTATGGCTGAACTTGAATTTTTGCATGGTCGCGAAAAGCTTCCAGATGGGAAGGTTTATAGTTTGTTGAAATTTTGAGTATTGCAGTGTTGAGCCAAATCTTCACGGTGCTCTTCTTTCCTTAAGGAATCTTGTCTTTTTGGGCATGTTCCTGTATAAACCCCAAACCTTTGATCTCGTAGCTCAGCTGGATAGAGCAGCCGCCTCCTAAGCGGCAGGCCCCCGGTTCAAATCCGGGCGGGATCACCATAAACTCAATGGGTTAACCGTTCCGGTTAACCCATCATTTTTTATACGGCTTGAAAATTTCTTCATTATATAAAAGGTTACCCGCCAGAGTCGCCGATGTCGTGTTGATCCAACCTTGCGCCAACAGCCAATTCAGTTTAAATTTCTACGGTCATAAATATGCAAAACCATACTAAAGGGGATATTTGATGAATTTAACAGTTGTCGGAACAGGTTATGTCGGACTTGTGACTGGTACCTGCTTTGCCGAAATGGGGAACAACGTCGTTTGTGTCGATGTGGACAAAGCCAAGGTTGAGGCCTTGAGACTTGGTAAACTACCAATTTATGAACCGGGTTTGGATCCATTGGTGTTGCGCAATGCAGAAGAGGGGAGACTGCTCTTTACCTCTTCCTTAGCTGATGGGATGTCCAACACAGAGGTCTTCTTTATCGCGGTCGGTACTCCACCGGGAGAAGATGGCTCAGCGGATCTCAAATACGTTCAATCGGTTGCGCGCGAGATCGGTCAGCTTCTTCAGCGTTACGCGGTTATCGTTGATAAGTCGACAGTTCCGGTCGGTACAGCCGAGCTGGTACGTAAAACGATCCAGTCAGAGCTAGACCAACGTAGAGTGGCGATTACCTTTGATGTTGTCAGTAATCCTGAATTTCTCAAAGAGGGCGCTGCGATTGAAGATTTTATGAAACCCGATCGTGTGGTTATCGGCAGCGACAGCGAAAAAGCATGTGAGCTGATGCGGCAACTCTATGCCCCCTTCAACCGGAATCATGAGCGTACCCTTTTTATGGGCGTTCGCGACGCTGAGATGACCAAGTATGCCGCCAACTCGATGCTGGCTACCAAGATCAGCTTTATCAACGAGATCGCCAACCTGTGCGAAAAGCTCGGGGTTGATGTTGAGAACGTACGTAAGGGGATCGGTTCAGATTCGCGCATCGGCATGTCGTTTATCTACCCGGGTTGCGGCTACGGAGGTTCCTGTTTCCCCAAGGATGTGCAGGCCCTGATCCGTATGGCCGACGGGGTAGATTTTGAAGCTGGTTTACTCAAGGCGGTTGAAAATCGTAATTTCAGCCAGAAGGGCTGGATCGCTGCTCAGGTCAGAGAACGCTTCGGGAGTGATCTTTCTGGAAAAATCTTCGGTCTCTGGGGGTTGGCGTTTAAGCCGGGCACCGATGACATGCGCGAAGCGCCGGCCAAGGTCCTGCTCGCCGAATTGATAACTGCCGGCGCACGGGTGCTGGCTTATGATCCTGTCGCTATGGAAACCGCACGCAAGGAGTTACCTGCAGAGTGGTTTGAATCTGGAGCTCTGGTCCTGACTGATCATCAATACGACGCACTGCAAGGGGTCGACGCGATGTTGCTCGTCACCGAATGGAAGCCATTCCGAAATCCCGATCTCAATGCCATGAAGCGATTGATGCGTCAACATGTCATTATTGATGGCCGGAACCAATACGACCCCCGATTGATTCGTGAGTCCGGGTTCGACTATACCGGGGTAGGGCGTAAAATTGTCTGAAACTGAGAAGCTACAGGTCCTGGCTGATCGAGGTTGTTTCGTATGTGGCAGCGAAAACTCAAGCGGGCTTCAAGCGAGCTTTTCGATTGATGCCGAACTGGGTCGCGCGACCAGCTTGCTGCAATTGGATCAACGCTTTCAGGGCTGGCAGGGTGTCATCCACGGAGGCATTTTAGCGACCTTGCTTGACGAGGTGGCAATCTACGCCTGTCGCGGCAAGGGAGAACAATTCGTTACAGCTGAAATCAACGTTCGTTATCGCAAGCCGGTACCGGTCGCTAGTCTGATTCTACTGTCCGGCCAGATCACAGAGGTCCGGCGGCGCATCTATAAGGTTGCTTCACGCATCGAAATTGATGGCGTCCTGCATGCCGAAGCCGATGTCCGAGTGATGCGACTTGATAAATGAAAAGTCGATCTTCAGACGAGTCGCCGGTTGACAGTCTTGAGCGATATTGATATAAAGACCATCCAATTCAGGGCGTTTAGCTCAGGGGGAGAGCACTGCCTTCACACGGCAGTGGTCCGGGGTTCGATCCCCCGAACGCCCACCATTAAAAGAAAAGGGTTTCGCCATATATGGCTAAACCCTTTTCTTTTTGTGCCCATTTTGTGCTCACTATTTTTTGAGCTTTTCCGATTTTCACCTGCAGGAAGTAAATTAGCATTTACTTCCTACAGGGCAGGAGCCGCCATCTTTGAAGCCCATTGGGACAGTCTTCCCGAGATTAGTTGCGCGGCCCTTACTTGACAGCAGAGGGCTGGGGCTGGTACTTTGGCGAATCAGCTGTACCTCGGAAAAAGAAACGATAACATCTTAAGCCCCGGTATTCGACCGTGGGCTTTTTTGCGTGTATCGTATAAACATTGTAACTGTTCAGCATATCAGCGACAGCATCTGGTCTGTCGCCATTGCCTGCGTTCAACGTTGTCAATCAACATCCCGCAAGCAGCAGCTGCAACCTGGATGCGGAGCAATAGCGTCCTGGTGCTGAATAGATACCAATAGAAAGAACAAGAAGGTTTTATGGAGTTTAACAGTTTTAATTTTCATCCTAATATTGCGGCTGGTATCAGCGCCGCAGGGTATAGCACCCCGACCCCGATTCAGGCGCAGGCGATGCCACCGGTGATGCTGGGACGTGATGTTATGGGCCTGGCCCAAACCGGGACCGGGAAAACGGCAGCCTTTGTGCTGCCGATGTTGCAGCGGCTGTTGCAGGGCGAGCGTGGCAAAGTGCGTGCTTTAATCGTAGCCCCGACCCGCGAACTTGCCGAGCAGATCAACGAGACCGTTATCGCCCTTGGGAAACAGACCGGGTTGCGGAGCATGACTGTTTATGGCGGGGTCAGTATCAACCCGCAGATTCAAAAACTCAGACGCGGGGTAGAGATTGTCGTGGCCTGCCCCGGGCGCCTGCTCGACCATATCCAGCAACGGACGATTAATCTCAGTCAGGTTGAAGTGCTGGTACTGGATGAAGCCGACCGTATGTTCGACATGGGGTTTCTTCCCGATATCCGCAAGATCGTCAAGCGGCTCTCGACCAAACGCCAGACACTGCTCTTCTCGGCGACTATGCCGAAGGAGATTCTCAAGTTGGCTCAGGAGGTTTTAACCAATCCTGAAACCGTGCAGGTCGATATGATCGCCCCGCCGCAAACCGTGAGTCATGCACTCTACCCGGTCGCACAGCATTTAAAGACTGACCTGCTGTTACACCTGCTCAAGCAGACCAGCACAGAATCTGTATTGGTCTTTACTCGCACCAAGCACCGCGCCAAACGCCTCGGTGAAAAACTGAGCAAGGTTGGTTACAAGGCCGCTTCCCTGCAGGGGAATCTATCGCAGAATCGACGTCAGGCGGCCCTGAACGGCTTTCGTGATGGCAGTGTTCAGATTCTTGTTGCGACCGATATCGCCGCTCGCGGGATTGATGTCAGTCAGATATCGCATGTGGTCAATTTTGATATCCCTGATACGCCGGAAGCCTATATCCACCGCATCGGTCGGACCGGACGCGCTGCGCGTACCGGAGAAGCGTTTACGATGATTGCCGGAGAGGACACTCAGATGGTGCGTGCTATCGAAAGGACCCTCGGCAAACAGATCCTGCGCCACACATTGAGCGATTTTGACTATTCTGCCGCCGCGCCCCCCAAGGAGGCACAGGCAACCCGCCCGCCAAAATCTTTCAAATCGAGCAAACCCACCGGGGGTAAGGGACCTCGGTCCGAGGGGGCTGGTGGGGCAGCCAGAACATATAACAAGCCGGCCTCCCGCCGTCGTCCGCAGAGTGCGCGACCGACCTCAGTAGTCCGAGGGCACTGAGATTAAATATGCTATCGCAGGGCATCAGGCTTTACGACCCGGAGTTGCATCGATGAAAAATTGCCCCTTTTGTGCCGAAGAAATCCTGGATGCCGCGCTTAAATGTAAGCATTGCGGCGAGTTTCTTGAGGGTTCAAGACCTCCATTTTCGAGGGAGACGAGTAGCCCCTGGTATCTGCGCAAGGCCTTTATTGTGATCGCTATCGGTTTTGTTGGACCACTGGCACTGCCTCTGGTCTGGATGCGGCCACAGACATCGGTGGCCTGGAAAGTCGGCATATCGGTCGTAACCCTGATTCTGAGCTGGTTTCTATATCAGGCGACGATGCAGGCGCTGCAGATGTTGGACGAGACCATGCGGACGTTAAACGGGATGTGACCTGATGAATCCTGCAGAACAAAAAGAAAACGGCCTTGCGATTATGCGAGGCCGTTTTCTTTTCAGCTAACCTGATCTATCAGCCCGGGTTTTAAAACCTGTAGCCGATACTGACTGCCGCTAGATGAACATTGGCTGAGTATTTTCCATTTGCGGTAGCACCTGTTGTCGCTCCTATCCCATTGGTTTTGTTGCGGTCTTTGTGGTGCTCAAAGCCATAGGCCAGATCAATCCCCCAGGGGCCGAAGGTCAGGCCGGTCCCGAGTGTAAACAGCTGGGCATCAGCATCCGGGATGGAGGGCTCAAACGTGTTATCAGGGACCGGGTTTTTGCTGTAGAGGTAACCCGCGCGTAAGGCCAGGATTTTATTCACTTGATATTCCCCGCCGAGGTTAAATGCCCAGGAATCCTTCCACTCACGCTGTGTTACGTCGGCCGTTTGACCTAGAACCGGTTGGTCCAAGTTTATGCTTATATCGTGGGTTGAACTCCACCCTTCCCAGCGGGCTCCCAACTCTACCGTAAGTTGTTTCGAGGCGTCCCACGCCAAACCAACACTGGCTTGCTGAGGCAATTGAAGGGTTGAGTTACCGGTCGTATTGTTCAGGACTGCATTCAGGGGCGCTGCCCCGGTTGGGATTGAGAAACTAAGGTCGCCATCAACCTTGACCTCGATCTGGCTGCGATAGCTGGCGCCGAACGAGAGCGTGTCAGTGATGTTGGCAAGCAGCCCTAAATTGTAGCCCAGCCCCCAGCCGTCGCCTGAAAACTTTTGGCTGGCATCGGGGAGTAGCCCAAATCCACCTGGTGGGTTGATTAGAAAACCGATCCCTGTGGAGTTGACCTGGCGCTCCAGCGTCGCATCAAGGTAAAGGATATCAAGGCCTGCCGCTACCGAGAGCTGGTCATTCAGTTGGTAGGCAAGCACAGGGTTGAAATTTGTGGTCGACAGCTCGGATTTGGTCGCAATGTAACGACCCTCCCAGTTTGTTCCCCATTCCGTTGTGAGCCCAAACGGGAAAAATATTCCCAGACCGGCACTTAATTGATCGTTGAACTGGTGGGTTGCGTAAAAGGTGCTGGGAAATTTTGCTGAACTTTCACCTTTTTCCGTCAAGCCGCTCAGGTCGCTAATAAACTCTCGTTTAGCGTAGATCAAGGTCGTTCCCAGTTCGATCTGTGTTCCGGCTAACTGCGGCAATAATGCCGGATTAAAATATAGACTCGATGGGCCTGTCACATGAGCGGTGACCGCATTCCCCTGTCCCAACCCATTTGCGCCCTGGGTAAAGACCCCAAAGCCTGAAGCGTACAGGTTTCCGGCAGTAAACGTGAACAGCAACAGAGCAAGATAGATTTTTTTCATTTAAATTCCCTCCTGTATACGTGGAGTTTATTTGTTTGGGTTAATCGCTGCTACGGGGTGTTGTTAAGTTGTTAAGAAAGTGCATATATTCCTCGATATGGAGCATATTCAAGATCATCATTTGATATTTTTTGTCAGCCTTGAGGCCGTGGCTGGAAGCGTAGTCTTGAGGATATATCATCAGTGGCGGATTATCCAGATTGAACTTTGTGGAGAGACTCTTCAACATAACTTTTAACTGTGTCGAGGGGAGGGCGTCGTCGAGAACGTAACATAATACCACCTGATCCATTCGGGAGAGGGAGAGACTCGTGTTTGATTCGTGCAGTTCGATGACCGCCATCAGTTCCTGCTCGCGTTTGATAGAATAGAGATGACGTCGCCTCGTCATTCCCAGTGCCTGATATTCTTCCTCAACGACCTTGCGGCCAAGCATTTCAGGTTTCAAATCCAGTGCATCGGTCATACACCCCCCGGAAACCTGCTCATAAAATCCATTCAACTCAACCAGGTCCCCTTTGGTTGTCTGCACCAGTTGCCATTCGACCTGGATGTCGGGCCAGGCCCATTGATCCTTAATTTCGGGAATAAAATTGAAATAGGCAAAAAGATCGAGACTTGCCGCTTTCTGATTTTTCAGGTGCTTGACAGCCCCGCTGAAGCAGCGCGTGGGAAAACGATTTTCGGGGCGATAAATACCTGCTATATAGCCAATTTTTTCATTGCTTAGCGAGAAGGCATTGTAGAAATATTCAGCCAATTGCAGAATGACCTCAAAGCCGACGGCGTGTTTTCCTGAACGCTTGGCTGCGTGATGTTGCTTGAACCAGGTTCGTTCATAAAGTCTGACGGCTGACAGGTGGGCTTGGATTTGACCATCGGCCTGAAAAGTGAAATGCCGTGAAATGGAAGTTTGCTCCGTGTAGGTTTTTTGCAGCGTCTCCTTGAAATCTTCTTTGCGTTTGGCCAGTTGCAGATATTTTGACGGGTAGATGAAGCCGGTTTCAAACAAAAACTCCCACAAGGATTCAACGTCGACCACGGCGCTCAGGTGAGCATTCCGGTTCCGAGCTCGTTGCAGCATGGAGAGGAGGCGCAGGTGGTTCATTGTCTCGATTTCAAGCAGAGCGATTCCACACCGCGCCTGCCTGGTGTTGTCCGTGGGCTCTGCGCGATAGACAACCTGCCCCTTGCAGGGAATCGCTACGGCCCCCAGTTGAAGGTGCATCTTCGGCAGGATCATCCCCGGCAGCAGCATGGCCTGTGCTGGCAACTCTTCGACGCACATTCCAAGCCCGGATAAATTGACAACATTCAATTCAACGCGGCGACCCGTCAAGGGATGCAGCAGGGCAAGACTCGGTTCCGGAATGAGACACATCCGGACGGAGCGATAATGTTTGGTTTCAAATCTGGGGGTGTTTAATTCCAGTGGTTCCAAAACGAATAAAAGGTTGTCTGGACTTAACCTACTGCGAATAATCTTCATGCCACCGCTAAAAATAACCTCGTGTTGTGTTTCCAGTGTCAGTTGGACTGGCCGCTCGGGGGTAATCCAGTAGCGACTGTTGGGCTTGTCAATTTTGATCTTCACACAGAGGGTGTGGGCGGAAAAATCACTTAAAATCCCCTCGAAACAAATACTATGTTGGGAGATAGTGGCCTTTATCCCGGCAGGGACCTGTACGCGTGAGAATTGACGTTCAAAAAGTGAAACGCCTTGCGGAGGCAACGAACAGCAAAGCCCTGCGGCGGAGAGGGTTGGGTTTTCAGCCGTGAAGGATAAGGCTTCGGGTGCGCCGGGTAACACGATACTGGTAATTTTATACTGAGAAATATTATCTGGAAGACCCTCACGCCAGCGAACTTCAAAAATCTCGCCGTTGCAGGGCAGGGGATCAGCAGTAACGGTGATCTTGTGGCCATACTTGGGATGTGAAAAAAGAATAATGATGGCTTTATCAAGGAAATTCAGTCGGTTGACACGATCGGTCAGGCGTTTTTTTGAGACAGATCTGCCCTCCTTCCGCTCCGGGGATTCTTCAGGGACCAAAACAATTGACATAGGCATCCAATTAAAAGACAACAAATCATTAGAAAAAACAAAACAGCCAGGAACCTGTCGTCCTATTCATAATTTAGCTGCTAATCCAGCTGTTTGGCACATATCTCGGCACCTTTTTGCCCCATAGTTACAACTATGAGCCTGCAAGCGAGTCAAGGTCGGTGCCTGAATAGCCGAATTTTAGCTTCATCCCACATAGTTCGACAAGGTTCTAGTGATTAATCAAGGGGTTTTGTCCCTCTGACAATGATAAGCGGTGTGTAAATGAACCGGCGAGGGTCAAAAAAATACTGTTTAAACTCTTCGATACAGGCATCGAAGTCTCCGGCATATTCTTCGAACCGGCAACCAGAGTTTTTTACGGCTATTTCGATTTTACTCAGCCAGTTTTCGCTATCTACGGGGTTGAGTTCCCCAAAGAAAAGATGGTGTGCTTCAAGGGCGACGTTGATGTCGTTGAAATTCAAATCTGTCATGTGAGCATAAAGTTTACGCCCGGCATAAGGATCAAAATTACGATTTTTCTGTAGGCAGAAAAGGATGTCCTGAATGGTTCTTTCCAGACGCTCCGGATGCCCGAAGTGCGTTAGACAGTTATTGTCCAGGTCCGCGATAATCAACAGCCCACCCGGTTTGAGACTGTGAATGACATTCTTGATAATCGCTAGCGGATCATCAAGGAAATATTCGAGTACAAAACGGATCCAAACCGCATCAAAAGAATCCGTAGAAAGAAATGGCGTCTGCAGATCATGCTCAATGAAATTAACCCCAGGCGCACTATATGTGGTACGCGCTTTATCGATGCGTGAAGGGGAAAAGTCCAGGCCCGTTACCCGGCCGTCATCGCCGACAACATCTTTCAGAATAGCGGTTGTTTTTCCGACACCACAGCCTGCATCGAGAACATGCATGCCGGGTTTAATTCCAGCCCATATTGCCTGGCGTATGACCTGGCCCGCTTCAGTTTTTTTTTCGAGGCGCAGGTGTTCCTCCGGATGCTCCATCAAATAACTCATAAAGTCTGTTCACTTTCGTAGGAAGAAATATAAATCAGGGTGACGTCCGACGGGCCGAATCCAGACGTGTTGCGATATATTTTTGTATTATTTTATGGGTTTTTGGATCGATATTGCCAAATTTGACTCCAAATCCTTCAGGCAGTTGCGGATTGGGTTGGGGGTAAATGTTAATCCAGGCAACCGTTCCCAGAAGTTGAACAAGTTCATTTTTACCCGGCAGGGTGAAGGTGATTTGAATCTCATTTTCAGGGGCTAGCCTGATCGCTTGAGGACTGTTGATATACATCCCCCCCGCGCTGATATTAACACTAGTTCCGGTTATGACTCTCTGTCCAGCTTTGGCCGAAATATCAGAACGGTAAGCGATTCGGTGATGATGAGGCTTCTCTCTGAAATTAATTTTTGTCTGTTCGGCACCATTTTTTCTAAACGGCAGGCGAACTGTCCCGCGCTTAAGGCAGCGTAAGAAGGCCTCCGCAATTTTAGGTTGGAAGTGCTTTCCAATCTCGGACCGAAAGACCTTTAATGCTTCTGTCCTGGACATTGGATCACGGTAATGCCGTTCTGCGGTAATGGCTTCATAGAAATCGGCCACCGCGATAATCCGGGCTCCCAGTGGAATCTCCTTCCCCTTGAGCGCATTCGGATAGCCCGTCCCGTCCCATTTTTCATGATGAGATTCGCACATCTCAGGGATTTCTTGATAAGGCCCCTCAAAGGCGACCTTCTCAAGGATCCGTCGGGTTTTCGTCGGGTGGGTTCTGATGATTGCATGCTCTTTTTCTGTAAGTGGTCCAGACTTCTTCAGGATTGAATCTTCGATACCGATTTTGCCGTAGTCGTGGAGCAATGCTGCCAGACGAATAACCCGACACTCCTCTTCATTTAACCCCAGCTCTTCTGCTATCCCGTTCGCGTATTCAGCGACCTGCTCTGAATGACCGGCCGTTAGAAAATCACGGGCGTCAATCGATCCAGCCAGCACAAGAAGTGTTGATTCAAATTGTGCCGCTCGAGCCTCAAGCAGTCGAGCATTCTGGATGCTGACGGCGATTGCCGGGGTAATCCCCATTAGCAGGTTAATGTCGGACACCACCAGGGGTCTCTTGGTTTTCAGGTTATCGACGGCCAAAACTCCGATTGACTTTCCTTTAAAAACTATCGGTACGCAGATGAAACTTTGGGTACCAAGGGTTTGCATAAACTGGCGGGATCTTGGTGAAAGAGACTCCATAATCTCTGTGACATCATTAATCAGAAACGGTTTTTGCTCGCGATAGGATACAACGAACATCCCCAGACTGTTTGGATTATTGAGTTTAAAAGATATGTTGGTAAGGATGTCATGATGCTGTTCGTTGTATCCATAGGCACCGCAAATTTCAAGTTGCGCCTCTTTTTCGTCGGCCAACAAAAACAACCCGCGGTCGTAATCCAGTTTGTTTTGTAAAACATGGACGACCGATTCGATAACATCCTTGATGCTGGTTTGATTAACAACAACATCGCCAACTTCAGCGGCCAGCTGTGTGTTGCGATAGTTGTGGTCGATCTGTTCGGTCAACTGGTTAGAGATGTCCCAAAGTTGGGCCATCCCTTTTTCCCTTTCAGCTGACCTGATATATTCAAAAAACCAGGCAGAAAGTAACCCTGCAACCGTGCTGCCTGGTAGCACGACCCTTACAGCGGTCAATGGGTCGAGAAAAAAGGATGTTGCCGTTGTGATGACTCCGAGCAGGACGGTCGCGTCGCGTAACCTCCTGATGATTGTGATACGATTTTGGCTCCAGGAGATTATATAACGACACTTTTTACCTCCCTTAAAAATGCATTCTGGGTGCTCAATTTGATGATTATGAAGATTGAAAATATTGATGATGGCCTCAAAGAAACCGATCCTATTGTCACACTGGAAAGGTTTTTCTTTGCTCTCCGGGCGGGGAATGACGGTAATTTCAACTTTCGTGTTGCCTATTTTGCGCGAGGAATAATCACTGGAGCGCACGAATTTCTGAGTCGAACCACCGATAAGAGCAAAGGCTCTGAGCGGGCCAGACATGCTCAAGATGTAATGCCGCATTGTTCCCAGAGTCCCAAGAGTTGCCGCAAAACGACCCGCTTCTCGTGCGATATGTTCATTGCCGGTTAACTGGACACATTTCTCGTGGAACAGGTCAACTTGGTTTTGAGTGAACCAGTGCCCCTGGTCTGCAACCTCATAGGATTCCATGCCTGCATGGCGCAAGATTTCTTTGGTGTCGACATGCGGATATCGCGCAGCCAAAAGCTTCAGGTAGGTATCAATGATGCGGCTGTTATAGAGCGCTGCGGAGTCCATAAAGGGTAAGCTCATCCTTATCAGGCAGCATATCGCTATGGCCTCATGGGATAGATCGGGTTCATGGGGCTGATATGATTGGCGACCATCAGGGAGTCATTCAGCGAATGAAACCGTTTGATGTTGTCAGTCGCTTCACATCGGACCACAGGGCCCGACAGTTTCTGGGCAACCCCTCCATTTATGTCCTTACGTCACTCGAATCTTTCCTGGCTTCCCTTGAAGGGTAAAATTGCGCAAGCCCTTTCAGGCGTTCCAAAAAATCGAGGGCTTGAAACATCGGCAGTGAGCTCTTGATCTCCTCTTTTGTTTATCTTTCTTTAAAGAATCTACATATTAGAACTTTTTTTCTTTAGAGGCAATAACAAACCTCCCCTTCTAACCGTGATATCCGATAGAAAACAAATACTTAGGCCCTCATCATAATATAGTAAAATATCTATATTTCAAATGCTTATGAGGTAATTTCTGACTTTCTGATCAAAATGACTGATGAGCGGCATCATGGAACCTTCAACTTTGTAATTGGTGATCAGTTGTGTTCAGGCCCATGCCCTGACAAGGTTATGGTACCTCTGATGTTCGGCATCATAGTATTATTTACAGGTTGGTAGCTTCACTTTGCAAGAGGCTTCGAGATTATGGAGTTGTCAGAGAGGTCTCAGGCAGGAGGTTGCAGGGGGGGGGGGGCAGGCGGGGAAGTGATAATATTTTTGGCTGCGAGATATACGGTATTTACGCTGCAGATTTTGTTATGTAATTTTCCGCCAGCATATCTTTGAAACTCTGCCAGGTAATGGCTCTTGAAAAGTTAATTTGGCCGAAAATCATGGCAACAAAGAGCCTCCCAGCTTGCAGCCCTTTGTTGCCATAGTTCTCTTCACTCTATGCCGTACGTTTGGTGATTTCGATCAGGTGATAACCAAACTGGGTCTTGACCGGACCAAGTACCTTGCCGATCTCGCCACTGAAAACCACCTCGTCAAATTCTTTGACCATTTGGCCAGGGCCGAACGAGCCGAGCGCACCACCGGAGCGGCCGGAAGGACATTTTGAATGTTCGGCTGCGGCGGCAGCAAAATCGAGGCCCCCCTCGATCTTTGTTTTCAGTTCGATACAGGCCTCTTCGGTAGGGACCAGAATGTGACGTGCTTCAGCTTGAGCCATGTTAGTTCTCCTCTTGGAATCGGAATGTTTGAAAAATTAGGGGTTATCTAATACCTTGTTTGGGGCTTTGTGGTCAACTCGTCCGGCCGCGTCAATGAGCCGCCTGGAGATCAAGGAATGAATACAATCCTGTTACACGACGAAGACTTTATCAGCGATAATCGGGTGACACTCACCGGACGGAGGCTGCAACATGTGCTTGAGGTGCATCGCGCTCAGATCGGCGATAGTCTGCGCCTCGGCAAGTTGGGTGGTTTGATGGGTGAGGGGAGGGTGTGTTCTCTGACATCTGAGAGGTTGGAGCTTGAAGTTCAACTCGACCAGCGGCCACCGGCAGCCCTCCCGATTACCCTTCTGCTTGCGCTTCCCCGTCCCAAAATGCTCAAGCGTGTATTGCAGGCTGTCACCTCACTCGGGGTTAAACAGATTTATCTGATTAACAGTTACCGGGTTGAAAAGAGTTTCTGGGGGAGTCCGCTGCTGCAGGCAGAAAAACTACAGGAGCAACTACTGCTCGGGTTGGAACAGGCTTGTGATACAATCCTGCCTCAGGTTCACCTGAAACAGCTGTTCAAGCCATTTGTCGAAGATGAGTTGCCCCGGATTATTTCCGGGTCCAGAGCTTATGTCGCTCACCCGGTTGCGGCCAGCAACTGTCCAACCGGCATCCGTGAATCGATATCTCTGGCCATTGGCCCCGAAGGCGGCTTCATCCCCTATGAAGTTGAAAAATTACAGGCCTGCGGATTCACCCCGATCAGTCTCGGTCGACGCATCCTTCGCGTTGAAACCGCCGTCCCGGTACTTTTAAGCCGACTTTCGGCGGAGCAAATAATGGGGAAATGATCCATACGCAAGAGAAGCCCGCATCTTGTCTCTGTGTGCCCTCTTTATGTGACCTCCTCTTCATGCTCTCATCCTGTGACAGGGGGACGTAATGGTTCTGGCTGTGTTGGTTGAACGAATGCAAAAAGCGCCGCTGGCAGAGGTCTTTGCTCCAACCTGCAGCCCTCAACCGATCGACCAATGGTTTCAGGCCCACAAAACGGGCTTGAGAGTTCCGTTATCCCTACCATCTTTCATATATACTCTGGTCATCATGCAAGTGCTTCCTTTAGTATGGCTGTTGAACCATCTTCAGTCGGGCACCACGTACTTGTTCAGCTTGAAGGCATCCCTATGATACGGATAAAAAAAGGTCTCGATCTGCCGCTCAGCGGTGCTCCCCGAATGCAGGTGGAGGCGGGGCCGCCGGTTCAGCATGTCGCGCTCTTAGGCAGTGATTATCAGGAGATGAAGCCGACCCTGCTGGTGGCCGAAGGGGATGTCGTAATGCTTGGACAGCCCCTCTTTGTGGATAAGAAGCATCCTGCCATTCGCTACACCGCCCCGGCCGCGGGGAACGTCATCGCGATCAACCGCGGTGAGCGGCGCGCCTTTCTTTCGCTGGTGATCCAGATCGTCGGTGCTGACGAGCTCACCTTTAGCGCCTACACTCCAGAGCACCTCGGCCAGCTTGAGACCAACGAGGTTGAACAACAGCTGCTGGTTTCCGGCTTGTGGACCTCCTTCCGCACCCGGCCATTCAGTAAGGTGCCGGAGCCGCAGACCCGTCCGGCGGCGATTTTTGTGACCGCCATTGACACCAATCCGCTGGCGGCGGATCCAGCTTTCGCGATCGGAATGAGAGCGGCCGAGTTCGAGGCGGGCCTCACCGTTATCCGCCAACTCACTGCAGGTAAGACCTACCTGTGCAAGCAGCCCGGAGCTCGGATCACCGCACCCGCAGGGATCACTATCAGCGAGTTTTCCGGCTGCCATCCCGCGGGGCTGGTCGGCACCCATATCCATTTTCTTGAAAAAGTTAACCAGCAACGCTGTGTCTGGCATATCGGTTACCAGGATGTGATCGCCATTGGTCACCTGTTTTTGACCGGGCGCATTCTTACCGAGCGGATTGTTTCGCTCTGCGGGCCGGCGGTTAAAGATCCGCGCGCAATCCGTACGCGCCTCGGTGCCTCGCTACCAGAGCTGGTCGCGGGTCAACTGCAGCCTGGGGAGAACCGGGTTATTTCCGGATCGGTCCTGGCTGGTCGGCGGGCGGTTGAGCCGCTCGATTTTTTGGGGCGATTCCACAATCAGGTTTCGGTTATTGCCGAAGATTCGCAGCGTGAATTTCTCGGCTGGTGTCTGCCCGGGTTCAGGAAGTTTTCGATTAACCGGGTGTTCGCCGCCGCGCTGCTGCCAAAGCGGCCTCAGGCCATGACCACCAGCACCCACGGGAGTTTGCGCGCTATGGTGCCGGTGGGCTCATTTGAAAAGGTGATGCCACTCAACGTCAAGGCCACCTGGCTGTTGCGCACGCTCCTGACCCTGGATACAGATCTGGCTCAGTCGCTGGGCTGTCTGGAACTGGATGAAGAGGATCTGGCCCTGTGCAGCTTTGTCTGCTCGGGGAAGATCGATTACGGTATACATTTGCGCCAAACCCTGCAGAAGATAGAAAAAGAGGGCTAATGAAATTGTTGCGGACCTTCCTCGATAAACTTCATCCCCACTTCGCCAAGGGGGGGAAGCTTGAGCGGCTGTATCCTTTATTCGAAGCGGCCGACAGTTTTCTTTACACCCCCGGTGAGGTGACCGGCGGTGCGCCGCACGTTCGGGATGCCATTGATCTGAAGCGGGTGATGATCACGGTGGTGGTCGCGCTGCTGCCGTGTTTTTTTATGGCGATGTGGAATACCGGTTTTCAGGGCAACACAGCGCTCCAGGTAACCGGTGGCGGGGTCGAAGGCTGGCGCGGATCCTTACTCGCCCTGCTCGGCTATGCCGGAAATCCCGGCAGCCTGGCCGACAACCTGATGTTTGGCGCGGTCTGGTTCGTGCCGATCTATTTGGTGACCAATATTGTCGGTGGTATCTGGGAATCGCTGTTCTGCATGGTCCGCGGTCATGATCTGAACGAAGGTTTTCTGGTCACCGGCTCGCTTTTCCCGCTGATCTGTCCGCCGACCCTGCCGCTCTGGCAGGTGGCGCTGGGGATCAGTTTCGGGGTCGTGATCGGTAAAGAAATTTTTGGTGGCACCGGCAAGAACTTCCTCAACCCGGCGCTGACCGGACGGGCCTTCTTGTTCTTTGCTTATCCGGCCCAGATCTCCGGGAACAGTGTCTGGACTGCGGTCGATGGCTTCAGCGGGGCGACTCCACTGAGTAGAGCCGCCGAAGGTGGGGTGCATGCGGTCACCGCTGCAACCAGCTGGTTCGATGCCTTTATCGGCCTGATCCCCGGTTCGATGGGGGAGACCTCGGCCCTCGCCTGCCTGTTCGGAGCGGCGGTGCTTATCTTTACCGGAATCGGCTCCTGGCGCATCATGCTCTCCGGCCTGATCGGTGCGGTGTCGCTCTCCAGCTTGTTTCTTGTCATCGGCAGCAGCACTAACCCGATGTTCTCTCTCGGGCCGCTCTGGCATCTGGTGCTTGGCGGCTTCGCCTTTGGTCTGGTGTTTATGGCGACCGACCCGGTCTCGGGGGCGATGACCGAAGAGGGCCAGTGGCTGTACGGTTTGCTGATTGGTGCCATGTGTATTCTGATTCGGGTGGTTAATCCGGCCTTCCCCGAGGGGATGATGCTGGCCATCCTGTTTGCCAATG
Organism: Geopsychrobacter electrodiphilus DSM 16401; assembly: GCF_000384395.1. NCBI lineage: Bacteria > Pseudomonadati > Thermodesulfobacteriota > Desulfuromonadia > Desulfuromonadales > Geopsychrobacteraceae > Geopsychrobacter > Geopsychrobacter electrodiphilus. The sequence continues at coordinate 1,517,707 of NZ_ARWE01000001.1, forward strand.
TCTTCGCGCCGCTGATCGACCAGTTTGTGCTGAAAGTCCATATCAAGCGGAGGCTGCGTCATGTCGAGGGATAGTACCCGTAAAGTCCTGGGCGTCGCTTTTCTGCTCTGTCTGATCTGCTCGATTCTGGTCTCGGTGGCGGCGGTCGGTCTGCACGCGCGCCAGGAAAAAAACAAAACTGAGGAGAAACGCAAGAACATCCTGCAGGCGGCAGGCCTCTATCAGGCGGATATCCCGGTTGAGGAGCAGTTCAGCAAAATTGAGACCCGTATTCTCGATCTGAAAACCGCCAAATTTACCGACAAGTTCTCCCTCGCCGGGTTTGACAGCCGGACCCTGGCGCGTGACCCCGCAAGTAATCGAGCGATTCCGCAAGCTCTTGATCTGGCCCACATCAAGGTCCGGTCGCGCTACAAGGCGGTTTATCTGGTCATAACCAATAATCAGCTCCAGCAATTAATTCTGCCGGTTCATGGCAAGGGGCTCTGGTCGACGATGTATGGCTTTATCTCGCTGGCTAGCGATCTGACCACGGTCAAGGGCTTCGCTTTTTACGAACATGGCGAAACGCCGGGGTTGGGAGGTGAAATTGACAACCCGAACTGGAAAAAACAGTGGCCGGGGAAGAAGATATACGATGAGGCCGGTAATACCCGCATTGAGGTTCTGAAAGGCAGGGTCGATAAGACCTCGCCCGATGCCATATATCAAGCCGACGGTCTTTCCGGTGCGACCCTGACCGGGCGTGGAGTCAGCAATCTGCTTAAATACTGGATGGGGGAAGACGGTTACAAACCGTTTCTCGAAAAGCTGAAGAAGGAGGGGCTCAAACTATGAGCAGTGCCAGAGAAGTTTTACTCGATCCCATTTTTAACAAGAATCCCATCGGCCTGCAGGTTCTCGGGATCTGTTCGGCTCTGGCGGTGACCTCCAAGCTGGAGACGGTAATTGTCATGTCCCTGGCGGTGACCTTTGTTGTGGCCAGCTCCAACTTTTCGGTCAGCCTGATGCGCCACCAGATTCCCAGCAGCATTCGTATCATCGCCCAGATTACGGTGATTGCGACCCTGGTTATAATTGTTGATCAGTTTCTGAAGGCCTATGCTTTCGGCGTCAGCAAGCAACTGTCGGTGTTCGTCGGCCTGATTATAACCAACTGTATCGTGCTCGGGCGGGCGGAGGCCTTTGCGATGAAGAACCCACCGGTCTTAAGCTTTATCGACGGCATCGGCAACGGCATCGGTTACAGTCTGGTACTTCTGATCGTGGCCTTTTTTCGCGAGCTGCTCGGCGCCGGAAAACTGCTCGGCATGACCGTCCTGCCGACTACCAACGACGGCGGCTGGTACCAGCCGAACGGCTTGATGCTGCTGCCGCCGAGTGCATTTTTTATCATCGGCTTGCTGATCTGGGCGTTGCGCAGCTGGAAAACAGATCAGATCGAGGAGAGCTAGGAGATGGAACATTATCTCAGCCTCCTGATCAAATCGATCTTCATCGAGAACATGGCGCTGGCCTTTTTTCTCGGCATGTGTACCTTTCTTGCCGTATCGAAAAAGGTCGACACCGCCGTCGGTCTTGGCGTCGCGGTGGTGGCGGTACAAACCATTACGGTGCCGATCAACAACCTGATCTACCAGTACTTTCTTAAGGCAGGGGCACTCTCCTGGCTGGGGATACCGGATACCGACCTGACCTTTATCGGGCTGATCTGCTATATCGGGGTGATTGCTGCTATTGTGCAGATTCTCGAAATGGTCCTCGATCGCTACGTTCCCTCGCTCTACAATGCCCTCGGCATCTTCCTGCCTTTGATCACGGTCAATTGCGCCATTCTTGGCGGTTCGTTGTTTATGGTTGAGCGGGACTATACCTTTGCCGAAAGCGTCGTCTTCGGTTTCGGCAGCGGCACGGGCTGGGCGCTGGCCATCGTCGCGCTGGCCGGGATCCGCGAGAAGATGAAATACTCGGATGTGCCCGTCGGTCTGCGCGGGCTGGGGATCACCTTCATGATCGCGGGCCTGATGGCCATGGCGTTTATGGCGTTCTCCGGCATCCAACTCTGAAGTCTGCGCAAAAAGTCCGTCCTGCTGCGGTAACGCTTTTTTCAAACTCTCGACAGACAAGCGTATGCCTTCGCCACTGAAAATTTATCAGGCCTTGCAGGACGAAATCTTTGCCTAGCCATCGATTTTGCGGAAGTATCAACTTAAACGGAATTGATCATGACTGAAATTGCCTTAGGCGTTCTCATATTTACCGGAATCGTGTTGTTTCTGGTCGCGTTAATTCTGGCGGCGCGCTCGCGGTTGATCCCCTCCGGTGAGATCAGCATCAGCATCAATAACGATGCGAGCAAACGGCTGCTGGTAGAACCTGGAGACAAGCTGCTGGGTGTGCTCGGCAACAAAAATATCTTTATTCCTTCGGCCTGTGGCGGTGGCGGGACCTGTGCCCAGTGCCGGGTCAAGATCAAGGCAGGAGGCGGCGATATCCTGCCGACCGAAACTGCGCATATCAATAAACGCGAAGCGAAGGAGGGGTACCGGCTCTCCTGTCAGGTCAACGTCAAACAGGACCTGGAACTTGAACTTCCGGCCGATATCTTTTCGATCAGTAAGTGGGAATGTCGGGTGCGTTCCAACATCTGTCGCTCAACCTTTATCAAGGAGTTGATTCTCGAACTGCCCGAAGGGGCAGATCTCGATTTTCGTGCGGGCGGTTATATTCAGATCGAAGCCCCGCCACATGTTTCAGAATACAAGACCATGGAGGTTGACGAACTTTTCCGGCCTGATTGGGATAAATTCGACTTCTGGCGGTACCGTTCAGAGGTTAAAGAACCCATCATGCGCGCTTATTCGATGGCTAACTATCCCGACGAAAAGGGGCTCGTTATGCTCAATGTGCGCGTCTGCCCGCCGCCGATGCAAATTCCGGATGCACCTCCCGGCCAGATGTCCTCATTTATCTTTAATCTGAAACCGGGCGACAAGGTCGAAATCTCCGGTCCCTATGGTGAATTTTACGCCCGCGAGACCGACGCCGAGATGGTCTTTATCGGTGGCGGTGCGGGAATGGCGCCGATGCGTTCGCACATTTTTGATCAACTTAAACGCTTGCATTCGCAGCGCAAAATCAGTTTCTGGTACGGTGCCCGCAGTCTGCGTGAAGCTTTTTACGTTGAGGAGTTTGACGAACTGGCCGCCAAGCATGAGAATTTTGAATGGCATCTGGTGCTGTCTGAACCCTTGCCTGAAGATAACTGGGACGGGGCGGTAGGTTTTGTTCATCAATATCTCTATGACAATTACCTCGCCATGCATCCGGCTCCTGAGGATTGCGAATATTACATGTGCGGTCCGCCGATGATGAACAAGTCGGCATCCGCGATGCTCTACCATCTCGGCGTAGAACAGGACAATATCCTCTTCGACGATTTCGGCATCTAAAGTACAGTGGGCACGAACAGCAGGAGTGGGCGATGCGCTTTGAACAGACACGGACAATATTGAAAAAACTGGCTCCGGACTACCATCGCGCTGTCAGCCGATTTTACCAGCATCTGGCAGACGGGGAGGTTTCGCCGCGAGTGCGATTGATGCTCGATTACCTCATCGATCATGAACAGCACCGGGCGTTGGCCTTGAAAGAGTTTTGTGAAGAGGCTCCTTCCCAGTCCCTAGATTACTGGCATAAGGGGCTGGAGCTCGAATTCCCCCTGGCCGATGCAGCAATCCTGGGCGAAAACGCCAGAACCGATCTGGATTCCCTGTTATGTGCGGCGATCAACTACAAAAAGATACTCTTCAATTACTTTGACCACCTGCTCGAAAAGTGTGACGACCAGAAGGCCTCCGATTTATTTCTCGCTTTGAAGAATCAGGAAGAGAAGGCGATGAAACGGATGATTCGTCATGCGCAAGGGCTGGCCGATCTTTAATGGTGCGTCTTCTTCTTAAGTTGCTGTCAGCTGCTTTGTTACTGGGTCTGGTCGCCGCATGCCAGCAGCAGAAAACAACCCAAACCCTGCATCTCAGTGGCGCGACCATGGGCACTACCTGGTCGGTCAGCCTGCTGCCCGGCGCCGCAGAGCCAGACCCTGTGGTCTTGAAAAAAAAGCTGCAGCAGCGTCTTGATCAAATTAATCGGCTGATGTCCACCTATGATCCCGACTCCGAAATTTCACGTTTTAACCAGCTACAGAGCACTGATTGGTTCAGCATTTCGGTGGAGACAGCCGAGGTTATTCGACTCTCGCAGAAAATCAGTCGCCTGAGCGGCGGCGCCTTCGATATCAGCGTCGGCCCCCTGGTCGAACTCTGGGGCTTTGGAGCCAGACAGCGGCAGGCAAAGACTCCGAGTGTAGAACAGATTCGCGAACAGCTGGCGCGGGTCGGTTATACAAAACTTGAATTGCGAAACAATCCGCCGGCCATCAGAAAGCAGGTACCGCTTCTGCAGCTTGATCTCTCTGCGGTGGCCAAGGGGTACGCCGTCGATCAGCTCGCCCTGCTGCTCAAACAGCAGGGGATCAACAACTTTCTACTGGAAATCGGCGGTGAAATGCAGGTTGTCGGACGAAGGGGAGATGGCTCTCCCTGGCGGGTGGCGATTGAAAAACCGTTGGAAGACAGCCGTGAAGTCGAGAAGGTTTTCCCTCTCAGTGGCACTGCTGTCGCCACCTCCGGCAACTATCGCAACTTTTATATTGAAGACGGGCAACGCTACGTCCACACCATTGATCCTGCCAGTGGTCAGCCTATCCGCCACAAGCTGGCGTCGGTGACTGTGTTAGACTCAACCTGTGCGCGGGCTGATGCCCTGGCGACGGCCTTGATGGTTTTGGGGGAAGAGCGGGGGCGTGAGCTGGTTGAACAAAACCGGATCGCCGCCTATTTTCTAATCCATGACAATGAAGCGATAATAGAATACTCAAGTCCGGCTTTTCTGACCTTTATGAAACAGGTTAAACAATGAAACTTTTTGCCCTCGCTCTGGTGCTTTTTCTGCTCGCCTTTGCCGGCCTGGCTGCGGGCCTGTTAATGCGCCGTCGCGGCTTGCGTGGAGCATGTAATTCTGCGAAGACCAGTCATGATTGCCGTTGCGAATCAGAACTGGATTCCAGCATGCGTGCCCAGAGCAACTGTCAGAAAAAGTAGAGTCGATCAGGGTTTCAACGCTGGTCTGGTCTTATTGAAACAGCTTATCTGCCTTGGTTCTCTTCTCAACGCACATGTGGCCTGCGGCTGTTGCCTTCGTCCAACGTTGGCACTTAACTTCCCTACGGCAACAGCCGCAGGCCACATGCTGTTCAGGTTGGAAGAGGTGTCGCACCTATCAACCTTATATTAAGCGGGGAGGACATCCCGCCGGTTCCTGCTTTTATTGCTCTCTTTTACCCTGGAGTCATGATGCGCCAAGCTACAGCGAACACTTCAATCTACGCGCCGCGTCCCTGTCGCTTACTGGCGGTCAGTGACCTGACTCCACAGGAAAAGCTGTTCCGGCTTCAGTTGGAAGACGGCAGTGAATTGAATCATCAGCCGGGTCAGTTCATTCAGCTGTCGATTCCTGGTTTGACTGAAGCGCCGATCTCCATTGCTAACTCACCAACCCGCACCGGCTACTTCGAGCTGGGGGTGCGCAAGGCCGGTCTGCTCACCAGCGCCCTGCATCAGCTGCAACCTGGCGCGCAAGTCGGAATCCGCGGTCCCTTCGGCCGCCCCTTTCAACTTGATGCCTTGTACGGCAAACAGCTGCTGCTGCTCGCTGGCGGCTGTGGTCTCGCACCGCTCAGATCCTTAATCCAGTATTGTCAGGATCAACCGACCGCTTACCCTCTGGTCCAAATCCTTTACGGCGCACGTTCGCCGCAGGATCTGCTGTTTAAGGAGGAGTTGGTCAACTGGCAGCTCAGCGATAGTTTCAGTTGCCGCTATATCGTTGATCAGAGCCCGGCGACCTCCTGTTACGATGGTGAGACCGGCCTGCTAACCAATCTGTTGGCCGATTTGTCGCTTAATGTACAGCTCGTCCCTGCCAACAGCTGCGCGGTGATCGTTGGGCCTCCGTCGATGTATCGACCGGTGATCGCGGAGCTACGTCGTTTGGGGCTTACCGGGCCGCAGCAGATCATGCTGTCCCTTGAACGTCAGATGCGTTGCGGTGTCGGCAAGTGCGGGCACTGCACGATCGAGCATCTCTATTGTTGCACGGACGGCCCGATCTTCTGGCTGGAAGAAGTTGAACATTTACGGGGGGCACTATGAAGGCGACTCTGACCACTTGCCCCTATTGCGGTACCGGCTGTAATTTCTACCTGCTCAGCGATGCTCAGGGGGGGCTGCTCGGGGTCGAACCGGCGGGGCATCATCCGACCACTCGGGGCCAGCTCTGCATCAAGGGCTGGAACGCGCATGCCTTTGTCGACCATCCTGAGCGTTTAAAAACACCTCTGATCCGTAAAAATGACAGTCTGCAACCCACCGACTGGCAGACGGCGCTTGATCTGCTTCACGCAAAATTGAGCGGTATTGCCCGCAAACATGGCCCCGACAGTCTGATGTTCCTCTCTTCGGCCAAAGTCAGCAACGAAGAGAATTACCTGCTGATGAAGCTGGCCCGCGCCGGTTATGGCACCAACAATATTGATCACTGCGCGCGTCTCTGCCATTCCTCAACCGTCACCGGACTGGTCGAGACTCTCGGTTCGGGGGCCATGACCAACAGTTTGAGCTGTTTTGAAGAGACCGATCTGATCTTTGTCATCGGTTCCAACACCACCGAGCAACATCCGCTGATCGGCAGTCGGATTTTGCAGGCGGTGCAGCGTGGTGCCAGATTGATTGTCGCCGACAGCCGCAAGATTCGCCTGAGTAGGCACGCCGATCTGCACCTGCGCCACCAGAACGGCAGCGACGTCGCCCTGCTCAACGGCATGATGCGCCAGATTCTGCAGGATGGGCTGGAGGACCGGGCTTTTATCGAGGGACGCACCGAAAATTTTGCCGAGCTGCAGCAGTCGCTGGACCCTTTCACTCCTGACCAGGTGGCGCACATCACTGGTCTGCAATCCGGGCAGATTATAGACGCTTCACGTCTCTTCGCCGGCGCTGACAAGGCAATGCTCGTCTACGCCATGGGGATCACCCAGCACAGCCATGGAGTCGACAACGTGCGCGCGGTGTCAAACCTAGCGCTGTTGACCGGCAACCTGGGGCGCCCCGGCACCGGGATCAATCCCCTGCGCGGTCAGAACAACGTTCAGGGAGCCTGCGACATGGGGGCTTTACCCGACGTTTTTAGTGGCTACCAGCAGGTGGCCGACCCGCTGGTCCGGCAGAAGTTTTCCTGCGCTTGGGGGGTGAAACTGCCGGGAACTCAAGGTCTGATGTCGACTCACGCCATCGAGGCCGCGGCCGAGGGGAGGCTGCACGGGATGCTGATTCTCGGTGAGAATCCGATGATTTCCGATGCCAATCAGGCGCTGGTGCGAAAAGGGCTGGAGGCGCTGGAGTTTTTGGCCGTGATTGATATTTTTCCGACAGAAACCGTGCAGTTGGCGGATCTGGTTTTGCCTGCGGCCTGTTACGCCGAGCGTGAGGGGACCTATACTTCGACTGAACGCCGCGTGCAGCGCGGTCGCAAGGCGGTCGATCCGCCCGGAGAGGCCCGCGCGGACTGGCAGATCCTGAGGGCATTGCTGCAACGCTGCGGATTGCCTGGCGATTATGCCGATCCAGCCGAGATCATGACTGAGATTGCCAGCCTGACCCCCAGCTACGGCGGCATCAGTTATCCCCGCCTCGAAGGGGAGGGGTTGCAATGGCCCTGCCCGGACGGCGCCCACCCCGGCACGCCGATTTTGCACCGTGAGCAATGCACCCGCGGCAAGGGGCGTTTCAGTCCGGTCGCTTACCGACCATCTATGGAGCTGCCGGATGCCGACTATCCCTTGCTGCTTAACACCGGTCGCACCAATGTTCATTGGCACACCGGCAGTATGACCCGTCGCAGTCACCTGCTCGACCGCGAGGAACGCCAGGCGTTTGTTGAAATCAACCCTGAGGATGCAACCCGGCACCAGCTGAGCGACCGGCAGCAGCTCAGAATCAGCAGCCGCCGGGGATCGATCACCCTGGCAGTGCGGCTGACCGACCGCGTGCCGCCGGGTCAGGTCTTTATCCCTTTCCACTTTGCGGAGGGGGCGGCCAACGCCCTGACCAATAATATTCTCGATCCGGAGTCGGGGATTCCCGAATTCAAGGTCTGTGCGGTGAGGATCGAACCATGCTGAAACAATTAGATCGGGCCGGACTTGATCGACTGCTGCGGGAGATCGCCACGGACTATCGACTGCAGGTTCCGCAGCACCTGGCCGACGGCACACGTCAACTCGCCGGTTTCGGGGATGGCGAGCTCAGTCTTTTTGGCGCTGTCCCGCAACGCAAACCGACGAGCTACTTTTTTCCGCAGATCCAGAGGCTGTTGAATATCGATGCCGCTGGCGGCGTCGAATTACCCGAGGCGGCGCTGCGACCGCTGGCCTTGTTCGGTCTGAACCGCGCGGACCTGGCCGGGCTTCATTTTCTCGATCGCTTCTTCCTGGCCGCACCCGCCGATGACGTCTACCTGCGTCAGCGCAGCGGGGCGTTGCTGATCGGCCTGACCGGCGAGGCGGGAGCGGACCGAAGTTTTCTGCCCCTGTCTGCGGGCGACTGTGATATCGAAATGGTCGCCATTGAACAGCATTGGCTGGCACTGGGGCATTCCACCCTTGGAGCGAAACTGCTGCAGGGTTTCCCCGCTGGCGATGAAGAGCAACTGTGTCGGTTACGAAACCGCGGTGTCGAAAGGGACGGAGAGTCGGACCTTTTGCAGCAGGCCAGCCTTCTGCTCAGGGAAGACAAGGTACCGGATCGGTTCTGGGCCGAGATCGCGGATCGTTGCATCCTCTGCAGCGGCTGCAATCTTGTCTGTCCGACCTGCAGCTGCTTCTGTGTTCAGGACCGGATCCGCGGTGGTGTCACCGAACGCAGCCGGGTCTGGGATTCCTGCCAGCTTGACGCCTTCATGCGCGAAGCCAGCGGACATAATCCTCTGGGGACCGAAGTCTTGCGGACCCGCCGCCGGATTCACCACAAACTGGTGGTAGATGTTGAGCGTTGGGGCGAGCTCGGTTGTGTCGCCTGCGGGCGCTGTGATCGCGCCTGCCCGAGCGGCATCGGGATGCTGGCCGTTTTGCAGGAGCTGGTACAGCGTTACGGTGAAGAGCTTGGCTGATCATGAGTGAGCCGAGAGATAAATGGAATCGTCGCTGGCGCGAGCGGAGCGGTGAAGAATTGGTCGCCGATGCCTGGTTGCTTGAGGTGTGTGATTTGTTGTCGGTCGGGCGTGCCCTTGATCTGGCCTGTGGTCGTGGGCGTAACACCCTGGAGTTGGCCCGTCGTGGGTTTGTTTTGACCGCGGTTGATCTTGCTGAAGAAGCGCTGGCCCAGCTGGCGGCTACTGCGGCGGCTGAGGGTCTATCGATCGATTGTCAGTGCTGTGATCTGGAATCACGGCCGCCAGTGCTGACGCAGGGCTATGATCTGGTGCTCTGTTTCTTTTATCTGCACCGGCCGCTGTTCCCCTGGCTGCTGGCGGCGATCAAGCCAGGCGGGCTGGCGGTGCTGCGTACTTTCAGCAGTGCGGGCGATTTTCCGCCCGGGCAGCTCGATGCGCAGTTTATTCTGCAGCCCGGAGAGCTGCTGAGGATCTTTTCCGGTTGGGAGATCTTGCGTCACGAGGAGGGGCTAGAACCTTCACGCAAAGGCGGTTCGCTGGCGGGCATCGTGGCCCGCAAACCCTTTCCTTCAGAGCCTTAGCGCGCAGCCGTTTCAACCCGTATAGTCGGACGGACACTAGCTAAAATCCGTATTTTTGCTTCAGTTTGTAGAGTTCGACCAGTGCGTCGTCGCGTCGCTGCGCCAATGTTTGCTGATCCTGACTCTCCAGCTCCTTTTTCATCCCCGCTACCAGCATGGTTTTAAGTTCTGCGGTCAGCCTGGGGCTGCCAAGTTCTTTCCATCGAGTTTCCTGGGTCGGGCCGAGATGGTCGAGGTAGGCTTGATAACCTCCGACGCCACCTCCTAGATGATAGGTCAAATGCGGACCCAGAAGCGCCCAGCGCATGCCGGGGCCATAGGTGATGGCCTTATCGATATCTTCAACCGAGGCTATCCCTTCTGCCGCAATGTGCACCGCCTCGCGATAGAGTGCCGAGGTGAGACGATTGGCCAGATGGCCGACCACTTCCTGCTGTACACGGATGGTGACACGTTGCATCTGTCGATAAAAGGTCTCAGCCGTTTGCAGGCTCGCTAGGGAAGTCAGTTCGCCTGCGACAAGTTCCACCATCGGCACCAGATGTGGCGGGTTCATGGGGTGTCCTACGAGAATCCGCTCTGGATATCGCGCTTCGGCTTGAATGTCAGAAGCCAGCAGCGAGGAGGTGCTGGAGGCAATCACGACCTGCGGAGCGATCACTTGCTCTATCTGTTCGATTAATTGGCGCTTTATCTCAATCCGATCGGGACCGTTCTCCTGAACAAAGTCGACCTGACTCAGGCGTTCGAAGTCGGCGCTGAAATCGGCGTGGCGTACGGTGTCGCTGGTTGTCAGTCCCAACGCTTGAAGCTTCGGCCAGGCCTCTAGCACAAAATTGCGCAGCTCTGCTTCGGCCTCTTGCCGCGGGTCAATAACGACAACTGTCATACCCCGGGCCAGAAACAGGCTGGCCCAACTCATGCCGATCAGACCACCACCGATCACGCCGATTTTTTGCAGTTCTTTCATCTTGTTCTCTTCTCTCATGCGCTGCCCAAACCGGAAGTGTTGGTCTCAGCGGGGAAACTCGACCTTGAATTTATCTTCGCAGACCGATGGCGGCAATTTGTGTTTAACGTGTTCATCCAGTTTTAGGCCCCAGGTATTGAGCATGCCACCGAGGGTTACATACATGCCCTGAATGGCGATCAGGTCCATCACCTGCTGAACAGTATAGTGTTGGCACAGCTTGTTCAGAGTTTCTGGCGTAATGGCATGGACGGTCATTAATTCGTCCACCGCTGTGAATAACAGGGCTTCATCCGGTTGCCATTCCATGGCTTGTGCCCCCTGCTTGACGCGTTCAATCTCATCTATGGTCAGGCCACAGGCTAGCGCGCGTTCGACATGTGAACCCCATTCGTACCAGGATCTCAGCTGCAGGGCGACGCGCAGAATGATCAACTCGCTTCTGCGTCTTCCCAGGTCACCCCCGCCTACCGCATGGTTGCGGAAGTTCCACCAGGCCTTGAGCAGTTCGGGGTGATGTGCCATCAGGGCGTGAACATTGAGGGGCAGGCCCTGCATATCCTCGCTGATATGGGCGAGGGAGGCATCCCAGGCAGAGAGGGGAAGGGGTGATATGTGCAAACTCTTTTTCATCAGGCAATCCTTTTTACGCTGAAATTATCCAATCTCAATAACAGGCTTTACCGCGGTTGATGGGCTGAATTTACATGAGCATCACCCGGAATGTTTAGAAAATATTTGTGGCCGGTAAAATGAGTGCCCGGTTTATGTTTTTCGCATATACTCCAACTATGGACCCCCGTTGGTTATTCTGCGAAGGAGAATTCGATTCATGCCCCAAGAACATACAAATGAATACTTTAGACTCTTTTTTGAAACAGTCCAGGAGATACTCTCCGCCAGAAATCTACAAGCGACCCTCGATTCCCTGGTGCGGCGAACCGTTACCGCGCTGAATATCAAGGCGGGGGGCCTGCGACTCATTGACGAAAAAACGAATTTTCTGGAGCAGGTTGCGGCCTTCGGTTTGAGTGAGGCCTACCTGAATAAGGGCGCTTTAAACGCCGATCAGAGTATCCCTGAAGTTCTGGGCGGGAAACCTGTTTGTATCAAGAACGCCTACACGGACGCACGTATCCAATATCCTGGAGCCATGCGTATTGAGGGGATCGATACAATCCTTTCGGTCCCGGTGATCGCAGGGGACAAGGTGATCGGCGTGTTGCGACTCTACAGCGCCGAACCGCGTGATTACAGTCATGAAGAGCTTGAGTTCGTCTCTGCCCTGGCCGAAATGGGCGGGTTGGCGATTGCCAATGCGCGCCTCTATCAAGCCGAAGGGAAGAAACTGGCCACCCTGTTTGCCGAGATCGGCGTCGAACTGCCGACCAGCAATGAAACGCTTGAAGATGAACGCGAAAGTTGTGCCTTTCTGCCGATCGATCCACTGAAGAGTCTCGACTATTTTCATACCCTGCATGAGGTCACCCGTGCCATCCTCTCCACCCTCGATTCCAAGCAGGTGATGCAGCTGATCGTCGATAAGGTGATCAGCCTGATGCAGCTGAAGGCCAGTGCCTTGCGGCTGCGGAATGAAACCACCCATGAGCTTGAGCTGATCGTCTCGACCGGCTTGAGCAAAATGTTCCTGGGCAAGGGACAGCCGCACACCGACCAGAGTATCAGTGAAACCCTGTCCGGGAAAACGGTGCTGATCGCGGATACCGCCAACGACCCGCGTCTTGAATACCCACTTGAAACCGTTGCCGAGGGGATCGCCTCAATCCTCTCGGTGCCGATTGTCGCGCATCAGCGGGTCGTCGGTGTGCTGCGACTCTACAGCGCCGAAAAGCGTGAGTTTAGTCAAGCAGAACTTACCTTCCTCACTGCGCTTGCCGGAATCTCCGGGGTGGCCATCATGAATGCCAGAGTCTATGAGAAGACGCGTAACGATCTGTCTTTCTGGACCGCCACTCTCGACTATATGCAGGGCTGACAGCGCCGGCAAGGAAAACAACCGATGAGTATCATGGCGGAAATACGGGATATGGCGCTGGGGCTGGCCTCAACCTTTCACATTCCGAAAATTGCCGGGATTGTGTTCCCCCCTTTTCATCCTGGCGGCCAGCCGCATGACTGTGAGTTCATGGCCATGGCCCTTGAGGGCGGTGCGGGAGGGATCAGCTATGTGCTGTTGCCCGACAGCAGCGCAGAGGCCTACCGGTCTTTGCAACCTCACGCGTTTATTGATACCCAGCCTGAGCAGCACGCCGCAGTGTTTGGCGGGACCGATCCCGTTCAGAACATGCTCGGGCTGGCCGCGATTAACGCTATCTGTCAGCAGGTGATGCGGACGACCGGAAGGGTTCCTGAGGTCGCCGCGGATTCTATAGGCCTGATGCGACTTGCCGCTGGCGATCGCGTCGGGATGGTGGGTTTTTTTCCGCCGCTTCTTAAATATATTCAGAACTGCAATGTTGAGCTGGTGATCATCGAGAAGAATCCGCGCTTGATTGAGCGTTTCCCGCAGCACCATGTAACCCTCGACATTACCGAGTTGAAAAACTGCAACAAAATCCTGTGTACCAGTACGACACTCCTGAACGATACCCTTGACGAAGTCCTTTTATACTGCAGCGCAGCCGAGCATATTTCGCTGCTCGGACCGACGGCAGGGTTTTTCCCTGATCCCCTGTTCGCTGGCGGCGTGCACGTGCTGGGTGGTCGATTTGTTAATGACGGCATGCTGCTGCTGCAACTTCTTGCAGAAGGTAAGCGCTGGGGGGCGGCAACCCAAAAGCTCTGTTTTGAAGCCAGCCATTATGTTGGGATCGGAACAGAGGGCGAAGCATAAAAAAAAGCGCAGCACAGATGCTGGTCGATTGCCTGGTCAATAACGGTACCGATCGTGTCTATGGAGTTTCCGGTGAAAGCTATCTGGCGGTATTGGATGCATTGTACGGGCGTTCGGATATTCACTATCTAACTATTCTGGACCCGCCTTGATTGAACTCAAACTCGATCCTGAGGCCTTGACACCCTAATGCCAGTTTCGCCGAGATCCGAGCCGCCGCGCTATAATTTGATCAAATATCTGGGCGGAGGCGAAGCCGATTCCATGGATTCAGCGCATGACCAATTGGCGGATAGGGACTTTGGCGCGGGTCGTTTTTTTTGCTTTTGATCGGAGGTGTAACTATGACGCATAGAACAGACCCCGGCCATGATCGCAGGCGGACAATGGTTAAACAACATATGGCTCGTAGGGTTGAAGTCATTGTCATGGTGATTTTGCTGATCATCTCACTGGCACATCTGCTGCGGCTGATAACCGGAACCGAGCTCATGGTTGGCAAAACAGTGATTCCGCTCTGGGCCAGCGTATTCGGCTGTGTCGGTCCGGCTAGTCTTGCGGGACTCTTTTGGTGGTCGCGTCATTAAATTTAGATCGTGTCCCTATCTCAGGGTTTGATGCATTCCGCTGTATTGTCAGAAGGACAGGGGTGGCTGAAGGAAGGAAGCAAACGCGTGACGAGTTTTGATAGCCTGCGATCTTATTTGAATAGAAAACCAGGCGCTGTCGAAGAGTTCCCCTTTGATACGGTGACTCTTGTGGTCAAGGTCGGCGGCAAGATGTTCGCCCTCGTTGGTACCGATGAAATCCCCCTGCGCCTGAACCTCAAGTGTGATCCCATAAAAGCAGAGATTCTGCGTGAAATTTATCCGACTATTCTGCCCGGCTACCATATGAACAAACGCCATTGGAATACGGTTATTCTCGATGGATCCATCCCCGCCACTGAGATCAGGTCGATGATTGATGATTCCTACGCCCTCGTGGTTCGAGGCCTGCCCAGAGCGAAACGACCTTGAGGTTTTGCGGCTCGCTAATTTTGTTGATTACCGCTCTACCTGCCAATTAGGTTCTTATCCTCGCCATCAAATAGGAACTGGTGTGTTGGGTGGGGAGTTGCAATTTTTGTGTTATGAAAAAAGTACAACGGTGGATCATTAAGCGATTGAATGCCTCAAAAAACAGAGGAAGTGCGTGGTGTGAAAATTCTGAACAATTGAGTCGCGAGGATAGTCACCGCAAGAAATGAACCGATCTGAAACCATCCAAACCGTAAAAACAAACCCCGCACAGCTTGACCCGCCTACTACCAGCGCTTACGCTTAAGTTTAAACGTGGAGTTGACGGAAAACCGCAAACAGGGAGCTCAAGATGAATGTATTCGATTATGCGATGAAGATGGAAGCGGATGGAAAGGCCTATTATCAAAAGCTGGCCAGTCAGACCGATCTGCCGGGGTTGCAGACGATTTTTTCGCGTTTGGCAGAGGACGAACAAATTCATTATCAAATTTTTAAGAAGTTAAAAGAAGGGAAGGGCGTACCGGAGGTACCGGAAAGCCTGACATTGAAAAGTGTCAGGAATATCTTTGAAGCGCTGCCTCTGCCAGAAAAGGCGATTAAAAATATTGCGGGCACTCTCGAGGCCTACCAGCACGCGATGCAAGTTGAGGCTGAAAGCTTCCGTTTTTATGAAAAGGCGGCCGAAGAAGAAGGTAACCCGCAAATCAAAAAAGTGCTCCTGCAGATTGCCGCTGAAGAGCAAAAGCATTTCAATATCATGGAGAATATTTACCACTTCACCAATGCGCCTACCCAGTATCTGGCCGGTGCCGAAGTCAGTGACATTGATGGAGTCCGGCAGTTCGGGCGGGATATTGAAAGTTGAAAAAATAGGAAGCCCCCGTTTGGACCAACCAAACGGGGGCTTATTCTTGCTGACTGATTCTGGTTGGCACTATATCAATCGAAGGGTCTGATCTGAACATTGCCGACCCGAAGTTCTTTGTTGAGGATATCTCGCAGATAATTTTTCTGTTCAACAAATCGGGTTACGACATTCCCTTCACCCAGAATAATCAGTGATTTTTCGAAACCCTTTCCCCAGTTGCTGTCCGTCAGGTCGGGCTCAAAACAGACAATTTTACTCAAGCCTGATTGTACGATGGCCTTGGCGCAATCGACGCAGGGGTACCAGGGGACATAAATTGTACAGTTTTTGGTAGAGACACCCAGCATGGCAGCATTGTAAATCGCATTTCTTTCGGCATGTGAGGCCCAGAGATATTTTTCACCACTCTCGGCATCATGCCGTTCTTCAACGTCGTCATTCACCCCGCGTGGAAATCCGTTAAACCCGGTCGAGCGAATTTCATTATCGGGACCGACAATCACAGCGCCAACTTTTCTGCCGCGATCCTTGCTCCAGGTTGCAATAAATTGAGCCAGAGCCATCCAACGAATATCCCAGTTTGAACTCGACAAGGCCTGCTCCTTAATGAAGGAATCTGTTGTTTCCCTGGTTGTGAATCATCTGAGCCCGAACCAGCATTCCGGGCTCATCCGCACTTGGAATCACCGCAGTTCAGGCAGGTCAGACAACCGTCCATGACGATGGCCGCTTTGGTGTAGCATCTGTTGCACAGCTTGGCGTCGGCTGGAAAGCTACCGACATCTTCGGTCTGTTTGCGGCCCTTTAGCGTGTCATATTCCGCCCTCTTGACGTGAAGCATCTCACGGATAGCATCAGGCATCTTCTCTTCTTTGAGCAGGCCGATCATCTTCATATGGCTTTCCAGGGCGAAACCAATCTCGGCGACGATGGAGGGCATAAAACGCCCACCCGGCTTGAAGTACCCTCCCTGAGGATCGAAAACCGCCTTCATCTCTTCAACCAGAAAGGTGACGTCGCCGCCTTTGCGGAAGACCGCCGAGATCACCCGGGTCAGGGCTACTACCCATTGAAAATGGGCCATATTCTTTGAATTGATGAAGATCTCGAACGGCTGGCGGGCTTCATGTTCGGTCCCATAGTTCAGCACCATATCGTTGATCGTGACATACAGGGCGTGCTCGCTCTGCGGGGTCTTGATCTTGTAGGTCGCGCCGACCAGCATCTCCGGTCGTTGGACGTTCTCGTGCATGCCTTCGAGCTGAATCTTCTCTTCTTCTGCGGCTTTTTTCCGTTGCTCTTCAAGGTTGATGACCTCGTAAGCCACAATTTTTTTGTCGATTTTTGTCGGCATTTTTCTCTCCTGATTACAGCTTGCCGTAATAGCCCTCTTTGAGTGCATCAAACAGGTTGGCTGCTGTGTGAATTTCATTGTCATATTCGATCTCTTCGTTCCCGCGGGCCTGGAGCACAGTGCCGTCTTCGAGGGAGAACTGGTAGACCGTCGCCGCCAGGTCCTTCTCCTGAACCAGTACGCCCTGAAAGGATTCCGGGTTGTAGCGGAAGGTTGTACACCCCTTCAAACCCTGTTCATATGCATAGAGGTAGATATCCTGAAAATCGGCATAGGGATAATCGCTGGGGACGTTGGCTGTTTTGGAGATCGAAGAATCGATCCATTTCTGCGCCGCCGCCTGAATGTCGACATGCTGCTTGGGGGTAACGTCTTCCGAGGTGATGAAGTTCTCCGGCAGTTGTTCCTCGGGGTTGATGCTCCCGGGCATCGCCAGCGGATTGATGAGCTCGCGATAGGCCAGAAGTTCATAGGAGAAGACGTCGATTTTTTCTTTGGTTTTTTTCCCAGGGCGAATCAGGTTGCGCGAGTAATGATGGGCGAAGCTCGGCTCAATACCGTTAGACGCGTTATTGGCGATGGAGAGCGAGATGGTCCCGGTCGGCGCGATGGAGCTGTGGTGGGTGAAGCGGGCACCCACTTCGGCCAGTTCAGCTACCAGCTCCGGGGCCTCTTTGGCCAGCTGCTGCATATAGCGACTGTAACGGGCGTGCAGGATGCGACCGGGGACGCGCTGTCCCAAACGGATGCCATCGGCGGCCATCTCCGGGCGTCGGCGCAGCATTTCGGCGGTCACTTCATATTCTTCAAGAAGCGCCGGTGCCGGTCCTTTTTCGCGCGCCAGTTCGAGCGCCTGTTGCCAGCCGGCCAGGGCCATCTGCAGGGTGACCTTCTCGGTAAAAGCCACGGCATCGGCGTCGCCGTATTTCATGCCGAGCAGGGTGATGGTCGAACCGAGGCCGAGATACCCCATGCCGTGACGTCGTTTGCCGATGATTTCGTCGCGCTGCTGCTGTAGCGGCAGGCCGTTGATCTCGACCACGTTGTCGAGCATGCGTGAAAAGACCGCAACAACTTCGTTAAACAGTTCCCAATTAAAGCGTGCTTCAGGCGTAAAGGGCTGTTCGACGAAACGAGTCAGGTTGATCGAACCGAGCAGGCAGGAGCCATAGGGAGGCAAGGGCTGCTCGCCGCAGGGGTTGGTGGCGCGGATCTTCTCGCAGAACCAGTTGTTGTTCATCTCATTGACCTTGTCGATCAGAATGAAACCCGGTTCGGCAAAATCGTAGGTCGAGGCCATGATGACGTTCCACAGCTGTTTGGCGCGGATGGTGCGGAAGACCTTGCAGGCAACCTGACCGACTTCGTTTTGCAGATAATCTTCAGTGATCGGCCAATCTTTCCAGATGACCTGCGCGGGGTCTTGCAGATCGAGTTTATCGCGTTCCAGTTCTTTTGTGGTCATAGGGAAGCAAAGTGGCCAGTCAGCATCCTGTTTGACCGCTTCCATGAACTCATTGGTGATCAGCAAAGACAGGTTGAACTGGCGCAGGCGTCCGTCTTCACGCTTGGCCTTGATAAAATCGAGCACGTCCGGGTGGGAGACATCAAAGGTCGCCATCTGGGCACCCCGTCGCCCGCCGGCGGAAGAGACTGTGCAGCACATGCGGTCGAAGATGTCCATGAACGACATCGGCCCCGACGTGTAAGCACCGGCCCCGCTGACAAAGGCATTTTTGGGGCGCAGGGTTGAAAATTCATAGCCAATTCCGCAACCCGCCTTGAGGGTCAGACCTGCTTCGTGGACCTTGCGTAAAATATCGTCCATCGAGTCGCCGACTGTCGCCGAGACCGTACAGTTGATGGTCGAGGTGGCGGGCTTGTGCTCCAGGGCCCCGGCGTTCGAGGTGATACGCCCGGCGGGGATGGCACCGCGTTCCAACGCCCATTGAAAGCGTTCAAACCAGTAGCGCTGTTTAACCTCGTTATCTTCCACGGCGGCAAGTGCCTTGGCGACCCTTTCGAAGGTGGCGTTCAGATCGGCATCAAGCGGTTGACCTGCGGCGTCCTTGAGCCGGTACTTGCTGTCCCAGATGTCCAGAGAAGCTGCCTGCCAGGGAATTTCTACCGGCCCAACTGTTTTTTTGATCAATTTTACGGACATTTAACCCCCATCTTCATATATTTAGCCCGCACGGGTGAGGCTGGGAACAGCCCTGGTTCGTGAATCGGGACGTCATTTCTTCTGAGCAAATAAACACTATATATCGTGTCGGAAAGAACTATATTCCACAAGATGTTGTCCCGTAAACCCAAAATTACTTAATGAGACAAGTTTTTTTGCAAATGATTTGAAACAGGTGCTGAGGCTGGTGTTTGTACTCAGGGGAGGAGAAAATGCGTAAAAAGGTTATGAACGGAAATTTATGGTTTTTGAATATTTTAAAATGTCGCAGGTTAGGTGAAAAGCATAGCCTGAAAGACCAGATCTACTTACTCCTCAAGTGTTGCCCTCTTTTCCGACGGACAGGAAATAGCTAAAACCTGGATCGATATGATCTGACCCATGATAGCTTGCAGCAAGAGAGATTTACGACGAGAAAGAATGGGAAAAATGAACTTTTTGTCTTTTCGTATTTTTTTGTTGGAATACTTTACATTACCTCATGTTTTCCATTGTTACACCTTATTTTTCAATAAAAACGATATGTTATTGATTGGAATAATTTATGCATTTTTTAAAAGCCTTCCCACCACGAAGCCTTCCTACAAGCCAATTTAAGTACTTTTGCTCATCTTAGAATCGCTTTTTTGAATAAGTCAGCAAACATAGAAAGGAGACTCTGTAAAAACCGCTGACGTAGTCCAACATGTTGATTCACACGATGGAGGAAGATATGAGTAGAAAAGTGTTGTTGCTAGGCATCATCTTTTTGCTGACGGTATGCTCAAACGTATTCGCTTCGGATTACTATGAGTTCTCAACGTTCGGGGGTCCTGGGTCTGAATATGATGTAGGCAGCTATGGAAACGACATCTACTATGGTGGTGGTAGCTCCGTCTACAAAACAACCGTCTCAATTACCGACATGGCAAAAGCCAATGAACCAAAGTTTCTCGCGGACGGTGTCACTCCTAACCCCAACTATCAGGTGCGCACCTTTACGTCCCCGACATATATTAACCTGAGTGGTGCACCCACCTCATTAGAACAGGGAAGTTGGGGTGAAATGTATATAGACGCCAACAATATCTATACCGCTGGTTATACTTCCTATTCCTCCACGGGGAATTATGGAGCTATTTATTCCTTTGACAAAGCAACAGGTGCCTACAACGGCACTGCTGTCACAGGTGGCGGGGCTATTACATCTGACTACTGGGGCATAGGTGCGACTCTGCTCTCCTATGGCGGAGGTCAGTGGTGGGCGGCCAATGAGAGTAGTAAGGTTTACAGTTCCACGGGCGGTGCCTGGACCTATGAGTTCACCTGGCCCAGCATGGGTGGTGGTCATGGCGACGGCATGGAATATGTCAACGGTAATATCTGGGTCTCTGACATGACCTCAAACTTCATTGCACGCTGGGGGAAAGTAGGGGATGTCTGGATGGAACTGAACCGGTTCGCTTACACAGAGGCCGGTGGGAATAAATATGTCGAGGGGATGGGCTTCGGTGCCTTAGGGCATTTCTGGGCTGGTAGCGGCTCTCAGATTTATGAACTCGGTGGCGGAGTTCTTGGTGATTACACCGAAACTGTTGTTCCTGAACCGAGTACCTACCTGCTGCTCGGAATAGGATTAATCGGCCTGTTCTTGTCCCGCAAGAGAATACAACAAGGGTAAATGAATTTGTTTTTTCGCTGACTGGCCCATTCTGACATCAGAATGGGCCTTTTTTTATCGGTAAGGGAGGGGGCCAGCAGGAAGAAATCGAAAAGTATCGATCAACACGCCAGAATTCAAAATTTAAATCTCACTGCGAACTTTTTTCGTTCCTTAAATATGCGGCGATGCAGTTGATAAATTAACAATCCCCGGGAGCCGCGTTGCTGTACCCTCTCACTTTTAGGAATTTGTTGGAACATAACTTTCAAATTGTTAATGATTGCTATGTGTTTTGTCTTTTCCGGTATAATTTATAAGGAATGGAGACAATTTACAAAAAGGAGTAACAAGCGATGACAAACACATCAAAAATCTATCAAGGCACCTGTCACTGCGGCAAAGTCAGTTTTGAGCTGAAAACCGACCTCAAGCCGGCTGTACGTTGCAACTGTTCAATCTGCAAACGCAAGGGCGTGCCGATGGTAACGGCAGAGGAGGGGAGTTTCCGGGTTACCGGTGGGGAGGAATATCTCACCCTCTACCAGTTTAATACCCAGCGGGCGCGGCACTTCTTCTGTAAGGTCTGCGGTATCTACACCTTTCACAACCCGCGCTCCAATCCGGCTCTCACCCGGGTGAATTCCGGTTGCCTGGATGGGGTTGACCCTCTGGCGCTGGAGACGGATCTTATCAATGGCGCTGCTCTGGACTGAGATTTTTCTGGCTTTAACCTAATTCTGAAAGAAATTCTTATGCATATAATCGATCTGCGCAGCGACACCGTTACCCTGCCGTCTGAGCTGATGCGTGAAACCATGGCTGCGGCCAAAGTTGGTGATGACGTCTACGGTGAAGACCCAACCGTCAATCGTCTGCAGCAGGTGGCCGCCGAACTGGTGGGTAAAGAGGCCGGTTTGTTTGTGCCCAGCGGGACCATGAGCAACCTGATTGCGTTGCTGAGTCATTGTCAGCGCGGTGATGAATACATCGTCGGTCAACAGGCGCATACTTATAAGTACGAAGGGGGCGGGGCTGCGGTTCTCGGCAGCATTCAACCTCAACCGCTTGAGTTTTCGGCTGATGGATCGCTGGATCTTCAGTTGGTCAGAAAGGCGATCAAACCCCGTGACAGTCATTTTGCCAGAACGCGTCTGCTCTGCCTGGAAAATACTCAGGGAGGAAAGGTACTCTCACTGGGCTATCAGGAGCAGGCCGCGCAGTTTGCCCGCGACCACCAACTGGCTTTCCATCTCGATGGTGCCAGGGTCTGTAATGCGGCCGTGGCTCAAGGGGTCGCGCTGCAACAGATCTGCCAGTATTACGATACGGTTTCGATCTGCCTGTCCAAGGGGCTGGGGGCTCCGGTCGGCTCGGTGCTGGTCGGATCGACAGGGTTTATTGCCGAGGCCCATCGCTGGCGTAAAATGTGCGGAGGCGGCATGCGTCAGGCTGGAATTCTGGCGGCCGCCGGTCTGTTTGCCCTGGAGCATCAGTTCGAGCGGCTGGCTGAGGACCACGCTAACGCCCGTGCTCTGGCTGAAGGGTTACTGCAGATTGATCAGCTGAATATCGATCTGTCCCAAGTGCAGAGCAATATGGTTTTTGTTGATTGTGCCGCAGATGTGCAGGTGCCGCTCATCGCTTATCTACATCAACAGGGGATTCTGGTCAGTGGATATGGTCAACTGCGACTGGTGACCCACCTGAATATTGACCAGGCGGACATTACCAGAGTAATTCAGGCCTTTCGTGGCTTTTTCTCTCAGCACCAGGCCTGATCTTACCCGAAGTCGTTAAGCAGGCCTTGATGACCATCAGGGTGATGTCATCGAACTTGTAAGACAAAGTAGAGGGTGCGCTGTTTCTAATAAGGCGCCCTTGAATAAATAAAAATTCTGTTCAAACCTTTTTTGTTCTGATTGCAAGGAGCATTTTCATACGCATTTACCAGGCAGGCAAATTTCTCCAGATGATGATATAAACATGCGCATAAAATCGGCAGAGCATCCTTTCCTCGGTTGATCTGTCCGTTATTAGTTTTGATCCCTTTCCGCTCCTGGACTTTATTGGTTTGAATATTTCTAACTTTAATAAAATTTCTTATCACTCTTATTCCTTGATAGGGCTGAAATGAAAAGTCGTACTATCCGTGAATTTACCTATAAAGACGATCTCTGGTCGATCGTTGATAGCTGGGCCCGGCGCAGTGGTTTTACTATGGATCTGCTGGAGGATTCGCGGCGGGTTTACCACAAAGGGAATCGCTTGGTAATGGCGCCCGTCTGCCTGGAGATTAGACATGACGGAAGCAATGTCACCCTGGAGACCTGGATCAAGGCAGATATGTATCTGATCATGGCGCTGATGACCGGCAAGCCACCGGAGGCGGGGATTCAGTCTGGCGGCCTGACCGCCTGGATCCCGCGCAAGCGCGCCCGTAAAGTGGTAAACCCGCTCCTGATCAGCCTGGGACAATCCCCAATCACATGACAGCAGGTCAAAGGGGGCGACAGCGGATAAAGGACGTCCGTGAGCGTTTTCTTTTGTCAGCCTCTTGGTTGCCATGTTCTTTCTTTCTCTTTGTGGCTGTGCTAAAACCGAAAAAATTTCACTCGCTAAGGAAGGAAAACCGATGGCACAGGTAAAAGAAGCAGACAAGGTCGCGATTAATTTTATCGGCACATTAGCCGACGGAACTATTATTGACAGTACCTACCCAGATCCAGATGAGGATGCGTGCAACGATGAGGATTGTTGCCATGAACATGGCCCGATGGAATTGACGCTCGGCGAGGGAGACTTCTATACGCCGATCGAAACCGCATTAATCGGGATGCGGGTCGGGGACAAAAAGACTGTCGTGGTCGCGCCGGTTGATGCATTTGGTGAACATGATCCGGAAAATGTCTTCAGCATCAAGCCTGGTGAATTTCCCGAGGATATTCTTCCGGAAGTCGGACTTGAACTCGAAGTCACCGGTGACGATGATGACCTTTTTATGGTCACGATTATCGAAGTCACCGACGATGAGATCGTCCTCGATTCAAATCATCCCCTGGCAGGTGAAGAGTTGACCTACGAGATTGAGCTGGTCAAGATTTTCTAGTTTCTCGTGGACTCCACAGCAGAACCGAAAAGGGCAGATTGCATCTCAGCGATCTGCCCTTTTCACTTTCAGCTTTAAGGCTTAGAGTACAATTTTAAAAGTTTCGTTATCGGGATTCTTATTTAAGAAGAACCTCGGGTATAATGGGCGCAGAAAGCCTCAGCGAAAGGAGGACGAGCATGAGATGGATAACAGGTTTGCTGACGATATTTTTTACTCTGACGACAGGTGCAGGGCTGGTTTTTGCACAGGGGGAGCAGCAACTTAATGGTGTTGAAGTGCAGGCGATGGCTGACACCTTTCAATATGCGCTGGAAAATAATCCGACCAGCAAAGCCTCGGATTGGGCCAATCCTGATGCAGAACGTTCCGGGGCGGTCGTTCCGACGCGTACCTTTGAGAATACCCAGGGACAGCCCTGCCGGGAATTCGTAACTAAAATTACCATCGGTGGCCAGGAAGAGCAGGGTTATGGTACCGCGTGTCGGCAGCCTGATGGTCACTGGCAACTGCTTGACGAGAACGGAGCAACTGCCGGGGTGCCATCACCTCCGCCGCCAAGGAGCACGACCTATTTTGTTGAGCCTCCTCCGGTCTATTATGGATATCCGAGCGGTTTTTATGGCCCGAGCAGTATCTATTTGAGTTTCGGCTATGTTTACCGAAGCGGAAAAATCTATCACGGGAGTCGTTATCTTGATGGTCACAGTTTCCGTCAGCGTTACCCCTCTCGCGTACGAAATCAGATCTATATCGGGCCGAAAATTTTTACCAGATATCGTCTGCGGGATGAGTTGAATTACCGTGAATGGGATCGAGATCGCGCGCCGAGGCGGATCAAACATAAAAAATGGCAAAAGGAGCGTTACGAAGATCGCGAAGGGCGGCATGAAGGTCGCCGCAATAATCGCAGGGGATCCGACTGAAAACTGCTTTAACCCTGGCTCCCCCCTCGCACGACAAATGATCGACATTCTGTTATGGTGTCGATCATTTTGATTTTTTTTGCCCTCTTTCCCCTAGTTCGCTAAAGGCATTTTTCATGACCGAAATCGATACCG
Organism: Geopsychrobacter electrodiphilus DSM 16401; assembly: GCF_000384395.1. Lineage (NCBI taxonomy): Bacteria > Pseudomonadati > Thermodesulfobacteriota > Desulfuromonadia > Desulfuromonadales > Geopsychrobacteraceae > Geopsychrobacter > Geopsychrobacter electrodiphilus. The sequence continues at coordinate 1,542,638 of NZ_ARWE01000001.1, forward strand.
CACTTGTCGCTCTGCGCGCTCAACCTGATGACCACAAAGCTATGTCCGGGTTTTATGACCTGTTTCTTAATACCTTGTTTTTTGTACCCACCGCGAAAGAGCTGATTCAAATTGATGAAGCAGGGACCGAACAACAGACCGAAGTCCCGTTGATCATTGAAAATGAGGGGACCGATTATCTGGTCTTTTTTGACCAGCAGGAGCGGATGAACGCCTGGGCCGAGCAGGAGGCACCCTTCGTGAAATTGCCGGGACACCTGCTGACCGAGATGACCACGACCGATCTGCACTGGGCGATGAATATCAGCACGGATCATTTTAAGACCTTCGCCCCGGATGAGATCAAATGGTTGAAGGACGTGGTCGCGTACTGCAAGGCTGAAGACGATAAAAACGCGGCTGAAGCATAAAGCTATGGCCCTGGGTGCAACGATATTTAAAGCCGAACTCCAGATTTCGGACATGAATCGCAACTATTACGGCGAGCATCTGTTGACCCTGGCGCGACATCCTTCAGAGACCGACGAGCGGATGATGGTGCGCCTGTTGGCCTTTGCCCTGCATGCTGATGAGCGCCTGAGTTTTACCCGGGGGCTCTGTGCCGATGAAGAGCCGGATCTCTGGCTGAAGAGTTACACTGACGAAATTGAGCAATGGATCGACGTCGGACAGCCGGATGAACGTCGCTTGCGCAAGGCATGCGGTCGCGCTCAGCAGGTGACCCTGTATCTCTACGGCGGTCGGGGTGCCGACCTCTGGTGGCAAAAAAATGCAGAGAAGTTGCAACGCCTGGACAATTTGACGGTCCTCGAAGTCCCGGACGCTGCCTGCAAGGAGATGACCTGCTTTGTTCAGCGCAGCATGCAGTTACAGTGCACGGTTCAGGATGGCGAAATCTGGTTGACCGCCGGCGATCAAACCCGAAGAGTCACCCTGCAGGCGCGTAAATCGCGAGATTGATTCAGTTCTCGATTCCAGGCCTGGTGCCCGGGTTCCGTTGAAGTTGTCAGGTGAAACAATTGCCGGTGTTCTGCTCGAGGCAGCTTTTTCCTTTTGGAGGTCCTCTCATGAGTCAGTTATTTACTCCCCTGAAGATGCGTTCCCTGACGTTACGTAACCGGATTTGTGTTGCGCCGATGTGCCAATATTCCTGTGTTGACGGGGTGCCGAACGACTGGCATCTGGTCCACCTTGGCAGCCGTGCCGTTGGTGGCGCTGCCCTGGTGATGGTCGAGGCCAGCGCGGTAAGTCCAGAGGGGCGCATCAGTCCTGCTGATTGTGGCCTGTGGAACGACAAGCAGACCGCTGCTTTTGCACCGATAGCTGCCTTTATCGCCGCTCAAGGGGCGGTGCCTGCCATCCAACTGGCCCATGCCGGGCGCAAGGCCTCGGTGCAGCCTCCCTGGCTGGGCGGTGGAGCCGTCTCGATTGACGAGGGTGGTTGGCAGCCTCTGGCGCCCAGTGCACTCCCTTTCGGTCCCGATTTTCCCATGCCGCAGGAGTTGGCCGATACCGAGATTGAGCGGATTTGTGACGAGTTTGTTGCCTCGGCTCAACGCGCCTTGCGGGCCGGGTTTCATGTCGTTGAAGTTCATATGGCGCATGGTTATCTGTTGCACCAGTTTCTCTCTCCCTTGAGCAATCGCCGCACCGATGCTTTCGGCGGTAGCCTTGAAAATCGTATGCGTTTTCCGCTGCAGGTAGCGCGTCGAGTCCGCGAAGTCTGGCCGCAGGAGCTACCAGTGATGGTGCGTATTTCTGTGACAGACTGGGTTGAGAATGGCTGGGATCTGGCTCAGTCGATGGAACTCTGTCGGCAACTCAAACAACTGGGGATCGATCTGATTGATTGCTCTTCCGGTGGGCTGGTGCCCACTGCTGTCATACCGGCTGGTCCCGGATTTCAGACGCCGTTTGCGGCGGATATCCGCTCCGCAGTCGGAATCGCCACCGGCGCCGTCGGGTTGATTACCGCGGCGGTTCAGGCCGAGCAGATAATTGCGACCGACCAGGCTGATGTCGTTTTTCTGGCACGTGAACTGTTGCGCGACCCCTACTGGCCGATTCATGCCGCGCAACAACTCAAGGTGAAACATTGTTGGCCGCAGCAGTATGAGCGAGCCAAACCCTGAATCTGGCGGTCAGGGGTGTGGGTTGAATTGCATCAGCCAGAATGTCGAGATTAAAAGGATTTTGACATATGGGGCGGCGTCAAAAGGCAGCCCTCTTGAGTTACTTCTGGCTTTGCTTAACTGATGCTTTTTATAGTGTTGTCTCAGCTTATCAAGAGGTCCGATATGAAACTTTTTCTTGTGCTTGGTGGTCTTAACGCTTTTATTGGTGTCGCGCTGGGGGCCTTCGGTGCCCATGGTCTGAAATCCAGAGTCGCACCCGAGATGTTGACTGTCTGGCAGACCGGAGTTCAGTATCATCTGATTCATGCCCTGGCATTGGTGTTAATCGGCATCCTCTGCCACCTGATGCCAGAGGCGTTGCTGTTCCGGGTCTCAGGCTGGGCGTTTCTGAGCGGCATCCTGCTTTTTTCGGGCAGCCTCTATCTGATGGTGCTGACCGGTACGCGTCAGTTAGGGATGATTACACCGCTGGGTGGGCTGGCATTTCTGCTGGGCTGGCTCTTGTTGGTCCTGGCGGCCTGGCGTTATCCCGGAGTCTAAGGGATAAACCAGGTAACAGAAGTCTGTCCTTTTTGTCTCGCGTCCTGACTGAGGCTACACATGCTCCAGCGCGTGACCCTCGTTCATATCTTAATCGAGCCTTTCTTCGCGCTTCCCGCCTTCTTTTTGCTCCTCACGTGATACTGGAATCTTGGTCATATCACGATAGACTGATAGACAGCTCTTCAGGCTAGTTCTATGTTGCCGAAGGTTGAACTTCAGATCGCAAAACCTATTTCAGGAGGATTTTATGGCAGAGCAGAAGTATCCGCCCGGAATTCAGGCTTATATTGAGCGTGGGCAGCAGATGGCTGCTACCGAGGCGAAGCAGCGCACCCTGATGCGGCGTAAAAGATTCGATACTATCGCAGTGCACGGTATTTATGGACTGGAAGCGACACTGGCGCATCAGGGGAGCATCAATGAACCGGCTTTTCTGAGCTCGGCCCAGCATTTTGAAAACAGCGACCACATGGAAGCGGCGCTCGCTTATTTGATGCCATCCTGGGCCTACTCGCGTATCGCCAATCCGACCCTGCATTATCTGGAGGAGACTCTGGCTCTGCTTGAGGGCTACGGGTTCCCTGGCGAGGTCAGTTGCTGCGTCACCGCTTCTGGCATGTCTGCGATCTTTCTGGCGACCAACCCCTTTCTGGTTGAAGAGGGGCAGGGCCCGATAAATTGCGTTGTCAGCAGCAAATGTTATGGTGGCAGCTTCATGCTGTTCAACGAGCGTTATGCCAAGGAACGTGGAATTGATGTGCGTTGGGTCAAGGATCCTTTGGACCTTGGCGAGTGGGAAAATCTGGTGGATGAGCAGACTCGCTTTCTGTTCGGTGAGATGCCGAGCAATCCGGGTCTGAGCGTATTTGATGTCTGCGCCGTGGCGCAGCTGGCGCATCAAAACGGCATACCCCTGATCGTAGATTCGACCGTCGCCACCCCGGCCTTGTTGCGGCCACTCTGCCTTGGGGCAGACATCGTCGTGCATTCTGTAAGTAAAAGCATGAACACCGGCGGTCTGACTATTGCCGGTGCGGTGATCGCCCGACACCAGATTTTGAGTCTGGTCGGACCCGATGAATTGAAGGAGAATTTTGCCCTTTACCTGAAGCTGTTGCCCGGTCGGGATTTCGGCCCTGCCTTAAATCCTTTAAGCGCTCTGTTTGTCCTGAATGACCTTCATACCCTGCGCAGCAAAATGGATCTGTTGAGCCAGAATTGTCTGCAAGTTGCGCTATTTTTGGACCAGCATTCCGAAGTGACGGCAGTTTATTATCCTGGTTTACCTGCAGACAGCGGCCATGTTGTTGCAAGTCGGTTGATGCGTCTGGTCGACTGTGAATCAGATTCTGATACAGTGTCCCAGAGGTACGGACATCTGCTCAGCTTCAGGGTCAGGGGAGGGGCTGCCGCGGCGCGATTATTCTTTGATAATCTGCAGATGATCCTGCGCGCCACCGATTTGGGGCGGATCAAGAGCATCGCCACCATCCCGGCTATTTCCACTCACCAGCAACAGGGGGAACAAGGGCGGAGTCTGGCCGATATCCCTGTGGACCTGGTGAGACTCAACGTCGGAGGTGAACATCCAGAGGATATCATTCAGGACCTTGATCAGGCTTTGCGGGGGCTACGGCAGAGCTAGGAAGCTGTTGATGAGATGGTCTCTCAGGACCTTTGTGATTTGCCACACTTTGTGCGTCAGGAGTCGGATTCATGGGGGCAGAAAGCAACTTCAGTCCGGTCTCCTTTTGGGTGACGACCCGCAGATTATTCATCCTCGCGGTTTTGTGCGGTCTGCTCGGCGGAACAGTTGTCTGTGCCGCCGATACTGGACAGGTTCTGATCCTTCACTCCTACCATCCGGGGCTGCGGTGGACAGACGGCATTATGGCCGCGATGCAGGATCGACTGCTTAAACACCATCCGGGGCTCTCACTGCACGTCGAATATCTTGATACCAAGAGATATCCCGGGTCTGAATATTTATCCACCTATGTGGAAGGCGTGCTGCCACGAAAACTGGCCGGGCTCCATTTCGATCTGGTCCTGACCTCGGACAACGATGCTTTCAGTTTTGTTCGTCGTCACCGGAATGATCTATTTGCGGGGGTCCCGATCGTATTTTGTGGCGTCAACGGTTTTACTCCGCAGATGATTGCAGGTCTTGGCGGTATAACCGGCGTCGGAGAATTTCCGTCCTTCGATGAGACCATTAAATTGGCCCTGAGGCTTCAGCCTGCAACACGCGAGCTGATCCTGATCGGTGAAACCCAAACCGAGACTGGTCGTGAAATCGATCGGGGTCTGCATCGCCTGAAAGCGCATCTGTCTGAGACCCTGCCTATCCGGTTCTGGAATGACCGTCCCCTCGAAAAACTTATCGTTGCGCTCGGGCAGCTCAAAAAGGGTCAAGTCGTTTTACTCGCCAGTGTCTTGAGAAAGAGCTCGGGCGAGGTTCTCAGTTACGCCGAGAGTGCCCGGCAGGTGCATGATCACACGGTCGTACCGATTTACGGGGTCTGGGATTTTTTTCTCGGTCAGGGGATCGTCGGTGGTTATATTACCAGTTCCCAGGCTCAGGGGGATCTCGCTGCTGTTCTTGGTCTGCAGATCCTTGCGGGCGAAAGCCCTGATAACCTTCCGGTCATTCAAGCGGGTGGGAACCGCTATATGTTTGATGCCAACGAACTGCGGCGTTTCTCTATCCCGCAGGATCGTCTGCCGGCTGGAAGCATTTTTATCAATCAACCGGTATCTTTTTACCGTCTTCATAAGTGGCAGTTCTGGGCCGGCATGGTTATTTTATTCCTGTTGTGCTGCAGCCTCGTTCTGTTGAGTACGATGATCGCTATACGGCGCAAAGCTGCTATCGCGCTTGCCGAGCGAGCTCGCCTCGCATCTCTGGGGGCTGAGATTGGTCGAATTTTGACCCGTGGCGGTGATCTGCACGGGACTCTGCAGGCCTGTACCCAGGCGCTGGTCGAGCACACAGAGACGGTATTCGGCCGGATCTGGATTGTGAGCGAGAATGATCCCGAACTGCTGGAGCTCCGGGCGAGTGCCGGGCTCTATACCCGGATCGATGGCCGTCATTGTCACAAGCGGATCGGTGAATCGAAAGTTGGTCTCATCGCCCGCGACCGTCGACCGATCTTGAGCAATAATCTGATGGGTGATCCGTTGTTTACTGATCAGGAATGGATCTGTCAGGAAGGGATCGTTGGCTTCGCCGGATATCCGCTGGTAGTTAAGGAGCGACTGGTCGGGGTCACGGGGTTCTTTTCTAAAAAACCCATTACCGCTACCGTTCAGGCTTCGATCGCGTCGGTAGCCGATACGATTGCTGTCGGAATTGAGCGACACCGAGCTGAGGACGCGTTACAGGGAGCTTTTCATGCCGCAGAAGCAAGTCGCGACAACCTTGACGCCATCCTGCTCTCGGTCGCTGACGGCTTGATCGTCACCGATCTGGAAAACAGGGTGGTTTTGATCAACCAGTCGGCCGAGGAGCTGCTCGACATTCACTTCAGTGAAGCCTGCGGGCTTCCCTTTGAGACCGCGCTGCAGGGGAAGACGTTCGCGGTGCAGCTTGGAAAGCTCCTGCGCAATTTGCTTGCGGAGAACTCCCTGGAACTTGCTCTTTCCGGATCCGGGTGCGGAGAAACTCGCACACTGCTGGTACATACGGCCCCTGTCTATCGGAGTGATCAAAGCATCGGCGGCACAGTGGCAATTCTGCGTGACGTCACGCGCGAGCGAGCGCTAGATCAGCTGAAGAGCGAATTTATCGCTATCGCTGCTCATGAGCTGCGTACTCCGTTAACCACGATCCTCGGCTATGCCGAGCTCCTGTTAGCTGAGCAGGATGCACAGGCTTTTACTCAGGCGCAACGCGAAGAGTATTTGGGTTACATTGTTCAGAAAAGCGAGATACTGGAGAAGATCATTGAAGAGTTGCTTGATCTGGGGCGGATTGAAACTGGCAGGACGCTTGTTCTGGATAGTCAACCTTGTGAGATGATCGTCATGGTCAAGCAGATTGTTGGTCACTTTCAGAAGGAGACCCGTCAGCATCAGTTTGATGTCATTTGCCCGCTGGAGTGCCTTGAATTGAGGGTTGATCAGGCGAAAATGCAACGGGTGTTCGACAATCTGCTCAGCAACGCGGTTAAGTATTCGCCTGCCGGAGGGACTATTCAGGTCGAAGGCCGAGTCGTCGATGGCTGGCTGGAGGTGTCCATTACAGACAAGGGGATCGGGATGACGTCTGAACAGGTTGCCAGGGCATTCGATAAATTCTACCGTGCAGATACAGCTAATACCGCGGTGAGTGGACTCGGTCTTGGCCTGACCCTCTGTAAGGGGATCATTGAGGCGCATGGAGGTTTTATCTGGATTGAAAGTACCTTGGGTCAAGGGTCGAGGCTGACTTTCCGCCTGCCCTTATAAATATAGAATTTTTGGTGCCGGGCGATCATCAGCAAAAAGCGTTGCCTGGGCCAGGGGATCAGTGATATAGCTTGATGGTGCGAAGACCACGGGGTTTGGCCCTGTGGTCTTTTATTTTCCGAAAATCAGGTTTAAGGGATGATTGACCCATGATCAGTGCATCAAATATCTGTCTTGCTTATGGCAAACGGACCATTTTTAAGAACGTTAATATCAAATTCACGCCAGGCAACTGCTACGGTCTGATCGGTGCCAACGGTGCCGGGAAATCGACCTTTCTTAAGATACTGGCTGGAGATACCGAACCCGACAAGGGCGAGGTCGCGATCGCCAAGGGACTGCGTCTGGCCGTCTTGCGCCAGGATCAGTTTGCGTTTGATGATGAAACGGTCTTCAACACAGTGATTATGGGTCACAAGCGGCTCTATGAGGTGATGGTCGAGCGCGAGGCAATTTATGCCAAAGGAGAGTTCACCGAAGAAGATGGTGTCCGCTCTGGTGAGCTTGAAGCCGAGTTCTCCGAGATGAACGGCTACGATGTCGAATCTGAAGCGGCGGTCCTGCTGAACGGCCTGGGGATCGGCGAAGATCTGCGACAGAAGAAGATGAAAGAGCTCGAAGGAGGAGAAAAAGTTCGGGTTCTCCTGGCGCAGGCCCTTTTTGGCAATCCGGATATTCTGTTGCTCGATGAGCCGACCAACCACCTGGACCTGAAATCGATTCAATGGCTCGAAGAATTTCTTGGTCGTTTCCAGAACACCGTGATCGTGGTCTCTCACGACCGGCATTTTTTGAATCAGGCCTGCACCCATATTGCCGACATCGATTTTGGCACCATCCGCGCCTATGTCGGGAACTATGATTTCTGGTACGAGGCGAGTCAGTTGGTGCTGAAGCAGAAACAGGATGCGAACCGCAAGACCAGTGACAAGGCCAATGAACTGAAAGAATTTATTGCACGCTTCAGCTCCAACGCGTCCAAGGCCAAACAGGCAACCTCGCGCAAAAAGCTGCTTGATAAGCTGGAGATCGAGGAGATGCCGGTCTCTTCGCGCAAATACCCCTTCGTGCTCTTCAAGCCCGAACGCCCCTGCGGCGATATTATCCTCGAAGTGAAGGGTCTGACCAAAAGTATCGGTGGGATCAAGATTCTCGACAATTTTGATCTGACTGTGAGCAAGGGCGAGAAGATTGCCTTCGTTGGTGGCAACAGCCTGGCCAAGACGACTTTGTTGCAGATTTTGGCGGGGGACCTCAAACCGGACAGCGGAACTTGTCGCTGGGGTATAACGATCACCAGCTCCTACTTTCCTAAAGAGAACAGCAGCTATTTTGCCAATGACCTGAGCTTGATCGAGTGGCTCTGTCAGTATCCACCGCATGAGGGTGAAAATTTTGCCCGCGGATTTTTGGGGCGGATGCTTTTTTCAGGGGATGAAGCGACCAAGATGACCAATGTGCTGAGCGGTGGCGAAAAGGTCCGTTGCATGCTGGCGCGCATGATGCTGACCAGCGCCAATGTGCTGATTTTTGATGAGCCGACCAATCACCTGGACCTCGAATCGATTACGGCACTTAATAACAGCCTGATGGAATTTTCCGAAGTGATCCTTTTTACCTCGCACGACCAAAAGTTTGTCTCTACGATTGCGACCCGTATTATTGAATTGACCTCGGGTGGTGTGATCGATCGGGTCATGAACTTTGATGAGTATCTGATAAATCCGGATGTCAATGCATTGCGCGCCAAACTCTGTCAGGGTGAAGCTGATCTCAAACTTTAACTCTGGTAGTATTCGACGGTTTCGAAGTTTTACGCATAAGGAGTGGTCATGGAACAACTTATTCTGGTTTGGGTTGTGTTTGGTGCCGCGGCGGCCTCTATGGCAAAAGGCAAGGGGCGTAATGTCTATTTATGGATGCTGATCGGAGTCCTGATCGGTCCTTTTGCGGCCTTGATTGTCGGGCTGATGAAAAAGACAGAGACCGGCGATAAGAAATATGACTAAGGGGAAGAAAAGCCAAAAGAAACCCCAATTATCCGTTTTTGCCGAGGCTCGGCAACATATGGCGACAGATTTTGAAAAAATTCTGCCGCAAAGTTTACATGGTCGCAAAGGGAAGTGGAAGTTCGGTCTTCTGCTGGTCTTTTTCGAGTTAGTGGTGCTGGGTCTGTTGGGGGGGTCTATTTACCGTTGGTTTGCTGGTTAATCTTTCACCTTTGCCATAATTTTGCGCTCGGAACTTAACTCCTCCCATCCCCGAGTTACACGCAGCCACCCGAACTCTGGTCGGCTGGAAAATTTTCTGTTACTATCTCCGAATTCTTCTCTGACCAATCCAAATCGGGGTTCCATGCAAAAACACCGCTATCTCTATCTGCAGATTTTAACCGCGTCGCGCATTTTTCTGGCGGCCATTCTGGCGAGCGTTTTTGCCGTTTACGGTCTAAATGCCTGGACAATCCTGGCTGCGGCTATTCTGGGTTGCATGGCTGAACTGACTGACCTGTTCGATGGGATGCTGGCGCGGAAGTACGGACTGACCAGTGATTTTGGTAAGTTTTTTGACCCCTATACTGATTCGATCGCCCGCCTCATCATGTTCTTTGCGTTGGCCTATGTCCATCTGGTGCCGCTCTGGTTACCGGTCGTGATGGCGTTGCGTGATGTGTCGGTCAGCTATATCCGTCTGTTTGCCATGAAAGAGCATGTCGTCATGGCTTCACGACTGTCAGGCAAGATCAAAGCCTGGGCTCAGGGTGTCGGGTTTTTCCTGCTGTTGTTGATTGGACTTTTGGGCCGATTTGATCTTAACCTCAGCCAACTTGTCCCGTATATCGCCCTGTTTGTTCTGCTCGTCACCCTGTGGTCCCTGTTCGATTACGCAGCGTATCTCTTTTATCTGGTCAGAAAAAAAACGCCTTAGACCCCGATTACGGAATCCTGATGAATCATGTCCTTTACAGCCTGGTTGCCGGTCATCGTCAGCGTCTTGCTCTGGCCAGTTTGTTTGCTGGAGCAATCAGGCAGGGGACGGCTGAGGTCGATCTCGCCGCGTTAAAGGCTTCTGGGATCGCCGCCCTGGTGTTCGATTTCGATGGCGTCCTGGCTCCCCATGGGGCACAAGCGCCGCTGCCAGAGACAGAAAGGGTACTCGCCCAGGCTCTGGAAGTTTTTGGTTCCGGTCATGTTTATATCCTGAGTAACAAGCCATCTCCTGAGCGTCTGGCCTATTTCAAGCGACAGTTCCCCAGCATCATTTTTATCAGCGGTGTACGCAAAAAGCCCTATCCAGATGGCTTGATGAAAGTTGCATCCGTCGGACAATACGCGCCAAATCAGATCGCCCTGCTCGATGATCGACTCATGACCGGCGGTTTAGCCTGTGTTCATGCAGGCTCTAAATTCGTATATATTTCGAAACCTTACACATCATTCCTTCAACACCCTTTTAAAGAATTTTTTTTCGCCAGCGTACGTCTCTTCGAGGTGCTGCTGGCCCGCCTTGCTGCTTGAAAAAAATAAATGTTTACTGTTTATTCGTTGGCCTTTGCTTTTAGGTGCATACCCTATTGACTTCAGGCCTGTGGGCAGAATAATATTCTGCGTATATGAGTGATTCGAGAATATTTGACGATATTGATCTGAAGATTTTAGAGATTCTTCAGGAAAAAGCCCGTATCCCCAACGCCGAGGTTGCCCGTCAGGTTGGCATGGCCCCCTCGGCGATCCTGGAGCGGATTCGTAAGCTGGAGTTGCAAGGGGTTATTCAGGGGTATGAGGTACGTCTCGACCCGGCCCATTTTGGCCAGGGATTAACCGCTTTTGTTGAACTACAGACTTCCGGAGCAGTCGATATCGGGCAACAACTCATGGCGATCCCCGGTGCTCAGGAAGTCTTTCAGACCAGTGGAACCAGTAACTACCTCTGCAAATTGCGCTTAACGTCCCTGGAGGATCTGGGGCGTTGTTTGCGCGATGACTTCGGTGCCCTCGATGGTGTCAGTCATGTCAGCGCCAGAGTCGTACTTGATACCCTCAAAGAAACTCGCAAGATCAGTCTTGACCTATAAGGAGCCAGTCTCATGCCGATGTCAAAAGATTTCAAAGTCCGCTTGGAGCCCGTTATTGAGGAGATTGCCGCCCATTACGGAACCCCTTTTCATATTTATGACGAAGTTGGCATCCGCGAAACAGGTGAGGCGCTTAAGCGCGCATTTGCCGGTATCGAAGGGTTTCAGGAGTATTACGCGGTCAAGGCGTTACCAAATCCCAAAATTCTTCAATTGATGCAGGAGATGGGTTTTGGTTTCGACTGCAGTTCGATTCCGGAGTTGATTCTCAGCCGCAACGCTGGTGCGCGCGGCGAGCAGATTATGTTCACCTCGAATAATACCACCCTTGAAGAGTTCAATTTCGCCGCGCAGGACGGCGGTTGTATCCTGAATCTGGATGATATCTCGTTGCTCGAGAAAGTGCCGGAAATGCCTGAACTGGTCTGTTTTCGATATAATCCCGGTCCGCGCCGCACTGGCAATATCATTATCGGTAATCCGGTCGAGGCCAAGTACGGGGTAACCCATGATCAGCTGGTGGAAGCATACCGCAGAGCACAGAAGCTGGGGGCCTGTCGTTTCGGTCTGCATACCATGGTTGCCTCGAATGAACTCGACTACACCTACATGGTTGAAACCTCGCGGATGTTACTGGAGCTCTCCACCGTTGTTGAGAAGGAACTTGGCATCCGCTTTGAATTTGTCAATATCGGCGGCGGTTTTGGCATTCCTTATCGTCCTGAGCAAAAACCCCTCGATCTGCAGGCGATGTCACAGGAGATCACTGCGCTCTTCGCTCAATTTAAGGTCGAGCATGGGTATGCGCCGCGAATGGTTATGGAGAGCGGCCGTTTCATGACCGGCCCACATGGCGTCTTGGTGACCCGTGCGATCAACCATAAAAATACCTACCGTAAATATGTCGGGGTTGATGCCTGCATGTCATCCTTGATGCGACCGGCGATGTACGATGCCTATCATCATGTAGAGGTTGTCGGTGGTGATGAACGCGCAACCGAGGTGATTGATCTGGTCGGTTCATTGTGTGAGAACAATGACAAGTTCGCGGTCCAGCGGGAACTGCCGCAGATCGCCGAAGGTGATCTGCTCGTGATTCATGACTCCGGCGCTCATGGACATGCGATGGGTTTTCAGTATAACGGACGTCTGCGGCCCAAGGAATTGCTGCTGCGCGCTGATGGACGTGTTGAACTGATCCGGCGGGCTGAAACCAACGAAGATTACTTTGCGACCAACAACTTTAACGCTGATGAGTTCCGCCCTGCAGGTCGGGGTTAGGCGTGCCTGAAGGGCTGATCGGACCGCTCGAGATCCATTCCCTCGCTTTTGGCGGGAACGGTGTTGCCCGCTATGACGGGCGCGTAATCTTTGTGCGCGGTGCGGTCCCTGGTGACCTGGTCCGGGTTCGGGTGCTGCGTGAAAAAAAACGCTATGCCGAAGCCGAAGCCGTGCACTTTGATCGGCTGTCGCCAACGCGCTGCGAACCGGGTTGTCCGGTCTTTGGCGAATGCGGTGGCTGTCAGTGGCAGATGCTTCCTTACGCAGCGCAGTTAGAGTACAAAACCCGGATTTTTCGGGACATCTTGCGCCGGCAGGCCGGTGTCGCGGAAGAGCTGATTTTGCCGATCCTGGAATCGCCGGCCATCTGGAATTATCGATGCCGCATGCAGTTTAAGTGTGAGCTGCGTTCAGATGCCAGGCTGGCAATCGGATTTTTTCGTCCCGGCAGTCATCAGGTGGTCGATACAGACAGCTGCCCGGTAGCGGCGCCGTTATTTAATCGGTTGTTGCCTGTGGTACGAAGCCTTTTGCAACAAACTCCCTTCGCCGCGCACATTTCACAGCTCGATATGGAGTCAGGTGACGCTGAGGATGTTCGTCTGGTGCTGCACTACGCAGGCTCTGACCTCAAAGGTTTAAGTCGGTGTCTGCAGCCCTTGTTGAGTAATCAATCGCTTTCGCTTTATGTGCAGCAGGGGAGGAAATCTGCCTTGCAATATCTGGGTGGCCCGCGTGAATTGACGTTTAGTGTCGACAGTCCCGCACTGGAACTTTCTTACGGAGCCGGTGGTTTTTCACAGATTAATCTGGAACAGAATCGCAGGATGGTTGCTGAAGCGTTGCGTATGGTAGATGTCCAGCCTGACTGGCGGGTGCTTGATCTGTATTGTGGGATGGGGAACTTCAGCTTGCCCTTCGCGTCTCGAGTGGCGCAGGTAGTTGCCGTCGAGGAATTTGCTGGTTCAGTAAAGCAGGGGGCGGTTAACGCCCGTCGCAACCGGATCGAAAATATTGAATTTGTCGCGCGCTCAGCCGCGGGAGCGTATGTGGCTTTCAGCGCAGCAGCTGGCTTTGATCTGGTGATACTCGATCCGCCACGTAGCGGTGCCAGGGAGGTTGTCACTGATCTGGTTGCGCAAAAGGCGCCGCGAATTCTCTACGTTTCCTGCGACCCAATGACTCTGGTGCGGGATCTCAATGAACTCCAGCGGGGGGGGTACCATTTGGTCGCAAGCAGACCTGTCGATATGTTTCCGCATACCTGGCACCTTGAAAGCTTGACCATGCTGGTGCGTGATTGATCTGATTTTGGTTTGGTCAAAAAGGACGCTGATCAAAGCGTTTGGTTGTGATTCAATTCCATTATATTTTATCGACCATGTATGTCCAGTAGCTCCCGTTTTTAATGAGTCAAGCTTGCAGTTGTCCAACGGGATGTCTATTATGGATCCTCTGATTCGCTGCTTGTCTCTGTTGTCCCTATGCTGGAGATTTTTTGATGTTGCAATTAAATACCGAAATTGAATCAAAAGGCCTACTGGAGTCAGCGCGACAGATCTGCCTTGCAGCTCGCACAGCCCCCAAGGGACGAGGGAAGGATCTTTTGACAACTGCAATAGTTTCTGGACCAGAAAAGAAGCTGATTGCAGAACGCATGCGTCAAATCGGCGAGCGCTGTGTCCTGCCGTTTTTTCTACGTGATGCCGACAATATCGATGCGGTCGAACTGCTGGTACTTATCGGCACGTGCAAGGAACCGCTTGGTCTTCCACACTGTGGCTTCTGTGGCTTTGCTGATTGCCGGACCATGCTTGACGCTGGAGGATGCTGCAGTTTTAATGTCGGAGACCTTGGTATTGCGCTCGGTTCTGCCGTGAGTCGTGCGGCAGATATGCGCGTGGATAATCGCATCATGTATTCAGTTGGCAAGGCGGTTCTTGAACTGGAGCTGCTGGATAAATCGGTCTCACTTGTTTATGGCCTGCCACTCTCAGCGACAAGTAAAAGTCCCTTTTTTGATCGGGGTTGATGGTCTGTTTTGATGTTTGCTTATTTTCTGGACATCAGGGTCAGATGCTGTTTGTTTCTTGGGCAGTGTTGTTCAGGGTGACCAGCGCTCAATAACACCTTTTGTCGCCAAAGAGCCCGAATATGAGGCCTTTAAATATCGGTTCTTTCCGGTTGATCTCTGGGCATACATATTGCGTTGTTGCCGCAACAGGTATTGCTGGATTGCCGGAATATTTTACAAGACGCCATTTGGAAACCGTTTAACCTAGGTAGGGAGGAAACAACTAATGCGCAAGGTTGAGGCTATTATTAAGCCGTTCAAGCTCGACGAAGTTAAGGAAGCTCTCAACGAGATTGGGATTCAGGGTATTACTGTCAGCGAGGTTAAGGGGTTCGGCCGGCAGAAAGGGCATACCGAACTCTATCGCGGTGCAGAGTATGTGGTCGATTTTATTCCCAAGATAAAAATGGAAATTATCGTCAGTGATGACAACGTTGAACAGGTGGTCAACACCATTGCCGACGCTGCCAGAACTGGGCGCATCGGTGATGGCAAGATTTTTGTGACCCCGATTGACGAAGTTGTCCGTATCCGGACTGGAGAGCGGGGAGAGGAAGCACTTTAACCCCGCTTTTAATACTGATCCGTTACAATTTTAACCAAGGAAACCAAGGAGATTGAATCAGATGACAGGAAAAGAAGCACTGAAGTTTGCCGCAGATAACGGCTGCAAAATGGTTGATTACAAGTTCCTCGACTTTGTCGGTGTCTGGCAGCATTTTTCGACTCCGATGGCAGAACTCAGTGAGGATACTTTTGAAGAAGGGATCGGTTTTGACGGTTCTTCAATTCGCGGCTGGCAGCCGATTCATCAGTCCGACATGCTGCTTATGCCCCAGCCTGAAACTGCCAAGATAGACCCCTTTATTGAGGTTCCGACCCTGAGCTTGATCTGTAACGTCGCCGATCCGATCACCCGTGAGGGGTACAGCCGCGATCCGCGTTATATTGCCCAAAAGGCGGAAGCCTACCTGAAATCCAGCGGCATGGGTGACACTGCGTATATCGGTCCCGAGCCAGAGTTTTTCATTTTTGACGATGTTCGTTTTGCATCAAGCGCCAACGAATCGTTCTATTGTGTCGATTCGGTTGAGGGTGCCTGGAACACTGGCCGCGAGGAGTTTCCTAACCTCGGCTATAAACCCGCCCACAAAGGCGGATATTTTCCCTGTGCTCCGACTGACAGCCT
Source organism: Geopsychrobacter electrodiphilus DSM 16401 (assembly GCF_000384395.1). NCBI lineage: Bacteria > Pseudomonadati > Thermodesulfobacteriota > Desulfuromonadia > Desulfuromonadales > Geopsychrobacteraceae > Geopsychrobacter > Geopsychrobacter electrodiphilus. The sequence goes on from NZ_ARWE01000001.1 coordinate 1,558,387, forward strand.
GGTTGATCTGCGTAATGAAATGGTTGAAGTGCTGCAGAGTGTCGGTATGCATATCGAGGCTGTTCACCATGAGGTTGCTTCGGGTGGTCAGTGCGAAATCGACATGCGCTTCGATTCTCTGTTGAACATGGGTGACACCCTGCAGTGGTTCAAGTACATCGTCAAAAACGTTGCTTACCGTAACGGCAAATCGGTGACCTTTATGCCGAAACCGGTCTTCAACGATAACGGTTCAGGGATGCATTGCCATATGTCGATCTGGAAAGAAGGCAAAAACCTCTTTGCCGGTGATGGCTACGGTGGCCTGAGCAAGATGGCGCTCTATTTTATCGGCGGTATCGTTAAGCATGCCAAGGCGCTGAATGCTTTCACCAATCCGACTACCAATAGCTACAAGCGGCTGGTCCCTGGTTATGAGGCTCCGGTTAATCTGGCCTATTCAAACCGCAACCGTTCTGCCGCGCTGCGGATTCCAAATACCAACAGCGATAAGGCGAAACGTGTCGAGTGCCGCTTCCCGGATCCGGCTGCCAACGGGTACCTCTGTTTCTCGGCCTTGTTGATGGCCGGTCTTGATGGTATTGAGAACAAGATCGATCCGGGTCAGCCGATCGATAAAGATCTCTATGGTCTGTCGCCTGAAGAGATGAAGGATATCCCGCACGTCGCCGGGACTCTGCCTGAAGCCCTGAACTGCCTCGAAGCAGATCATGACTTTTTGCTGAAGGGTGATGTCTTCACCAAGGATGTTATTGATATGTGGCTCAGTTACAAGCGTACACATGAAGTTGATCCGGTCCGGATGCGTCCTTGTCCAGAAGAGTTCTCCCTTTACTACGATTGCTGATGCCTGCAGTTGTTTTTAAAAAAAGCCCCTGGCATTGCCTGGGGCTTTTTTTTTGATGTGAATCAAGGATATATATTTAAAGTTATTGCACTATGAACCTGCAAATAACAACAAACGCTGACGGAGAAAAATTATGGCAGTACGCGAAATGGTCAATATTGACGAAGCAAAATGTAATGGCTGCGGTGATTGTGTGCCTTCATGCGACGAAGGTGCGATTCAGATTATCAATGGCAAGGCGAAACTGCTGTCAGATAGCTTATGCGACGGACTCGGGGCATGTCTTGGTGATTGCCCACAGGGTGCGATTACGATTGGGAAACGAGAAGCTGATGCTTATGACGAAGAAGCTGTCACCCATCACCTGAAAGAGCTTTGCCGTGCGCCGGCCCCCCATCATGTAACTGCCGCGGTTGCACCTGCGATGGCCGGCGGTTGCCCATCGACACGCGTGCAGAGTTTCGGTGGCTGTCCCTCTGCGCAGGTTAAAGCCGTCGCTCCTGCAAGTTCAGAAATATCTGATGTCAGCGGGCAACGCTCCTCCGAGCTGCGTCAATGGCCTGTTCAACTGCATCTTATCCCAGCGACAGCACCGTTTCTGCAGGGGGCCAATCTGTTGATTGCTGCAGACTGTGTACCTTTTGCCTATGCTGACTTTCATAAGGATATGTTGAAAGAGAAGGCTCTGGTCATCGCTTGTCCAAAATTGGATGATGGGCAGGCCTATATCGAAAAACTTTCTCAAATGTTTGCGCAGGGCGGGATCAAGTCCTTGAGTGTAGCGATTATGGAAGTTCCTTGTTGTTCAGGTCTGGTCGCCATTGTGCGGCAGGCGTTGACCAAAAGTGGCGCTGACATTCCGCTTAAGGTTGTTACCATCAGCATTAAGGGAGAATTTAAGTAATTGTAGACCTGTGAGCGTTTCCCAATAAAAAGTTGACAATTAATTTCCTGATATGCTTTTATGACCCTAAGGGATGGGGGAAAAACCTAGACCTTGAAACCCGTCAGTTGGCTACCTCCGGCTGGCGGGTTTTTTTTCGTTTTATATCTCACCCTTCAGCTGATTTCCCCTCAAAATTCAGAATTTTCCCGGGTTCTTGACCTTTTGAGGAAGAGGTATGAACGCGGTGATTTAAGCATGGTGAAGTAGTATCCTGAAAGGAAGCGTCAGGTGCTTGAACTTTCCTTAAAAATAAGTAGCAGGTAAAAATTTCATGGATAAAGAAACCAAGGATTTAAAGGTACTGGCGCTCTTTACACGAGTCTATTGTGCCGATCATCACGCTGCTCGAGAGCGTGATGTCGTCGTCCCGGGGATTGCCAGTACCGCAAAAGGTCACTATTGCACAGAGTGCGCAGATTTCCTGAGCTATGCTATCGATCGTCGCCGGTGTTGTCCGTTGGATCCCAAGCCCAGTTGTCGACACTGCACCATTCACTGTTACCGGCCTGGCCATCGAGACAAGGTCCGGGAAATCATGCGTTATTCAGGCAAGGTTCTAATCATGCGGGGGCGCTTCGATCTCCTGTGGCATTATTTTTTTTGAGCCGCGACGATGCGTGATTTATCCTGTTCACAAATACCAATGCCAGGACAGTGACCTTCGGGGCAGGGCTCGACATGAATGGTGACATCGGCTCCGAGGATTCGGTCTTCGATCCCTTTTTCTAACTGATCGGCAATATCGTGGGCTTCTTTGACGCTCATGTGCTGGCAGACTTCAAGATGAAAATCCATTATTTTACGTGAACCGGCACGTCGGGTGCGCAAGTTGTGATAGCCGGCCAGCGGCAGGTTCTGATCAATAATCACCTCACGGACCTGAGTCTTGATCTCATCCGGGAGTTCGTGGTCAAGAATATCACGCAAGGCATGACGGAACAATTTAAAGGCTTCAGAGAGGATGTACGCGGCGACCAGAATTGACAGAGTCGGGTCGAGCCAAGGGAGATGAAATATACGGATGAGCAGCATGCCGAACAACAGGCCAAGGTTGCTGAAGATATCCATTCTGAAGTGTAGCGAGTCTGCGGCAAGTGCGGAAGAGTCGGTTCTGACCGCCGCTTTTTTAAGGTAGGTTGAGATTCCCCAGGCGGCAAGGGTCCCAAAGGCCAGGATGCCAATTCCCTGATCAACGTTGAGGTTCTGCTGGCCAGTGTAGAGCCGATTACCTGCTTCGTAGACGATCCAGCCGCCGGTACCCATAATAACCAGGGCCTGAAACATCGTGGCCAGGGTTTCAAATTTACCATGGCCAAAAGGGTGGCAATCATCCGCGGGCTGTTCGGCGTGTCGAATGGCGAGCAGATTCACTCCCGACATGACGATGTCGAGCAGGGAATCGACGGCCGATGCCATGACCGCCATGGAGCCGCTGGTTAATGCGAACACAACTTTGATGAGTGCCAGAAGCACGGCAGAGGTGATCGAAACCGTAGCTGCTCTGACTTTCGGGTTTTTTAGCATCGTTTATTTCAGCGGGCAGGCCTGGTTCCAGGCTCTGTACTCGTCGTCTTGCAGTTGATAAAAGGCATCGATACGGCCCTGGTAAAAATCGACCTGGGCTGCAGCCTGTTCAATCTCCTCGGCGATCGTTGAATCGACAAGGTCAAGCTCTACTGCATATTTATAGAAGAGGCTGGTCCCACGTAACATCGGTTCCAGTTCAGGCAGGTTCGGCTCAAGATTGCTGACGATATACCAGTTCCCTCCAAACTGCCGCAATTGTTCTGCGGTCGCCTGAAAGATGTTCTGACGCCTGGCGCCGATCATAAAATCACAGAGAAAGTAATCGACACCGGCGGCAAGTCGCCCCGCCTCCAGCGCTTCAGACCGTCGTTCGTCGAGGAGCCAGCGATGAAAAGCTTTGAGCAGCTGTTTACAGCAGCGGTCGGCGGTGATCTCTGTCTCAAGCGATTCTATATCATAGGTTCGCACGTTGCTTAGTTCAGCAAAGGGGATGATGGCAGGGGTTAGCCCCATTAATTTGAGTTCTCCATGAGTATTGGTTATTGAGTGATGTTTGCCGCATCATAAACAACTGCATTTGAAACCGTCAAGCACCGCAAGGAAGCGGCGACAACGTTTGCCTGACCGGGGGGTTTCTGTTAGTATGCGCGCTCCGCAACCGGTCGCTGCCGCCGAGATGCAATTCTGTGTAACCCTAAGAAAAAACAGGCTTATTAGATGTCTACCACCACCCCGCTCATGCGCCAATATCTCCAAATAAAATCAGAATATGAGGATGCGATTCTCTTTTTTCGACTGGGCGATTTTTATGAAATGTTTCTTGATGATGCGGTAACGGCATCGCGGGTCCTTGGCATTACCCTGACCTCGCGCAACAAAGGGGATAAGGATGCTATCCCCCTTTGTGGCATCCCCTATCACAGTAGTCAGGGTTATATCGCCAAACTGGTTGGCAGCGGCTATAAGGTTGCCATCTGTGAACAGGTGGAGGATCCCAAAACTGCTAAAGGAATCGTAAGACGTGAGGTGGTCAGGGTCGTCACTCCCGGGTTGGTGACTGATACTGACACGTTGGAACCGAAAGAGAACAATTACCTGCTTGCGCTGGTTGGTGATACGGCGTCCGGCTATGGTCTGGCGCATGTCGACATTACGACCGGTGAATTCCGGGTAACTCAGCTCGAAACGACCGAAAAGGTCGTGAGTGAACTTGCTTCTTTGCGTCCGCGGGAAATTCTGCTGCCGGTTGAAGTTGAGGGTGACAGCCTGCAACAGCAGTTTTTGCGCAGTCTCGAGGGGATGCTGGTCAATCGTCTGGGTGACTGGGAGTTTGAGACCGATCGGGCCTTTGAAACCATTTTCAACTTTTTTAAATGTGGCAGCTTGCAAGCCTTTGGGTGCCAGGATCTTCCGCAGGCGATTCGGGCTGCCGGAGGGCTTCTCTCTTATCTGCAACGAACGCAGATGGATGATCTGCGTCATATCAGGAATCTCACAACTTATCATACGCGCGACCACATGGTGCTTGATGAAGCGACCCGGCGTAACCTTGAGTTGACGGCGACTCTTCAGGACGGGCGAAAAAAGGGATCGTTGCTCGGTGTGCTTGATCGGACCGTGACGGCAATGGGGGGGCGCCTGTTGCGTCAATGGATCCATTATCCACTGATTGACCGAAATCGTATTACCCGCAGGCAGGATGCTCTGGAAGTGTTGCTCGATGATTCCCTCGGGCGGTTTGACCTGAGCGAAGCTCTGGACGGGATTTATGATCTGGAGCGACTGAACGGCAAGATATCGATGGCCAGTGCAAACGCGAAAGATATCGTTGCGCTGCGAGATTCCTTGCAGCGCTTGCCACGCATCGATGAACTGTTGCGAGATCGGAAATCCGAGTTGTTACAGTCCCTGCGTGACGGCATCGATCTGCTTCCCGAGCTTGTCGCTGAAATAAGCCGCGCGCTGGTGGATGATCCCCCCTTTGTTTTACGCGACGGTGGAATTATTCGTGATGGTTATAACTCTGAACTTGACGAATTGCGGGGCATGAGCCGCGAGGGGAAGGGTTGGATCGCACGCCTGGAACAACAGGAGAAGGCGCGCACCGGCATCAGTGCGATGAAGGTCAAATACAATCGGGTTTTTGGCTATTTTCTCGAGGTTCCGCGACGATTTTCAGAAGATCTCCCCGCAGATTATCAACGCAAACAAACTCTGGCCAATGCCGAACGCTTTATTACACCGGCTCTCAAAGAGTATGAAGAGAAGGTGCTGGGGGCCGAAGAGCGTCTGGTCGAACTAGAATATGAACTTTTCCAAGAGGTTCGTAAGAAAACTTCTGAACAAGGCGCTCGCATCCAGCAGACTGCCAATATGCTGGCTCAGCTGGATGCGTTGCTCTCACTCGCCGACCTCGCGCATGACCGTCAATATGTAAGGCCGCTGATTGACGACAAAGATGTGTTGGTGATTGAAGGGGGGCGCCACCCGGTTGTCGAACAGATGAACCTCCAAGAGCCATTTGTGCCGAATGACGTACAGCTTGATCTGCAGGAAAACCAGATTCTGATTATCACCGGCCCGAATATGGCCGGTAAGTCAACTTTTATGCGACAGGTAGCTCTGATAACCCTGATGGCCCAGATGGGGAGTTTTGTGCCAGCAGACAAGGCGCGGATCGGGGTTGTTGATCGCATCTTTACTCGGGTCGGGGCCAGTGATAATCTGGCAAAGGGTGAATCGACCTTTATGGTTGAAATGAATGAAACCGCCAATATCCTGCGGCATGCGACCAGCAAAAGCTTGTTGATTCTGGATGAAATTGGACGCGGGACCTCAACCTTTGACGGTGTGAGTATTGCCTGGTCGGTCGCTGAGTTTCTGCATGACAATAAAGAGATCGCGGCTAAAACTCTTTTTGCAACCCATTATCATGAATTGACCGATCTCTGCCTGACCCGTAAGCGGATTAAAAACTATAATATTGCCGTCAAGGAATGGAACGATCAGATTATCTTCCTGCGTAAAATTGTGGCTGGTGGAGCCAGTCGCTCCTACGGAATTCAGGTCGGGCGCCTGGCCGGATTACCTCAGCCGGTCATTGACCGCGCCAAAGAGATATTGCATAACCTTGAAGCCGGTGAATTCAGCCGGGAAAATGAACCGCGTATTGGACGCAGCAAAACGCAGGCAGCGCCGAAGTTTAATCCTCAACTGGCTCTGTTTTCTTCAAACGATGATCCCTTGCGCGAGCGTCTGACCCTTGTTGATGTCAGCAGGACGACGCCGCTTGAAGCCTTAAGTCTTCTTGATGAATTGAAGAAATTGCTTTGAATATCATGAAATGTACAGTTATTCAGTTTGTCATTCTAACGCTGCTGCTGTTGAGCACTTCTGGCGCTTTTGCTGCAGAGCCAAACTATCATGCTGTGCGCGCTGAATATGCAGCGCTGCTTGCCTCCCCTCGGGCCCAGCGGCAGAGGGATAATTGGCTGAGGCTGGTTAAACATATTGAATCCTTCATTGCCCTGAACAAGGATATTGCCCGCAAAGATGACGCAGAATTTCTGCTTGGGCGCGTTTGGCACGGCCTCTCACGTGCCTCCGGTCGTCGCGCCGATGCGCGGAAAGCTCAGGATCTCTATGAGTCGATGGCGCGAAACTACCCTAACAGTAATCTGGCGGACGATGCTCTGATTGCAGCCGCAGATATTGCGCTCGAAACCTTCTCAGATCAGACCGCTGCCTATAATGATTATTTGCAGATAACTACTGTCTTGCCGCCTGGAGATATGCTTGGTGTTGCTCTGTCGCGTCTCAAGAGGTTGGCTTATGCTGCTCCCTCCATTCCAGCTCAATCTCAAAAACAGCCAAGTCAGGCCTCTGGTGCCAAGGGGAAGTTATCTGCTATCCGAGTCTGGAATAGCCCTGAATATACACGGGTGGTGATTGATTTGAACCAGGCCACGGATTATGACTCTCATCAGTTAAAAGGGAGTGAGCCACGTATCTATCTTGATTTTGCCGACATCGAACTGGCGGAAGGTATTTTGGCTACCCAGCCTGTCCACAAAGGTATTTTGCGTCAGATTCGAAGTGGCCCCATAGACAGCGGAGGGGTGCGAGTCGTCCTTGATCTGCTTCAGGGCGGGGAGTTTCAGGTCTTTAACCTTGAAAAACCTGATCGTGTGGTGATCGATATACGGACAGCCAGATCGTCGGATGACAGTGCCGTTGAAATTAAGGCGTCAGCTCCGGCCGGACCCGATTCGATAGGTGGTATCCTTGATGACGTTCCCATCAGTACCCCCCCCGTTTTACATGTCCCGCAGCATAATACCAGCGAAGGAATTCATCTGATTGTCGTCGATGCAGGACACGGGGGGAAGGATCCGGGTGCGGTTGGACGCAACGATACCTTCGAGAAGGATATCACCCTCTCGGTTGCGCTCAAGCTTGCGTCAGCCCTGCGCAAAGAGCTGAAGTGCAAGGTTTTGCTGACGCGCAGCGACGATCGTTTTATTCCTTTGCACGCCAGAACCGCTTACGCCAACAAGGTCGGAGCGGACCTGTTTATCTCGTTGCACGCAAATGCCAGTGCCAATCGCAAGGCCTACGGTCTTGAAACCTATTATTTAAATCTGTCGAAGAACAATCAGGCCGCCGAAGTGGCGGCTCGGGAGAATGGCACGTCACTCGAGGAAGTCGGCAACCTCGAAGCGATTCTTTTTGACCTGATGGCGAACGCCAAAATAAACGAGTCCAGCCGTTTGGCGGCTGAAATCCAGCAAGCACTTATTCAACAACTTTCGCCGAAATTTTCTAATATTAAGGACCTCGGGGTGCGGCAGGGTCCCTTTCATGTTTTATTGGGGGCCACCATGCCGTCAGTTCTTGTAGAGACTGCGTTTATCAGTAACCGTCGCGAAGAGAAACGGTTGATTTCCAGGGCATATCAAGAACGCGTAGCAGAGGCGATCGTGCAGGGGGTCAAGGATTATTCTCAGACGATCAAACAGGTTGCGGGTAAATGAAAACAACATTACGACCTGATACTCAAGCGTTCAATCCTTTGGATCTGGTGCAAAAGGCGGTCAGTTATGAGATTGCTCGACCGCTTCTGCTTGAAGCCAGTCGTGCCTATCTCGATCAGCAGTTGGGATCTATCCGAAATTTCCATCGAACCGGTGCCAGCGGCAGTAAAGTCACTCTGGCCCTGACCCAGTTGTTTGATGATATCACCCAGCAGTTATTTGCCGCCGCCGCCTGGAAGTTGGACGCTGCATCAGTGGAAAATTGTGCCCTTTTCGCACTCGGTGGGTACGGTCGTTGTGAGATGAACCCGCGTTCGGATCTTGATCTGATGTTTTATTATATTGACGGTGGGCGCGATGCTGCCGAAAAAATATCTGATCGCATGCTTTATCTTCTCTGGGATTTGGGGCTTGATGTCGGTTATTCTGTGCGTTCGGCGCCAGATTGTCTTGAACAGGCCCGTCAGGATATTACAGTGCGCACTGCCATGTTGGACACGCGATTTCTGGCCGGCAGTCAGACGGCATGGGATGGTTTTAAGCGCAGCGTATTTCCTCATGTCCTGGGGGATACGACTTCAAAATTCATCAAAGCCAAGCTCGAAGAGAATCAGGAGCGTCGCCGGAAGTATGGTTCCTCGGTGTATCTGCTGGAGCCGAATATCAAAGAGGGTGAGGGGGGACTGCGCGATCTGCATGCCGCACTCTGGACGGCGCGCATCAAATTTAAGGCTTCCTCTCTGCGCGATCTGGTGATCAAGGGGGTGCTGAACGAAGAAGAGGCCGCTGCGATTGAGGGAGCCTATGATTATTTATGGAAGATTCGCAACGAACTCCATTTTCTGGCGACACGCAAGAGTGATCAGGTACTGTTCGAGCATCAGAGTAAAATCGCGGCATTCCTCGGTTATAAGGATGATAAACGCGCCCCTGCAGTTGAGCAGTTCATGCAGGAATACTACACTCACGCTGCTCACGTTGAGCATCTTTCCAGCGGCCTGATCATCAAGGCGACCCAGCGTGACGAATCCAGAGCTGGCGTGCTCGGGTTTTTCGTTCGTCGTAATCTTGAGGACGGTTTCACCATTTTGCGCGGTGAGATTCGTCTCGAATCTGAAGAGCGTCTGCGTGAAAAGCCGGCACTCATCATGAAAGCATTTGAACTGGCACAGTATCAGGGGGCTGAGTTGAGCGTGCCACTCAAACTGCAAATCCGCGATAATCTGAACCTGATTAATGATCGTGTCCGCCGGTCCAAGGAGATAAATGAGTCCTTTCTGCGCATCTTGCGTCACCCCAAAGGAGTCGGAAGAACCTTGCGTCAGATGCATCATCTGCACGTCCTGAATCACTTTATCCCAGAATTCAAACGGATATTCTGCAAGGTTCAGTTCGATCTGTATCATATCTACACGGTCGATATTCACAGCCTGTTTGCGGTTGAAGAGACCTGTCGGTTGTGGGATGGCGGCTACGACAAGGAATATCCGCTGCTTGCTCATCTGGCTAAAGATGTCGAAAAGCGCGAGTTGCTGTTGTTGGCCGTCCTGTTCCATGATATCGGCAAAGGGGAGGGGAAGGACCATTCAACCAAGGGTGCCTCAATGGTGCCGACCATCGCACGGCGTATGGGACTTAATCGCGAAGACAGTGCTCGCCTGGAGTTTCTGGTGCAGAATCATTTGAGCATGGTGCATGTCTCCCAGCGCCGGGACCTTAATGACCGGCGGACTATTTCAGATTTCGCGGGGTTGATGGGGATGAGCGAAAATCTGAAAATGCTCTACCTGTTAACCTTTGCCGATGTACGTTCGGTAGGACCAGATGTCTGGAGTGGATGGAAGGGGCAGTTGCTGCAGGAACTCTATGAGAAGACCTTTGACCTGCTCGAAAAAGGTGATTTCTTTCAGGAGAAACATTCAGAAAAAGTGCGCAATCGTAAACGCAAGGTACGTGCTGCGTTGCTGGAAGATTTTCCGGAATCACGGGTCAATCGCTGTCTGGCCAATCTGAGTACCCGCTACCTGTTGAGTTACCATTCCAAGGAGATTGTCGGCCATCTGCAGTTATCGCTGGGTCGTGGTAAAGAGACCCTGGCTCTGCAGGTTGAGCAGCATCAGGCGCATAACTACACCCAGGTGACGCTGGCGACCCTCGACCACCCGGGTTTGTTTTCGCAAATTGCCGGGGTGATGGCAGCGCATGCGATAAATATTCTAGGAGCGCAGATCCATACCCGTAAAAACGGTCTGGTGCTCGATGTGTTGAAGGTGAACAGTTCAACCGGAACGGCGGTTGAGAATGGTTCCAAATGGAAGCGGCTAGAAAAGGATCTGGCTGGGGTGATTGAGGGGCGTCTGTTTGTGGATAATCTACTCAAACGTCAGAAGGCACCCAGCTTTATGGCGAAGCGCGATAAACCACAGCGACCTAATCATATCGACATTTTGAATGATGTTTCAGATAAATATACCGTTATTGATATCTATACTCACGACCGGATCGGTCTGCTCTACGATATTACGCGAACCCTGACCGAACTTGGACTCTATATCGCGGTGTCGAAGATTTCGACCAAAGTCGATCAGGTTGCTGACGTTTTCTATGTTCGGGACATCTTTGGACAGAAGATCGTTCAACCTGAGAAGTTGAGGAAAATTGAAAACGATCTTCTCGCCTGCCTGGATTAATTGCCTGTCCGGATAGATGGTTATGGACTCATACCTCGATTCGTTTTTAAATTATCTAGTGGTTGAAAAAGGGTTGTCCGTCAATACTCTTGAGGCTTATGGTCGTGACCTTCGCCGATACCTTGATTATCTGATGAGTCAGGATATCAACGGAATAGATCAGATTACCCAGGCGCAGGTCATCGGTTTTCTCGCGGCCCTTAAGGATGAGGGTCTGGCGCCGAGAAGTCGCGCCCGTGTACTCAGCTCCATCCGCAGCTTTCATCGGTTTTTGCTCGGCGAAAAACATGCGAAGAATAATCCGACCCTCTTGCTTGAATCGCCACGAACCCTGCGGGCTCTGCCGCGACTCTTGTCGCAGCAGGAGGTTGAATCCTTGCTGGCGACGCCGAACGGGACCGACCCGCTGACTCTGCGTGACCGTGCGATGCTTGAAGTTCTTTATGCTACGGGACTCCGGGTTTCTGAACTTGTCGGGCTGAAGCGGGCCGATATAAATCGGGATATCGGCTGCCTGTCGGCGTTTGGCAAGGGGAGTAAACAGCGACTCGTACCTTTGGGTGAGGTTGCATTAACCGCTCTTGAAGAGTATCTTGCCCAGGGCCGTGCGCTGTTGAAGCCTGCATCTGCCTGCCAGTATCTGTTTCTTAATCGTCGAGGCGGTGGTCTCAGCCGGCAGGGGTTCTGGAAGATACTCAGGCGTATTGCACTGCAATCCGGGATCAATTGCACCATCTATCCGCACATGTTGCGTCACTCCTTTGCCACGCATCTGCTCGAAAATGGTGCGGATTTACGCGCTGTGCAGACCATGCTGGGGCATGCGGATATCAGCACGACCCAGATTTATACCCATGTTATTCGTGAACGACTGAAACAGGTTCATCAGCAATTTCATCCTCGCGGCTGAGCACTGGTCGCACTGAACACTTATTACAGGCAGGAGCGTATGAAGTATCTGGTACTTTTAGGTGATGGTATGGCCGACGAGCCGATTGAGGTCTTGGGCGGTTTAACCCCTCTGCAAAAGGCTCATACGCCGCATATGGATATTCTGGCCAATTCCGGAATCCTCGGTATGGCCGCGACGGTGCCCAAAGGGTTTCACCCCGGGAGTGATGTCGCCAATCTGGCCGTTTTCGGCTATGACCCGGCGCTCTCTTATTCGGGCCGTGCGCCGCTTGAAGCCGCCAGTATTGGGGTCGACCTCGGGCCGGATGATATTGCCTTTCGTTTGAACCTGGTCTGGCTCGAAGCACATTACGGCAAACTCTACATGGGCGACTTCTCGGCTGGGCATATCTGCACCAGCGATGCCGCTGAGTTGATCAACTCTCTGCAATCCGAATTGGGGGATGACCAGTTCAGTTTTCATCCCGGCATCTCTTATCGTCACCTTCTGGTCTGGCATGGCGGCAGGGAGAAGCTGACATGTACACCTCCTCACGATATCAGTAGTCAGAGTATCGAATCCCATCTGCCGCAGGGGGAAGGGAGCGCTGAGCTGATTGCGCTGACGACTTCGGCACAGATGCTCCTGGCCAACCATCCGGTCAATAATGCGCGGCTTGAACGCGGCGATCTCCCCGCAAATTCCATCTGGCTGTGGGGACAGGGCCGACGCCCGCAAATGAAGACTTTCCAAGAGCTTTACGGATTGGACGGAGGGGTCATCTCTGCGGTTGACCTGATTCGAGGACTGGGAGTTTGTGCTGGTCTCAAAATTGTCGAGGTTCCCGGTGCGACAGGCTATATCGATACCAATTATTTAGGGAAGGGTGAAGCGGCTCTCGAGCTTTTAAAGGAATCTGATTTTGTCTATCTGCATGTTGAAGCGCCAGATGAAGCGGCACATGGTGGTTTACTGGATGAAAAAATCCAGGCTATCGAAGATTTTGACCGTTTTGTGGTGGGGACTATTTATGCTCATCTGGACCAGATAGGGGACTGTCGTATCCTGGTGATGCCGGATCATCCAACCCCGGTCGAACTGCGAACCCATACAGCGAAGGCCGTGCCCTATCTGCTGTTTGATAGCCGCACACCTCACATTCAAAGGGATAGTGGTTATTCTGAAGTGAGCGCCGAATCTACGGGCGTGCGCTGCGCCGGGCATCTTCTCTTGCCACAACTTCTCGAACTTTGATTGTTTTATCCTATCGAAAACCAAGTCTGATATGTCCGAATCGGTGAGGCTGAAGTTGGTAGAAGTGCGGTTTATAAAACTTGATCGGCCGGAGAAGGCCCTGCATCTGTGTCGTCTGGCCGATGAGCATTTTCTCGCGGGAACCCGCAGCCTGGTTGTGATTGACGATGAAAATCGTGCCGTGACACTGGACCGTTTTATGTGGGTCTGGGACAAGTGCTCGTTTTTACCCCATGCCCTTGATAATGGCACCGTTGAGTGTTTGGATGAACCGGTGGTGATAAGCACTGAGGAGCACAACAGCAACCAGGCACAGGTGCTCATTATGGGCACCACCTGCATGGATGATGGCTTTATGGCGCAATTTGATTTGATTTATGATTTTGCTGAAACCTATGATGAACGACTGGCGGAGGAGGCCAGAACGCGCTTTCGCAGATATCGTTCTCTTGGCTATAACCCCACCATGGTATGATCATTACTCTCTCTTCCTTTTTATCTGAAAGTCTAAGACGCGAATTATGGCATCTCCGTTTCAGTTGAAAAACATTTGTGTGGTTCTGGTAGAACCTCAGGGCCCTCTAAATATAGGTTCTGTTTGCCGGGCAATGATGAATTTTGGTTTGTGCGATCTGCGTCTGGTCAATCCGCAAACCGACCATCTGGTTCACAGCGCACGTCAAATGGCCGTCAAGGCGACAGTTCTTTTAGAACAGGCCTCTGTCTTCAACTCTCTGAGGGATGCGCTGGATGATTGTGTCACCGCTTTTGGTACGACGCGACGGTTTGGCAAGTATCGCGAAGGTATGCTCTATCCCGATGTGGCGGCAGAACAAGCCTTGCCCCTGAGTATTAACGGGCGCGTCGGATTTGTTTTCGGTCGTGAAGATAAGGGATTACATACCGCTGAACTTGATCTTTGTCAGCGTTTTATCACCATCCCGACCGATGCCGATTTGCCTTCAATGAATCTGGCTCAGGCTGTAGCCCTCTGCCTCTATGAACTGCGTCGTGCCCAGGAGAGGCTTCTGGGCGCATCTAGTGCACAGAAAAAACTGGCCGGGGTGAAATCAATGGAAGAAATGTATACGCACATGGAGAATACACTGGCCAGTTGCGGTTATTTGAATCCCCAGAACCCCGACCATATTTTACGCGCCTTCCGGCGGATTTTTAGCCGTGCGGATTTGAATGCGCGCGAAGTCAGGATTTTACGTGGTCTCTGGAGCCAGATTGATTCTTTACAAAGCCAGTTGCAAGGCCCGACCAATGACTGAGGTCCTCCTCCGCAAAGTAGAGATAAATAAGAGTCTGACCCTTGAATTTTATGATCTGAGCAATCGATACTTTGGTGATTATTACCGGGTCTTGATCGAGATTGAGGCTCTGCCGGCCTCACCCTGTGGAGTGCTTCGCTTGCGTTATCAACGCCCGCTTAAAAAAATGGGTGTTGCCGGAGCTGAAGTTGAGTTGCAAAAGGAGAGATTGATCGATCAGTTTCTCCAGACTACGGCGCAGTATATGGGGCAGCCTGGATTTGTGCAGCAATTGTTGGTTGCAATGAGTAAATCAGATCAGCGGCTTTGGAAGCACATATAAGTGAATTGATGGTCTAAAAGGGGCGTTTTTTCTTGCATTCCCTCTCCTCGTTGTGATAATAATTCAGCGTTTGTTGACTGTACCATTAAGAAAGTGAGCTCCGGCTCGCTTTTTTTGTTGTTTGGGAGTCTGGTTTGAGTCGCATAATTGAACAAGTTGAGCAGCTAGTGCAGCCAGTAGCTGAAGACCTTGGGTTGGAACTGGTTGATATCGAGTACCAGCGAGAAGATCGTGGCTGGGTTCTTAGAATTTATCTCGATAAGACGGGCGGTATCAATCTTGATGACTGCGCGAATGCGAGTCGTGAGATCAGCACCCTGCTTGACGTTGAAGATGTTATCGGCACAGTTTATACTCTGGAAGTCTCTTCGCCCGGCATCGAGCGAGTGATCAAGAAATTAGACGATTTCGAGCGTTTCCGTGGTCAGATGATTAAAATAAAGACCTGTCGCAGTTGTGATCCAGATGGACGAGGACAGAATCGAAAAATCTTTATCGGAGTATTGCAAGGGGTAAGAGAAGGGCAAGTGTTTTTGATCCAGGCGGACAAAAAGACTGGAGAGATCGCTTTTGACCTGCAGGCTATTGAAAAAGCCAATCTGGTTTTTGAGTTTTAATTGAGAAATTACTGTTCACTGTTTCGGGTCTGCTTACGTCAGGCTACGGATAAAAACAACATTAAAGGGGACAATCATGATGGTGGGTAACCTGAATCACATCATCGATCAGGTGGTTAAAGACAAGGGCATTGCGCGCGGCGTTTTGGTCGAAGCGCTAGAGTCAGCCGTCCTGAGCGCCGCCAATAAAAAATATCGCAATACGCGCGATCTGGAAGCTCACTTCAACCAAGAAATCGGCGAAGTCGAGGTCTTTGAATTCGTGACAGTTGTTGACGAGGTTGTAGACTCCTACAAGGAGATCGATCTGGGAGAAGCCAAAGAAGTTGATCCCGAGGTCGAGGTTGGTGATTCCCTGGGGATGATGCTTGAAGCTAGCGGCTTCAGTCGTATTGCTGCCCAGACCGCGAAGCAGGTCATTATTCAGAAAGTTCGTGAAGCCGAACGCGAGGGTGTTTTTAACGAATTTAAAGACCGCATCGGTGAGGTTGTTAACGGGATAGTGCGCCGATATGAGCGTGGTGATCTTATTGTCGATCTCGGTCGTGCCGAGGCTCTGCTTCCTTCGCGAGAGCAGGTGCCTCGTGAAAATTATCGCCAGTCAGATCGTGTCCGAGCTTATATCTCTGAAGTGAAGATGTCGACCAAGGGGCCGCAGATTATTCTTTCCCGGACCCATCCAGGGTTGCTGATCTCTCTCTTTAAATCTGAAGTACCAGAGGTTGCCGAGGGGATTGTTGAGATCAAGGGCGCGGTGCGTGAACCAGGGAATCGGGCTAAAATTGCAGTTGTCTCACATGATGTCGATGTCGATCCAGTTGGTGCTTGCGTCGGGATGCGTGGTTCACGTGTGCAGAATGTGGTCACTGAACTCCGCGGTGAGCGGATCGATATTATCCCATGGAGTCCTGACACGGCGCGGTTTGCCTGCGCTGCGTTGGCGCCCGCTGAAGTCTCTCGTGTCTACATCGATGAAGACGGTAAGTCTCTTGAGGTTATTGTTCCGGATGACCAACTGTCACTGGCGATCGGCAAGAAAGGCCAAAACGTCCGTCTTGCGGCTATGCTAATTGGCTGGAAAATCGATATCAAGAGTGAGACACGGGCAAAAGAAGAAGAACAGGAAGAGGTCGTTCCCGATAATGAGGTTGTCAGCGAGGCAGAAGAGAACGATACTGCTGTGAACGTTGTTGAAAATTCGGGAGAAGATGTTGTCGATGAGGACCAGGATTGAGCAAACGTTGCAGAGAGCCTGAACGAACTTGTATCGCTTGTCGAACATCGCAACCGCAAGCAGCGTTGCTTCGATATGTCTTGTCTCCACAGCACCAATTGTTAGTCGATTACCGGCATAAGTTACCGGGACGAGGAATATATACCTGTTTCGAACTTGATTGCATCCGTAATGCCATTGAGCGCAAGCAGTTTCAACGTGGGTTAAAGGTCGATCATCAGCCGGTGACGGTGGACGAGATCGTTGCCTCCATCCTTGAAACCCTGCGGCAGAGGATAGAAAATCTGCTTGGGATGGCTCGTAAATCCAGTCAGGTGGTTTCGGGGAGCGAGGCCGTTATTAATGGACTTAGAAAAAAAGACGGCCTGGTCTTTGTTCTATTGAGCGATGATGTTTCCTCTGGTATAGCTGAAAAGCTTCTGCCCGTGGCCAAAAGACAGTCAATAGAAGTTTTTCAGATGTTTAGCAAGGGCAGGATAGGTGAGATTTTGGGGAAGGGTGAGCGCAGCGTTGCTGCTTTGCACGCCGGAAAACTGGCTGTTGCAATGAAGCTCGAAGTGCAACGTTATAAGCGGATGTCAAGGGAGAATTGATGGGTACCAAACGGGTATACGAACTGGCTAAGGAAATGGGCCTCGAAAATAAGGAACTGCTGGCCAAGTTGGAAGAGGCCGGAATTGAGGGAAAGTCCCACTCCAGTTCATTGTCTGATGATGAGCTTGCCGCTCTTACGCATTCGAAAACTCCAACTGAGGAAAAAATCGAGGAGAGCCGGATTAAGCCGGGAATCATTCGTCGGCGTCGAACAGTCGTGAATGTACCCGAACCCGAGCCTGAAGTTGCCCCTGTAGTGGAGGCGCCGGTCGTTGCCCCAAACGCTGAAGAGGTCGAACCCCTTGTGGCAAAAACTGCCACCAGCGTTTCCGATTCCGATGTTGGCCTTGTTAATGAACCGGAGCAACCTGCAGTAGCAAAGACAAAGGTTAAACCGACCAAGGAAACTCAATCGGAAGTCGATGCTCTTGGAAAAACCCCCAGCCAGCCTGTTTCACCTGCGGCTGCTGAGCCCCTGGCTGAATCCAGTGCCAATCGAGCTATTATCCTCGGTCGGGTCGAGTTGCCTAAGCCTGCGCCTCCGGCGCAAAGACGGCCATCCCGGCCGCAGGATCGCCCCGAGCGCGCAGGACGTCCAGAAGGTGCCGCCGCTCGTCCCGGCTCTGCGAGACCTACCGCACATCCTGGATCTGCAAGACCTTCGACACATCCTGGCTCTGCAAGACCGGCATCTGCACGACCCGGTGGTGGATCATCATTACCGAATGTTATGGCCCCGGTTGCGCCGCCTTCTGAAAAAGAGGATACACGGAGTAAACGGAAGAAAAAGTCACGTAACAATAGTAATGAATCTGAGGCTGATGGACGTGTTTCTCGTCGTGGCCGCCAGGTGGAGGTTTTCGAGCCTTCCCGTATGGGCCAGCGGCGTAAATTGAGAAAGGGTGAAAAAGCCCTGCGCAAAACTGAAATTACGATCAGCAAGGCGATTAAGCGGGTCATCCGGATTACCGATTCCATTACGGTGGGTGAGTTGGCCAAACGGATGGGCATCAAGGCAAATGAAATTATTTCTGAATTGATGCGTCAGGGAACGATGGTTTCCATTAACCATCCGCTTGATTTTGAAACTGCGGTTCTGATCGCTTCTGAATTTAGCTATGAAGTAGAGAACGTAGCATTTGACGAAGATATTGCAATCGCCGGCACCGGTGATAAAGCATCAGAGGAGCTTGATGAGAATCTTCAGTCACGTCCTCCTGTTGTTACAATTATGGGTCACGTTGACCATGGTAAAACCAGCTTGCTTGATGCCATTCGTGAGGCAAAAGTTACTGAAGGCGAAGCAGGAGGCATCACCCAGCATATTGGTGCGTATGATGTTGAGCTTGAAGGTCGTAAAATTACATTTTTAGATACTCCTGGTCACGAAGCTTTTACCGCAATGCGAGCGCGTGGTGCGGGTGTGACAGATATCGTTGTGCTGGTTGTCGCAGCGGATGATGGCGTCATGCCGCAAACTAAAGAGGCAATAAATCACTCTAAGGCGGCCGGTGTCCCGATCATTGTTGCGATCAATAAAGTTGATAAACCTGACGCAAACCCTGACCGGGTCAAGCAAGAATTGACCGAATTTGAACTCGTTCCTGAAGAATGGGGTGGAGTTACTATCTTTGTCGAAGTCTCTGCCAAGGCCAAAACGAACATTGATACGCTGCTTGAAATGATTCTGCTTCAGGCTGAGATCTTAGAACTTAAAGCCAATCCAGATAAGAATGCGCGCGGATCTATCGTCGAAGCACGTCTTGATAAGGGTCGCGGAGCAGTGGCGACGGTCCTTGTTAAAGAAGGAACGCTTAAGGTCGGAGACCATATCGTTGCTGGTACCCAGTATGGTCGTGTTCGTTCTATGACGAATGCCGCGGGGCTTGCTGTCAAAGAAGCTGGACCGTCTTTTCCGGTAGAGGTTACCGGGCTTGCGGGTGTTCCTCATGCAGGAGATCTCTTTCATGCGGTTGATAATGAAAAAACCGCACGTGAGGTTTCGATGCACCGTCAGCAGAAACAACGCGAAATTGAACTTTCAAAGACCAGTAAGGTCTCGCTTGAGCAACTCTTTGCTAAAATGCAAGAAGGCGAAGTTGAGGAGTTGGCAGTCATCATTAAAGCCGATGTCCAGGGCTCAGTCGAGGCTGTTCGTGAATCGCTTTTGAAGTTAACCACCAGTAATTGTCGTCTTAACGTGATCCACACAGGTGTCGGCGGAATCAATGAATCAGATGTGACGTTGGCGAATGCTTCGAATGCCATAGTTCTTGGATTTAACGTTCGTCCTGAGGTTAAGGCTAAGGCCCTGGCTGAAAGTGAAGAGGTTGATATTCGTCTTTATAGCGTCATTTATGATGCTGTAAATGATATACGAGATGCTATGGAAGGGCTCTTGGCTCCGACTCTGCGTGAAAGGGAACTTGGCCGTGTTGAGGTGCGGGACACTTTCCATGTTTCACGTGTCGGCACTATCGCAGGTTGTTACGTGACTGAGGGTAAGATTCTGCGTAATGCCCAGACTCGGTTGGTGCGGGATAGCGTTGTTGTGTGGGAAGGGAAGCTTCATTCTCTCAAGCGTTTCAAAGATGACGCTAAAGAGGTCGCGAGTGGTTACGAGTGCGGTATAGGTCTTGAAAATTACAATGATATTAAGGTTGGAGATATCATTGAAGTGTTCGAAATTGAATCTGTTAAGACCAGCCTCTAGTCCAGGTTTAGCTGGAACAATAGGATACAGTTTGAGTAGTTATCGTCCCGAACGTGTTGCCGGTCAGATGCATAAGATAGTTTCTGAGATGCTGTTGAGCGGCGAAATTAAGGATCCGCGGGTTGCTTTGATCACCCTGACTGAAGTCAATGTGACCCGTGACTTGAGCTTGGCCCGTATTTATTACACCTGCCTTGGTGATGAGGCCCAAAAGCAGGAGGCAGCAGAGGGGCTCAACAAGGTCGCTCCCTTTGTTCGCCGGTTGCTGGGCCAACAGATGAAGCTTCGGCACATTCCGGAAATTCGTTTTGAATATGATAAATCCTCGGATACCGGGCGGCGCATCGAAGAACTTTTGCGCGAAGCTGACTCTGAAAATAAGCATGATCACTGAAATTATTAAACAGATTGACGGTGGGCAGCGCTTTCTGGTTTGTGCCCATTCCAGTCCCGATGGTGATGCCATCGGGTCGACTTTAGGCCTTATGCTTGGCCTTGAAAAGCTGGGCAAAGAAGTTGTCGCCTATAATGCCGATGGTGTTCCAGATACACTACGTTTTCTTCCGGGAGCCGACCGCCTCGTCACGGACCTTTCTGATCAGCCCGCCTTTGATTGCGTCTTTGTGCTTGATGCCGGTGATTTAAAAAGAACCATTGACCCGGTGGCAGAACGTGCTCCGGTGCTGGTCAATATTGACCATCATCCAGGTTCAACGTTCGGTACGATTTGCTATCTGGATGTCACTGCTGCAGCGACAGCAGTGATGATCTATCGCTTGTTTAAAGCTTGCAACCTCACCCTGGATACCGATATCGCCCTGGCGCTCTATACCGGACTACTTTCAGACACGGGATCTTTTCGGTATTCCAACTCGAATGCTGAGGCCTTTGCGGTCGGCGGTGAACTGGTCGCTTTCGGGATTAATCCTTGGGATGTTGCTAGCGCACTCTATGAGAGTCAACCTCCTGAACGGATGAAGCTATTATCACTGGTGTTGGCAACCCTGCATATTTCGACCGATCATAAATATGCTTCTGTTGCGATGTCCCTCGATATGTTGCAGGAGGCAGGGGCATTGCCTGAGCATTCTGAGAGTTTTGTAAATTATCCCCGTGCTATTTCAGGCGTTGAAGTTGCAGTTTTTTTTCGTCAGGTTGATCCAACCAAGGTCAAGTTGAGCTTCCGTTCTCGCGGTCGTATTGACGTCAGCTGCCTGGCGAATCAATTAGGCGGCGGTGGTCATAAAAATGCCGCTGGTGGTGAGATGTCAGGTTCTCTTGAGTCGGTTGTCCCCCAAGTTCATTCTCTTCTAGAAACCCTTCTTAATTGAGTGTAATGCACGGACTTTTGTTGCTGGATAAACCGGCAGGGCTTTCATCTTTTGATGTTGTCCGTCAGGTACGGCGTCATTTCAAGACCCGTAAGGTCGGACACGCCGGAACTCTCGATCCGCTGGCAACCGGCGTTCTACCGGTCGCTATTGGTGAAGGAACTAAACTTCTGCAATTTCTCCTGGCAGAGAATAAGTCTTATCGTGCGACCATGCGCCTTGGTGTCACGACCGATACCCTTGATTCAGAGGGGGTTGAACTCAGCAGGCATGAAGTTCCTGAGTCTGTAATGACTGATCTGCCAGGGGTTTTTGCGAAATTTACAGGGGTAATAGAACAGATTCCTCCAATGTTCTCGGCCTTGAAACGCAATGGCGTACCGCTCTACAAGCTGGCACGGGCAGGCGAAGTTGTAGAACGTGAAGCTCGGCGTGTCAGCATTGAGCGTCTGGATTTAATCAGTACTCAATTGCCGGATGTGACGATCGAAGTTGATTGCACCAAAGGCACCTATATTCGCACCCTATGTGCCGATATCGGAGAGGCTCTCGGGTGCGGTGCTCATGTCGTAGCTTTGCGTCGATTACGCACCGGACAATATCCGATTGAAAACTGCCTTCCCCTGGAGCAGTTAAGCGAAGTTGGTGATGTGACTCAACATCCATCTTTTCTGTCGGTAGGCGATGCTTTGTTTGATCGTCCGGCTGTAGAGCTTTCAGCAGTTGCAATGTCACGTCTGAGGAACGGTGTTCCTCCCGAAATAGACGGAGTTATGAATGCTCTCACGGCGAAAGACGGAGAGCTGGTCCGGCTGTTTTATGATGGAATATTGCAGGCAATCGCGCGTTTTGCTCCGGAACGTCAGAATGATAAACGGGGCGATTTTGAATTGATAAGAATTTTTAATTGCTAGGCTGCAGGGTGATTGGCACTTTACAGTTTAGGCCAGCTGTGGTAGTTGTTTTCGTTGTATTGCTGGCAAAAATCAGCTCTCCATAACGGGGTGCATTAAAGTAAAATACAAAGGAGAATCCAGGTGCTTGGC
The DNA here is from genome assembly GCF_000384395.1 of Geopsychrobacter electrodiphilus DSM 16401. Taxonomy (NCBI): domain Bacteria; kingdom Pseudomonadati; phylum Thermodesulfobacteriota; class Desulfuromonadia; order Desulfuromonadales; family Geopsychrobacteraceae; genus Geopsychrobacter; species Geopsychrobacter electrodiphilus. The sequence continues at coordinate 1,580,710 of NZ_ARWE01000001.1, forward strand.
ACAGAACGCAAACAAGAAATCATTGAACAGTACAAGCGTCACGAAGGTGATACCGGTTCCCCGGAAGTGCAAATTGCTCTTCTTACCGAGCGGATTACCTATCTAACTGATCATTTTAAGACTCACAAAAAAGATCACCATTCACGTCGGGGCCTGCTGAAAATGGTCGGTCAGCGACGTCGCTTGCTCGATTATCTGATCAAGCAGGACGTTGAGGGCTATCGTTCGATCATCAAAGCTCTCGGTATCCGCCGTTAAAAAGAGCAGCATGCTCACTCGTTTGAGCATGCTGCATTTAGTTCCACCCTTGGCTCTGGAGGCTGTCCGGAGAGAGTATCTGCTTAAGCAGGTTCTGTCTCAGGCCAACCTCCAAAAGCTTTTTTTGGTTTAGAAGTTTAGGAAGGGCAGATGGCTGCCCGCTGAATAGGAGTTAAAGATGGCTTATCACAAGGTAGAAATTGACTTTAACGGTCAACCGTTAACGATTGAAACTGGCAAGGTTGCACGTCAGGCTGACGGCGCTGTTATTGTTACTTATGGCGAAACCAAGGTTCTGTGTACCGTGGTTTCTGCTCGGAAAATGCGCGAAGGTCAGGATTTTTTCCCCCTGACTGTCAACTATGCCGAAAAATTTTACGCAACCGGTAAAATACCGGGGTCCTTTTTCAGACGTGAACGTGGTTCGACAGAGCGTGAAACTCTCATCTGTCGTCTGATCGACCGCCCGATGCGGCCGCTTTTCCCAAAAGGGTACATGTTTGAAACTCAAATCATGCCGTCGGTTATTTCGGCTGATTGCATCAATGATCCGGACACCTTGGCAATGGTTGCCGCTTCGACCTCGGTCGCGATTTCTGATATCCCATTTAACGGCCCGATAGCCGCTGTTCGGGTGGGTCGCGTCGATGGAAAACTTATCGCCAACCCGACAACTGAGCAAAAGCTGTTAAGCGATCTTGAAATTGTGGTCTCCGGTTCACGTGAAGCGGTCATGATGGTTGAAGGTGAATCAGATTTTTTCACCGAGCAGGAGATGCTTGATGCGATCTTCTTCGGGCATGAAGCGCTGCAACCGCTGATCGAAATTCAATCACAGTTGGCTAAGCTTGTTGGGAAAACCAAGCGTGAATTTTTGATCGCTGAAGTTGATGCCGAACTGGCTACCAAGGTTACGAAACTCGCTGAGGCCAAGGTTCTTGAGGCCGTAAAAATTCAGGCGAAACAGGATCGTTACGCTGCGCTGGCTGAAAACCGCACTGCGGTCAAAGCTCAGCTTGCTGCTGAATATGAGGGTCGGGAAGAGGAGATTTCTTCTATCCTTGGTTCTGTTGAGAAGAAGGTCGTGAGGCAGATGGTGACCCGCGACAGAATCCGGATTGACGGTCGCGATATGAAGACTATCCGTCCGATTACCTGCGAGATTGGTGTTCTTCCGCGCGCACATGGGAGTGCGATTTTTACCCGAGGTGAGACTCAGGCGCTGGTCACTACTACTCTCGGTACCGGAACAGACGAACAGCGGATGGACAATATCCAGGGGATGGAATTCAAAAAGTTCATGCTGCATTACAATTTTCCTCCGTTCTGCGTTGGTGAGACCAGCATGCGTCTTTTCCCGGGTCGGCGTGAAATTGGCCACGGAATGTTGGCGGAGCGCAGTGCTTCTAAAATTCTGCCGAGCCACGAAGTTTTCCCTTACACAATCCGTATCGTTTCGGACGTCCTTGAATCTAATGGATCTTCTTCCATGGCTTCGGTCTGTGGGGCTTCACTCTCCCTAATGGATGCGGGTGTACCGGTTAAAGAACCGATCGCCGGTATTGCGATGGGACTGATCAAAGAAGGCGATGCAGTCGCGATTCTGTCAGACATCCTTGGTGATGAAGATCATCTGGGCGATATGGACTTCAAGGTGACCGGCTCTGCAAACGGCATTACTGCTCTGCAGATGGATATCAAGATCACCGGTGTGACTAAAGAGATCATGGAAGGCGCGCTTGAACAGGCGAAAGAAGGTCGGATTCATATTCTGGGTGAAATGGCTAAGGCCATCAGCACTTCGCGGGATGATCTGTCGGCTTACGCTCCACGTATCACTACGATCAAGGTAAAAACTGATCAGGTGCGCACGGTTATCGGTTCGGGCGGTAAGAACGTGCGTGGCATTATTGACGCCACCGGCTGCGCTATCGATATCAAGGATGATGGCACGATCAATATCGCCTCGAGTGATGGTGACGCCGCTAAATTAGCGATCAAGATGATCCGTGATCTGACCCAGGAAGCCGAGGTCGGCAAACTTTACGAAGGAACCGTCCGTAAAATTATGGAATTCGGTGCTTTCGTTGAGATTTACCCAGGGACTGATGGTCTGGTGCATATTTCTGAACTGTCCAAGGAACGTGTTCGCACTGTGAACGAAGTCCTGAATGAAGGGGACAAGGTTCTGGTTAAATGTATTGGAGTTGATAAACAGGGCAAAATCAAACTTTCGCGTAAGGAAGCTCTTGATCAGAAGTTGCCTGCAGAAGGCTGATTTTATCGGTTCAAACTGAACCTGGTTGAAAATATGTAGACGTTGAAAATAGCCCCTTAAACAGCACTGGCTCAGAAACCTGAGCTCTGCTATTTAAGGGGCTTTCACGTTCTTATGTTCCTGTTTTACTTTCAGGGGCTTATGCTTTTCCTTGTGAATCGCTGGCCTCTCCATTTCAAGATGAGAATTGAAAGGTGATTATGCCAAACAACCCGATACTTCAATTTAAAAAAATCAATTCTGCTGCTATACTCCCGGCCTATATGACAGAATTAGCCGCTGGCATGGATATTTGTGCCTTGCCGACTGAAACGATCAATCTCCTCCCCGGTGCACGCTGCCTTGTCCCCACCGGGTTGGCAGTTGCTATCGAGCCAGGATATGAAATACAGGTCAGACCACGTTCTGGTTTGGCCTTGCGCCATGGGATCACGCTGGTAAACAGTCCGGGAACTATAGATGCTGATTATCGCGGTGAGATCGGTGTGATTGTTATTAATCATGGTGATGCCCCCTTCGATATTTCACCTGGAGATCGCATTGCGCAACTTGTTGTTGCACCAGTGGTACAATCGCGCATTACCGAAGTTGTCGAACTGTCTCAGACGGTCAGAGGGGCAGGAGGCTTTGGTCATACCGGAATGAATGGAATAACAAAATGACTGAAACAACAAATCCTGAAGATTTGTTGGAGTTTCCCTGCCATTTTACTTTCAAGGCAATGGGCGTAAGTGGTGAACTTTTTGTGAAGGGCATAACTGCAGCGGCTAGAAATTATGCAGCAGTGCCACAAGATGCGATTAGTATCCGTCCGAGTCGCAATGGGAACTATCAGTCTGTCTCAATTATTGTGTGTCTGAAAAATTATCAACAGCTCAAAGATATATACGCTGGCATGAAAGAGGTCGCAGGCCTGAAAATGTTGCTTTAATTTGTTTACTGAGTTAATTTTCTCTGATTCTTAAATCAGGAGGTTGGCATGCGGCACAAGATAAACCCGGATAATCCACAACTGCGCCTTATCCGCCATGTTGTTGATAGTCTGCGGCAGGGTGGCGTTATCATTTATCCGACCGACACAACTTACGGCTTGGGATGCGACATTTTTAACCCTAAGGGGATCAAGAAAATCTACCAGATCAAACAACGTGATCCGCGTAAACCCTTCTCATTTATCTGTAGTGATCTGACCGAGGTCGCAAATTATGCTCATGTGAGTAATTTTGCCTTTCGTATTTTAAAGCGTCATTTGCCAGGCCCTTACACTTTTATTCTGGAAGCATCTAAGGTTGTGCCGGATTCACTAACCACCCGGCAGAAGACGGTGGGAATCCGCATCCCCGACAATACTATCTCCCGCATGATTGTTCAGGAGCTTGGTCATCCACTGGTGACAACCAGTGCCAATATCTCCGGGGAAAATGTCATTCAGGACCCTGAAATTATCGACCCGCGCATAGAAAGACTGGTCGATGTCATTGTCGATGGCGGTCCGTCCATGGGAAAAGAGTCCTCGGTCATCAGCCTGATCGGTGATCGAATTGAAGTTTTGCGTGAAGGCGCTGGCGACCTCTCCTGGATCGATTAATTAATGTTCACTGCTTCCTCAGATATTCAAAAGATACAAGTTGTCCTTTATCAACGCGTCTCGGCTATTGACTGTAACTGGAGAGACCAGAGTAACTGGTCGGCGATTATGACTCTTTTACACGATTTTGCCGATGAACTACGACCGTTGAATATCGATTTACAGGTTTTAACCGATGAGGCGCAGATGGTTGTTCGCGGGTATGGGGATGTTCTTAACTCGATCCGGTTGCGTTATCCGCCGGCTGGTTTTTCCAATGCTTGTCTTGGTCATATCATCGGTACCAGCTTCAATCGTGATCTGGCTGATGATCTCAGACGGGGCATCAATCGTTTGCTCTTCGCTCCAGAGACGATAGAGCCAGTAGGGAGCGATAAGGTGGTCTGCCATAATTGTGGTTGTGGTTGCTGAGGAGATCGAAGTTCGTTTATAAAAAAAGCTGTCCGGAGAATAGGGCAGCTTTTTTTATAACCTCGTGCCGAATTTTTATCGGGTGAAGGTCAACTTCCGTTCGAGATCCATTGAGTGAGAAAGACGCTTGGCTTGCTCAATACTGATAATGTCTTTCTGACAAAGTTGAATCAGGTGTTGATCCATTGACTGCATATGATATTGTGCGCGGCCTTTCTCAATATGCTGCTCGATCTCATCGAGTTGACCTTCTTTAATACAGTGCTGAATTGTAGTGGTTGAACGCATGACTTCAATCACAGGAAGGACCTTTTCTCCCTTTTTATCCTTAATCAAGCGCAGTGACACAGTTGCAACCAGAATGTCGGCCAAACGTTGGCGGATATTGTCCTGTGATTCCGGCGGATAGTAGCTGATGATCCGGTTGATGGTCGAGGAGGCATTCTGGGTGTGCAGGGTTGAAAAGACCAGATGCCCGGTTTCAGCCGCCTTAATGCAGGCATCGATTGTTTCAAGATCGCGCATTTCTCCCACCATAATGACATCGGGATCCATTCTTAACGCCGCACGTAGTGCACTGCTGAAATTCGCGGTATCAATGCCAACTTCGCGCTGAATGATACAGCTTTTATCCGAAGAGAAGAGGAATTCCACTGGATCTTCGATCGTCAGGATGTTGTAACTGAAATTCTCATTAATAAATTGAATCATTGATGCCAGGGTTGTGGATTTGCCATTCCCGGTTGGACCAGTTACTAAAACAAGGCCGTTTGGAGCCTTTACAATCTCTCCCAAAACGGGTGGAAGGCTTAATTCTTTAAAGGTGCCGATTTCTGGAGGGATGACCCGCATGACAATACCGATATACCCGCGTTGCTTGAAGAGGCTGACGCGGAAACGCCCACCATTGTCGAGTGAGTAGGACGCATCAAGTTCAGTTAAATCGTCCGGAAGAGGGCGATTATTTTTTTCCATGATTTTGCGTGCAATAAATTCAGTATCCTGCCCACTGAGTACCGGTAATTTCGAACGAATTAATTGCCCACGGCCGCGGAAAAACGGCGGGTTGTTGACTTCAAAATGGACATCTGAGACACGTTTTTCAAAAGCAATCTGCAAAATCTGGTTAAGTGTTCTTGCATCCATTTGAATCGACTCCCAAATAAGCGAAAGAAAATTAAGGTTCCATACCCTCTGCGACGTTCAGCCCTTGTTCCTGATCAATTTATCCAGAGCCATCCCAGCAACCCAGGCCAGACTTTGCAGGTATTCACAGTCGATTGTGTTGACTTTTGATTGACCGAAATCGGCATAGATCAGACCCAATGTCCGATCGACTGCAACTAGAGGTAAGAGCAGAATTTTTGATTTGTCCGGCGCGCTAATCTCTCCAAAAATTGATTCGCGGATTGTTGGGTCATCCATGGCCGAAAAGAAGAGAGTCCCGTCTTTTATAACCCTGTCCAGCAAACCCTCCTTTGTGATCTTAACTTTAAATCGAAGGGGGGCTGAGGGGCCTGATGCCTTTTCTGTATCGATGCCGAACGATCTTTCGGCGACCAATTCACCTTTTTGCAAGACAAAAGTCAGGCTACGTTCGAAGAATTGACTGATCTGTTCAAGCAGGAAAAAAGAAATTTGTGATGCTGATGACATCCTTCTGAGGTCGTTTAGCATCTCAGTCTGTTTTGTTTTGATCTGGGTTTTTCGGCGAAATAAACCGTGAATGAATTGAGGAAAACTATCCAGAAATTGAATGAAATCAGGAATAAACGTATCATGTCGGTTCTCAGCAATTGACCGCGGAATGATGGCGTTTGCCCCGGAACTCAGAGCTTGCAGAGCGTAGATATGGTCGACAGGTGATGCAATTTGTACCGTTTGCAATTGTGGATAGAGGCTCGCTGTCTTTTGACGGAGAGTGGTGATGTCATCTTTTGTGAACCCCTCTTTTGTAGCTGCCGGACAATCGAAGACCAGAATGGGGGAAAGGCCACGTTCAAGGCTTTGAACTATTTTATTTTCAAACTCCGATGGGACTGATGCGGTAAATACCATAATCCCTTCATATTTGCAGGCACTCATCAACCCATGCTCAGTTAGTTCGTCAGCGCCATAAAGGATTATTGTTTGTTTATGCTCCTGATCAACATTTTCCTGATTTTCAACAATATTAGTCAGCTCAGTAAGAAAAATGACCAGTTCTTCACGTTGCGAGGACGGGAAATCAGGAAGAATCTCGCGCACTTTTTGCCGGTGAATTTCTGAAGGGTCGAAAGCTTCCAGACTGGTAAAAAACTCCGGTATCGGCATCGCTATTTCATCGATTGATTCAAGTCCAAGAATGTCAGCAGATAGTATTTGATCCGACTCTAAATAAACGTGTTCCGGTTGTGACCTGTTTTCGGTCGTAGCATGTGCCTCGTTGGCCACTGAAAAGTCTGCTGGTTTAAGCCCGGCAGCTCGTTTTTCATCGTAGATGCGCAGGGCGTCCAGCAAGACCATCTGGGTATCAAAATTCAGGTCCTGTTGAAGGTTTTCAGGGATGTATCGGTACTCGTCATTAATATCAATACAGTCAACGTCAAGAGTAAACGTCCCTTTCTGCCAGCTGACCATTTCAACAATAATCATTTCAATCAGACACTCCAATCCCTTGTAGGCGATATTTTTTTCAATTGCATGTTTTTCTATTAACATTCCGATGAGGGGTTTTCTCTGTTCTCCCGCAAGAGTTTGCTCCTTCAGCGCCTCTTGCAAGATCTCTTCGCTGATGACCCCCATCTCGATAAGAATTTTGCCTATTCTTACAGAGCCATCATAGTGATTGGCACTGACGATAAAACCATTGATGAAGACAATCTGACTTTGACCTTTACCACAGGAAACACATAGCGTCCCAGATTTCCGGGTTGAATGCAGGAGTTGGATGACATCGACAATAGCCAGGTCTTCAAGGTTGCCGGCAAACGACATAGGTTCTTTATCTCCTCAAACTATCTGCAGGAATCAGTAGCTATTTTAGTGCTGACATTAAACTAAAAAATGGTTAAGGTTTCAAGGATTCTTATGCTTTTCCAATTAATTGTTGGTTTAACTGATAACTGTTCCATTTAATTGATCTAATCTCAACACATTCAAGAGGACTTTTCGATGCTAAAGTGTTTAATTATTTCGTTCGTACTTTTGAGCTCTTCGGTTTTGATCTATGCGCAACCGATTTCCTTAAAATCCAATACCAAACCATATTCGCAAGATACGGCATCTAGCGACAAATCGACGGAGACCAGAACTTTTAAGGAACCAGAGACCGGGATTGAATTTGTATTGCTCAAGGGCGGCTGTTATGAAATGGGAAGTTTGACAAGTGAGATGGATCGCGAACAAAACGAAGGACCAAGCCATCAAGCCTGTGTTGATGATTTCTGGATGGGTCGATATGAAGTGACAAATGCGCAATATCGGCTTTATAAGCCGAAACACCATAGCCGTAGTTTTAACAAGAATTCTCTTGATGAAGACCAGCAGCCAGTGGTGTTCGTCAGCTGGTCCGATGCCAGAGACTTTGGAAACTGGTTGGGCCATAAAATAGGCCGCTCTGTTCGTTTGCCCACCGAGGCTGAGTGGGAGTATGCCGCACGAGGGGGAACACTGACCCCTCATTATTGGGATGCTGAATCTAAAATCGCCTGTCTCTATGCAAACGTTGGTGATAAGTCAGCAAGTCAGAACTGGCATGGATCGACCTATTTTGGTTGCAATGACGGGCATATTGTAAGTTCTATCGTTGGGACCTATAAACCGAATGCTTTTGGTTTATATGACATGCTTGGGAATGTGTGGGAATGGACTGGTGATTGGTACCGCAAGATGTACGACACTAGCCTTTCAAAGGATAATCCACACGGCCCTGAGGCCGGTAATATGAAAGTTCTTCGGGGCGGGAGTTGGTTCAGCAATCCGAAAAACAGCAGGGTGGCTATGCGGTCCTGGTATCGACCTGACTCGAGCAATAACAGTCTTGGCTTCAGATTGGTTATGAGGGTAAAGAAGAAGTAGCTTCAGAGCCTGGCCCAAAACTACATCACATTTTGATCTCGCTGAGTGCTCTTGCCCTCTCGCTGGAGTTGATGGATCAGCCCTATCCGTTCAAGCTGTAATTGTGCATGAGTCGCCAGTTGGGTCATGAAGAGGAGATCGTGCTCAGCAAAAGGTGCTGTTTTCTGGTGTCCAGAAACGATCATGACACCGGCAACGCGTTCTTTGATACGAAGTGGAATGCTGAGCATTCCTGGGCAAGTGATCAGGTGTTCCCTCTCTTCCGGCGAGCTGAGAGCTTTGAGACCCTCAGGTAAATCCTCACTGACCAGAATCGGTTTTCCGCGTCTGGCGATAACCAAAGACAGGCCGGGCGGGATTTGTTTTGCATATGTTTGACAGATTGATTTACTAATATTGTGTGAGACCTTAATTCCAAGATTCTCTCCGCTACGATCAAATAAGGCGACAAATCCAGTTTTTGAGCCAACCTCATTTATTGACGCGCGCAACATCTCGGTAAAAATTGACTGGATGTCGTTACATGCAGCCAATCCTCGGAATGCGTCGTTGAGGGATTGGAGGCGATGGAGAGTCTGGTTGAGTTGGCGATTTTTTACTTCAAGCTCTAAGAGCAGGCTCTCTTTTTCTTTTTTCTGACGTTGATATTCAAATGCACGCTCCAAGGTGTTGAAGAGAATCTCTCCGGTATCAATTGGGCGGACGATAAAATCATAAGCGCCATGCCGCAATGCCTGAAGTAAAGTAAAGGAGGATGCGTTATGTGTCAGGAGGATGATTTCAACATCTGGATAATGCTTTTTGGTTTCCTGCAGCAAGTAAATACCGCTTTTCCGAGGAAGTTCAGTCTCACTGAGGATCAGACTCACTGGCTCGTGGAGAAGGATGCGTAACCCTTCTTCACAGCTTGAGGCTTGGATTGATGAAATCCCCTGATTTTCCAACAAAGCAACTAGGTGCTCACGACGGTCGACTTTGTTGTCGACAACCAGGATCCGCCCATCAATCATACCTGCCTCCTAGATATTGCAGAAATTTTAACTATATCATTAAAATTTATGAGAACAAAGGCATAAAAGTCAGGGAGTATGGCTAAATCATTGAAGTTAATTAGCCTTGAACCTTAACTTGGCGAGTTACAGCTCTGGACGATCGGTACGTTTTCGCTTGTGGTAGAAGGAGAAAAGGGTAAGGAAACAACCAATCGCTGCGATAATTCCACCAGACGCCGTCACGTGGATTCCCGGATCTTTGGTTATCGTCAGGGTGCTATAGCGGGTATAAAGCGGGTATAAAGGGCGCAACTGCAGGGGGTGCAGGATTTCGGGAGGCTTTTTGCTCAAAAAGTACCAACCCTGCCATGTTGCGCGGTCTGCTTCGTTTATACGAATCTCCAAGGCTGGAGACCCAATTCGGTCAGATCGGTATTGCATCTGTCCATTTTCGTTCAGGCGGGCATCGGGCAGGAAGCGGAGGACTTCAAGTCGTTTGTCGTCCTTGAGTTGAACTTGAGATCCACTCTGCAGGTCGACCTTATCCCCTGCAAGAAGAACGCGGAAGCCACTCGGTATGCGTCCGAAACTGGCCGGGGTAATTACTAAACCGTTTGCCAGAAGAGGGTGATTTATTCGGACCTCCCCTGATAAAATGTCGTGCTCACCGGCTAATAATCTGACCTGACTGATCATGTCCATAGGGCGGCCCTCCTCCCCTAGAACCGCCTGAAAGCTGTCGACAGCAATATAATGACCGGGCCATTGTGGAAGTGGCGTGAGTTTCCCGACTGCACAGGGCAGAGCAATGTGTCGCCATCCACAGATTGCACCCCAGCAAAAACCGCTAAGCAGTAGAATAACACCTAGATGAATCAGGTATTCTCCAATTTTACGCCATCGTGTCTGGATATTTATCAGCCAGTCACTAAAACAGCAGAGGGTGTTGAGCGCGAGTAGAACCGTTGTCATCCCAAAAGCATAGAGCCACCAGCTAAGGGAAAGCGTATGGGATGCTACAAGGGGCAGCCATTTGCCCAGGGGCATGCTGTCGAGGGAATTGAACACCTCTGGGTGGCCGGGGAAGAGCAGGGACCCGCCCATCAGTAAGAAAGTCGCCAGAGACGCAAGGAAAATCGCCAGCTTAAGCGAACAGCAGAGTTTCCACATCAGTTCTGTTGTCCTGTGTTAGGCAAGGGGATGGTTGCTCTCAAGCAACAGACCGATTCCAAGGTAGGTAAACAGGACAACCCCAAAACCGATGATAGAGAGTAGAGCATAACCGGTACCTTGCCAGCGACGAATAAATTTAGCGTGGCACATGCCGGCGTAAAACAACCAGATTAAAAATGACCATACGCCTTTTATATTCCATGAAAACCAATAACCCCAAGCCTCGTAGGCCCAGATTCCGCCGATGAGCATACAGAGGGTAAAGAGAATGAAGCCGAGGAAGATTGATTCTTCATTCAGCTTTCGTAGAAGATGGCAACTCGGCAGGATTTTCGAATTAAAGCGATTTTGATAGAGATAGAGGACTCCGAGAGAGAAAGCCATCGCGAAAAAAGCATAACCGAGAAAAGACAGAATAATATGAGAACTGAAATAGATGGTATCGAGACTCGGAATCAATTGAGGCAATGAGCCATCACGTGTGACAGCAAAACCTACCAGTATGAGATTCAGCAGCATAACGAACAGGCCCGCCGCGCCTATACGATATTTCAGGTCAAAGTAGAGGTAACAGCAGGCCAGCGCCCAACTGAAAAAAAACAGAGTCGAAAAGAGGTTGGTAACCGGCAGAAACCCCGCTAATTTCCAGCGCCATATGAGGCAAGCCGTTTGCAACGTGAATCCGCTAAGGACCAGGGTTAAAGCGCCTTTGCGTAAAATGCCAGAGGGTTTAAAAATGTGTAGCAAATAACAGCCGACAGCGCATAGGTAGGAAATCCCTGCCAGGTAAAAAAGGTACAGATTAGTCATGTTGTTCAACCCATCGCCAGAGAAAAAAGTCTGTAAAATTAGCATGCCTGAGTTCTTGTTGTGAAGTCGCATTCCTGTAAACCATGAATCTACTGTTAGGTTGACAGACGTCCTGCCGCATGATAATTTTCGCGCCATGAAATCTGAACTTTACAGCTTAAGAATGCGCGCCAGTCGCGGAGAAAAACATATCTCTGGGGCTGAACGGCTGCTCGAATATTCACTTTTAGAAGATGCGACTTCGGTCATGTTGAAGCGCGCTCTCAATCATGTACGTGGCAAGGCCGAGAAAATTTGTTTCAAGCTGCAACCGGTTCCATCAAGGCAGGTGTCAAAAAGAAATTTATTAAACCTGACGACTTTTGAGGTTGCTGATTGGCCGCAGGGGAGGGCTCTGGCCGCTCAGCTGATAGGGAATCTCGGGGTGAAGAGTTCTATTGTGCAGGAGGCCATGGCGCAACTCGCCGGGGGGCCTTCTCCCGCAGGAGAAGCAATGCGTGGTGCCATGCTGGTCAGTACGGAGACAGGTCAGCGTCTGGAACCGGACAAAACCCGGGGGGTACGCGTCAGTCGCATGGATCTGGACAAGGATGCAGGACAACGGGTTGAGGCTCTCCTTACCGATATGGGGTTGAATAATCCACGCGTGATTGAGGCCTGGACTTTGGCCAGCAAAGTCGCCCTCTATCCACAGGTTGTGGCTGCGCTCTGTTGGTCGGACGATCCGGACTATATTACCGGCTATGTTGCTTCTGCGCAGAACGGCAATCAACGGGTCATCCGGCTTAAAGAAGCCGGCAGTGAGATCGGTGGCCGAATTTTTTTTGTGCGTCCGGGGGGGGATTTAAACGATTTGATAAGCCATCTGCAGTATGAACCGGTGCTCTTTGATGCGCCATCCCACTGACACTATGCAGCATCTCAAAAAATATTTAGCTGAACTCGATACCCAAAATATGCTGCGGACCTTGCGTGAGGTTGAGTCGGCCCAAGGTCCTCATGTTCAGATTGGAGGCAGAGAATATCTCCTTCTCTGCTCGAATAACTATCTCGGCCTTGCAAACCATCCGGTCTTGATCGAAGCATCCTGCCGCGCCACACATGACTTTGGTGTCGGTTCTGGCGCCAGCCGTCTGGTGTCGGGCAGTATGAGTCTTCATCATCGGCTTGAAGAGCAAATTGCTGCATTTAAAGGGACAGAAGCGGCCCTGCTGTTCAATAGTGGCTATGCCGCCAACAACGGGATTATTCAGGGTTTGCTCGGAGCCTCTGATACGGTCTTCTCTGATGCCTTGAATCATGCCTCGATCATTGATGGCTGTCGTCTTTCAGGCGCCAAAATCGAAATCTACCCGCATAATGACATGGCAGCCCTGGAGCAGATGTTGAACGACGCCAGGGCCAAACGCCGTGGTCGATGGTTGATTGTCACCGATGGCGTCTTCAGTATGGATGGCGATATGGCCCCCTTGAATCGGCTGGTTGAACTCAAGGAGCAGTTCGATGCCTGGTTGATGGTTGATGATGCCCATGGCGGCGGTGTGTTGGGTCAACATGGACGAGGAATCGCCGAGCATTTTGGCTGTCTCGGCCGCATTGATCTGCAGATGGGGACTTTCGGTAAAGCGTTCGGTGGATTTGGCGCCTATCTGGCCGCCGCACAGCCGGTTATCGATCGACTGATCAATAGTTCGAGGGCATTTATTTTTTCAACCAGCTTACCTCCCGGTGTGATCGCGGCGAACGCTGAAGCCTTGCGTCTGGTCGACAGCTCAGAGGGGCAGAAGCGGAGGGAAAACCTTGAAAACAATCGGTACCTGTTCTCAACGCGACTTCAGCAGGCTGGGCTCAACCTTTGTGGCAGCACCACCCAGATTGTCCCAATTCTGACCTGTCACCCCGAGCCGACCATGCAAGCGGCATCAGCCCTGCTTAAGCAAGGGATTTTTTTAAGCGGCATTCGGCCCCCGACCGTTTCTTCGGGCGCCTGTCGCTTGCGAGCAACCCTGATGGCTGATCATGATCCCAGCGAAGTTGTTGCCGCGGCCGACAAAATTATTGCATTACTCAAAACCATGGACGCGGTGGATGCCTGAAGATTTAAAAACCGAACAATTCGAACATGGCCAACTTCGCTGGCGCGAGCTGGGTGAAGGGGCGCCGCTGGTCTTGTTGCATGGCTGGTCAATGTCACATGCCGTGTTCACTGAACTAGCCGAGCTGCTTGCGCCAAACTTCCGTTTACTGATTCCCGACCTTCCCGGGCACGGTGGTTCTGACCCTGTCGACCCCTGCAGTCTTTTTATGATGTCGAAAACACTTGCGACCTGGCTGAATCGTTTGGCTCTTGGCCCAGTGCTCCTGTTGGGTTGGTCTCTGGGAGGACAGGTTGCGATTCAACTCAGCGTCGACTACCCACAATTGGTCGAACGTCTATTGTTGATGTCGAGTACTCCACGTTTTTGCGCGAGTGATAATTGGGCTGCTGGCCTGCCCGTTAATGAACTTCGCGCCTTGCGCCGTGGGTTAGTTAGGCATTATCTGGCGACCATGGGTGAATTTTTTGATCTTCAATTTAGGGGAGAAGCCATATCGCCCGAGAGACGCCGAGAAATTTTGCAATTTGCCGTTCGACCTATCGGATTGCCAACACCGGACGCCGCCCTGTTAACTCTGGATATCCTGGGGCGTGAAGATTTGCGGGATCGTCTCTCTTCAATCCAGGCGCCGGCGTTGGTTATTCATGGCCAAAATGATCAGATCATTCCCCAAAGTGCTGGGGTTTATCTGACCGAGCATTTACCACGTGCAAGCTTTATCAGCCTTTCTGGTATTGGACATGCCCCCTTTTTAAGCCGTCCAGGCGAGATAGTACGAATGATAGAAGAATTCTGTCGATGATTCCGGGTGAGAATCGTCTCAAACTGAAACATGTTCGACGTAATTTTTCGTGGCATGCCGATGAATATGAGCGTTATGCTCTGGTTCAAAAAGTCGTGGTGCCACAACTGTTAAGGCACCTGTCGCCTGGGGCTGTTTGGCAGCGGGTGCTGGAAGTCGGTTGTGGTACCGGGATGCTCAGTCGGAAGTTTATGAAGGATCATCCCGACACAAAATTAATCCTTTCTGATCTTGCCCATGATATGAGCCGTCGTGTTGCTTGTGAGTTTCCCTTCCTCCCCGTGGTAGATGCCGACGCCGAAAATCTGCCTTTCAGAGATACAAGCTTTGACCTGGTTTTGTCGAGTTCGGTTTACCAGTGGGTTAATCATCTGATGCAGGCTTTTGCTGAACTTGGGAGAATATTGAGCCCTGGCGGAAAGGTTGCTATGGCGCTTTTTGGTGAGCGAACCCTCCATGAGTTGCGACATTCACATGCCACTGCTTTGTCTGCAGGGAAATCTCATAGTCAGGGATTTCCGACTATCAGTCAGGTGCGAGGAGCTGTTGGAGATCATTTCACCGTTGAGTATCTAGAGAGTCAGTTAGAGGTTGAATGGCACCCGGGAGTGCCCCACCTTTTACGCTCACTTAAGGCGATCGGCGCCCAAAATGCCAGTCGAGACCGACCCTCTGGCCTGACTTCGCGAAGGATGATGCAGCGCATGTATGATTGTTATTCAGAGAAATTCGGGAGGGAGGGGACTATCCCCGCAACCTACGAAGTGATTTATCTCGTGCTGAAGAAATGTGGTTAGCCTGAACGATGCTGAAAGGGCTCTCCCCATATTGCAGGGTGGTCTGGTTCAGGGTGAAATTTTCAAGCGGGATCAGATTCTGGAATCGCACACATCATTCGTCAGGATCAGACTACTGAGAAGGGCACCAACGACTTTTTGTGCCTCAGGGCATGTCACCTGATAGAATACTTCTACTCCCTCCCGGCGGCCCGATATAATTGATTTGTTTTTCAAGAGAGCCAGATGTTGAGAGACCGTCGCTTGTGGCAAGCCTAAACATTCCCAGATTTTTTTGACATTACAGGACTGTGACATCAGACCGGCGACAATTTTAAGCCGAACCGGATGACCCAGCACCTTGAGAATTTCAGATTCACGTGTAAAGTCCTTGTTTTGATCGAAAGGGAGATCTTCCATGTTCGGTAACCTCTTGGGTAAAATTGAATATATGGATATTAATTCTCACGATTCTTATGGTCAAGGCAATTGTTGATAATTTCAGTTAAGGACGCATATTTTTTAAACCAGCCCCCGGGGGGGGTGTATTTTTGTTCATTGGGGTCTCAGCCTTTATCTTCGGGTTGATCATTCTTACAAAGGTGTAGAATCTCCGCCCCGGGGAGGTCTAAGTCTGCAGGGTTTTCTTGGGAATTGACCGTTGGTTATCTGCATGACAGAGGTTACTTTTGTGACCGGCATGCCTGATCTGGCAGTTATTTGGTGTTTGCCTCGTTTTATCTTTTACAAACTGAAGAGAAAATCAGATGAAAAAACAGATTGTTATTATATTGCTATTAATATTAATGGACCGATCCTTTGCTGTGGCTGCAGAGACGTCCACTGTTGTTCTTACCGCTTCACGTCCAGTCAATTCTCTGTTAGGTGAAACTTTAACCTACAAAATCTCTTTCCTCTGGTTTGACAAGATCGCTCGCGGAGAAATACATCTGGAGGCTGGTAAAAAAAACGGGACATATTTGGCAACGCTTACAGCTAAAACTCTGGGCATTACCGCATTTTTTACCAGCAATCGAATCGAGACGTATACAACTCTGATGGAGGAGGGGCCTGGTGGTTTACTCCGGCCCCTGTTGCAGACTTCCGACACGCAAAAGACAAAAAGAGGTAAGGTTACTCATCGAGAGACCAGTTACACCTTTGATTTTTCTGCTCATCGAGTAACGTATCGCAAAAGAATCAATGGGGTTGATGAGCAGGGAACGGTGTTGCCAATGGATAAGAATAAACCGGCCTATGATTTTTTAACCGCATTTTATAACCTCCGACTCAAACGTCTGGGGGCCATAGAAGTTGGGCACGATATTAAACTTGCCGCTTTCTCTCGCAAAGGACCTGAAGAAATTGTGATTAGTCGCCTCAGCGCATCAGAGCAGAAAAAGCTCAACTTCTCGGATAAGCTTTTACTGTGTCGGGTTGTGATGGCACCGGAAACCTTTGGCACCAAAAGTCGCGATGTGTATGTCGGTTTTGATGCGCAAGTACGCCCACAATTTGCAATTGTGAAAAATGTTATCGGGTTGGGAGATGTGCGGGGTCTGTTGATTCAAAGCACTGAGCCAAAATTAAAACAGTGAAGGCTGATATGAAAAAAACGACTACTTATGTCATTGGACATCGCAATCCTGACACTGATTCTATCTGTAGTGCTATCGCCTACGCTGAACTTTTAGCTCGTCAGGGACAAACGGATGTTCTTCCTGCACGTGCAGGGAATCTCAACAAACAGACTGAATTTGTCCTCGAGTTCTTAGGTCAAAAGTCCCCAAGGCACCTGGCGGATGTTTACCCGCGCGTCGGAGATGTGATCAGCGAAGAAACGGTCATGATTGGTTTAGATGAACCCTTGCCCAAAGCACTGGAGTTGTTTCATCGCCATAAAATAAGAACCTTACCTCTTGTTGATGAAGAAAAAAGACCGCGGGGTTTGCTCCTGCTTAAAGAAATTACCGAGCGGTTTCTTCTCCCAACCCAACCCGGAGAGATGCGTCGCATTAAAGTCAGTTCGCAATCAGTAGCCAACTGCTTGCACGCACAAATTGGGACGCTTTATGAACCCGAAGCACTTGAAGAGTTAGACCTTTATGTCGGTGCACGTGATACTCATTCATTTGCCGATTGGTTGAAGGAGATCGATCCGCGACGCAGTATTTTGATTACAGGGCAACGACCCCAGATAATCACTGCAGCAATTGACGCCGGGATTAGAATGTTAATTCTTTCTGGGCAGTCGCCTCTGAATCCCGAATTGATTAGAAAAGCACAAGCGGCACGGACCAGTCTGATCTCCAGTCCTCTTGATACTGCCAACTGTTGTTGGCTGACGCGTCTGGCTACGCCGGTTTCTGCACTGGTTGGGGAGAGCTTTTTAAAAGTCGGACCTCTGGAGTTGCTCTCAGATTTAAGGTTCAAACTGTTGCATCAGGATGCAGTTGCCGCCGTAGTGGTTAATGAAGATGATCAGATCCTTGGGATTGTCAGTAAGAGTCATTTGTTAAAAAATGCTCCAGTTCGACTTATTCTGGTTGATCACAATGAACTTTCCCAAGCCGTAGCTGGTGCAGACAAAGTAGAAATCGATGAAGTGATTGACCATCATCGTCTCGGTAATTTTCAAACAGACAAACCTATCCGTTTTATTAATCAGCCGGTTGGTAGTACCTGCACCTTGGTGGCAACTCTCTATCGTCAGGCTGGCCTTGAGCCAACAGCTCGCATCGCCGGGTTGCTGTTGGCCGGTCTGCTTTCCGATACAATAATTCTAAAATCTCCAACCACTACCGACATAGATCGTGAGATTTTTCTGTGGTTAGAAAAATTATCGGGCCTTGATGCTGAACTATTTGGCAATAAAATCTTTTCATCTGGGAGCCCGATGGCGACTGGTCTCGGAGCTCGGGAACTCATTACAAGTGATTTTAAGGAATATGAAACCGATGGGAAAAAAATTGGTCTAGGTCAGGTAGAAGTTGTAACCTTTCAGGTCTTTTATGATCGCAAGGATGAACTCGAAGCCGAGTTGATACGACTGCGTGAAGAGAAGGGTTATGTTCTGGCGGCACTGTTGGTGACCGATATTGTAGAAGGGACCAGTTTGCTGTTAACCGCTGGTCCGAGAGAATTGCCGTTAATCATCGGATACCCAAAGCAAGATTCAAATCTTTATCTGGCGAGAGGAGTGCTGTCGCGTAAAAAGCAACTTGTTCCGCATCTTTTAAAAATTTTTAAAGTGTAGATTTTGGTGTTTTTTGACTTGCTTGATGTCGATATCGCAAACAATATCCGACGTCAGGAGGGAGAACGCAGGACAAATGAAATTGTTTTTTTAATTGTTACGTTTACCATAATCAGCGGACCGGCGGAGCCAAGTAATAATTTAAGAAAATCCCGGATTCAAGTTGTAAGTGCAACTCTAATAGTTTGGTTTGAAGGATAAGCTGCGGTAGGCTCACGGCTTCTTTCACCGACCAAAGTTAGAGGAGCGCGATGATGCACTACACACAGCTTACCCGAGAAGAAAGATATCAGATTTCCGCCTTGAAAACAGCCGGTCAATCGAAGGCGCAAATGGCCAAGGTTCTTGGCCGCCATAAATCCACCATTGGCCGGGAGATGGCACGCAATTGTGGGTTGAGAGGCTACAGACCCAAGCAGGCTGATGGTCTTGCTGTAAGTCGTCGTCAGGAAAAGGTCACTTGCCGTATCACTCGCGAGTCCTGGGCGCGCGTCGAGCAGTTGACCCGCGAATACTGGAGTCCAGAGCAGGTCAGCTATTGGCTGCGGCAGGAAGAATGTCTCCATGTTAGTCCCGAGTGGATTTATCAATATGTTCTTCGTGACAAGCGGGCTGGTGGTGACATCTACCGATATCTGCGCTGTCAGAAACAACGTAAAAAGCGTTACGGTGCGCCAGATCGTCGTGGCCAGCTCAAAGGGCGCGTTTCGATCGACGAACGACCAGAGGTGGTCAACGAACGGAGTCGAGTCGGTGATTGGGAAGCCGATACGGTCATTGGCAAACAAGGCAGCGCTGTTTTGGTCACCCTCGTGGAACGCAAGACCCGTTGGAGCATGATTGGCAAGGCACCCGATCGGACAGCAAAAAAGGTTCGGGCTGTCATAGTGAAACGATTACTACCGCTGGCCTCACACGTGAAAACGTTGACTTACGACAACGGGAAAGAGTTTGCCTTGCATCTGGACATTGACGAGATGCTTCAGTCTAGCGGTTATTTTGCGCACCCTTATCATTCGTGGGAACGCGGCTTAAACGAGAACACCAATGGCCTTATTCGCCAGTTCTTCCCAAAAGGCAAGGATCTCGCTGAAGTGACTGACGAAGAGATTCAGAGAGTGATGAACAAACTCAACAACCGCCCCAGAAAATGCCTTGGATTTAAAACCCCCAATCAGGTATTTTTTGGAATCAATCCACCGGTTGCACTAGCGAATTGAATCCGCCTTGCTTATATAATTAAATATTAGTTTTTACTTCAATCGATGGTAAAACACCTGTCTACCAGGTAGGGTTTTTAGTAAGCAAATTCCAAAGAAATAAAACGGGTTACGATGCTGAAAATTCCTTTCCTGCGCAATATTCTGCTCATCGCAATCCTCTTTGCGACCTTATTCCCCCTTTATGATGTTTTTTTTATCATACCCTCATATCAGGACATGTTGGTGCAGGAAACCGAGCGTGATGCCAAACGGTTTGCGCGCTTTCTTGTCGTTAGTAATCAACCTGACCTGTTTCATTTTACCTCTGAAGTAATACCTGAAGCATTAGCCAGGAATATTGGTCAATTGCGTGAAGAAGGGCTGCTTGAAAAGATACGAATTTTCTCGTCAGCAGGGGAAATAATATTTTCCACAGATAAAGCTGAAGTTGGAACTCTTAATAAAAATAAATATTTCAGTGAACTGGTGGCTAAGGGGAAAACTTATTCCAAAGTTGTACATAAAGAATCAGCCACTGCCGAGGGAGCGTTAAGTGATCGTGATGTTGTAGAAACGTATATTCCTGTCATGAGGGATGATACTTTTTTGGGTGCTCTGGAGGTATATTCAGACATATCAATTATTCAGAAAAGTTTATTCTATATTACACGCAAATCTCTTTCTATGTTGGTTGTAGCATCTCTTGGCCTGTTGTTTATGACATTACTTGTGTTGTTCCGAGCACGCGACAGTATTGCTGCTCGAGATCAGTCTGAGGCTGCATTACACCACGCCAAAGAAGACCTTGAACTTCGGGTTGGGCAACGTACGGTCGAACTTTCTTCTGCAAATCAGTTGTTGGCCACTGAAATTTCTGCGCGAGAAAAAGCGCAGTTTGCTCAAAAAAAAGCCTTCATTGCTACGCTTGAAGCTCGAGATCGGATTCATGCGATTATCACCTCGGTCGCTGATGCCCTGTTGGTTGTAGATAATCTGGATTGCGTTTTATTAATCAATCCTGCGGCAGAAATACTTTTTAATGTAAGAGCTGAAGCGGTTGTTGGTTGTCGCCTGGCTGATGTCATCCGTTATGACGAGCTATTGCTTCAAATAGCAAAGATCCGCAATCAACTCACCACGCAAGATGTCTGTGAGTTTGATTTTTGTTTACCAAATACAGATTTGCAACGTGTGTATCAGGGGCGTGCCTCTGGTCTGCGTGAAACCGGAACCAATGGTTGTGGCCTCATTCTGCTGATTCATGATGTCACTAACGAACGCCAAATTGATCGAATGAAAAGCGAATTTGTTTCAATGGCTGCTCATGAGTTACAAACTCCGCTAACCATGATTCTTGGTTATAGTGAATTATTACTCGACATTTCTAAGCAGTTTACACCTGAAGAAAAAAGTGAATTTTTACAGGTTATCAATGATAAGTCGGTTGAACTTTCTGCTTTGATTGATGACATTTTGGATCTGTCTCGCATCGAAGCTGGCCGCGGTTTGTTGCTTAATTTTTCTCGGGTTGATATTGGAGATCTTTGTCGCAAGCTGGTCTCTGACCTTCGTGAAATCAATACTCTGCACAAATTTGAAATGAAAATTCCAGAGCAGCCGATTATTATTGAGGCCGATGGTCCACGCTTGACACAGGTGATTGAAAATTTAATGGAAAATGCGATTAAATATTCTCCTGAAGGAGGCCGGATTCAGGTCGTTTTAAGGCAGGAAGGAAATTGGATGTGTCTTGATATCATTGACCAGGGAATCGGGTTGAGTGCCGAAGAGAAAACGCATGCATTCGAACGCTTTTATCGGGCCGATTCCTCAAATACGGCCATTCGAGGAACGGGTTTAGGATTGAGTCTTTCACGCTTCATTATTGATGCTCATGAAGGAACTATCGAAATTTTTAGCAGCAAAGGGAAGGGGACGCGTCTCGAAGTACGATTACCACGGGTTTGTTAATATTTTCCTTAAATGTATGTTTTTCAAAGCCTGCCGTTACAAAAAATATCTGACACCCTTACCATATCTGGGAACATCTATATTGACTGATAAACAGGTGTATTTACACAGTTCACTTCAGTTGATGGACTGAGGTCTGAATTTTATCTGCGTAATATGATAGAAATAGAACAGTATTATGTGTTGACATTGAGCATAGTATTCTGTTTTATGAGAGCTCAAAAAATCCATAACTACCTAAAATAATTCAAAAAAATTTAGTTTTAATGAAATTTTTTAGCCATCTCAAAAAATCACAAATTTGTAAGTTGTTTACGTCTAGAGGAGGACTTCGGCATGTCTGTAATAAAGTTTAAAAAAATTATGGCGGCCAACCGCGGCGAAATTGCGATTCGAATTTTTCGGGCATGCACTGAACTCGGGATCAACACGGTTGCCATCTATTCGGAGCAGGATCGGCTATCCTTGCATCGCTACAAGGCGGATGAGGCCTATCTGATTGGCAAAGGGAAAGGGCCGATCGATGCTTATCTCGATTTTGAAGAGATTGTTGACCTGGCTCGCAGAAGAGACATTGACGCGATTCATCCCGGGTATGGTTTTTTATCGGAAAATGCCGATTTTGCCGACGCTTGCGCGCGGGCCGGAATCGCTTTTATTGGACCCACTGGCGACATCATGCGGAGTCTTGGGGACAAGGTCGCTGGCCGTGAGGTGGCTATGGCTGCCGGAGTTCCCATCGTACCGGGGACGGTGAAACCTGTTCTGTCTCAAGAAGAGGCGTTACTCTTTGCCAAGCAGTGCGGTTATCCCATCATTGTAAAAGCGTCCGCCGGCGGTGGGGGGCGCGGCATGCGGGTTGTGCGCAATCAGCAGGAATTGAAGGAAGGTTTGCGTTCCGCCGCCAGTGAGGCTGCCGCTTCCTTTGGTAATGCTGAAGTGTTTATGGAAAAATATATCGAAAAGCCCAAGCACATCGAAGTGCAACTGCTTGGTGACCATTACGGCAATCTGGTGCACTTGTACGAGCGGGATTGCTCCATTCAGCGGCGCCATCAAAAGGTCATCGAAGTTGCTCCGGCCTTATCCTTGACCAAAAAGCAGCGTGAAGAAGTTTGTGGCTACGCACTGGCGATCGGCAACAAGGTAAAATACCGGAATGCCGGTACGGTTGAATTCTTAATGGACACCGATAACAGGTTCTATTTTATCGAGGTGAATCCACGCATTCAGGTGGAGCATACGGTTACGGAGCTGGTGACCATGCGCAATCTGGTGCAGGCCCAGATTCAGGTAGCGGAGGGCCATAAACTTTCCGATCCGGAAATCGGGATTAAGCGTCAGAGTGATATCGAACTGCGGGGAGCTGCTATCCAGTGCCGGATCACCACGGAAGACCCAACCAACAATTTTGCCCCCGATTTCGGCAAGTTGAAGGTATATCGGAGTGCGGCAGGGCTTGGTGTGCGTCTGGATGCCGGAAGTGCCTATGCCGGTGCCGAGATCAATCCTCATTATGATTCGATGCTGGTCAAAGTCTCGACCTATGGTCGTGATCTGCTGCAGGCGTCACGCACCATGGATCGTGCGCTGCAGGAGTTCCGCATCCGCGGGGTTAAAACCAATATCAGTTTTCTGGAAAAGGTGATTACCCATCCCGATTTTCTGGCCAGTAACTGCAATACCTCATTTCTTGAGACTCACCCTGAAGTATTTCAATTCCCGATTAAAAAAGACCGCGCCAACAAGATTCTTTCCTTTATCGGGCATACCACAGTCAATGGCTATCCCGGAATTTCGCCGGCCAAGCGACTTCATTCGCGACAATTACGCGATGCCACAGTCCCCGTGATCCCCTATGGACAAACCTTGCCACGGGGAAGTCGTGACATCCTGCTTGATAAGGGGCCCGAGGGGCTGGCGACCTGGGCGCGCAAGAGCAATCGATTGCTAGTGACTGATACCACCATGCGCGATGCCCATCAATCACTGATGGCGACCCGTTTCCGGACTGCCGACCTCGATCGAATTGCCGAGGCGACGGCACATCTGGGTGGCGGCCTCTTTTCCCTTGAGATGTGGGGTGGCGCAACTTTTGACGTGGCCATGCGTTTTCTGTGTGAAGACCCCTGGGAGCGTCTGGATCGTCTGCGGGCGAAGATCCCGAATATCTGCTTCCAGATGCTGCTGCGCGGCTCCAACGCTGTCGGTTACACCAACTATCCTGATAACGTAGTGCAAGAATTCGTCAAGCATGCTGCTCAAGGCGGGATTGATATTTTTCGGGTCTTCGATTCGCTGAACTGGACCAAAGGGATGCAGGTTGCGATGGAGGCAGTGCGCAAAGAAGGCGCTGTGTGCGAAGCGTCTATCTGCTACACCGGGGATATTCTTGATCCGAAACGCGACAAATATCCACTTGAATACTATATCAAGATGGCCAAGGAGCTCGAGAAGATGGGGGCACATATTCTGGCGATCAAGGATATGGCCGGGCTGCTCAAGCCGTTCGCTGCAGAAAAACTGGTCAAGGCCCTTAAAAACGAAATTGCCATTCCGATCCATCTACATACTCATGATACCTCCAGTAACGGCGGAGCCACATTGTTGATGGCCGCTCAGGCTGGTTGTGATGTGGTTGATGCGGCGCTTTCGTCGGTTTCCGGTTTAACCGCACAACCCAATATGAACGCAATGCTGGCTGCTCTTGAGGGCACGATCTGGGATCCGCAGCTTGATATGCCCGGGCTGCAGAAACTCGCGAATTATTGGGAGACCTGCCGGACCTATTATGCGCCATTTGAATCTGAGCTGCGCAGTGGAACGGCTCAGGTTTATGAGCATGAGATCCCCGGGGGGCAGTATTCGAACTACAAGCCGCAAGTTGAAGGGATGGGGTTGGGCCACCGCTGGGAAGAGTGCAAGCAGATGTACCGCAAGGTCAATGATATGTTCGGCGATTTGGTTAAGGTGACGCCAAGCTCAAAAATTGTTGGTGATATGGCGATGTTTATGATCCAGAATAATCTTGAACCCGCAGATGTGATGCAGCGTGGCCATGAGCTGACCTTTCCGCAGGGAGTCATTGATTTTTTTAAAGGGATGATCGGTCAGCCGTATGGGGGATTTCCCAAGGAGTTACAGAAGATCATCCTGAAGGGCGAGGAGCCGTTGACCTGTCGCCCCGGAGAATTGTTGGAACCGATCGATTTTGTCGCTAAAAAAGCAGAGCTCGAAAAGAAACTGGACCATAGGATCTCTGATCGTGACGTTCTCTCCGCCGTTCTTTATCCGGGGGTTTTTGAGGAGTTTAACCGGTTTCGTGAAAAGTATTCAGATACTTCCGTCCTGCCGACCCCGGTATTTTTCTATGGTCTTGATGTCGGAGAAGAAGTGACCATCGACATTCAGGAAGGGAAAACGCTGATTGTCAAACTTAACGCTATTGGTAAGGTGCGCAGTGACGGTACACGCAATATCTATTTTGAATTAAATGGTATGCCACGTTCGGCTGTCGTCACCGATCTATCGGTTGAATCCGATGTCGTCAGTCGGGTGCAGGCGGATCCGGAGAATATCCATCACATTGGGGCACCTATGCCGGGCAAGATTTTTAAACTGTTGGTCGCTGTTGGCGATGAGGTGAAAGAAGGGGAAACCCTGCTGGCGACTGAGGCCATGAAAATGGAGACCAACGTTAAGGCGAAACAGGCGGGCAAGATTAAAGAGATTCTCTTTAGTGAAGGTGAGCAGGTAGATCAGGGCGACCTGCTTGTTGTTTTCGAGTAGCGAATTGGAGAGATAAAAAGGCGTTTATTGGCGTCGACGAACTCGTTTTGCAATATTGATATGGCTGGCCCTCAAAGGGCCGGTCATTTTTTTTAGGAAAACTTCTTAATCGCCCGGGCAAGGCGTTTTCGAATGTCCTTGCTGCTGCTCATCTGTAATATTTCGGCTGCGACTCCTTGTGCTTCTTCTCTGGAAATTTTGCTGATAAAGTCTTTCATGTGGGGAATGTAAGGCGCGGAGAGTGAAAACTGGTCAATCCCTAAGCCGATCAGGGCATAGAGGCAGTTGTTGTCGGAGGACATTTCACCACAAAGACACAGATCGATCTTCTTGTTTCGCGCGACATTCGCGAGATCTGCCAGAGCGCCGAGAACCGCCGGGTGCAGGGGGTCGTAGTAGCTTTGCACCAGAGAGTTAGAACGGTCGGCGGCGAGCAGGTATTGGATGAGGTCATTGGTGCCAAGAGCAAAAAAATCAACTTCATTCGCAAGGTGCGGCGCAAGTCTGAGCGCCGCCGGAACCTCGATCATGGCTCCAATCGGGATGTCGCCTAGAAATTCAATCTTCTCCTCTTGTAAATGGGCCATAGCTTTTACCACCAGCTTTCGGCAGGCCCTGATCTCTTCTATATTGGAAATTAACGGGAAAAGCAGACGCGTCGGTCCGTGAACACCCGCCATCAGGATTGCTTCAATCTGGGTCTGAAAGACATCTTTATGGTCCAGACTGATCCGTATCGAACGCCAACCCATAAACGGATTGTCCTCTTTGGGGTGATTGAAATAGGGGAGAGCCTTATCTCCGCCGATATCAAGGGTGCGGATGGTGACGGGGGCTCCGCTAAATTCTTCGATTACTTTCCGATAGAGTTGATATTGATCATCCCGGTTGGGGAAATTGCTCCGTGCCATATAGGGGAATTCAGTACGGTAAAGCCCGACTCCTTCTGCCCCGTTGCGCTTGGCAATTTCGATATCGCTGAGCAGACCGATGTTGGCCCGTAGTTGGATGCGCTGACCGTCTTGGGTGAGGGCCGGCTTGTCGCGAAAGGTGTTAAGTCGTTCTTTCTCTTGGGTAAGATCAAACTCCAGGCGAAAATATTCATCCAGAATTGTCGCGTTTGGATTGAGAAAAACACAACCCGAATTAGCGTCAAGAATCAGTTCAGCGCCTGGCTCGATTCGGGCCATTGCTCCCTGAACCCCAATCAGGGCCGGTATCCCCAGCGCCTTGGCCATAATGACGGAGTGAGCATTGGTCTCATTCGATTCGATTATGAGACCTGAAATTTTATCGTGATCAATGCTCGCCATGTCAGAAGGAAGCAGGCGATGAGCTACCAGAATTCCCGTATGCTGGAGATGAAGGCGGCCTGATTTCTGCCCCAGCAGGTGACTGAGCAAGCGGCGTCCGATGTCTTCCATATCCGCAGCTCGTTCGCGCAGATAGGCGTCCTCCATCTTGCCAAAGGCTTCAAGGTAGTTTCTGATAACCTTTTTTAAGGCATAGGGGGCGCTATGCCCCTCATCGATCAGCTCATGGAGTTTTTCGATAAAGCCGCGGTCTTCCAGGATCATCAAATGGGTATGAAAAATGGCGGCATCTGCTTGAGTCAGGCGCTCCGCGACCCTTTTTTCCAGGTAGAGGGTCGCGATGCGGGTCTTGCGCAGCGCTTCATCAAGACGCGCCAACTCTTGTTCGATATTGACATCATATTCAGCATGAACATCCGAGAAGCCGAGTTCGTCATTAATCAAATTGGCGGGCCCGACAATAACACCGGGATAGGCGACTTTCCCCCGCAGTACTGTTTGTCCGCCCGGGGTTGTCGAATTTCTGAAGGAGCCGGGCTGTGAGCCTTCTGCAGCAGGAAGAGACGGGTGCTCTGAGGGTTCCTGTTGGCGGTCAATGGTGTCTAGCAGGCGAGCATTCACCACGATGGAGGAGACCTGAAAAGCGATAGTCGAAAGGGTTGAGGTTTCCTCTTCAGTGAAGACCCTGCGTTCCAGCGTCTGGATAACCATGACCCCGAGAGGTTCATTCCGGTCAAAGAGAGGGATGGCCAGAAATGAATGGAACTGCTCCTCACCGGTGCCGGCAAAATAGCGGTAGCGGGGATCACTTTGCGGTTCTTCAATTGAGAGGATGCTGCGTTGTTGGGCGGCAAGGCCGGTGAGCCCCTCGCCGATTTTCAGCTTTACCCTGCCGACAGATTCAGGTGCGAGTCCGCAGGTAGCGCGGAGAACCAGCGTGTCACTATTGTCATCCAAAAGGTATAGCGAACAGACTTCAGAATGTGCTCGTTCGGCGACCAGGGTGACAATATTTTCCAGGGTCTCGTTGAGGTGGTGCGATTGCAGGATGATGGTGCTGATATCCTGTAACGTACTTAGCCCGAGGCGTTTATCTGATTTTTTGAGGTTTTTGAAGCCCAAGATATTTAGCCGCCCTGTTTAAGAATAAGCTCTGTTTCCTAGGTTATTCTACCGTAGAGGGGGACGTTTGACAGTAAAAAAAACGCCGCCAGGGGGAGAGAGGTCCCTGACGGCGAAAGAAGGGATTGATCTGTGACACTTATCCGTTCGGGCGGGAACGGGTTATATCCCTTGTTGCAATAGGTGTTGCATTCGATGAAATATCCTAGCAATAGTTATGCCATGGTTTGAGCTGGAGAAAAACGCCAGTTTTTAAGCTTTTTCTGGGCTGAACGGAGAAATAAGTGATCAGTTTGTGTCACATGTGGCACAGTTTGATTAACACTGTGGGTGTTTTTGACGAACAGGTGTGGCGTTTGGGCGTTTGTTGGATGTGCCAGATATGGCACATCCAACAGTTGTTTTGTGACGCAGATGGCACAATCGGTCAGGTTTATTTGCGGGCAAATGTGATGTTCTGACGCTGCAGCATACGGTAAAACGTACGACGCGGGATGTCGGCCATGCGCGCAGCGGCAGAAACGTTGCCGCCTGCTTCTGCAAGGTAGTGCAGCATCAAGTCTTTTTCAATGGTATGCAGTTGTTGATCCCGTTGATTCCTTAAACCTGTTATCTCTTGCAAAAGATTCTGACCATTCTTCTGCCGTAATTGCTCAGCTAAAACCACCGGCAACTGTTCAAGGTGAATAATTTGGTCGGGAGAGAGTACGGACGCGCGTTCAATAACATTCTGCAACTCACGGATATTCCCGGGCCAATGGTAGCAGGAAAGTGCCTTTAATGCTGTTTCATCAATTCGGTGAATAGTCTTGTTCAATCGGGTTGATGCCTGATTAAGAAAGTGTTCAGCCAGCTTCGGGATTGACTCGAGCCGTTCGCGTAAGGGAGGCAGGGTAATGCTGAAGACATTGATGCGATAGAAGAGGTCTTCGCGAAACCAGCCCTGAGCTATGCCGTCTTCGAGATGCTTATTGGTTGCCGCAATAACCCTGACATCGACTCGAACGCTCGCTGTACTTCCGACCGGTTTTATCTCGCCACTGTCCAGGACTCTCAAGAGCTCAGCTTGCAGTTTCGGGGTGATGTCGCCAATTTCATCAAGGAAAATAGTGCCACCATCGGCCGCTTCAAAGAGCCCTTTCTTATTCGCGATGGCGCCGGTGAAGGAGCCTTTTTTATGACCGAAAAGTTCACTTTCGAGCAAACTGTCAGTCAAGGTGGTGCAGTTGACCGTGACCAGAGGATTTTCAGCGCGCAAGCTGGCCTGGTGAATCGCGCGGGCGGTTAACTCTTTTCCGGTACCACTCTCCCCGCGAATCAAGACCGAGGTCGGCGTTGGCCCGACCTGGGCAATTAATTGGCGGACACCCTGGGTTCGGCTGTCGGTGCCGATAATATCGTCACTCCCGTAGCTTTGGTCGAGGGCCCGTCGGACAAGATGGTACTTGCGTTCGAGTTTTGACCGGTCGTCTTCGAGACGTTTTTGCGAATAGGGGTGACACATGCCGACTTCGGCAAGCCCCTGAAAAACGGCAACCGCATGTTCATGGCAGGTGCTGTAACCACAACACCCGCAATTGAGTTCATCGTTGACTGAGAATTTATCGGTCTCGTGAAGGATGCGTGTCAGGGCCTCGCTGCTCGGTTGGTCCATCAGTTGTTGACGATCTGAAAAGCCGCGAGTCAGCTGGACTCGACCAGTCCCTGCGCTGTATCTGGGGGAAGATTGATAGGGAATCTGTTTCTGCCGATACTCAATAATCAGGTTGCGTTTCGAAAATGCGGTGAGTTTGTTCGTGCGTCCAGGCCCGCCGATACATCCGCCGGTGCAGAAGCGGACATCGACGTAGCGTGGTGCAATCCGCTGTGCGGCGATATCCCGAATAACCTCCATAGTCGCTTCTTCACCAACGGTTGAGATGAACTTTGGGTCGAGACCGTCATGACCGATGCCGAAGATGTGAAATGGTCCGCCGGCAATGGAAAAGCTGCGACCATTCAGGGTGCTGTTGCCGTTAAAGGGTTCCGGCAGAAGGCGTCGCGGATCTATCCGGTTTTTTTCGAGAATTTTCTTGAGTTCTTTATAGGTCAGAACCGTATCAACGGCTCCGGCAACCTCTTCATCTTCGATCTCAAACTTCCCGCCGATGCACGAACTGATATAGATCACCTTGACCGGTTGATCATGACAGGATTTTATGTAGCGCCCAATCGCGACCATCGGTGAAACGATCGGTACCAGATTACCCAATAACTGCGGATAGTGACGTTCAATCAGGTCGACGACTGCGGGGCAGTGACTTGAAATCAGCGGTACGCCATTGTCGCGACCGAGAAGATTCCGATATTCAGGAGCAATCAGTTCAACCCCTGCTGCTCCTTCCAGCACATCGACAAACCCGAGTTGCCTTAAAGCCGTTGCCAGTTGGCCGGGTTCAAGATCAAAGAAAAAGGCTGGATAAGAACAGCCGAGAACCGCCACTACCGGGGTGGCTTCATTCAGCAGGCGTTCCGTAACCCCAATGGAATCAGAAATTACTTTTGCTCCCTGAGAGCAGGCCTGAATACATTTGCCGCAGCCGATACAGCGCTCGTTCAGGACGACGGCGCAGTCCTTTCTGATTCCAATTGCTTTGGTGGGGCAGGTGCGCACGCAGGCGTAGCATTTACGACAGCGGCTGGCAATGGTCTTGATCGGTCCTTGATTGTACGCTTCTGGCATAGGTTCCCCTTTAATCGCGGCGGCAGAAGGTGACGAGGCCGGCCGAATTGTGCCATTAGTGGCACGCATGATCAAGGGTTTTAGTTGTAAATCAAACCAAGCCAACCCTGTCACTGTGGTGACAGGCGACCTGACTGCTGATCCCATTATCGAGCAAGGCCGGTGACTGCTGCCGACAGAGATCTGAAGCGTAAGGGCAGCGAGGGTGAAAAGTGCAGCCAGTTGGAGGATTGAGATGTGAGGGGAGCTCCCCTTTGAGGGGCGCAACGCAATTTTTTCTGGAGGGGTCGGGTTGCGGAATGGAGCGCAACAGGGCTTCAGTATAGGGGTGACGTGGATGGCGGTAGAGTTCTTCCGCCGGGGCGACTTCAACAATTTTTCCGAGATACATCACGGCAACCCGATCGCTGACATGTTCAACTACCGACAGATCGTGGGCGATGAAGAGAAAGCTGAGATTGTGGGCCTGCTGAATTTCACGCAGCAGGTTGAGGATTTGCGCCTGGACCGAAAGATCGAGCGCTGAAACAGGTTCATCTGCAATGATCAGTTCGGGCTCAACCGCCAACGCGCGGGCAATACTGATCCTCTGCCGTTGTCCGCCGGAAAACTCATGGGGGTAGCGTTGTGCGGCCTTGGCGTCGAGACCGACCTGGTCCAGAAGTTGCCTGATGCGACCCTCTCTGGCCGCCGCCTTGCAAAGTTTGTGGATAATGAGGGGTTCGGTCAGAGTTTCGCCGATGGTCATCCGCGGGTTAAGTGAGGAGAAAGGGTCCTGAAATATCATCTGGATTTGACGTCGATAGGGGCGCATCTGTCGAGCTGAAAGCTGTGCCAGATCAGTGCCGCGATATAAAACTTCGCCACGATCAATCGGGGTAAGTCTCAGCACCAGCTTACCCAGAGTCGATTTTCCACAGCCGGATTCGCCGACCAGGCCCAATGTCTCACCACGGGCAATCTGCAGACTCACGCCATCGACCGCTTTTAGGTGTGCGGCTCTGGTTCCGGTTTTTCCCGGCAGGCGGTAACTTTTGGCAAGGTCGCGAATCTCAAGAATCGGGGTCAGCGGCATTTTAAGTTCTCCAGCAGCGGACAAAGTGAGCAGGGTTGACCTCGTGAAGCTGGGGAACCTTTGCCCCCCCGGTTGCACAGGGTGTCGGGCAGCGCTGAAGAAAGGCACAGCCGTCGGCAGCGCGACTACGATCGTCCAGTTGGCCCTGAATGGTCGGCAACGGGCCCTTGTTCCCCAGGCGAGGGATACAGCCGAGCAGCCCTTTGGTGTAGGGGTGAAGCGGGTGGTTGAAGAGATCTTCAACTCCTGCATATTCAACAATTTTTCCGGCATACATCACCGCCACCCGGTCGGCGTTGCCTGCTACGACCCCGAGGTCATGGCTGATCAACAGGGTCGCCATCTGGCGCTCACTGGCAAGGTTTGCCAGCAGTTCCATGATTTGCGCCTGAATCGTGACATCCAGAGCCGTGGTCGGTTCGTCGGCGATGAGCAATTGCGGATTACAGGCCAGGGCCATCGCGATCATCACCCGCTGGCGCTGGCCACCAGAGAGCTGATGGGGAAAATCGCGCAATCGGGAGGTAGCCGCGGCGATCCCGACGCTGGTTAAAAGATCTGCGGCCTGATCCAGTGCTTCGTTGTTGTTCATACCCCGATGCAGGCGCAGCACCTCGGCAACCTGCTCGCCGATCTTTAACACCGGGTTGAGTGAAGTCATCGGTTCCTGGAAAATCATCGAGATCCGGTTGCCGCGCACTCGGCGAATCTCGGTGGGCGGGAGGCGCAGGAGGTCATGCTTATCGAAAAGTATTTGCCCATCGACGATGCGACCCGGTTCAGGGATCAGACGCAAAATGGAAAGCGAGGTGATAGATTTCCCGCAGCCTGATTCTCCGACCAGGGCCAGAGTCTCTCCGGCGGCGATCTCAAAGGAGACGTCATCGACGGCTTTTACTAGCCCACTCCGTGTGAAAAAATAGGTTTTAAGTCCACGAACTTGCAGCAGCGGGCCGGTTTGCGTATTTTTTAAAGGGGCGAACATCGATCATCCTTTTGGCGGACTCAATTTTAATTCAGATAAATATAACGCGATCGAACAGTGGCCCACCATCATACCTGAAGCTCTGACCCAGCGCATCTATCAATCCCTGGCAGGATCAGCCCTTGGCCCTGAGAGCCTGTTCCTGTATAGTCCCTCTGCCCTGCCATGAGCAGGCAGACTATATACTGACAGGATCGATGAATGATAGATCAACTCATTGAAATTATTGCACAAGAAGTCGGTTGCCAGAGTCGGCAGGTTGCTCAGACCATTGATCTTTTTGCCGCTGGCGGTACGGTTCCATTTATCGCGCGTTATCGCAAAGAGGCGACCGGCGAACTGGATGAGGTCGCCATCCGCGACATTGAGCAGCGGATGAACTACTACCGTGAACTCGAAGATCGTCGCCAGACGATTCTCAAGGCGATTGAAGAACAGGGGAAGCTGTCCCCCGAGTTGAAAAAACGGATCCTGGCAACCCGTCAGAAAAACGAGCTTGAGGATCTCTATCTGCCCTACAAGACCAAGCGTCGAACCAAGGCTTCAGTGGCACGAGAACGCGGGCTTGAACCCCTGGCGGCACAGATTTTGGCGATGGTTGGCTCTCCGGTTGCACTTGAATCCCTGGCTGAACCCTATATTGATGCTGAAAAAGAGCTGGTCGATGTCGAGGCGGTACTGGCAGGGGCTGGACATATTCTGGCCGAAGACTTTGCCGATCGTGCCGAGGCGCGGGCGCTGGTGCGGCGCCTGACCTGGGATCAGGGCGTGTTCTGTTCTGCGGTCGCGCGGGGTAAGGAGACCGAGGTCACCAAGTTCGAAATGTATTATGACTTTCGCGAGCCGCTCAAGGATGTCCCTTCGCACCGCATGTTGGCCATGCGCCGCGGTGAAAAGGAGGAGATCCTCCGACTCAAAATTGAAGCGCCCGAGGAGGAGATCCACGTGGGTCTGGCGCAGCTTGTCATTCCAAAAAATTCCTGCTATCGGGACTGGTTGGTCGAGGTGGTACGCGACAGCTATCAACGTCTTATCTCTTCGGCGATTGAGGTTGAGCTGCGGCTCGAAGCGAAGAAAGCCGCCGATCTGGCTGCCATTAAGGTATTTGCCGAGAATCTGCGGCATCTGTTGCTGGCGGCTCCGGCCGGAAGCAAACGGGTGCTGGGGATCGACCCCGGGCTGCGCACCGGTTCAAAACTGGCAGTGGTGGATGGCACCGGGCGCTTTCTGGCGCATACCACCATTTACCCGCACACCGGCGGTGGGAAGGCGGCTGCTTCTCATTGCGATTTTTTGAAATTGATCCGGCAGCACCAGGTTGAAATGATCGCGGTTGGCAATGGCACAGCCGGGCGTGAAATGGAACAGTTTGCGCGTCAGGCCTTGAAAGATGTCGGTCTCAAATTGCCGGTGGTGATGGTCAGTGAGTCGGGTGCCAGCATCTATTCGGCCTCGGATATCGCGCGGGAGGAGTTCCCCGATCTTGATCTGACGGTGCGCGGCGCGATTTCCATCGCTCGACGTTTGCAGGATCCTCTGGCCGAACTCGTTAAGGTTGATCCAAAGAGTATCGGGGTCGGGCAATATCAGCATGATGTGTCGCAGCCCCTGCTTAAAAAAGCCCTCGACGAAGTGGTTGAATCCTGTGTCAATTTTGTCGGCGTTGAATTGAATACCGCGTCCTGGGCGCTGCTCAGCTTTGTGTCCGGCTTAAGTGAAACTCAGGCCCGCGCCATTGTCGCCCGTCGCGACGCCATAGGGCCCTTTGCGAGCAGGGCCGAACTGCTCGATGTGCCACGCTTTGGGGCTAAAACTTTTGAACTGGCTGCCGGCTTCCTGCGTATCCGTGGTGCGCACAACCCCCTCGACAACAGTGCGGTTCACCCCGAACGCTATGCTCTGGTCGAACGAATGGCGGCTGATTCCGGATTGGATCTGGCGGCTTTTATCGCCGATCGTGGCAGGGTAGAGCAGATCGCGCTGAATCGGTATACTGATGAGGGAGTCGGGTTGCCGACTCTGGCTGATATTCAGCAAGAGTTACTGAAGCCCGGTCGTGATCCGCGTGAGACCTTTATCCTCAGCAGCTTTCGCGAAGACGTTACGGAAATATCCGATCTGAAGGAAGGGATGCGGCTCAACGGACTGGTCACCAACGTGGCCGCCTTCGGGGCCTTTGTCGATATCGGTGTGCATCAGGATGGCCTGGTCCATGTCAGCCAGTTGGCTGATAAATTTGTGCGGGATCCGGCGACGGTGGTCAAGGTCGGGCAGCAGGTTCAGGTGCGGGTCTTCTCGGTTGATGTCCAGCGGAAGCGGATCGGCTTGAGTATGCGTTCGTCAGATGGCTCCGATTCCGCTCAAATTGCTTCGGGTGTTCCTGGCTCTGCCTCGAAGTCTTCGGCAGCACAGAAAATAACGCGGCAGGTTGAACAAAAAACCGCCAAGGTAACTACCGATTTGAGCGCCGCCTTTTCGCGCGCCGGTTTCAAAGTGAAAGGGAAGTAGCTGGTGACACAACAACGGGTCGACCTGCATTTACACACCACCTGCTCGGATGGGTCTTACAGCCCGCAAGAGGTCGTCAGGCTTGCGGCTGAAGCCGGGATGAAGGCGATTGCGATTGCCGATCATGATAACGTCGACGGGATCGACAGCGCACTTCAAGCCGGAGCCGAACTGGGAATCGAAGTTCTTACGGCGGTGGAACTGTCGACCCAGTGGCAGGAGTTTCTCGATATCCATCTGCTTGGATACGGCTTCGATCATCATCATCCTGAGCTGGTTCGACAGTTGGCGGATTTCCGCGAGTTTCGGGCCAGGCGCAATCAACAAATAGTCGAAAAGGTGAATTTACAGCTCGCCGGAGAGGGGCGTGAGCCGCTTGATTTTATGGCGATCGCGGAGAGTGCCGGTGGCACGATTGGTCGCCCCCATATTGCCTTGGCGCTGCGGGCCGCAGGTTATGTACAAAATCACGATGAAGCCTTTGAGCGTTATCTGGTGCCGAACGATGTGACCAAACGCTTCTTCCCGATCGATGAAGCGATTACTTTAATTCATAATGCCGGAGGGGTGGCCGTTCTGGCTCATCCTCCCTATGTGACGCGTAATCACAATGAACTGGAAGGGTTGCTGGAATCCTTTGTGGCGATGGGGCTTGACGGCCTCGAAGCCTACAATAATGGCGTGAATCAGGAGGGGGTTTACTGGCTAATTAATCTCGCCCGGCGCCATCAGTTGATCGTAACGGGAGGGTCAGATTTTCATGGAACCGAAGACTCGATTATTTCCGTCGGCTGCGGAGTTGGCCGCTTGAAAATTCCTTATACTTGTGTAGACGAAATCCATTCGGTACTTTATCGCCGACGGAACACAACGAATCCCTGATTTCAGCCAGGGCCCTTTGCAAAACTGTATCAGTTTGGTACCTTGTCATCCTGGTCTTTTGAGAACAAGAGGGTTTACCTGTAGTGTGTTTATCTGTCGGAGAGGCGTGATGAACAGTCAACAAAATCTTGAACAAAGGCTCGAGCTTGCCGTTGAAGAGGCACGTAACGGAAGTTCTTCGGCTGCAATGGTTGAACTTGAAGAGTTGGTGAGGCTCACGAACCATCCTTCGGCGCTGGCCTGGTTAGGTTACTGTCTGGCCGTTCAGCAGCAGGATTATTCACGCGCTCTGGTGCTCTGTACCAGTGCGGTCCACACGACACCTGACGATGCTGACCTTTATCTCGCCCTGGGCCGGGTTTATCGTCTTGCCGGGCGGCGTTATCAGGCCCTTAGTACACTTCGTCGGGGGTTAAAACTGGGGCGACATGAGCTAATCATGAAAGAGCTGACTTTGATGGGGACGCGGAAAGAGCCGGTTTTTTCGGTCCTTGATCGGGCAAACCGGCTCAATGTTGTCGCCGGACGAGTCATGACGAAATTTAAATTTCGCTGAGGAACAGAGCCTCGAAGAGATTTCGGCCCGTCATTCCAGAGAGAATTGACGGGCCGTTTGGGTTTAAAATTAACGATTCTTCCATTGAGCGCTGCGTTTCTCCAAAAAAGCCGCCATCCCTTCTTTCTGATCTTCAGTCGCAAAACAGAGGCCGAAGAGATCCGCTTCATACTCAATTGCTTTATCGAGGGGCATGTCGAGTCCGTTATTCACCGCCTTGCGAATAAGCTGCACCGCGATCTGTGGCTTGCTGGCTATTTTCTCTGCCAGTGTCTGAGCGCTCTCTAGCAGCTGATCTGCAGCGACCACCTGCTCGACAAGTCCAATCTGTAAGGCTTCGGCGGCGGTTACCATCTCTCCTGTCAGCATCATTTGCTTTGCCTTGCCTGGTCCGACAAGCCGTGGCAGGCGTTGAGTGCCTCCCCAGCCAGGAATGATGCCGAGATTGATCTCTGGCTGACCGAGACGCGCCGTCTCGGCGGCGATACGAACATCGCAGGCCAGCGCCAGTTCACAACCGCCTCCCAGGGCGTAGCCGTTGATGGCGGCGATGACGGTCTTGGGGAATGACTCGATGTCGGCGAAGAGGCGTTGTGCGAGGCGGGCAACCCGACTGGCAGTTTGTGAGTCGAGTGGTTGCATGACGGAGATATCTCCACCAGCGACAAAGGCTTTCTCTCCGGCACCGGTCAGAATCACGACATGGACATTGTCATCTTCAGACAGGGCCTTAAAGGCCAGGTCCAGATCTTTGAGGGTCGCGGGGTTTAGGGCGTTGAGGGCCGTCGGGCGGTTAATCACGATCTGAGCCACCCGATTTTTGGTAGATAGTTGCAGATTATCGTATTTCATAATTTCCACTTTCTGGAAGGGGTTGAAATTATTTGAGAGCTTTTTTTAGTTTACGGGTCGGGGTTGCTCGCCAGGGGTCGTTGGGCCAGGGGTGTTTCGGGTATCGCCCCTTCATCTCTTTTTGCACCTCAGGATAGACCTGATCCCAGAAACTGCGTAGATCACTGGTTACTGCCAGGGGCCGGCCAGCGGGGGAGAGCAAGTGCAGTTTCAGAGGGATCAATCCGCGGCATATGCTCGGGGTTTGTGCCAGTCCGAAGAGTTGTTGCAGCTTAACGGCGAGCACCGGGCCTTCTGCCTGATAGTCGATCTTCATCGACTCTCCGCTTGGAACCGCGATGCGCTGCGGTGTCAGTTGTCCCAATTGCTGACTCAGTTGCCAGTCGAGCAGGCTTTGCAGCGCGGGGAGAAGTTTAACCCTCTTTAACTGCTCGGCAGTTTTAATTCCTGACAAAAACGGCGCGAGCCAGTTTTCCGGATACTGAAAAAGCTGCTCCCGGCTTAAATCAGGCCAGGGTGAATCCAGAGTTTGGTGTAGCAACCGCACCCGCTGCAGAAATTGCTCATCGTCTGTCGACCAGGTCAGCAGCTGCGCCCCATCACTGCTAATTTTTGAACAGAGAATTTCGATGCATTGGTCGGGTTCTGGAGTGAGTCGTTCGGCCCGGAGTTCAATCGCGCCCAGGCGTTTAATCCTGCGGGCCTGCACGCGTTTGAGCGTGTTATCCCAATAAATTTCTTTCCGCCAGGGGGTCACTTCAAGCTTTTGACTGAGCCATGAATCATCCAGGGGGATTGCCTGTTTGATAATGGTCTCTCCATACTCAGACTGGTGGATGGATGTTGTTGCCAGCCAGTGCGCTGCACGCAATGAACTTTGTGGGCCAAGCTGCGCGCCACGACCACTGGTGAGCAGATAATCACCGTTCGCCAGTTTAGAATGGGCAACCCGGTCGGGATAGGCGCGCACGATCAGTTCTGCCAGCGGTGCAGAATGGAGCGCTTCAGGCCCGGGGGCTGTGATTCCAAAAATTGCCGCCAGCTGTTTGAAGGCCCGCGCCGCTGAATGGAAGACTTTGTTTGATTGCTGTATCACGCGGGCAAAGTGACGCAGATCATTGGTGATATTGTCAGTGGAATCGACGCCGGCTGCAGTGGCTTCAGCGAGAAAGGCACTGATCAAACACCCGACCGGCAGTTGACCTAAACGTTCGGCCTGCATCAGCAGGCTGGCAAAGCGCGGGTGGACGGGGAGTTTTATCGCTCGACGGCCATCAACTGTGAGTCTGTCATTGGCATCAATCAGTCCCAGTTCACGCAAGAGTTGTCTGGCACCAGTGAGTGCGCCTGTCGGAGGTGGATCGAGCCAGTCGAGTTGAGAGCCATCTGGCAACCCCCAGCTGCACAGGTCGAGGGCCAACGGCGTGAGGTCGGCGCTGCGGATCTCGGGGGGTGTTTGAGGTAGAAGCGTCGCGTGCGTGCCCTGGCTCCAGAGACGGTAGCAGACCCCCGGGCCCTGTCGTCCGGCGCGACCGGATCTCTGAGTGCTGCTGGCCTGGGAAATCCGTGTTGTCTGCAAGCGGGTCAGACCTGTGCTGGGGTCAAAGCCGGGCTGGCGACACAGGCCGCTGTCGACCACGGTTGTGATGCCGTCGATGGTGAGACTGGTTTCGGCAATATTGGTCGCCAGTATCAGCTTGCGGCGAGTTGATTTTTGCAGGGCCAGCTGCTGTGCGGCAAAGCTTAAACTGCCATGCAACGGGCAGATCATCAGCTGTGGCAGGGCGCGTGTCAGGGCTGTCTTGAGGTTGTCAATTTCACGCGCACCGGGAAGAAAAGCCAGAATATCACCTGTAGTCTCTTGTGCGGCACGAGTGATGGCTACCGCCATCGGTGCGATACAGTTGACGTCAAGGGGTCCTCCCGTATAGCGGATATCAACCGGCCAGCTGCGTCCTTCTGAGCGCAGGCGTTCCGCCGCGAGCAATTTACACAGGGGCTCGCTGTCCAGAGTCGCTGACATGAGGAGAATCTTGAGATCTTCACGCAGCCCTTTACGCAGATCGTTGGTCAGGGCGAGGGCGACATCGCTGTGAATATTGCGCTCGTGAAACTCATCAAAAATTACCAGCCCTACGCCGGCCAGTTCTGGATCTGACTGCAGCCGTCGGGTCAGAATTCCCTCGGTGATAACTTCGAGTCGGGTTTGTGAAGAAGTGCGGTGTTCGTAACGGATGCTGTAACCGACCCGCGCGCCGACTTTCTCTCCCAGTTGACCAGCCATAAATTCAGCGGCACTGCGGGTTGCAATGCGCCGTGGCTCAAGCATCAGAATTTTTTGTCCTTTAAGCCAGTCAGCATCCAGGAGCGCCAGCGGAACGCGCGTGGTTTTGCCGGCACCCGGTGGCGCTTCAAGAACCAGCACCGAGTTTTGTGCCAGAAGGTTTTGGAGCTGGGGCAGAATTTCATCAATCGGTAGCGGCATGATCAGGCGCGACGGATGATCTCGACCAGCAAACCGGCGACCTGCACCATGTCGTCGACCCTGACCTCTTCTTCGACGGAATGCACCTTGTTCATGCCGGTACCGAGGATGACGGTTTCGATCCCATGGTCGTTGAAGATATTGGCATCCGAGCCGCCGCCGGCAGCTTTAACCTGCAACGGATAATTAATCGCCTCAGCCGCCTGACCGATCAACTGCAGGATGTCGGACTGCTTGTCGATTTGAAGGGAGGGATATTCATTGGTCAGATTAAGGGCCATCTGCGCCTTGATCTCCTTACCCCCAATAGTAATGAACGCCTGATTGACCTCTTCTTCAAGCAGTCCGATGATTTCTTCGGTGAACTGTTTGAGCTTTTGCGGGTCATGACTGCGAACCTCACCTTCAAGGATGACCTGACGGGGGATAATGTTGGTCGCCTGTCCTCCGTTGAAGATACCGATATTGGCCGTAGTCTCATCATCAATCCGGCCCAGTCGCATGCGGCTGATGGCTCGGGCGGCGATGATTATAGCGGAGATACCATTTTCCGGGACCACACCGGCGTGTGCCTCCTGACCTGTGATTTCGATCCTGAAGCGGTTGGCGGCTGGAGCTTTATGAATCACAATATTAATGCCCGTGGTGTCCAGGGCCAGGCCACGTTTTGCCGTGATAAGACTGTAGTCAAGGTTTTTGGCGCCGAGCAGCCCAACCTCTTCGCAGACCGTAATAGCTATTTCCAGAGGCACATGTTCGATCTGTTGCTCGCGCAACACCTCGAGTGCCTCAATGATCTCAACGATTCCGGATTTGTCATCGGCACCTAAAATTGTGTTCCCGGCGCTACGAAAGACACCGTTTTCAAGCACTGGGCAGAGGCCTTCAGTCGGGCCGACTGTATCCATGTGCGCAGACAGGAGCAGGGGGGCACCAGGATTTTTCCCCGCAAGCCGGAAGATGAGATTATTGCACTGACCGCCAACCTTGGCAGCCGCCTGATCTTCTTGCAGGGTCGCACCGAATTCGGCGAAACGTTGGCGTAAATAGTCCGCCATGCCCGCTTCTTTAAAAGAGGGACTCTCTATGGTAGCCTGGCGTGCAAATTCGTCACTGAGCCTCTGACTGTTGATCATATTCAACTCCAATTGTTGCAGGATATAACTCAGAAGAGATCAGGTATCTTAGCCGTTTCATAAGGTCTCGACAAGAGGTGATAAGACAGGTGTTAGGTTGAGGCGGACTGGACAAATTGGCGTATTTTCTGTTAAGGTCCGACTCTGTAATTACGCTCACGTCCCTCCCTTGGCGGGCCTGCATTTCGGTATAGTGCGGTATGATTAAAAAAACTCTTTATGACTACCAACCACCCCGTTCGGGTTGGCGGCCACCGGTCAAACCTGCTACCAGGCGGTTTTTCCCGGCAGCCCTGATTCTGGTCGCCTTGACCGTCGGCGGACTGGTTCTCTTCGGTCCATCAGGCCCCGAGCTTGAAGCCCGAACCTCACCGGTTGAAATCAGTGCTCCCGCAGAGGTCCCTCATATCAGAATTCCAGTTCAAAATAAGATCGAGGCTGTCATCACCTCGGGTGAAACCATCTCGTCACTTCTTGGAGGGTTTTTATCGCCGCAAGAGATTCATGACCTAAGCCAACAGAGTAAGCAGATCTTTCCCTTGACCCGCATCTGCGCCGGACAGCCTTATCAGATTTGTACGCTTGATGATAAATTTAAAAGTTTCACCTATGAAATTAATCAGGACGAGCAGCTTGTTATTCAACGAGACGGAGAGAATCTCCAGGTCGAGCGCGTACCAATCACCTATGAAGTGCGGACGGAGATGGTTCATGGCCTGGTTGAAAGCAGCTTGTTTGAAGCGGTCTCTATGGCGGGAGAGACGTCTGAATTGGCGACCTCTCTGGCGGATATCTTCGCTTGGGATATCGACTTTATCCGTGATCTGCGCAACGGCGATACCTTTACTGCCCTGGTTGAAAAACGCTATCGTGAAGGGAAGCAAGCCGGTTACGGGCAGGTTCTCGCAGCAGAGTTTCGTAATAACGGGGAGTTGTACCGAGCTATTTATTATAAGGACGCTGATCGTCCCGGCAGCTACTACGACGAAACAGGCCGCAGCGTGCGAAAGGCTTTTTTAAAGGCGCCACTCGCGTTTTCGCGGATTTCATCCGGATTTTCTCTCAAGCGTTTTCATCCGATTACCAAGACCTGGAAAGCCCACCCTGCCATTGATTACGCCGCTCCCACCGGAACGCCAATTAAAACCGTTGGTGACGGGGTGATTGACCGTATCGGTTATACCAGTGGGAATGGTAACTTTATTGAAGTACGTCACAACGGCACCTACAAGACTCTTTATCTACATATGTCCAAGTTTGCTGGCGGCATGAAAATGGGGAAACGGGTCGCTCAGGGGCAGGTAATCGGCTATGTCGGCGCCACTGGTCTCGCCACTGGGCCCCACCTTTGTTTCAGGATGTTTCGCAATGGCTCAGCCGTAAATCCGTATAAAGTGAAGGCGCCGGCGGCGATGCCCATAAGCACTGCCAGCCTTCACGATTTCAAGCAAAAGGCCCGTGACCTGATAGCTCGACTTGAAGGACGAGACACACTCCAGGTTGCAGCGCTCAAGGCTGCGG
This sequence comes from Geopsychrobacter electrodiphilus DSM 16401, assembly GCF_000384395.1. Taxonomy (NCBI): domain Bacteria; kingdom Pseudomonadati; phylum Thermodesulfobacteriota; class Desulfuromonadia; order Desulfuromonadales; family Geopsychrobacteraceae; genus Geopsychrobacter; species Geopsychrobacter electrodiphilus. The sequence continues at coordinate 1,623,331 of NZ_ARWE01000001.1, forward strand.
CCGTCGATAATCAATCCTCCGATAAATAATGCACGTCCGCTGCGCGCTGACCCTGGGGTCGAACTGATCAGAGCTCAAAGTCTCTTGATCCAGCGCTCTGTTTTCTTTTTTTATCCAACAAAGAAAGGTTACTCCTGACGTGGACTACAACTCCGCAGGGAGTGGCCAGTCACTCGCAAAACCCGCCGGGAAAAGATTTTCCTTCGTCCGATTGAAATAACCAAACTGAATTCGTGGAACTTCGTGCTTGATGCGAGCAAGCATTTTTGTCATGCCTATCCCGCGCCCTTCAGCGCCCATCTTGCCCCAGTAGAGGATCGGGTCAATTGCCAGGTTGCGCATCTGGATCAGGTCGATCTGGGCACTGTCGATCAATTCGAGCAGAGCGGCAATCTCATCTTCTCGATCAGTGATTCCGGGAAACACCAGATAGTTGAGCATGGTGAAGATGCCGTTCTGTTTGGCGCGATGAATGGAATCTATGACGTCGGAAAACAGATAGCCGCGCGGTCGATAATACGCGTTATAAAAGCGTTCCTGAACGGAATTGAGTGAGACGCGAATTGAATCGATTCCGGCTGCAGCCAGCTTGTCGATTGCCCCTGGAATTGAGGCATTTGAATTGAAGTTGATGGTCCCGCGCGGCGTTTCGATGCGCATCTGACGGACGGCGGTACAAATTGTATCGGCCTGTAGAATCGGATCTCCTTCGCAGCCCTGCCCGAAAGAGACAATCGCATTTTCAGCCGATTTAAGGTGCGGGATCGCGACCTCGCATAATTCCTGAGGGGTTGGCACGAAGGTCAGACGTTCCTGACTGGCGGGGCAGCATTCATTCTCCCCCTGCTCGGAGATGCAGCCGACGCAGGCCGCGTTGCAGGTTGGAGATGTCGGGAGGGGTGCCTCCCAGCGACCAAAAAAAAGATTCTTGGCCGCAAAGCAGTGATAATCAAGGGCGCAGCGCGACAGCTGATCAATCAGGCGATTCTGGGGGTGGTCGGCAACCCGCTTGCGCACCAGCGGCTCCAGGACCCGATCATCAAAATGGTCGGGTTGCCACTGTTGATTGCGGTCGACCCGCGTTGCGGCGACGTAGAAACGTTCTTCTTCGAGACACCATCCGACCGCCGTGTAAGACCATAGAGTCAGATCAACTTGCTTGGCCGCATAATCGGCCGCCGGTAACAGGGTGCGGGTAAAGCCTGGAGTGACAAAGGCTGAAACCGCCTGAGCCATGCCGCCGCCCCAGCTGTTGGGCAGCTGGTGAATGGTGCGCTGCTTGCCTGAGTTGAGATCAAAACCGATGGGTGGCGTACCAGGGATGGTGAAGAGACGACTCCCTTCAGGCAACGGGATCAGTTCGTCGTCACCCGGCCGACAGATTGTCATGCCGTTCATTCCGGCGAGGAGCAGCTCCGGATGTTCAAAAACCTCACCTTGTTCATCGGCGATCAGCGCCAGAATTGTTTTTTGTTTTGCCATCAGATTTAACCCCTTTTTTCGCAAAATGCAGCGGAGAATAGCACAGGATAGCTTTTGACGACAATCGCGCGAATCTGTTTCGGGCCGACACGAAAATGTTGTATCCTTGCCGCCATGCGCACCCTTCTCACCACCTTACACAGCAAGTATATCCATCCCAGTCTGGCTTTGCCCTGTCTGGCCGCATACTGTGGGCAGGAGTGCGGCGAGCTGCTGATCCGCGAATATACTATCCACCAGCCGAAAGAGAATCTGCTGGCACAGATCCTCGCCTGTGAGCCGGACGTCATCTGTTTTTCGGTCTATATCTGGAACCGAACCCTGAGCCTGGAGTTGGTCAGGGCCTTAAAAATAGCACGTCCGCTGCTGCGGATTGTGCTCGGCGGACCGGAAGTCAGTTTTGAGGAGGCTGTGTTTTTCGATAACTGCCCTGCCGATGCGCTGATCTGCGGCGAGGGAGAGATTCCCCTGCGGCAGCTTTTATCCGACTGGCAACAGAATCGGCAACCGGCGACCTGTCCCGGCCTGCAATTGCCGGGGATGGATGCCGGCGCTGCGGGGCAGAGTCTTCTCGAGCCGCTCGATCAACTTCCATCGCCGTTTGCCGCCGGTCTGGTCGATTTGCATCGCGGCTATGTCTATTATGAAAGCAGCCGCGGTTGTCCTTACTGTTGCAGCTTTTGCATGAGTTCGCTGGAAACCAGGGTGCGTTCATTTTCGCTTCCTCGAATCCGGCAGGATCTGGCTCTGTTGATGGGGCAGGGGATAGCACAGATTAAATTCGTCGATCGCACCTTTAACTATCATGCCGAGCGGACCCGCGAAATCATCCGTTATATCCTAGAACTGAATCGCGCCAGCCGTTTCCACTTTGAGATCGGTGCTGATCTGCTCGATGAAGAGACGCTGCAACTCCTGGAAACAGTACCTCCCGAGATGTTTCAATTTGAAATCGGTGTGCAGACTACCAGTCAGCTCACCCTTGAGCGGATCGGGCGTAAAACCTCGCTGGAAAAGCTGGAAGAAAATGTCCGACGCTTGATGCGGCGCGGGAATATCCACCTGCATCTGGATTTGATCGCTGGGTTGCCGGGGGAGACGGCACAGGATTTTTATGAGTCCTTTGAGCGCGTTTTCAGGCTTGCCCCGCATCATCTGCAGGTTGAACTGGTCAAACTTCTCCCCGGATCACCGCTGCGCAAACAGGCTCACGAGTTTGGGATTCATTTTGACCCTGCTCCACCCTACACCGTGTTACGGACGCCCGATCTGGAGTTCAACCAATTGGAAGAGCTGAGAGGGGTCGGTCGGTTATTGGATCAAACATCAAATTCTGGACGCTTTGCGTGTTTTATGCGGGCTGTGACTGAACAGTTTGTTGCCGTGGTTGACTTTTATCGGAGCCTGCAGGCCTGGTGGTTTGAATCTGGTCTTTTTGAGGAGCCGCTCGGTTTGCGTCAGCAGTTCGATGCCCTTTATGCTTTTTGCGGAAAACTTAGTCAGTCACTGCCCCTGCAAGAAGCGCTGGCGCGTGATTTTGCCCGAGCGGGGCGCGTGGTGCCGGGGAGGGCACCGGCATTTTTTGATTGTGATTTATTAATCGCCGAACAGCAGCAGGTTAAACTACGGGTTAAGCAGGAGCTGGCTCAGGTGGAGCCCGGTGAAAAGCTGCAACACTTTGCGGCCGCTTTTAAAACCCTTCAACCGGATATCTCCCGCAGCATAGTTCTCTTTTTCTATCGCAGCCGCAACGGAATGAGTCCAGTCTGTTATGAGGTTTTTTTGTAAGTCTGATCAGGTGTCGAATCTGACGATCAGACCGCTCAGATAGCGCGGGTCGATGTCTGATTCTTCAAGTTGGCAGAATTCCTCATGCCAGATCTCCAGACAATAATCGGTAAAATCGCTGGCCCCGGGGATCTGGGCGTCGAGCTGAGCTCTGACCTCTGCCACCAGTTGCGGGTTGAGTTTGGCATCCAGAACCACCAGACGATGCAGGGTAACAAGATCTGGGATCGCGAGGGGTTGAGGAGCAAAATCACCACCCAAGAGCTGGTTTGCCAGCGCGGTCAGGAACAGATCGGACAGCGTCAGATCTGTAGCTTCCTCGATGTTGCACCCTTCGATAAAGGTCTCAAGCTGGGTTAAATCAACGGTCATCAGTTGGCTGGCAATCTGCTGCTGCATTTCGATCTGTTTGAGGATCGCGTTAATTTCATCGAGTTGCTTGAGCGTGTTGATCTCAACCGCGCGTTGCTGGTCCCCGACCCGAATCCCGCAAAATAGCTGCGGTGGGTTCTGTTGCAGTGAATCGATGAAGCGCTTGAAGGGGCCGTCGAGTAGCTTGGCAACCGGAAGTTCAAGCAGCCTTTTGCTGCGATCAACCAGCTTCTGGATAAGGGAATGTCCGACCTGGAAAATTTCCTGCAAATAACAATCATTAAACAGATGGCTGGCCTTGTCGACATCCTGTCTGGCAAGATATTCCAGGCCCAGATTTATCTCGGCGTAGAGTTGTGACAGAGATGCGCTGACCGACTCTTCGCGACTCAAATCAACCAGATCTGCCGACATCTTCCGATTGGCCAGCATGCAGAGTTCCGTTGCGACGGCGTGGGTAATTCCCCCGACCAGAACCTCGGCCAGCAGGCCCCCAGGCTGGGCCAGACGCAGCAGCGGGAGTGCACTTTGCATTCCTTCGGATTCGAGACCAAACTGTTTGCCACTGGTGGGTTTGAAGCGTTCAGGGTCGACGCGTGCGTAGACTCGACGAGCTGCGGCCGGAGTGGCGAAGCCGTAGTCGAGCAAGCGGATATTGCGGGACTGAAATACTTCTTCTTCAAGGACTGAGTCGAGCTCGGCACGCACCAATTCGAGCAGTTGCATCCAGGCTTTTTCATCCTCCTGTTGGATGGCCAGAAGAATACCGCCAACAACCTTGGCCGCTTCTTCGTTGCAGTAGTCGATGTCGTAGAGGCCTTCGAGGCGGTGGGAGTTGCGGTCATCATCATCATCGTCATAGACCTCTGGGCCGGCGATGACTTTGATGAACTGTTTTAGAATAAGAGCCGCCAGTTCGGGCTCCATTTCGGTGAGGGTCTCGCGGGCTTTATCTCCCCCCGCTTCCAGGAGCAGACTCAACCACTCAAGGGTGCTCTTTTGATCGAGGCTGTCCCCCTCCCAGCAATCAAGATCAATCAAGGTGATGATCTGTTCCGTGGATGCCATCAGCAGGAGTTCTGATGCATATTCGGGACCGATGGCACTGATCGTCAGATAAATCTCTTGTGGGTGAAGTTTTGGGGTTATCTGCGCACCGTCCTTTGCATTGAGCAACATCTCATACTTTTTCTTGCCGTTCGTGTTGCGAATGACCTCAATGCGTTCGGTGCGTGACAAACTGTTCAGCTCTGCCGCAGAAAGTCGCGGTGACTCAGGAGCAAAGAAAGCATTGGCAACCATCTGTTTTGTCATCGAGAACCTCGGTCGGTCGAAAAAAAGTGAGTTTTCTGTATTTTTTTTGGATTTGGTAAAGCCGGTTAAAATAATTCATCTACTCAATAATCACAAGGTTAAAATAGCACTTGATCACTCTGGAGTCAGATGGGCCTGGGATGAAATAGCACGGTACAAAATCTTTGCACCACTTTCTCTGGTTTCCCCTGTTTTTAATCGCAGACAGAGAAAAGAGTTTCTTCCCGAGGCTTTGATTGCTATGATGTTGCGGTTCTGTTGTCCCGCTGTATAAAATTTCCATCGATATTTATACACAACGGACAACCGTTTACTTTTGTCGTGAGGGGTTGTGTCTCTTTCTGTTCCGTACCGATCTATTCGTAGCAAATTCTCTCTGGTCATTATATCAGCCTGCATTGCAGTAATTCTTCTGGTAAGTCTTCTCTTCGGGGGCATTGAGTACGTTTCTTTCCGTAAAAACTCCGCTAAAGAGTTGCGGACTCTCGCTTCTGTCCTGGGGAACCCCCTTACAAAACCTTTGTTGGAGAATCAACCGCTCCATGCAAAGGAGGTCTTGAACGCGTTAAAGCCAAATCGTTCCATCCACGCAGGCTATCTTTTTAACCATAAACAGAAACCGATCGCCCAATATCTTGACTCGAAATACATCGGTTTCGTTCAGAAATCCATTGTACTTGATTTTGAAGGGCAGGTCTCCCCGGAATGGCAACAAACTGAAGTTCCGATATTACGTTATGGCTTGAATTCACTAAGTATTTATTCGCCTATTTTTTATCAGAATAAAAAAATTGGTGGACTTTATCTGTTGTCAGACCTTTCAGATCTGGACCAGAGATTGTTTGCTCTTGCCCTGGTTGTTGTTCTTGCAGGGGGCATTGCCGTCGTTTTTGCCTGGCGTCTTTCTGACTTTTTGCAGAAGCCGATATCCGCCCCGATTCTTCAATTGGTAGAGACGGTTCATCAGGTTTCTGAAACGGGAAATTTCCAATTACGCTCAAAAAAGCATTCAGATGATGAGATCGGGCAACTTGTGGATGGCTTTAATGACATGCTTGCCCAGATTGAACTTCGTGATCTGAAAATCTCATCCTATCAAGCCTACCTTGAAGAGACGGTTGCCGAGCGGACTGCTGAACTTAACCGAACGATCCACGAGCTGGAATTTGCAAAAAGACTGGCCGATTCAGCCAATCAGGCGAAATCAACATTTCTCGCTAATATGACTCATGAGTTAAGAACACCGCTGGTTGGTGTATTGGGGATGAATGAATTATTAATCGAGAGCAACCTTGATTCAGGGCAACGATCACTTGCCGAATCAGTGGATCGCTCCGGCCAGGAATTGCTCCAGTTAATTAATGATATTCTCGACTTTTCTAAAATCGAGGGAGGGCATTTAACCCTGGAAACACAAAAGGTTGATTTATTAAGTCTGGTTGAAGACGTCATGATTGGTCTCGCCGGGCGAGCCTATCTAAAAGGGATTGAACTCGTCTGTGAGGTTGCCCCTGCTGCTTCATGGATCGTTGACGCAGATCCACAACGACTCAAACAGATTCTTGTGAACCTCGTCGGGAATGCCATCAAGTTTACCCGGCAGGGGAGCGTCTGCCTTGGTCTGAACCGGCTTGAGCATGGGAGTTTTATTTTTGTTGTCGAGGATACTGGTATCGGCATTGAAACTGAGGCTCAGACCGAGATTTTTGAAGCATTTTCGCAGGTAGATGGTTCGACTTCGCGCCTGTTTGGCGGGACGGGTCTGGGATTGTCAATTGTTCGGGATTTAACACGTATGATGGATGGCAGCATCAACGTCCAGAGTGCTCCGGGGGAGGGGACGGTCTTTCGCGTTTCTCTTCCGCTCGTCCCCGTCACCCCCTCTTTTATCCGTTTGCAGGCACAGGATCTTGGGCGCACTGTTCTTCTGTTTGAGCCTCTATCCAGAACGCGGACAGCGACATTGCGTATCTTGCTCGATCTGGGATTTTCTGCCGAGGCGGTTTCAAGTACTGAAGACCTTTTCCAAAGACTTGTAACTCAGGATTATTTTGAACTGATCATTTTAGCTGATGATGGGTGTGCTTTTAGCCCTGACCAGACAGCAAAGATCAAAAAACGGTGTGACAAACTGATTTGCTTAAGACAAAAACTATTTCCGTCATCACATGCGACCATTGGCACCGACATTCTGCGGCCATTACTCTGGAAACGTTTACTGCAGCTTGGTTCTGTTTGGGACCAGACTGCAGTCACCATCAGTAACGCTCCTCCAGAAAAAACAGCGCACATCACTCCTCTGGTTGATCATTCGGGCCATAAGGGAAGACTTTTGGTCGTTGATGACAATATGTCGACCCGTGAGCTTATAGGTTTTTCTTTAGTCGGCTCCGGATGGCGTTGTGACGCAGCCTGTAATGCGGCAGAGGCGTTTGTTGCCATAGAAAAACAGGAATATCAATTGATCCTCATGGATATCAACATGCCGGGGATGGATGGTCTTGAGGCGACTCGAATTTTGCGTCAGAAGGGGAAGAACACGCCGATTTATGCCCTGACAGCTCACGGTGATGCCATGATTTTAGCCGATTGTTCGGCCGTGGGTATGCAAGGGTTGTTGCGTAAACCTTTTCGGCAGCAGGAACTTTTCAATCTTCTTAGTCGACACGTGGCTTCAGAAGATTTGGAGAGTGTCGATTTGAAAGGAGTGAGGGCTTGAAAGGGTTGACTCTTTTCCGCAGAACTTCCTTTATGCTAACCCTGTGTTTATTGATCTTGATTGGCAGTTGTCTAACCTATCTTTATTCACGGGGGGGGGATGAAAATATTAGGGTTACGGACGTAACCTTTCTACCTGCGGCGAAAGACAATCTTGTTTTTGGTTTGGAAGGGATAAATCTAAAGCGACACTTGTCCGCTTCGCTCGCTCATGATGTCTCAAACAAGCGCGCTATAGTGGGTACATTCCCGGTCTGGGGGCTAGCAACGGATATTAAGGTCAAACATAACCTCGCTTACGTCATCACCCGGGAAGAAGGAGTAAAAGTTTACAATTTAAAGAATCCTCTTTCGCCTGAACCTATAGGGGTAACGGCAAGAAAGGCGAATGCGTGGCGCATGGATCCTGACGAAGGGAAGATGTTTATCAGCTCATTAACTCAGGGCATTTCTATCTCTGCTATGTCCCTTGATGCAGAACCTGTAAAAGTAAAATATGAGGTCAGCAAGGCGTATAGCAGTATTCATAGACAACACCAGCTGTTTGTGGCTAACGGAAAATCCGGGTTGAGTATTTTTGATGTCACCTTCCAGAACAAAACCACTCTTTTGGGGCGACTTTTATTGCCTGGAAATACGGTTAAATTGGCTTTTTTAGGCCGATATCTTCTGGCGGCCAGCCAGAGGGGTGGGCTTCATCTTATCGAGGTCAGTGACCTTGAGCATCCTCGGATACTGCAAAGTATTGATCATGATGTCGAGTATGAAAATATCATTGTCATCGATAATATCGTTTATGCCTCTGATAAGGACTTAAAGATCGATCTCTTTTCTCTTGAGAATGGTCTCTTACGCAAGCTATCCAGTTTCCCCCTGATGGGGAACGTGCGGGAATTTTTACGCGATGGATCCTCTTTGTATCTGGCCGAAAGTTATTTTGGGCTCAGTAAGCTCGATATTAGTGATCCACAAAACCCGCATCGAGTCGGTTATGTCGGGGTGGCAGGTGAGGCTAACGGTTTGGCTTTATACAAGGGGTATCTGTATGTTGCCAGTCGTACCCAGGGTGTTCAAATTGTTGATACTCGACGCATTGAATCACGAAAAGTCGTTGCTTCTCTAGATACCCCGAGTGATGCGCGCGATTTTGTCATTGATGGAAAATGGATTTATGTGGCAGATGGCCGCGCTGGTTTACAGATTATTGATAGGGGAGACCAGAATAAGTGGCGGCTGGTTGCAAATCTTCCGTCCCGTTACTATGCGACGACCCTTGTCAAGGTTAAGAATTTGTTGTACGTGGCAGTTATGGATCAAGGGCTGTTGGTCGTGGATGTCCGTGATCCCCTGGCCCCCAGACAGGTCGGTCAGCTCACACTTGACAATGAGATTTCAGACCTAGCTGTTCGTGGTTCAGATCTGTTTGTTGGTTGCTTTGACCGCAAATTGCTGCGCATTAATCTCAGTCAACCTGAACGTCCAAGGGTAGCTGAAACGTTGGTTCTTCCGGGTAAGGCACATAAAATTGCCTTGCAGGGAGATGACATCTTTATCGCTGCCGATACGGCGGGTTTGCTTGTGGTTCAACATAAGGAGGGAAAGCCCACGAGATTGATCGGCCAACTTACCAGGCCCTGGCCAATGACAAACTTCACGGCAGCCTTAGGGATTGCTGTCCGTGGAAAGTATGCTTATCTGGTTCTGGGTGAAGAGGGTTTGCAAGTCGTGGATATCAGCACCCCCGAACACCCGGTAACTGTTTCTAACTTTTTCTATCCCGGGTGGAACCTCGGGGTCGCACTGTCGACTGATTATGCTGTTCTTTCAAGTCGCTGGCAGGGCTATTTTTTTATCGATATTACCAACCCGCTTAAGCCATTTCAGATCGCGAACATTTATTCTCCGCGAAGTACCGGAACCTTTAAAGTCGAAGGTGACGGGTTGTATGTTTCAGGTCGCTCAAACGGGATCAGTCTCATTCCCTTGCCGGTTAGGAATATTGAGGTTGCCGGTTCGAAAGAGCAGGTCATCTCATTTAGAAAGCCGGAACTTGCCGGCTGGTATGATCTGAATATTACGGATGGTAAAACGCTGGAGACAACAGCTTCTGTGGTGAGAGTCGACTGACTTTAGAAATCGTAGCTCGCCCCAACCCATAGTTGACGGCCGAGTTCATAGTTGGTTTCGCTGTCACTGATATTGGACTCGTTGTTGAAAACGTTTAGAACATCCAGGGTCAGGACGAGCCCCGATAGTCTCTTAGGCGAAACTTCCCACGCAAGGTGCCAGTCGAAGACAACAGAGCTGCGCATTCGTTTTTTTTCATAATCGTATATCAGGTCGTATGCGCTTGTGCTGTTAGGTTCAAGACCATGATTTGACAGGGGCTTTATTCTTGAAAGTTTGGTGTAGGCGCTGCGGAATTTTGCCGTGTTGGTAAAGGTTAGATTAAATGGTAGTTTGCCGGTGTAAATTAAGGTTGCAATGATCGGACGATTGAAATCAGATTTAGGAATTTGATCGTAGCTCAAGAACTGGCCGTTGTACCAGATGAGATCTGTCGTTGCCTTGGTCGAGACATAATTATCATAGTCGAGGTGGCTGGTCTCGATTGTTTGATAGCTGCAATTAAGTTCGAGGTAGTGCTTTTCCCATGCACGTTGCCAGCTCACCTGATAACTTTCATACTTTGAATGTCCGTTGTTACTCAGAATCCAATATTTGTAGGAGTCAGGCTGTATTCCCGTTCTATCCTGAACCAGTTCATCTCGACCCTTACGTTTAATGTACTGCAGCTTGAGTTCTCCTCCCGCGGCCTTTTGCTTAATGCCAACCGTAATCTCATCCGTATAGGGGGTTTTCAATTCAGAGTCTCTGAAAACATAGGATCCATCCTTACTGACGCCAGGCCAACTGTCAGGAGTGTCCCCCGTAATTCCGCGAGTTTCTTTTTTACCTAAAGGAGAAATTGCTTCTCTTAACCTATAGGTCAATAGGGTTCCACTGTAATAGCGATTTTTACCCCCAAAAAGAATTGAGGACCCATTGCCATAAAGATCGTAGGAAGCGGCAAAGCGTGGGGAAAAGTTGGTCTTTTTTAGATAATCATCGTGTGACAATCGAACACCCGGAAAGAGCTCAAGACGCTTCCAAATAATAGAATCTTGAATATAAGCCGCTGATGTTGTTAACGTAACCTTGCTCCGTCCCTGTTCGTACAGTTGCCGGGTGGTCAGAAACTGTTCATTCTTGATGCATGCGATATCATCTGCGCGACAATTTATGAGCCCCCCGCCATTATTGTTTGAAGTGAAGTAGTAATAAGAGGTCTTGTCCCTTGAATAAACCTGCTCGGAGCGAACCAGTTCAGTTCCTATCTTTACCAGGTGTTTCGTTGAGCCCAGGACTCGTTCGGATAGAGCAAAATTGATATTCAGCTGAATATCCTTTTGAGTCTGCTCAATGTCACCGAGCCCCCCTTCAACGCTGCGGGTTGGTCCCCCCCAGTCAACAGAGCCCCCGGTGTTCCATTGAAGTTTATCCTTGGCTGCCTGGCGATTTACCTCGTAGTTGCTGTACCCCAATGAAACATCAAGTTGTCCTGCTTGAAAATCTTGCTCGAATTTAGCCGCTAGTGACAGATTGTCGTTGTTCAGGCGGAAGTCGCTATTTTTTTTATCAGTCCCAAAATAGGTACCCTCATTGGGGGCATAGATTCCAGTGAGATAAAGGCGGCTTTCTTCCGAAAGATGGTAGCCATATTTCAGAAAAAAGTTTTCATTTTTCCTGTCCTGGATCTTTGTTTCGCCCAGGTTTTGAAGTGGAATCCTGGAGATGAGGGTTTGGTAAGAAAGGAGCACACCCATGTCATAATTTAGCGGGATATTCAGGGTCATCCCGGCATCCTGTTTGTCGAAGCGCGGTTGCCTGCCCGTTGTATTTGAGGTACTGAAGGTTGTCTGGTCGCTTGGGGATAGATGAAACTTCGTCCACTCCTCGCGGGTCGTTCGATAGTTGATATTGCCCCAGAATTCATCGACCGGGTCGAGGGTAATCACTTCGACCTGTCCACCAGTGAATCCTCCGTGTTCGGCAGAAATATTGCTATTGAAGACATTTACCTGCTCGATCAGGTGTGGGTCCAGGAATATTTTTTGCGGGTGCCCGGGTAAAATTGAGGTTTCATACAAATCGACATTCGTTGGTTCAATTGAACTATTGTTGCTGATGCCATCAATGGTGAAATTATTTTCGTAAAAATGACTGCCGGAAATTGAGATGTTTGGAGGGGTTATTTCTCCAGCGGCCAGAGAGTTACTCATTCCTTCGCCGAATTGAACCCCAGGCACAATGCCTATTATCTCGTTAAGGCTACCGTTTCTTGTTGGAAAATTCTCGATCGTTTCACGGTCGATAATTGTTGCGCCAGTTAGGGGGGCTATGCGGGTCGCTTCTACCAGAATCGTGGGTAGAACAAGCGGGGGCGAGACTGTTTTTTCCTCTGGTTGAACAGCCGTTGGGACAATTGCGATACTGGTTTGCGGGGTAAGAAGAATCAAAAAGACAAAAAATTTACAGAGGCTTGTAAATCGGGATATCATGAAATTCGTCTTTCGATTGCAAGAGACTGCCTCTTTTCAAGGGGTTGTAGGCTAGCAACCTGATTAGGTTAATTCAAGTTTAAAATCAATGAATAAGATACTCGTTCGTTTTATGAGCGTTGGTGTGACAAAGTGAGTGATCATTTGAATCTGAAAAGGCAAGTATATATGGCTCTGTTTTTGTCTGTAGCGATCCATTTTGGGCTGCTAAGTCTTCAGGTGGATATGGACAGCGACGTTGCTTTTCAGGAACAATTCTCTGTTGAGCGGGCATTTGACCGACTTGATAATTTTATGCCGGAGCCATTGAATCCGCGGGATGAAACCTCTCCTGGTCATGCTCCCCGGGTTCTTCCTCCTTTTAAGCAGAAAACGTTTGTAGCAGCCAAAATGAAACCAGCTTCCGTGTTGCCATCCCGAAAAAGGGGAATTTCGACACATCCCTTAACGCCCAAGATTTCACCTTTGCCACTAACTCAAGTGTTGCAGTCTGGACATCCTCGGCAGGCCTCCCCTGTATTGTCAAAAAAATCACGAAAGACCGAAAATGGAGGAGATTTACCTGGCAAAATAGTTATTGCTCCCTTTGCCGCTCAGTCACTGCATGTGGCTTCGATAGACAAGTCTAAGGTCAAGACACTAATCGAAACCCGTGCAATTCCGCGCTATGTTGACAATCCTCGGCCGCATTATCCTGAGGTTGCGCGACGTAAAGGGTGGTCCGGAGAGGTACAATTATTAGTGCGGGTCGATAAGGCCGGTGCCGTTGAGCGGCTGTCGGTCGCTCAGTCTTCTGGTTTTGCCGTACTTGATCGAGCGGCGACACGGGCAGTACGTCGTTGGCGCTTTGCTCCTGCCGTAAGGGCAGGGGCTCGCGTCGCCTCTGAGGTTGTGATCCCGATTGACTTCCGTCTGCCCGGAAGCCTCAATTCTGACTCATCTATTCAGGAATAAACTCTGTCAATCCTTACAGTTAGTGGTCAGGAACCGTAGAAAATGTTTGACCTTACATAAGCAATCCCCTAGATTGATAAGAATTTCTTTAGATGAGCTGGCCTTGTTTTTGGGGCTGTTAACAGACTGGAGATGCAAGTTAATGAGCGCAGAAACAACCAGGGTGCTGATTGTTGATGATTCGCCAACTGTACGCCGGCTGGGAGAACTTATTCTCAGTCAGCAAGGTTATGTTGTTCATACAGCTGAAGATGGTGAGCAGGGGCTTGAGATCGCACGTCGGATTAAGCCTGACGCAATTTTGGTTGATTTTGTCATGCCCAAAATGAACGGGCATACTTTTTGTAAATTACTGAGAGAAGACAGCGAAATGGCACAGGTTCCACTGATCTTGATCTCTTCAAAAGGAGAAGCGGTTGGGGAGGCTTTCGAAAAAGAGTTTGGAGTTGTTCACTACTTTTCCAAACCTTTTGAGCCTGATGATCTTGTGCAGAAACTTGTAGAGGTGCTCGGCGTTGCAGCAACTTCCAAGGGGGATGGGGCACCGGAAACTTCGCAAACTACTGATCCAGCGATTATTGAGAATATTGTCGATAAGGTTTTACGCCAATATTTTCAAAAAGATTTCCCACTGTTGATGCGAAACGTCTTGTCGGACACATTAAACGAGGCTGGATTGGTACAAAAGAAAGGTATGGTTCTTTCCGGAGATCTCGCTGAAGTCATGCTGCCTGATGTGATAAATTTTGCTTATAATTCAAGACTTTCAGGACGTCTTACTGTGTTTTCGCGTGAAGTTTTTGGAGAAATCTTCATCGAACAGGGTAATTTTATTTTCGCCACATCGAGCATTAAAGGAAGCCGTAATATCTTTTTGACTGATCTATTGACTAAAGATGGTCGACTGAACGCCGATGGAGCTGAACTCAATGAATATGTTACCGAGGCCCGTTCGCGTAATATCCCAATTGGACGTGTTCTCGTTGAACGTGGATTGTTGACCTCCGATGAATTAATGGAGTATCTGCAGCAACATGCCCAGGATGCTTTTGGAACGACCCTCGATGTAAAGGAGGGACATTTTTTCCTTGAGCGCGACGAACTTCCAGTCAATCTCCAGGATTTGACGATCAGGGTACCTTTGATTAGCGTGTTGATGGAGGGGTTAAGCCATCTGGACGAAAAACACCTTGCGGCCTCAGAGTTTCGAGATGATGAGATGGTGTTGGTTCGGTTGATTACCAACGAAGACGCTCTTGAGACCGTCAATCTCAAGCCTCGTGAACTCGAACTGTTCGGGCTGATCGATGGCAAAAAATCATTGCGTGAAATTATCGAACTCAGTTTGTTGGAGCCTCTGGAAACCAAGCGGATCTGTTACGCGTTACGCAAGGTCGGACTTTTGCGGGTTAAGAGCCACTAGAACTTGAGGTGCCCATGAGTGATATGCGTCAGAAATTATTACCGGTTTTTCTGGAAGAAGCCGGGCGAAAGATTGCACTGCTTGATGAATTTCTTGCGGCCGGCGGCTGTGAAGGTCAAGCTTTGAGCCATCTTGAAGTGGCCTTTCGTGCTGCTCATACGCTCAAGGGTACAGCAGCACTCGTTCATGCTGAAGCCGTTCGCGTTCTGAGCGCCCGCATTGAAGGTTTACTCGAAGGACATTTTGAGAAAGCTCGATTTCCAACTGAAAACGAATATGACGGCATGAAGTTGGCTTTGGGCCACTTAAAAAAAATGATCGCGGCCCTTGAACAGCACCGGGAAGAACCACCCGGTCTTCTGGTTGAAGCCGAACTTGCTTTGAAATTGGCGGTTGCATTGCCAGGGCGCACCCGTCTTTTTGACCAGCAAAACCTGAGTACGTCAGATGATCCTTTCGCAGAAGACCCTGGTCTTGATCTCTTTGAGGAGACCAGCACGCCGATCAATTTATTATCCAGTACCCTATTAGAAGATCCTTTTGCTGAAGACCCCTCCATTGAACTACAGACGATACAGGAGGAAGAATTAATTGATCCTTTCGCGGAGGATCCAGAGGTAGAGTCCACTAAGTGCGTTGAGAAAGATCATGTATTTGTCAGGCAGATCTCCGTCGACACCGCTGGGGATACTGATCCTTTTGCGGAAGACCCCTCATTGGATACCGATTTTGAGACGCCGGTTGCATTTAGTTCTGACCCGTCACCAATCACATTCGCGGATCTTTCTGGCGCTGAAATTCTCACCCCTCAACAGAACCCTGTTGCTATTTCAACCCCTAGCGAAAATGCGGGCTCTCACCAGGTGCCGGATGAGCTTCCCCCTGCCAATACTTTTTCTAACCTCCCCGCTAATGAAAGCTTTATTGAGCGGATGCGTAAGCGGGTTGAAAAAGAGAGCCCCCTAGAAACCGCCAAGCGTTTAGTAGAAACCCTTCAAAGGCAGAACGAAGGCGAGGCTGTTGCACAAAATTTTAACTGTTGCCATTTTAAGGTCGGGAATAAGGATTACTTTTTACCGATTGAAAATATGCTTGAGATTGCTGATCTGCCTCAGGTCGTAAGACTCCCCCTTGCTCCGCCGATTGTCCGGGGCTTGGTTAATCTTCGTGGACAGGTGATGCCTGTTATAGATTTAGGTGTCCAGTCTGGGCCCGCGATAACCTATACCTCCTTGTGTAAATTGGTTGTCGCTGAGTCCGCTGGCGAGAAATTGGCTTTTTTGTCGGAGGGTATCCCTGATCTCGCCGAAGAATTCTGTGGGGAAAGAGTTGATGTTATGAATATTATTGCTCAATTTCGTGCAGGTGACTCCTGATGGGCGTTCTTCAGGATAGCATTTTTTCATGCTTTGTAGAAGAAGCCACTGAGCATTTAAACGTTCTTGAATCTGGTCTCCTTGAAATGGAGGGGGTCGGCTCAGTAGGTGCCGAGGATATGGAATCGCTCTTTCGGGCGGCACATACTCTTAAAGGGGCTGCCAGTCTGGTTAAGATGGCTTCTGTCGGCCAGGTTGCCCATAGAATGGAAGACTTGTTTGAGGCGGTACGTGATCGAAAGCTTGTTGTAAGCCCCATGCAAATTGATGCTCTCTTGTTTGCGCTAGACCAGATCAAAGAGCTGATCCGTTTTAAGGTTGATGGCCAGGAAGAACCAGTTGAGGTAATGGATCTGGTTATACGACGCCTAGATGCTGCCGAGAAGGGGGCTGAGCCCTCGGTTGGAGGTTCCTCCCTCCCGGGAGAGAAATTAGGGGCTAATGACTCTTCTGTCGATTCGGGGTTTGTTGGTTCCGAGCGGCGCGGTCTTGGCCGACGGGTAGAAGAGTCCGCTGCTGGTATTCGGGTGAGTGTTGATAAAATCGAATCACTGATGGGATTGATCGGTGAAGTGACTGTCATCAAAAATCACCTGGCTGATCAGTTCGGGCAGGTCGAGAAGATGCGTGATGAGATCGAATTTGTAGGTCAACGACTTCTGCGAGAAGTTACTCAATTCGCGGATCGTTATGATTACACGATGCCGACCACGGCGGAACAGCGTCATGAATCTCAGGTGAGTGATTTCCAAGAACTTGAGTTTGATCGCTACGATGATTTGAACCTGTTTAGTCGAAAATTACGCGAAATCACCAATGATGTTGGTGAGGGTCTTCGTGGCCTCAGTGAATTTTTTGAGGCTTTCGGCAAGGATGTTTCCTCTTTAGATCGGATGACAGATGAGATCAAGGAACGTATCTCAGAAGTAAGAACTGTCCCGGCAGGGGCCCTCTTTCAACGATTCAATCGTTCCGTGCGTGATATGGCGCGTGGTCTTGGTATGGATGTAGATCTTTTTGTTGTTGGGGGTGAAACCTTAATAGACCGGGTTGTTTATGATGGTTTATTTGATCCGCTGTTACACATTGTACGTAATTCCTTTGCTCATGGAATTGAATCAGCTTCTGAACGTAAAAAGCTTGGAAAATCAGAAAAAGCGTTGATTCGTCTGACTGCAGAGCGACGTGGAAATACCGTAGAGCTTTCGGTTAGCGACGATGGTCGCGGGATTGATCTTGTGCGGGTTCGTAAGCGAGCGATTGAAAAGGGTTTTATTACGACCGAAGATCGACTCAGTGAAAGTGAACTGATTCAAATGATTTTTCGGCCTGGGTTCAGTACTACCGTTGATGTTGATGCAACATCAGGACGTGGCGTTGGAATGAACGTGGTTATGGACCGTCTCGCCTCCCTTAATGGCACAATTGACGTTGAAACGGTCAAAGGGCAGGGGAGCACTTTTAGACTGCGTCTGCCGCTTTCACTTGTTATTGTCAATATTATCCGCTTCGAGGTTGCTGGTCAGGTGTTTGTTCTGCCCTCTGCGTTAGTTAAGGAAATTCAGAATTTGTCCTTTGAGTCCCGAAATATTGTTAATCGGGAAGATCTGGAGAGACAGCCGGAACAGATCGATCTGCGGACGCTGTTTAATCTGCCTCAAGGCGAGGATCGTCCAGGCTATGGGATACTAACCCAATCTGAAGGCTCTCCCATTCTATTGTTGGTGGACAGGGTTCTGGGGCAGGAAGACACCGTTATTAAACCATTTGGTTCGTTTTTGAGGGGACTTCCTTACCTCTCCGGAACCAGCTTGGCGGGTGACGGCAGTATGCGACTGGTCGTCAATCCGGCGCGAATGAGATATCAAGCGGATAGAGACTTTGCTCTTCCAGTGGGTTCTGTCTCCAGCGTCGTTGAACAGCGAAATCTGAAGGTCCTGGTAGTGGACGATTCTCTGAGTGTTCGCAAATACGCCAGCATGCTGCTGGCAGGGAAGGGGCTGACCATTTTGACTGCAGCTGACGGACTGGAGGCGGTTTCACTGCTTGAGAATGAAGAGGTTGATTCAATTATAACGGACCTTGAAATGCCACACATGCATGGTTATGAGCTATTGGCAGAGCTACAAAGACGTCCCGATTGGCAGGTGCCTATTGCAGTTCTTTCCTCGAGGGCTGGTGAACAACACCGACAGAAGGCCCTTTCGCTTGGCGCAACGGACTATCTTGTTAAGCCGTTCGAAGAAGAGCAGTTGATGGCTGTCATTAAGAAACACCTAGCAATTAATGGCAAAAGTCTATAGCTCCATCGATATTTCCCCCCATAAAAAACACCCCCTCGAAGCCACTCAGCGTTCGGGGGGGGGGTGTTTTTTATGGGAGGAAATAAGGTTTAGTTAATCGATTACGCAATTCCTCTTGGGACGATCTCATTGCTAGCGACGGGCTCGTCCTTGCTCAATATAAATTGCGACAATGATTCGAGTAGTTTTTCTGATACGCCGTTCAGTCCCTCTGAAATCTGGGAAGCTTCGGTTACCAGTGAAGATGTTTGTGCGGTGATGTCTGCCATTTTTCGAATGGAAATGACCATGTCATCTGATACCCTGTGCTGATTTTTTGACAAACCGGTGATTTCGTTGATGAGCTGTTTTGATTGTTGAGTTGCTTTTTCGATCTCCTCTAGGGCAGTACCAGTCTCTTGTGCCAGACGGGTTTGTTGCTCAACGGTTGAGGTCTCTTCTTCAAGAGCTGAAGTGACGTCGTTTGCTTCAGATTGAATCGCCTTGATGATGCCGCCGATCTCCCTGGTCGCATCAGAGGACTCGTCAGCAAGTCGTTTGATTTCGTTTGATATAACCAAAAAGCCTCGGCCTTGCTCGCCGGCTCGTGAGGCCTCTATTGAAGCGTTCATGGCCAAGATCGTAGTACGGGTTGCAACGTCTGAGATTAACTGTGAAATTGTACCGATTTCTAGAAGTCGTTCCGAAAGTGATTTCATCTTTTTGTTGATGACCTGCACAGTGACGCGGATAAGCTGCATCCCTTCAATATTCTTAGCTATTTGAGAGCTGCCGACGTTGGTCGCCTGGTCAACTTTTTCTGATGTATTTTGCGCCAACGCAGTTTTGACAGCAATTTCAGAGGCAGCCTCGGCAGTTTCTCCAGCAGAATCTGTCGCTTCGGTAACATACTGTAGTTGAGATTCTGCTCCTTTTTTCATGCGAAGAAAGATGTCATTGAGGTTTCGGGACTCATCCCCGACCTCTTTTGCATCTTTTGTTGTTTCTTTGAGTAAGCCGGCGAGACTTTCAATCATCAGATTGTATGCATCAGCAATAGAGCCAAAGGCATCTTCGGTAACTGGGGCACGAACAGTCAGGTCGCCATCGGATGCATCAGAAACAACTTCGAGAAAATTAATAACGTTCTCTTCTGTTTTCAAGCGTTGTTCATCTGTCTGAATATATTTTTTTAGCCGACCTACAGTTTCATTGAAAACTCGGGCGATTTCAGCAAATTCATCACGTGATGGGGCTTGGACTTCTACAATGTCACCTTTTCCTACGGATTCGATACCAACCATCAGATACTTAAGTGGAACAGTAATTCGATTTGAAACAAATAGACCCGCAAAAATTCCAAAAAGAACTGCCCCTAAGCCTGTCGCTAAAATAATTGTTGTTAATCGGCCGGAAAAATGGGCGCTATTTGATTTTTGAGCTTCAAGCTTTGCTAATACGTTCTCACGCATAATTTTAATTTTTTGTTCGAGGTTATGAACATTCCCTTTATAAAGGCCATATTCTCTTGTAACATCAAGAAAAGATTTCCCCGACATTAACTCTTTAAGGAGAGGCTTCAAGCTATTCTGTACGGTGGTAAAATCTTCCTGGACCTTGGTTAACATTCCCTCTAATTCAACACGATCGGGATTATTTTTAAAAACAGCTGATATGTCAGCATTGTGTAAAGATTCGATGACCTTCGCCGTGTGTTTATACTCATCGTTGAGCTCTGTGTAATATCCTTGCTGTTTTTTGACAAATTGTTCATCACCGCCAAGACTCGAAAACAGGAATAACTCCTTTTCGAACCGTCTTGCTGATGCCACAGAGTAGGCAAGTTCGTCTACCGTTGCCAACTCGGGGACAAGGTTCTCATGCATTTCTGTCAAAGACATGTTCGCCTGATTAAAACCATAATAGGCTACAGCCCCAACGCCGATTGAGACCAAAACCAGCAACATGACCATTGCGAGCAATTTGCTGCGGATTCTCCAACCCTTGGTTTGAGTGGACATTATGCATCTTCTCCTGGATGATCTAATAAATTATGGTTATTAACAGGGATAAAAATATCCTTCGCATAATAGGGGAAACTCTCTAAAATTTCAATCATTTAATCTGATTTTCAGCTCTGTTGAGATCATTTATCAGGACCCGAGTAACGGTTGAAATTTAACCAACTTCAGTATATAGGTACCAGTGGCAGGCGAGAGATACTCCGACAGCCTACGTTGGTAGATATCAATCTTATGAACCAGAAAATTATTGTTTGCAAAACCTTCAAGGCCATGCTAGATACAGGCCCCTGTCGCAGCACTGTTAACTTCAGGGGTGTCTGTTTGCTTGAAGTGTGACACTGCGCCAGTAGCTCAGTTGGATAGAGCATGTGACTTCTAATCACAGGGCCGAGGGTTCGAATCCTTCCTGGCGCGCCACCTTCTGAAATAGAGATCTTTTAGCGGTTGACATTGTTTCATGTTGTTCTTAGGATAGCCGAACTTTTTATGGTGGGTGTAGCTCAGTCGGTAGAGCACTGGATTGTGGCTCCAGATGTCGCGGGTTCAAGCCCCGTCACTCACCCCATAACAGACAATACTCACCTTCCGGCCCGGGAGCCAGTCTCACTTGATTGGTGGGTGTGGAATGTGAGTTTTTCTTTACTATTGCGAGAGTGGCGGAATTGGTAGACGCGCTGGTCTTAGGAACCAGTATCGAATGATGTGGGGGTTCGAGTCCCCCCCCTCGCACCACTTTACCTGTTGACCTAAACTATGGTATGTCGAAGTTATTAGCCCGGTTTTCCATGAAAGCCGGGCTAAGGGTTATTCTCGGAAAAAAAAGGATGAAGTAATGAACATTACTGTTGAAGAATTGGGCTCCATTAAGAAAAAGCTCGTTGTCGAAATCTCTGCTGAGCAAGTCTCTGCTTCGATTGAGAAAGCCTATCGTAAAATTGCCAAGACAGCATCAGTAAAGGGCTTTCGAAAAGGGAAGGTGCCTCGTCGTCTTCTTGAACAGCAATATGCTCCTCGCATGGAAAACGATGTCGTTGGCAGTTTGGTCAACGACAGTCTCTATAAGGCGATGATTGATCATAACATCAACCCCGTTTCGCAACCTCAAGTTGTTGAATCGGCACCTCTTGAGGCTGGCAAGCCCTTCACATATGAAGCGGAAGTTGAAGTTCGTCCCGAGGTCGTCGCCACAGGTTATGCTGGTCTTGTGCTTGAGAAGGAAAAATTTACTTTTGATGATTCCGTCGTCGAGGAGCGTCTTAAGCAATTGGCTGAATCACGCAGTAGCCTTGAAGTGACCAGTCGAAAGAAGTGCCGCGTTGGCGATACTGTTATTATTGATTTTGAGGGATCTATTGATGGCACTGCTTTCGAAAATGGCTCCGCCAGTGACTATCAGCTTGAACTAGGTTCTTCAAGCTTTATTCCGGGGTTTGAAGAGCAAATATATGGGATGGTCCGTGATGAGGAACGTGAGATAGAAGTTAGTTTCCCCGAAAACTATGGGTCAAAGGAGTTGGCTGGCAAGCCAGCCAAATTTAAAGTCTTACTTAAAGAGATTAAAGAGAAAATCTCTCAGAAGATAACTGACGAGTTAGCGACAGACGTTGGTTTCGACGATCTTAAAGCCCTGAGGGACCGCATTCGGGAGGACAGCCTACGAGAGCAGACCGAGCGGGTTGAAAATCAACTGCAGGAAAAGATGATGAATCTGCTGGTTGAGACGAATAGTTTTGAGGTTCCAGAAGGGATGATCCAATCTCAGTTGGAGCATCTGAAGAAGAACTTTTCTCAACGGTTGAAGTCGCAGGGGATGACCCTTGAGATGCTTGGCATGAATGATGAGGGTTTCTCCGCTGCCTATCGAGATATGGCTGACAACCAGGTGCGTGGCGAGTTGATTCTCGAAGCAATCGCCAAGCAGGAGGCTGTGACTGTTGATGAGTCGGAACTTGAATTAAAGATGGAAGAGTTGGCTAAACAATCGAATGCTGAGCTTGCGCAGGTGAAGGCCTATTTTTCTAACCCGCAGGCGAAGGAGGGTCTATCCGGGCAAATTCTCCACGAAAAGGTTGTCTCATTGATTATAAGTCAGGCCAAGGTAACCGAAGTTGAGCCAAAACCAGATCATACTGCCTCCGAAGTAGCAGTTACCGAAGAGAAGGAGGATTAACCTGATGAGTCTGGTGCCGATGGTTGTTGAAGATACCGGTCGCGGAGAACGCGCATATGACATCTATTCTCGCTTACTGAAAGATCGCATAATCTTTCTTGGGGGGGAGATCGAAGATCACATGGGTAATCTCATTATTGCACAGCTGCTTTTTCTTGAATCTGAAGATCCGGATCGGGATATTCATCTTTATATTAATTCGCCGGGTGGTGTCGTGACAGCGGGGATGGCTATCTATGACACAATGCAGTATTTAAGGGCTCCGGTTTCAACCATCTGTATTGGGCAAGCAGCCAGTATGGGGGCTGTCCTTTTAGCGGCAGGCGCTCCGGGTAAACGTTTTGCCCTGCCGTATGCGCGGATAATGATTCATCAACCCCTGGGTGGATTTCAGGGGCAGGCGACGGATATCAGCATCCATGCTAAAGAAATCTTGCGCATGCGGGGAAGCCTTAACGGCCTGCTTGCAAGCCATACAGGGCAGTCCTTAAAAAAGATCGAAGAGGACACAGAACGTGACTTCTTCATGGATAGTCAATTCGCCTGTGATTATGGTATTATCGATTCCATCGTTGAACGAAAATCCTGAAATTTTAAGCAGAGGAGAATAGCTACGTGAGTTCAAAAGATGGTCAGTCGCCAAATCTGACGTGCTCTTTTTGTGGAAAAACTCAAGAAGAGGTCAAAAAACTGATCGCTGGGCCTACCGTCTATATTTGTGATGAGTGTATTGAACTATGTAATGACATTATTGCCGAAGAGGGTCGACTTGATATTGATTCTGACCAGCGACCAGCATCGTTGCCAAAGCCTGCCGAGATTCGTCAGACTCTGGATGAATACGTTATAGGGCAAGAGCGCGCTAAAAAAATCCTGTCAGTTGCTGTATATAACCACTACAAGCGAATTGAGGCCATTAATCGCAATGATGGAGTTGAGATCCAAAAGAGTAATATTTTGCTTCTTGGTCCAACTGGCAGCGGCAAAACTCTGCTTGCTCAAACGCTGGCAAAGGTACTGAATGTTCCTTTTGCAATTGCCGATGCGACCAATTTAACCGAAGCGGGTTATGTCGGCGAGGATGTTGAGAATATTATTCTCAGCTTACTGCAGGATGCGGATTATGATATTGAAAAAGCCCAACGTGGAATTATCTATATTGATGAAGTTGACAAGATAGCTCGTAAGTCAGAGTCGCCTTCAATTACGCGTGATGTCTCAGGTGAGGGTGTTCAGCAGGCATTGTTGAAAATCATTGAAGGGACTACCGCCAGTGTGCCGCCCAAGGGAGGGCGTAAACACCCGCAGCAGGAATTTTTGAAAGTTGATACAACCAATATTCTGTTTATTTGCGGGGGTGCTTTTTCGGGCCTTGAAAAGATTATCAGTAAGCGGATCGGGAGCAAGGGGATGGGTTTC
This sequence comes from Geopsychrobacter electrodiphilus DSM 16401, assembly GCF_000384395.1. Classification (NCBI taxonomy): domain Bacteria; kingdom Pseudomonadati; phylum Thermodesulfobacteriota; class Desulfuromonadia; order Desulfuromonadales; family Geopsychrobacteraceae; genus Geopsychrobacter; species Geopsychrobacter electrodiphilus. The sequence continues at coordinate 1,647,254 of NZ_ARWE01000001.1, forward strand.
GGCGTTAAGGTCGAATCCGCGAAGGAAAAGAAGCTTGGTGAGTTGCTTGGGCAGACTCTGCCTGGTGATCTTTTGAAGTATGGCTTGATTCCCGAATTTGTTGGGCGCTTACCTATAATTTCGACACTGACAGAGTTGGATGAGGAGGCACTTATCCAGATTTTGTGTGAACCAAAAAATGCCCTGGTAAAACAATATCAGCGCCTTTTTGAAATGGAAAATGTAACTCTTAAATTTACCGATGGAGCTTTAGTCGCCATCGCCAAACAGGTTTTGCAACATAAAACTGGTGCGCGCGGTTTGCGTTCAATCCTCGAAAATGCCATGCTCGATGTCATGTATGATATTCCTTCGCAGGATCATGTAAAAGAAGTTCTGATTAACGAAGATGTCATTGTTGGCGGCAAGAGCCCTATAATGCTCTATAATGTTGCCGAAAGCGCCTGAATCGACATATTCCCCAAATACCATAGGGTTGTTTCCGGAGCGCGGCTTCTTCTTTTTGAGGAACCGCGCTCCTTTTCCTTGCAGACAAACAGGTTGATAAACTGATGAGCCTTTTAGATTCAAACAATTCACCCACACCGAATGGTTTAACTCTCCCTCTGTTACCTTTGCGGGATATTGTAATTTTCCCCCATATGGTTGCTCCGCTGTTTGTCGGGAGGCCTCAATCGATTGCGGCACTTGAGGCCGCCGAAAAGGCAGATAAAAAGATTTTTTTGACGACCCAGCTTAATCCTCAAACAGAATCTCCTTGTTTTGAAGAGCTCTATCCACTGGGCGTGTGCGGAAAAATTGTCCAAATGCTTAAACTTCCAGACGGGACGGTCAAGGTTCTGATTGAGGGGGTTGAGCGCGCCAGGTTAAATAACCTTCGTGATGATGGCGCTCTTTTGCTGGCGGAGATTGAGTTGCTGGAGGATGAGCCTGCATCACTGATTGAAGCTAATTCTGTGATGCGTGCAGTGCGTAATTCTTTTGACAACTATATCGGGTTGAGTAAGAAAATCCCCGCTGAAGTGAGCGTGACTTCAGCCGCGATTACAGAACCTTCAATGTTTGCCGATACGGTTTCGGCCCATCTACAGATCCCGATTTCAGATCGGCAGGAACTTCTGGAACAATTAGATGTCGCATTGCGACTCGAGAAGTTACTTGAGATGCTGGAACAGGAGATCGAAATTCTTCAAATAGAAGGACGTATCCGAAGTCGCGTAAAAACCCAGATGGAACGAAGTCAAAAGGAGTATTATCTTAATGAGCAGATGCGTGCTATTCAGCAAGAACTCGGCGACAAAGATGAATTTAAGCAAGAGTTAGCCGAAATTGAAGAGCAGATTGAAAAGAAAAAAATGTCCTCTGAGGCGACTGATAAGGCAAGGCAGGAGTTACGCAAACTCCGCTTAATGTCACCGATGTCAGCTGAGGCGACAGTTGTTCGAAATTACATTGAGTGGCTGCTCTCCCTTCCTTGGAAAAAAGGAACACGTGATCAACACGACCTTATAAAGGCCGAAGCCGTCCTTGAAGCAGACCATTATGGTTTGGAAAAGGTTAAAGAGCGTGTCATCGAGTACCTTGCAGTACAGGCTCTGGTTAAACAGATCAAGGGACCAATTCTTTGTCTGGTTGGCCCTCCGGGCGTTGGGAAGACTTCACTCGGGCAATCGATTGCCAAGGCACTCGGGCGAAAATTTCAAAGAATATCGCTGGGCGGTGTGCGCGATGAAGCGGAAATCCGAGGTCATCGGCGGACATATATCGGTGCAATGCCGGGGAAAATCATTCAAGGGCTGCGCAAGGTTGGGGTAAAAAATCCGGTCTTCATGTTGGATGAAATAGATAAGATGAGCACTGATTTTCGAGGAGATCCTTCCTCGGCCTTGCTTGAAGTTCTTGACCCAGAGCAGAATCATACTTTTGGCGACCATTTTTTGGATATTGATTACGATCTGTCTCAGGTTCTGTTTATTGCTACAGCCAATAATTTGCACTCAATACCCAGGGCATTGCATGATCGCCTCGAAATTATCAACATTGAGGGGTATACCGAAGAAGAAAAACTTAATATATCCAAACGTTATCTGCTGGATAAACAGATAGCGGCACATGGCCTTAGTCGGTCTAATGTCAGTTTTTCGGAAGCTGCCTTGTTGGAGATTATTCGTCGCTATACAAAGGAGTCTGGAGTACGAGCTCTCGATCGTTCTCTCGCTTCGGTATGTAGAAAACTGGCGCGTCGCAGCGCGCTTGAAGATAAAATATCGTTCAAGGTCGGGACAAAACAAATCGAAAAATTCCTGGGGGTTCCTCCCTACTCATACGGTATTCAGGAAGAATCTGACGCCATCGGCGTTGCAACCGGCTTGGCCTGGACCGAGGTTGGTGGAGAGCTGCTGAATATTGAAGTGAGTTTAATGCCGGGCAGTGGTAAGTTGACGCTTACTGGCAAGCTCGGTGATGTGATGCAGGAGTCTGCCCAGGCTGCCTTTAGTTATGTGCGCTCTCGTTGGAAGGCTCTTGATCTTGAAGAAGATTTTCACACCAAGATTGATGTGCATATCCACGTTCCGGAGGGGGCCGTCCCAAAGGATGGACCATCCGCTGGAATAACCATTGCGACCGCTCTGGCATCCGCTCTAACGGGACTAGCCGTTCGTTGTGACCTTGCCATGACAGGAGAGGTGACCCTGCGCGGTCGCGTCTTGCCGATAGGTGGACTTAAGGAAAAATTATTGGCGGCACGAAGAGCAGGAATCGGGACCGTGCTGATACCTGAGGCCAATCGTCGGAATTTAGTGGATATTCCTGAACCTTTACGTAATGCCCTTATACTTCAGCCGGTTGCTGATATGGACAAGGTCCTGGATTTGGCCCTTGTAAAAAATCTGAAAAAGAAGTAGGTTTAGCCGGCTTGATTATCCATGTGGTCGAGTCAGGAAAAAACTCCCCAACCCGCAAAAAATGGGGAAAAACAGCTTGACACCTTTTTTCTGACTCTGTTATATCTTATCGCGTTTTGAGACGAATTTTTATCCCTTATCTTTCAGGAGGTGTGTTGTGACTAAAGCTGATCTGGTCAATGCAATTGCGGAGAAAGCGGGACTGAGCAAGGCGGACGCCGAGGGGGCGCTTAAAGCTTTTGCTGAGACTATTACTGGTGCACTTAAGACTGGCGACAAGGTTGCGCTGGTTGGTTTCGGGACTTTCAGTGTTGGTGATCGCGCGGCCCGTACAGGCCAAAATCCCCAAACTGGCGCAAAAATTCAAATTCCGGCTGCCAAGGTTCCTAAATTTAAAGCTGGCAAGGCATTGAAAGACGCCGTCAATTAAGATTAACGCTACATAAACAAACCGAATATAGGAAGCGAGAAGCTGTCCAGACAATGCTTTTGGGCACTTCAGGCTTCCTATTTTCAACTGCGGGGCTGTAGTAGAGTCGGTTACAACGCCGGCCTGTCACGCCGGAGGTCGCGGGTTCAAGTCCCGTCAGCCCCGCCATTTTCGATCGGGCGAATAGCTCAGCTGGGAGAGCGCCTGCCTTACAAGCAGGATGTCGGGGGTTCGAGCCCCTCTTCGCCCACCAAATCAAGCAAATGTTCTATGGGGCTGTAGTAGAGTCGGTTACAACGCCGGCCTGTCACGCCGGAGGTCGCGGGTTCAAGTCCCGTCAGCCCCGCCATTTAAATAAAAAGAGCAATCCTGTTGAAGGGTTGCTCTTTTTATTTCTAGGTCTAAAGTGATTCAACTTGACTGTTAACCTCTACGGTTTTTAAGATGGCACCTTAATCATCCCTGTTATTTGGTTCTTGAGATGAAAGCTTAATTATCCTTGTTAGTTGGAGTTTATTAATGATTTTTTTACGCACTTTAATCTTCATGTTGATTCTTGCTCCTACTCCTCTCTTTGCCACTACTACGGATAGTAACTTGGTTGCTCGTGTTGGTGGAATCCCGGTGACTTCATTTGAGTTGAATCGTCAAATAAATAAGATAATACCCTTGAGGGTCAGTTTTCATGGGGGAGTTTCTGCGGAAAGAATTAAGGAGATTAGACAAGAAGCGTTGAAAGACCTGATTGAAAGAGCATACAAAGTTAAGTATGCGATCGATAATGAAATATCGGGTTCCAGTGCCAAGGTCGATGCGCAGATGAAAAAGATAAAAGGGAACTTCAAGACAGATGCTGAGTATGAAAAGGCAGTTGCCGTTGAGACTGAGACGGCATTACGCGCGTCTCTCTATCGGCAAATTCTGGCTACGGCAGCTGAAGACCTCGCAGTGACATCGAAGGTTCTCGTCAGCGATGAAGAAGTCGCTAAATATTATGCTGCGAATAAACATATCTTTTTTATGCCCAAACAGTTTCGTGCCAGCCATATTTTAATCAAGGTTGATCCGTCGTCGAACGATGCGGAACGAGCCGCGCTGAAAAAAAAAGCTGAGGAGATTTTGGCTCGTGCGAAGAAAGGCGAAGATTTCTTTAATTTAGCTTACTATAATTCCGATGACCGGACTAAATATGTCGGTGGTGATTTAGGAATGTTTCACGCTGGACAGACAGAGAAACCTTTTGAGGAGGCATTGTTGAAACTTAAGGTTGGCGGTATCTCCGATTTGGTTTGGACTCGGTACGGCTATCACATTATCAAGTTGACTCAAGTCAACGAACCACGCCAACTGAGTTTCGATGAGGTGAAATTAAAGATTAAATCAACCCTTGAAAATAAACGACGGAAGAAAGTTTATGCTGAATGGATCTCTTCGCTGAAGCAGAAATATAAGGTTGAGTTGCTTGTACAATAAATATCAAATACGTTCTTGGTGGTTCCTGATCGTTATCCTCCTGTTGTTGCCGTCTTGTGCGCCAGGCATTCGTTCCCTGTCATTGTCTGATCCTGATGTAAATGTCGTTTGGCCCAAACCACCAGCACAGCCTCGCATTAGATTGCTCCGGAGATTTTCTGGAACAGAAGATCTGGTTGAGAAAAAATCACAAAAAAGTATTTTGTTCCAATGGCTTACCGGGGAGGGCACTGAGTCCCTGCAGATGGGAACACCCTACGGTGTTGCTTCTGATGGTAAGGGGTTGCTTTGGGTTACCGATCCTGGAAATCACCTTGTTTTCAGGTTTGACCTGGCAGGCCGACGGACTGATTTACTGACGAATATTGCGGGAGAGCCATTTCAGACCCCATCTGGGATAGTTTTTGATCCTGATCGGGATCGCCTCTATGTTGCTGATTCCGGTCTGCGGCGTGTATATATTTTTTCATCTAAAGGGGAGTTTCAGGGGCAGGTTGGCTCTGATGAAATATTTCTACGTCCTGCTGGTTTAGCTATTGATCGGTCGGGAAATCTTTTAGTAGCAGATGTCCTGCAGGGTCTGGTGCTGAGATTCTCGCCACAAGGGCAAATGCTTTCGTCCTTCAGAAGTTCAGTAACAGCAGATGGTCTTTTCAACAGGCCTCTCAGCATAGCCGTCGACCGTTCCGGTCGTGTATATGTCGTCGATTCACTGAATTTTCGTGTTGAAGTTCTTGATGACAAAGGCCATGGCATAGGGACTATCGGTGGACTGGGTGACGTCCCTGGAACCTTTTCGCGCCCGCGTGGCGTAGCCGTTGATTCTGTCGGGCACATTTATGTCACCGATGCCGCTTTTGACAATATCCAGATTTTCGGTCCTGATGGTCGTCTTCTGTTGGTATTTGGCTCGGGTGGCAAATGGGGCCTCTCCCTGCCGTCCAGCCTTTTTATCGATCAAAGAGACAGGATTTACGCTGTCGACACTTATAATCACCAAGTGCAGATCTATCAGTATTTGTCGCCAGGGCAGGATAAGTGATTGTTGGTTCGCCGGTACTTTTTTTGCATAAAGAGTTTTGGATGGACCCCAGTTTCAACCGATGATTGTTAAATTCCTGTGGAGAACAAATGAAACGATTTTTTATACTCAGCCAAGCGTTGTTGTTTAGCCTGATCCTCTATGGGCAAGCGCTTGCAATACCACTTACTGCTCCAGGGAATAGACATAATCTTTCAAAAGGTTCGGGTGGTGTTATGGCCACTACCGAAACTCGCATCTGCGTCTTTTGCCATACCCCCCATGGTGCCTCCCCTCAGTCTCCGCTTTGGAACCGTCAGGACCCAGCGCAAACAAACTTTCCTCTTTATGCTTCACCGACTTTGGAAATACAAAATATTCCTGCGGCCGGATATAGCGCCGCTGACCAGACAAAATATCCTAACGGGGCATCTCGAATGTGCCTATCCTGCCACGATGGAGTGAGTTCGGTCGGTGCGGTAATTTCCCAAACCTCAAAAATTATCATGAATTATGACACTCTTGGCGCCTATGATACCGCGACCTCATCCAAGACGACGATTGATCTATCAAAATCTCATCCCATTTCTTTTGTGTATAGTGCCGCAGTAAAAGATGCAATCAACGTTGCCGAGGCCTTGCCATCTCATGGTCTCGCGACATATAAACTTCCCCTCGCGGGCTCTAAAACAACCCTGGATGGCAATGAACGTATGCAGTGCACTACCTGCCATGATCCTCACAACGATACCAACAATGGAACGACGTACACTCTTCCTTTTTGGGCCAATAATGTTACTGGCGTAGAAGCGACTGATTATGACAATACCTGTAATGAATGTCATGTAAGTGGTGACTGGAATTCATGGGCAACTCCGCCACTGTCATTTCCGAATCACTGATTTGTACTTTAATTTTTATTGGGGAAGGCATTTATCTTGCGACATATTTTACTACGTGCATCACTATTATGTGGTGTAATCCTGTTTTTACTTTCCCCTTTGCCTGGTGGGGTGAAATGTGTTGCCGCATCATCAGACAAAGGTCTGATGACAGGTGTTCATGGTGATAAACGGATCTTGCCTAAATCCTGCAGAGCTTGTCATCGTGGTATGAATATGTCTATTCAAGGCGAAGAGAAAGTTTGCTTGACCTGTCATGGCAATTCTAGCTCGCGTCAACAAATGCAAATTTCAGGTTTTCTTGATAAAAATGCGAGGGTTGATTTAAAGGATATTGGTTATGAATTAAGTAAACCCTATAATCATCCAGTGCTAGCCACTAGTGGGGTTCATCAGCAGCGGGAAGTGCTCCCTGAAGAGCTGGTCAACGCGCGCCGTCATTCGGAATGTATCGACTGCCATGAGCCGCATCAGTTGCGGAAGAACGCCCCTTATCGAGGCATCAGCAAGCGAGGGCTTGGTAATTTTAACACCGGCATAACAAAAGAATATGAACTTTGTTATAAATGTCATGCCGATAGCGCAAATCTCCCCGCTGACTCCAGTAACAAAAGAGAAGAGTTCCGTCGCTCAAATCCTTCTTTTCATCCGATTGAGGGAGAGGGGGCCAACTCGTATGTAATCAGTCTCAAGTCGCCCTATAAAGCACGTAAGGAGCAACCTGGTGACGTTTCGATTATTAGCTGTAGTGATTGCCACGGAAGTGATGACAGCAACGGTCCGAGAGGTCCTCATGGTTCAATTTACCGTGGCCTGTTGGTCGATAATTATGAGATGGAAGACGGCCGAAACGAAAACCAACGTGCTTACGCACTGTGTTATCGTTGTCATGATCGTAGCAGTATTCTTGGCAATGAAAGTTTTGCATATCATGCGTTACATATTCAGGGAAACGGTACGCGTAATTTTGCTGGAACCAGTTGTTTTACCTGTCACGACGCTCACGGTAGCAGTGTCAATCAATTTTTGATCCGCTTCAATCTGGACGTAGTCAGGCCGAATGCTGCAGGTAACCTTCAATTTAAAGCTGTTGGCGTTTCGAGTCGTCATGGTTCTTGCGCCCTCAGTTGCCACGGGGTTGATCACGGACCTAAGAATTATTAGCTTTTTATCCTCATAAAATATTTAACCTCCGGTCTTTTTGATCGGAGGTTTTTTTGTTTAAAAGGGGAAGACAAGCGGGATAAGGAGTGACGCCAGAGACCAGCAAAGAAGATTAAGGCCTACACCAACGCGGGTGTAATCAAAAAATTTATAGCCACCCGGACCCATCACGAGAGCATTGGACTGGTGACCGATGGGAGAAATGAAGCAGATGGATGCCGCGACTGCAATCCCCATAAAGAACGGCTTGGGGTCTACTGTTAACGAGACAGCGCAACTATAGGCGACAGGTGCCAGCAAAACCACAGTGGCTGCGTTACTCATAATCGCGGTGAGGATTAAGGTCAAAAATATCAGAATCGCCAGGATTGGCCAGGCGCCGAGATCGCCGGCAGAGTTTATCAGGGTTGTTGCCAGCTTTTGTGCCAGGCCACTGCTTTCCATTGCGATCCCCAATGGAAGAGTTCCCGCGATGAGAAGGATAATGGACCAGTCGATACTTTCGTAGGCTTCCTTGATTGTGAGACACCCAGAGAGGACCATTAACAGGGCGCCAAGCGTCGCCGAGAGCATGATCGGCATTACTCCAGTTGTGGCTAATAAAATAGCACCCGCCAGAATTGCGATTGAGGCTGGCCCTCTGTGAGGGCGATAGGGGCTGGTTTCAATGTTTCCCAGTAATAAAAATCCGTGGCTTTGACTGAGGTGTAGCACATGATCCCGAGTCCCCTGAAGGAGGAGGACATCGCCAAAGCGTAAGGTCACATGATCAACTTTTCGTACTACGGGCGCTCCTGAACGCCAGATGGCTAAAACCGTTAAACCATAGGTGTCTGCAAATTTCACTCGGCGCAGCGTCTTTCCTACCATTTCACTGGTTGGGGTTAATGACGCTTCAATAACCAGCACATCTTCACGAACGCGTTGAGGGTTTTTCGGATATTCTTTTTCCGGGACGACCTGTAGTCCTTCCGCACGATGCAATTCTAAAATTGTTTTCGGATTTCCTTCGATAAACAGGATATCCCCGGCCAAGATTTTGCGATTTTTGTGCGGAAACGGAAAATTTTGGCGTCCACGTAATATTGCTCTTACTTTAAGCTTGTGATTTTCTTCAAGTCGTGACGCTGCAATGGTTTTATTTGCAATCAGTGATCTTGGGAGGACCTCGACCTCTGCGATATACTCTTTAACCTGATATGCAGTCGTGAGGATGCCTGATTTGCGTTCTGGCAGTAAACGACGACCCAGAGTCATCATGTAGAAGATTCCCGTAATCAGAAGAAGAATTCCTACCGGAGAATAATCAAACATTGTGAAGGAACTATTTGCATGTTGTTTTAACAGCGCATTGGCCAAAAGATTAGGCGGTGTGCCAATCAGGGTGCACACCCCACCTAGAAGCGATCCGAAGGCGAGGGGCATAAGGAGTTTTGACGGGCTCACATTTCCTTTTTTCCCCATTTCAATGGCGAGCGGCATAAGCAACGCCGTGGCGGCGATATTGTTGATAAATGCAGAAAAAACTGCTGAAGTCGCCATGATGGTCATTACCATATAGCGTTCATTCTGTCCGGAAATATTCAGAAGTCTTGTGGTTAGTGGCTGTAGCGCTCCCGTGTGGGTTAGGCCTGCACTAATGATAAACATAACGGCGACTGTGATGACTGCAGGATTGCTGAAGCCAGAAAAAGCTTCCATCGGGGAAACTAGCTCTGTGATACCGAGAGCTAATAAAATCATCAGGCTGACGAGGTCAACCCTTAGCCAATTACAGGCGAAGAGAAAAATGGAAACGGACAGGATTACAAGAACCAGTAGCGCATCCACACGACCTCCAACAACGCTATAATTCTTATAACTCTAGTCGATCAAAGGGTATTCCTCAACTGTGCATGACTAGTTGTCATTTTTTGCAGGATGAGTCGCACTGCCTTGTGAGGGTCTCCCTCAGCCATAACCGCTGAAATAAGAGCGACACCGTATGCTCCTGCATTGATGACTTCATTGATGCGGTCGGGATTGATCCCACCCAAAGCATAGATGGGAATTGAGGACGTATTGCAGAGTTCTTGCAACGCATTGAGACCCTGAGGCGGGCCATATTGAGCTTTAGACGCTGTAAAATAGACAGGGCCAAAGGTCGCAAAATCGGCGCCTTGGGAGGCTGCATCTTCGACTTCCTGGGGGCTGTGCGCCGAGAAACCAATCAGGGCACGCTGGCCAAGGATTTTTCGTGCTTCGAAGACTTTCTCGGTGTCAATCCCAAGCTGTACACCGTCGGCGCCTATTTCAATGGCAAGTTCCAGCGATCCATTCAATAACAGTTTTGCGCCATAGGACCTTGTTAGAATCAGAACCTTCCCGGCAAGAGCGCGAAGCGCGGAAGGGGAGAGATCTTTCTCTCGCAATTGCAGCAATCTGACCCCCGCCTTCAGGGCGGCTTCAAGAACAAAAAGCAGATCCGGGGACGTCAATTTTCGATCGGTAATCAGGTAAAGCGAAGGGAGATCTGACGTGGTGCCTCCGCTCATTCCGGTTGCCCGAGAAAGGCGCCATCCCAATCTTTCCAGACGGCTTCATAGCCACGTTCGGCGAGAAGGACACGGATCTCCTCTGGACTGCGATGATCGCTGATAGCAAACTGTTCGCCATCTCCTTCATCCCCTTCATACCCCCCGGGTGCGGTGCAGGACCCGGCGCTCATCTGGGTAATGCCGAGGGGGAGGAGATTGTCTCTCAGTTCGGCGCTTTCGCGCGTCGACAGGATCAATCCAGCGTCAGGCAAAAAAAGGCGTAATGCGCAGATGAGTTGTGTTAGCTGACGATCGGTGACTATTGAGCGTGGGGCAAAACCGCCCTCAGCAGGGCGAAGGCGCGGAAATGAGATGCTGACCTGTGTGCGCCAGAAGCGGTGCATAAGATAGCGGGCGTGCAGGCCTGTGTAAAAGGCGTCGGTCAAATAATCGCCAAGCCCAAGGAGAGCACCTATGCCTATCCGTCTGAGACCTGCTTCACCGGCTCTTTCCGGAGCCTCCAGGCGATAGCGGAAATCACTCTTCGGGCCGAAGGGGTGCAGTTCCGGATAGAGCCTCTGGTCATAAGTCTCCTGGTAAAGGGCTAATCCATCGATACCAACATGTTCAAGACGTTGATAATCGTCGCGCGACATCGGGAAAACTTCAATTGAGAGTGAACTGAATTTCGCTGAAAGGAGTTTTACTGCATGTTCAAGATAGTCAACTCCGGCGGCTTCAGGGGCTTCACCGGTCAACAGCAGTATGTGTCTGAACCCTTGGCGGTGCAGGTGATCGCCTTCACGCAGGATCTCATCGTCATTCAGGGTTTTTCTACGAAGATCGTGGTTGTCGGCACTGAAACCGCAATATTTACAGCCATTGTGGCATTCATTTGAAAGGTAGAGTGGGGCGTAGAGTTGAATCGTCCGACCGAAGCGCTGACTGGTGATGCGGTGCGCAATGCCAGCCAGAGTTTCAAGTTGGTCATTATTGATCTTGGGTGACAGCAGGCAGATGAAATCAGCGACCGATAGTTTTTGCTGAGATAATGCACGGTCGATATCTTCCGGCGAAATTTCATAAAGACGCTTTTTAAGGTCTGATGCCGGATATTGCTGAAGGAGAGTGTAAAAACTCACTTATTCCTCCCTCAGAAACCCGGTAAGAGGACTGGACGCTTGGGCTTTGACACGCTGAGGACCAAGACCCGCAAGATAGGCCAGACGACCGGCCTCAACTCCCTTTTTGAAGGCCTCGCCCATAAGTGTCGGATTGGCGGTATCAGCGAGTGCAGTATTAACCAGAACAGCATCGGCACCCATCTCCATCGCCTCGGCGGCATGGGAGGGAGCCCCCAGTCCGGCATCGACCACAACCGGGATATTGGCCTGCTCGATGATGATTGCGATCAGGTCACGGGTTCTTAATCCCCGATTGGTCCCGATCGGCGCACCCAGTGGCATCAGAGTCACAGTCCCGGCTTCTTCAAGGCGGCGGGCTAGAACCGGATCGGCCGGCATGTAGGGGAGGACATTGAAGCCCTCTTTGATTAAAATAATTGCGGCTTTTAAGGTCTCGATCGGATCGGGCAACAGATAATAAGGGTCAGGGGTCACTTCCAGCTTTATCCAGGGCTCGCAGCCTGCGGCCCGGGCCAGGCGGGCCAGGCGCACGGCTTCTTCGGCATCGCGGGCACCACTCGTGTTTGGAAGGAGCAGGTAACGCTCGCGATCTATATGCTGCAGCATGTTGTCACCAGGGTTGTTAATGTCAACCCGGCGTAAGGCAACGGTGACAATTTCGCACCCCGAAGCGCCCATCGCAGACTGCATGGCTGAATGCGAAGAAAACTTGCCGGTTCCCACCATGAGACGTGAGTTGAAGTGACGACCCGCAATAACAAGAGAATCCATAGGTTCTGTCCTTTTTGTGTGCATGTCAGCCCCCACCAACAAACTGAATAATTTCAAGCTGATCCCCATCGCATAGTTCTTTGTCCAGATTTTCGGTTGCGGTAAGGATCTTCAAGTTAAGTTCAAGAACAACTCTATCGGGATAAAGTTTTAACTGCTCCAATAATTGACTAATGGTCAGCCTGTCTGCCAATTCATGAGAACTACCATTGATCAAAAGTTTCATGAGGGTTCTTCTCCCAGCAAGAGACGTAGTACGGCATTGGCCTGATGACCTGCCGCAATACTCACACGGGGAGCCATCAGGCCTTGTCCCGGTTGAGCGGCCGTTTCCAGGTCGCCAATTACATAAAAGTTGTCACGAATGCGGTGGGTTTGGATGCTGTTTGATGAGGCAAACCCGGCCATCCCCGAGGCCGCGACCAGGGGACAGCTTGACGTCTGTTGCAGATGCGCAGCTGTCAGCATCGCTTTTTGATCTGGAGCATCGAAGGCTTCGACCATTACATCAATGCTGGCGAAAATTTTTGTTAGGTTTTGTGGGTTGATGCGTTCGATAAAGGTTTCAACTTCGACATAGGGGTTGATTCGTAGGAGATTCTGTTTGAGTGCGGTGACTTTCGGAAGTCCAATCTGGTCAATAAAATATTGTTGTCGGTTAAGGTTGGATGGTTCAATCAGATCAAAATCAGCAATGATGAGTTTCCCGACTCCAACACGGGCAAGGGCGATTGCAATGTTGGACCCCAATCCTCCTGCGCCTGCAATGCCGACGCAGCTTTTTGCAATACGAGCATGGACTCCAGGAGTGTGCCGCGCCATCATCAGAGCTTCCAGATTCTCAGCGGAAGGGATTTCACCGCGTTTTATCATGACAACCTGGTCGCCGTTTCTGAGCTCATAGTCTCCAGTTGCCGGGAAACCGTTGACAATCATCAGATCCGCATTGGGTTTTAGCTCTGCGCGCAACTGTTGCAGGGTTGTTTGTGCCTGCAACTCAAGGGGATTTTCATTTAAGTGGATTTTGACTAAAGACATTTTTGGTATTTTACAGTTCTAAAATGAAAAAAGGCCGCATAAGCTGCGGCCTGCGAAATCCAAAAAAGATCGCTGAAGCATGCCGCTTCCCTACGCCGGTATGACCCGGATCAGGTACAAGGGGTCGCTTTACGTCATGTAAAGCTCTCAGTGTCAGGCACGCCCCCAGGGCTTTTATTTAATTCGGCTAAAGCTAGCAGGCGTAACGGGTTAAAGTCAATAATAAGGACGGTACCATCAATCCGCAGGCAGAGAATTGTTTTTGTCATGTAATTGCTTTAGGATGTCGATTTTTTCAAGGGAAGGAAGGGCCAGTTAAATGAAAGTTGCTGATCGTTTTCGGCAGATTGCCCTGTGTGCAAGTGCGCTGGTGCAAAAATTCAGTTGTCAGCCTGATGGAACGAGAATTGACCGCGCGGTTAATCTTTTGAGAAAAGGGTCTGAGGAGCTTGCGGAGTGGAGCGAACAGGCAGGGGAGATTCCGCAGATGAAACTTGAACACAAGCTGTCACCGGTTCTGTTGCAGGTTCATTCGACTTTTGATCGTGCTCGGGTGCTCTATGAAGAGGCTGACAAGAGCGAAGAAGGTGCTTTAATTTGGGACGTTGAACAGCAGATCTACCGTTTATTGAACGATCTTTGATAAAATAATGGCATATTTGTTGCTCAAAGATTTACAAGCTCATGGCGGTGTTTTTACCTGCTGTCCTGATGTCATCTGTTCCTGTGATCTCCCCCTTAACGTTGGATGAGGCAAATGCATAAGAAGCTTGAAAATATTTTTTATGAAGTTCGAAAACCCGTTCTTGATTGGGATGATATCGGTGGTTTTGCCGAGGTCAAAGAGATCCTTAAAGAGATGGTATGCCTCCCCTTGTTAAAGCCTGAAATGATTGCGCAACATCAACTGGGTATTCCCGCCGGGGTTATGATGTGGGGGCCGCTTGGTGTTGGAATCACTATGTTGGCGGAAGCTTGTGCCAAGGAGGCTGGTGCCTCTTTTGTATATATCAGCGGGCAGGAAATGCTGGGGAAAGCCGAGGAACTTGTTGAGGCTTTTGATACCGCTATTCACGAAGCCCCCTGTGTTTTGTTTATCTCCGATTGTGAATGGCTGGCTCCGCGTGAGAATTGCAATTATGAGTGGGGCCCGGGCAATTTGCGAGGGATCCCACCAACCTTTGCAACCAAGGAGTTGAATCGACTCTTTGTCGAGCAGATCGACCGGATTAATCAGGTTGGTAACGTGATGCTGATCGGAAGTTGCTATCGCATTGATACGGTTGATCAGGCTATTATCAAGGAGAAAAAACGCTTCAATCGTAAAGTCTTTGTTCATCCGCCGCGTGTCATAGATCGACGCGCCATGCTCGATATTTACCTGAATCAGATGCCAAATCTGGCGGAAGACGTCGATCGTGACAAACTGGCTGAACTCTCTGAGGGATACGTTGGCTGGGATGCCGAAAGTCTGTGTAAGCGTGCTACAATCAATGCGATCAAGGAAGATTCTTCAGCTGTCACCATGGCCCACTTTTTAAAATCGTTGAAAGAGGTGAGGTACTGGTTAACTCCTGATATGACGAGAGTTTATCATGAGATCTACGAGAACGATTGTCCTCATCATTATGCGTTTTAACTTCCGGGTTGTGCGTTGATTTTGGCCGAACTCCCACCGCAAAGTCTGTTTGTCTCTCTGGCTGCGAAGCACGGGCATTACTGCCCGATGAGCACTCTGGGCGTGCGGCTTGGCTGGGCTGCACGAAGGTGTATTGCAGGCAACCTGCAGTCGGCTTCCTATGATGCGAAGACCTGTGCGGCCGACGGCATTCGACTGGCCTTGGGGACCGAGTTATTGGAGGTGCTTGACCTGAATCAACACCGACTTTATTGTTCTGACTCAAGCAACACTCATTGGCAAATAGAACTGAAGTCAACCGCGTTGGCTCTTGCCGCCTCATATCGAACGCTGGTTACTGAGCCCGAGCGTGAGTGCCTCCTGGCTCAACTGCGTTCGGCCGATGAAGATTTTCTGCTCAAGATCACTTCAGGTGAGGGCTGACCCTTGAATGCTCCCTGGTGGCAGCAGTTCATTGATGTCGTGTGGCTTGAAACCACTAAAATGTGGTGGATATTTCTGCTCTCGGCATCGCTGGTCGGATTAATTAAAGGTTATAAACTTGATCTGAAAATCCGCGATTCCGTTGTGCGGGCTGGCAGTTATGCCATCCCGCTGGCGGTTTTGATCGGGATGGTCTCCCCATTATGTGCCTGCGGTATTTTACCCGTGTTCATCACCTTAGCTATGGTCGGAACCCCTCTGGCGCCACTAATGGCGCTATTGGTAACCTCTCCAATCATGGGGCCCGATGCTCTGCTTTTAACCTGGAGCGGACTCGGGGCCGAATGGGCCATCTATAAAATTATCGGGGCTGCTGTGCTTGGGCTGGTCTCCGGGTTCGTAATCCTGGCGTGTGAACGACGAGGCTGGTTGAGCAGTGAGATGATTTTGCTGAAACCCGTTTTTCGAGATGATGGTTCTTTGGCTCCCGCGGCTGAAATCGGGGCTAATATTGGCGTTCACGTTAAGCGCATGCCGGTTGTGCCTCGTGAGAGTCAACTCCGTTTTATTTTTGATCGCAGTCTGGATGCCGCCCTCTTTATCGGCCGCTATCTGCTGCTGGCGATTGTCATCGAAGCATTTATTGTCACGCTTGTACCTGTTTCCTGGGTCAAGGTTCTGGTGGGAGGGAAAAGTTTCTGGTCACTGCTCATGGCCGCTCTGATCGGGCTTCCTTTGCCGACTAACCAGATCCCGATTATTCCGATTCTATCGGGCCTTCTTGCCATGGGTATTGATAAGGGCGCCGCGTATACCTTGCTTCTGGCTGGACCCGTAACCAGTTTGCCCGCGATGATTGCGCTTGGGGCGATGTTTGAGCGACGCTTGTTGCTGGTTTTTATCGCCCTGGGGTTGGGACTTTCCGTATTGATGGGGTTAATTCTGCAACTGACGCTTTAGCTTGATTTTGTGAATAACTCTGGTCTATTAACTGTGGGCCTCGACAGCTTTTTGTCTTAGCTTTAAGGGCTTGATTTTTGCACACTTCAGACTCGAATTCAGTAATACCTTGATTCTCAGCCAATGCTTCCGTCAGTTGACGAATCGATACCGTCACTTGGCTATTTATCGTGATACGTTTTTCAAAATTAATAGATCTTTTTTGTTTGTTGCCGTTTATGTCTATGAACCAGTTATTTGGTATTTCTGTTGTCGATTATCCGTTCTATCGATCATCGATATAAAAAAGGAGAGGTTGCGATGATGAGATGGCCCGTACGTATTTTTATTTTGTTTGCCGCTGTTGTTCTGCTGGCAGGTCCAGTTTGTGCCCAGGAATTTTCAGACATTTCCAAAATGGCCGGGGTTGCTGATGATGGTCTCGGTAAAGGCGTCGCTTTTGCCGACATTGATAATGACGGCTATATTGACATCTATGTGTCTAACAAGGGCGGGGCGAATAAACTCTATCGCAATCTTGGTAATGGCACCTTTGAAGACATAACTGCGACTGCCGGTGCGGGTATTGATGACCCTGGATTTACCATGGGGAGTGTCTTTGGCGATTATGATAATGACGGTCTTGTTGATCTTTACCTGGCAACAGGCGGCCGGTATGAAATTGAAGCCAATCGTCTGTTCCACAACCTTGGTAATGGCAAGTTTGAGGAGGTCACTGACAAGGCTGGTGTCGGCCTGAAGGCATTCACCTATTCGGCCAGCTTTGTTGACTATGATAATGATGGGCGTCTGGATCTATATTGTGCCAACTACGGTCCTGGTGCAAAAAATATTCTTTATCATAATAACGGGGACGGTACTTTTACCGATGTCACGGATCTTGCCGGGGTAGGTGATCTTTCCTGGAGCTGGATGGGAGTCTGGGCTGATGTCAACGGCGACAATTTTCAGGACCTCTATGTCGTCAATGGCCGCTATCCTGCGGGTGAGCCGAATCGTCTCTATTTGAATAACGGGGACGGAACCTTTAAAGATGTCACTCGTGAAGCGGGTGTCGGGGATCCGAACTGGGGCCTTGGTGCAGCTTTTGCTGATGTTGATAACGATGGCGATCTCGACCTCTTTGTCTCTAACTATGTCGGTAAAAATGGACTTTATCTGAATAATGGCCACGGCATCTTTACTGAGGCTTCTGATCGTGTCAAAAAAGATCATGAGGGCTGGGGCAAAGGACCGACCTTTGGTGATATTGATAACGACGGCGACGTTGACCTTTATGAGGGTGATTGCAAGCTTGCCAATCAGCTATATCTGAACGATGGCAAAGGAAATTTTTCCGATGTTGCCGGAGACCAGCCTCAGCTTCAATGCGCGACCGTTCGGACGAAGGGGACCGCCTTTGCTGATATTGATAACGATGGAGATCTTGATCTCTACGTCGTCAACTGGGGTGCTCCTAACAAGCTCTATCTGAATGATCAAAATGACAGGAATTGGCTTGAGGTCAAGGCAGTTGGGACTGTCTCGAACCACGACGCCGTGGGGACCAAAATTAAGATCATGAAAGATGGCAAGCTGATTGCTGTGCGTGATGTGGCAACGGCTACCGGTTTCTGTGCTCAGAATCCGCTGGTCGTTCACTTTGGACTTGATGCCGCTGCAACCTATGATGTCGTCGCCGTATTCCCAAGTGGAATAGAAGCAAGTGTTAAGGGCGTTCATCCGGGTCAATTGCTTAAAATTGTTGAGCCGGCTGTAACCCATGCGGTTGCAAAAAAATAGACTACCCCTTCTGGTTGTTGTTGTTTAAAGAGGGCCGCATATTGCGGCTCTCTTTTTTTCTGGATACTCATTGAGTTGGAACATTTCCTGCTGAATTGTGACTTATCTTCTATTCTCCCTGTTGAACAGGAAAACCCATGTTTATTCTTATGCCGCTGCTGTTACTGCTCGCCGGATGTGCTATGCCTCATACCCCGAGCGAGAAGTTACTCTTGCAGGGCAAAGTTTTATTGAAAACGGAAACATTGTGGCAGGGTGAAATCCTTGTCGACGGTGAGGTGACGGTCGCGCATGGGGTAACTCTAACGATTGCACCGGGAACCAATGTCCGGTTTGTACGTCGTGATAAGGATCGTGATGGACTTGGCGATGCGACGATCATTGTCAAGGGAAGCCTTGTCGCTACTGGAACTGAGCAGCTTCCCATCCGTTTTCTGTCGGCCGAATCAAATCCGCAGCCAGCGGACTGGCTGGAAATTCGAAGTGATTTCGCCAAGCAACTGTTATTTGATTGGTGTGAATTCCGCGACAGTGCCTATACCCTCCACGCGCATTTCTCACGTGGTCACATACGGAACAGCTACATTCATCATAATATTGATGGCTGTCGGCTGGGTCGCTCTCGTTTCCTGGTTCAGCATAATCTGGTTGAGTACAATCGTGGCAAGGGGATTAATTTTAGAGATTCAGAAGTAACTTTGGTTGATAACATTATCCGTAATAACGGGGCCGGGATTTTCCTGTTCGAAAAGCCGGGCAAATCAGTCATTTCCCGAAACAACATTTATCATAACGGCCTCAATTTGCAGCTTGGGGATTTCTTTGCGGAAAACATCTCGGTTTCTGACAACTGGTGGGGTAGTTCCGATCCACAAATGATTGAAAACGTCATTTACGATCACATTGACGATCCCGAGCTTGGACGCGTAACGATCAGGCCCCGATCCACTTGGCTCTTTGGTGCCGGGGTCCAACATAGTGCTCAGCTGCAATTTATCTGGAAAGTCCCGACCGATGGCTTTGTTGATAGTTCACCGGTTAGCGTGGATGGCAAAATTTATTTTGCCTCATGGGACGGTGGGCTCCGGGCTGTAGATGCTTCAGGTTCAGTTTTATGGAGCGCCGAATCTGGAGATGTTATTGATGGTGGTCTGCTGGTTGATGATGACCAGCTATATTTTCAAAACTGGAGTCGGAAACTATTTCAGGTCCATTTAACCGATGGGTTGATCCGTCAAGTTTATGAATATCCCGGAAGTCCCGCCGATGATCATCGGCAGGCGGGGCTGGGAATGACTGATAAATTAATTTTGCTGCCGGCCTGGAATGGAATGCTGTTCGCTTTCGATCGTCAGACCTTGATCAAAAAATGGCAGTATGATGCCGGCATGCCCTTAAGGGCGGCTCCTTTGGTTCATTCTGGCATGATCTTTCAAGGGAGTGGAAACAATGTCCTGCATGTTTTGAATTCCGACGGGTCCTTACTGTGGAAAAGGTCATTTACCTCCCCCTTACTTACAACCACGTCTCTTGAATTGGACAATCTATTTATATTGGAAAAGTCAGGGGTTTTGACCGCCCTTGGACCTCGTGGTGATCTTCTCTGGCGTCTGACTCTTGGCGAAACCTGCTTTTACTCGGCCCCGCTTATTTCTGGGCACGCCGTGTATGTTGTTACTGCGGTGGGTACGCTATGGAAAATAGATACAGCCTCTGGCGAGGTGATATGGAAACGCTCTTTAGGTGCACCGGTTTATGCTTCTCCTGTTTTGAGTACCGCCGGACTACTCGTTGGGGATAATTCCGGAAACTTGCATTTAATCGAGTCCGATAGCGGGCGAATTCTGGCAACATTTCAGACGGGCGGCCCGATTCAATCGCGCGTCCTGGTGGCAGGGAACCGTCTCTATTTCGGTAGTCGTGACCAGAATCTGTATGCCATAAGGTTGATCAAGGGAGGGGATAGCGCTAGTGACTAAAATTGTTTTCCCCGAAAGGTTCTCATCTCTCTGTGCGGGCATTTTTATCCTGTGCATGTCGACACTGATGTATGAATTGCTTCTGACCCGAATTTTTTCGGTTTTGATGTGGTACCATTTCGCCTCAATGGCAATCAGCTTGGCCCTCTTTGGTCTTGGCGCTGCGGCATTATTCGTTTACCTGAGGCCAGACTGGTTTTCCGCAGGTAGACTGTGGCAACCTGGTTTTTTTGCTCTAGCCGCCGGGCTTTCCACCCTGCTTTTGTTTGGTGTTTTTTTATGGTTTCGCGCTGACCCTCAGTTTGGGTTTCGCATCCTCTCCTTTTTTCATCAACCCTTTTACCAGCCTTTTCAGCAAGGGAATGTCAGGCAATCCTTTGAGCTCAGTCAGTTGCTGCTTTTGGCTTTACTCTATCTGGCAACAGCCTTGCCCTTTTTTTTTAGCGGCCTGGTCGTAACCCTCCTTTTTGGTCATTATCATCAGCACCTCGGAAGGCTCTATTTTTTTGATCTGCTCGGCGCTGGATCTGGCTGTCTGCTGATTATCCTGATTCTTAATCTGGTGGGGGGGATAACCGGATTGTTGGTGGTTGGAATTTGTTTTATTTTGGGTGCTTTTTTGTTGAGTTCTCCGCAGGGCAGCATGCGGCGTTTTTTGCCAATTTTTGCCCTCCTGCTCCTGGCGCTGGCGGTAGGCAATCAGGTCGGCCGTTTCGCCGATATCCATTTTGTTCGAGGACGCTATGAACCTAACCTCCTCTGGCGTTCATGGAACTCTTTTTCAAGGGTTGCAGTCTACCCAGCTCAAGCAGAAGAGATGGGACGAGCATGGGGATTATCACGTAATTATAGAGGGCCGGTTCCTGATCAGTTGGGCATGGTGGTTGATGATACCGGCTACACAACGATGTATCGTTGGAAGGGCGAAGAAACTCTCAGGTTTTTTCGACAAAATGTCATCAATCTGGCTTACCTGTTACGTCCTGATGCCGAAAGTCTCATTATTGGGCCAGGTGGGGGCAAGGATGTTTTAACTGCGCTCGCAAATGGTGCCAGGCGGATTGTTCCGGTTGAAATAAACCCTTTGATTGTTGAAGCCGTTAACGAACGTTTTGCCGATTTTACCGGGGCTCTTTATCGCCGGCCTGGTATTGAATTACAAATTGCCGAAGGGCGTAGTTATATTCGCCGGACCACAGATCGCTTTGATATTATTCAGGCTTCAGCCGTATTCGGCAGGATGCCCCCGGCAGCGGGTGCCTTTACGCTCTCTGAAAATAATTTATATACCCTTGAAGCGTTTCAGGATTATTGGGACCATTTGAAGCCTCATGGGGTTTTGACGATTTCGCGTTTTATCTTTGAACGTGAGACCTTGCGTCTTGTCTCTCTGGGGCTTGAATTACTCAAGCGTGAAGGGATCACGAACCCGGCTGAGCACATTGCCGTCATCAAAGAACGTGGCCTGGCCAATTTTATGCTGAAGAAGAGCCCCTTCTCCAAGGACGAACTGCAAAATTTGCGCGATATCGCCAGGAAACAGGATTACGATATTGTTTATCTGCCGGGAGAAGAGAAGGGCGATAAAACCTTCAAAGCGTTAATCTCCTCTAATGGCAGTGATAAGTTCTATCAAGATTTTCCCTTCGATATAACACCTACAGATGATAATCGGCCCTTCTTCTACTACATGCTTAAGCCGGCCTCCTTTATGAACCTTTTCTCCTTTCCAGAGCGGAGTCCGTTTGAAGATCGTGCCATCCTCGTTTTACGTAACCTGTTGCTCGTTACCGCCTCACTGGTTGGCCTCGTGTTTGGGTTGCCTCTATTGTTGAACCGAAAAAAAGGTGGGACCGGGGTGGTTGCCCTGCGTCGTGCAAGTTACTTTAGTTGTCTTGGCCTTGGCTTTATGATGATTGAAATCGGATTATTACGTCGTTTTATCCTGTTCCTTGGCCAACCGATTTACTCTCTGGCGGTGATTCTTTTTTCATTGTTGATTTTTTCGGGTATCGGTAGTCGCCTCTCGGCGAGTAAATCCGGGGATAGAACCTTTCTTCGCCGGATTTTATTGGCACTTGTCTTGCTCATACCAATTTACTGTTATCTTCTGCCAGGTGTCTTATCCAGCATGGTCGGTCTGTCGTTGCTGATGCGTTGTCTGATTGCGATTCTGCTTCTGGTTCCACTTGCGCTGTTGCTGGGTATGCCCTTGCCACTTGGCATGGCCCTGTTGCACCACGATGGAAGTGCCGTCCCCTGGAGTTGGGGGATTAACGGAGCCGCGAGTGTGCTTGGGACGATCCTGGCGGTTATTGTTGCGATGAATTTTGGTTTTAACGTCACGATCCTTATGGGGGCGGGGTTCTATCTGGTCGCCGGTTTTTTGCTCCCACGGAGTCAAGCCCAGTGAGTTTTTTTATGCGTCTTTTGGTCCTTGTGTTGCTCCTGTTCGTTCAGGCCTGCTCGTCAGGGGAGACTGGCATTGAAGGGGTTTTGTCGTTTGAGCAGAAACCTGTCAGTCAGGCTCGGGTTGAATTTTATCTGAAAAGTGGTGAAAAACGTTCATCTTCCCCCTTCAGCGTCGCCACGACTGATGCTGAAGGGACTTTTCATGCAGCATTGCCACCCGGCGCTTATTATCTGGTGGGCAAGAAGAAGGAACAGGGTGGCGGGGTTAATCGTATGTTGATGATTGAGTACCCGAAAAACCCGGTGGTGGTGAAAAAGGGCTACAGTTCCATAGACAACCTTTCACTACGAGAGGTCGGCTTTGAGGGAGCTATTTCTGCCGATGGCAAGACAGTTGCGCGTGGGCAGCTTATGTATGCGGGTCAACCTCAACCTGATGCCTTTGTATATGTCTATACCCATGGGGGTGCTTTGACCGGTCCGGCCTATGGTCAGGTAGTACGCGCAGATAGTAACGGGCGCTTCGTACTTAATCTCTCGGCCGGAAGTTACTGGTTGGCAGCACGTAAGCGTGATGATGGGTCAAGAGCTGGAGGGTTAAGCGCTGGTGATCTGAATGGGGTGTATGCAGGGAACCCTCTGATTGTTAAAACAGGCGATCACCCTGATTTGGGGAAATGGCTTCTCGAACCCGTAACCAGCGCTTCCCGGCAGCGCCGTCTAGCCTTGGGCAAGTTCGCAAAAACGACCACCTGGGTGAGTGGGAGAGTTGTCGATGAGGATCAGAGGTCTGTTCCAGGGATCTATCTCTTCGCCTATCACGATAGTCGCATGATCGGGAAGCCGAACTATATCTCATCACCTACAACCGCGGATGGCAAGTTCAGAATTTATCTTGAGCAGGGTGGAGAGTATTTTATCGGCGCACGCAGTACCTTTGGTGGACCTCTGGAGCCAGGAGAATGGGTGGGAACCTTTGATCAAAGTCCCGACCATCGGGTGAAGACGACGACCGGGGAAGCAACTGAGCTCGGCGACATCCTGGTGCGTGAGGTTTGGTGATGCGTCTGCTGCTTCTGTTTCTTATGTTAATCTTTTGGAGTTCGATGGCTGAGGCCCGAATTATTCGAGGGCTTGAACATTGGCAAGGAGTGGTTCGGCTTTCTGAGAGCTTGCACGTTGAAAAAACCGGACGTTTGATTCTTGCACCGGGAACTCATGTCCAGTCTAACTTTGAGATAGAAGTTTCAGGTGTATTGCAGGCAACTGATGCCGCGTTCAGTGGTGAGGACTGGCCTGGTCTGGTCCTGAAAGGGACCGGTCCAGAGACCAAGCTGATGAATTGTCGCTTTTCTGGAGCACAAACTGCAATTACGGTCATTGGAGGTGCGCCCCAGTTCAGCAGGTTAACCCTTGAAAATAATCGGATCGGCATAGAATTACGTCAGAAGACGGCGGCGTTGGTCGAGAATTCGACTTTTCGCAAGAATAACCGCGTTGGCCTGTTTTTAAAGGATGGCACCACCGCAACGGTCAAAGGGAACCTTTTTACCCAGCAGGGGAAATTTGGCGCATATATTTATCGGGCAAAACCTGCAGTATTTGCGGGTAACCGGTTTACCGAAAATCCAACCGGCTTAATGATCTCTCACTATGGAAGTGATCCGTTGGTTTTTAATAATTCTTTTGAAGGGAATTCTCTTGGCATTATGGTGGATCGGTCAGCGAATCCCAGGGTTCAAAAGAATGTCTTTGATGCTAATGTAACGGCCATAAAACTTTACCGTCGCTCAGATCCCCTGATCGAAAAGAATCAATTTCAACGAAACCATCAGGCGATCCACATCAGTTTTTCTTCCTATCCCCAGATTCACTACAACGATTTTATTTCCAACGGGAAAGCGCTGGTTCTGGAATTTCAGTCTTCCACCTGGGAAACGCAAAAAGGGGCAAGTGCCCGTCAGAAACAGATATCAGGGCAAGGCGCTTTTGGTGGACAGAAACAGGGGCAGGTTACTGAAGAACAGCGTCGCGCCCGCAATCTTGATGGAACCATTGATGCACGACAAAATTGGTGGGGGACTACCGAGACGCACGAACTTTTGAAGCTGGGGGCGGCCGCGAATTTACCCTGGATCGTTGATGGGAAAGATACGCCATTTTTTGAAGAGTCCGGCCAGGAGTTCCCACTTGATCAGGTTCGCTGGAGTCCTTACGGAAGCCATGCCTATTCTTCAGAGGGTTTGCCATGAGAAAGTTTCTCTTTATTTTTGTTTGTCTCCTGTTTCTCCCGTCAGTTTTGTTGGCCGCTTCAGGGGTTAAGGGGCGGGTTGCCTGGCGCGGTGAGTTGATCCCCGGAGTGACGATAAAGGCTTATCATTCAATTGATGCAATTGCGTTAAAAAAGGTGTTTGCTGTCTCGGGACCAACGGGACAGGACGGTACTTATCAACTTGAACTTCCCCCTGGACGTTATTATCTGACCGCCGGTAATGGGTCCCAGCCTGGAGACTACTTCTGTTATTACAGTGGGGCACCGATTGTGGTTCCTGCAACAGGTTTTCGTCAGGTCGGTTTTAATCTGATCCGTATTCCCCAACCCATCGAATCACGGACAGGAAAGCGTTCAGGGCTATGGGGTGAGATCAGCTTTCAGGGTCAGCCGCTAGAGCGCACCTATCTCTATGTTTACAAGTCAACCGAAACTGACTTTAAAGGACCGGCATGGTTTCTCCAGCCTGTCGCAAAGGGAAAGTTTCGCATGTTTTTGCCCCCTGGTGACTATTGGCTCCTTGCGCGTAAGCGGATAAAAGGTGGACAGTATGGTCCGATTGAAATCGGGGATTATTTTAATTTCTACTATGGGAACCCGATCCATATTGATAAGAACCAGCAACGTAACATCCAGCTGGAGACCATTACCCGGTTGTCGATGTTGGAAGAGGACTCGAGTGCCCCATTTGTCGGCATTTCAGGTCAAGTTGTCGGTTTTAAAGGTCAGCCCGAGGCCGGATTGAGGGTTTTTGCTTATCGCAGTAATAAAATGACAGGGACCCCGGCTTATATCTCTGCAACTACCGGCGAAGATGGACAGTTCAGACTTTCGATTCCCGAAACGGGTAAGTACTGGTTGCTGGCCCGTCAGGAACTCGGTGGTCCCGCTAAAACCGGCGAGTTATACGGCAAACTGACAATGAATCATGGGGAAGCTGTGGTTTTATCAGATTCTCAAATGAGCAGAGAGGTGCGAATTAATGTTGTCCCGCATCCTTAAACTTCTGATCGGCTTGCTTTTTCTGCCAGTTTTGGTGATGGCGCAGCCCATGAAGATTGACGCAGACACCCTGTGGCAAGGGACCGTCAAGGTGACAGCCCCAGTCGAGGTAACGGCTACCGGGACACTGCGCATCGCCCCCGGGACGCATATCGAGGTATCCAATATTGCTGCGACTATCTCGGTACAGGGTCAGCTCCTAGTTGATGGAACCGCCCAAAAGCCGGTCATTTTCAAGACAGTTAAAGGTTGGCAGGGGATTAGTTTTGTAGAAGCCCGGCCTGGGAGCCGGATCAGTTTTGCAGAATTTAAAGACTGTGCTCAAGCTCTGGGAATTATCGCCACATCGCCAAAAATTAACAATAATTCATTCACTGATTGTGATGTCGCGATAAAGCTGCTGCGGGAATCGAGCGCTGAAATCATTAATAATCACTTTGTCGATAATGGCCTGGGGCTGGGGATAGAGATGCGTTCGGCGCCCAGGGTTGTCGGTAACAGTTTCAGTGGGCAAAAAAAGAGTGGCATTACTGCATCAAATAGTAGTCGCGGGCTGATCGAGAGCAACACCTTTACCAAAAATGAACAGGGTGTAAGCCTTTTACAGCAATATCCTGACAAGATCCGCAAAAATAGTTTTCTTGATAATCGGGTTGGTCTCTACTGCTATCAGACGCAAAACACTCCGGTGGTCGAGGAGAATCTTTTCGTCAATAATGAATACGCTCAGGTTAATTTTTCATTTTCCTTCCCTGTCGTTAAAAATAACCGGTTTATTAAAAACAAGACGGCTCTGCAGAACGATCAGTTCGGCTCTGCGCTGGTGGAAAATAATCTGTTTCAAAAAAACGCAACCGCTATCTTTAATAACCGCAAGTCAAATCCCAGGGTTCATTTGAACAGTTTTGTCGAGAATAAACTTGCACTGTTTGTTGATTATTCGTCCTATCCCCTTGTCCATCAGAATAATTTCGAAAAAACTGGCGAAGGTGCTCACCTTGGGATTTACCAGAGTGCCGATTGGGAAAAACGCTCAGGCTCCAAAAAGTTGGTCATGAAAAATGCTCAGGCACGCGGTAGCAAAAATGCCATGCTGGGTAAGGCCCCGACCGAGTATACCGATATTGTTGACCTTTCTGATAACTGGTGGGGTGACCAGACCAGCGCGCTCAAGAATGCGGCAAACGGTCAAAATTTAAATTTCTTTTATGATCGCAGGGATAAGCCATCAGTCGTTTATACTGACTTTGGTCCTGACAGTTATCAACTTGATATAATTAAATTCAAACCGATTCTGCTGGAGCCTGTGCCTGGGGCAGGACTCTTGCCATGAACATTATACGTGCAATACTGTTTTTACTTTGTTGTTCAGGTAGCGTCATGGCGACGCAGGTCGAAGGCCGAGTAGTTTTAAACGAAAAGCCTCTCGCCAGCATGCAGGTTCAAGCTTACTCCGATCTTGACCCCTCGGGGAAACCGCTCGGTTCTATAGCAACAACTGATACAGAGGGTTTATTCAGCCTGGACCTTCCCCCTGGTTTTGTCGCGCTTTATGCCCGTTCGAAGGATGGTCGCTACTTCGCCTTTTGTGGGCGGAATCCTCTGCAGGTCGGCTCTCTGCGGGTATGGGCTGGATTGCAGGCTGTTGAGGTGACTGATCCTGTTTTTTCAGTCTATGATGACCAGTATACGGCTTCCCTTGAGGGTGTAGTTACTTTTGAGGGTAAACCGATATCAGACGCTTTTGTTTCGCTGTATCTTGATGTCGCAGATGATCTGAAGGGCCAGGGGTATCGGCACTCGGCTGGTACCGGTGCGGATGGCTTTTTTGCTTTTGATGGCTTGCCGGAAAGTAATTACTTTTTGGTGGTGCGCAAAAGGCAGAATCTCGAACCTGTAGGGCCTTTGGTTGATGGTGATTTTATGGGTGTTTATGCAGGCAATCCGATAAGTCTGAAATCCGGGAGGACGGCCGTTGTCACTCTGCCGATGGTTGAACGTAAATCAGGCTCCCGAAAAGGAGCACTTCCTGATCGCCCAGGCCCGATCAAATTGGCGGGACGCATAGTCGATATTTCAGGGAAGCCTCTGGCCAACCTACATTTTTTTGCGTATCGCGATCCTGTGATTGGACATCAGCGACCGGACGTTTTAAGTGCACAAACAGGCGCTGACGGTCAATTTGAGGTCAGTTTCCGTGAGCCGGGTATTTACTATGTTGGTGCTCGTGAAGCATATGGCGATTCGCCCGCTCCTGGGGAACTCTTTGGTCTTTATTCCGGTCGTGCTGATCATGGGTTGCAGATTGTCGTTGGAAATAATGATCCGGTCGTGATTCAGGCGACCCCGATCCGTCTTGATTAACAGGGGAATTCTCATGTCCACTAGTAAATCCAAGCCTGCACTTGAAATTCAACTGGAGAACGATGTCGCTCAGGGCATTTACGTCAATCTTGCTGTCGTAAATCATACTGATACCGAGGTCACTCTCGATCTAATTTATGTTCAGCCGCAAGAGTTGCGGGGCACTGTTCGCTCCCGCGTGATCGTATCACCGAGGCATGCAAAACGGTTGTTACGTGCATTGCAGGAGAATCTCGACCGTTACGAGCAGACTTTTGGAGAAATTAAAATAGAAAACACCCTCATAAAGCAGGATGTCAGTCCTTACCATTGATGAAAAATCTTCTTCTAACCCTTCTGTTTTTGTCGCTGGCTGTCTCCTGCGCGCCGCTAAGACCCCTTGAAGTTTCCGATCTGGTGATTTCCGACGCGCAGGTCTGGCAGGGGGATATTTATATCTCCGGGGTTGTTCGGGTTACTCGTGAGGGAAGTTTAACCCTTTTACCCGGAACTAAACTTGTTTTTAAGCGCATGGATCTTGACGGTGATGGGATCGGTGACGCAGCACTTGTTGTTGAAGGGAGTTTTGAGGCACGAGGAACGATCGAACGGCCCATTTTACTGACCAGCGGTGAGCCTGAGCCTAAACCGGGGGATTGGAAATTTTTGTATTTTGATTATGCGCGTCAGGTCGAAATTTCACATTTGGTTTCAGAATATGCTTACAGCGGGGTCCAGATTCATTTTTGTCGCGCGCTAATTACCTCGAGTGAATTTCGTAATAATGTGGATGGGGTGCGTTTTTCGACTGCGAATATTACGCTTCGACACAGTTTTCTTCATCACAATCGGCATGGTATTCGCTTTGAAGAACGAGGAGGACGTGGGATTATACGGCAAAACAGGATCAGTAATAATCAGATCGGGGTCTTTGTCGTCACCCGTGGCGCAGGGCGGACCCATTTTGAGCAGAATGATATTGTCGAAAACCGGCCCTATCAAATAAAAATGGGCCTCGAACAAAAACACCCGCTCGACTTTCCTCGCAACTGGTGGGGAGATGTCAGCGGTCTCTCGGTTGAGACAGTTTTTGATCAGCGTAAAGATCGTGCGTTAGGCCTGGTTTCTGGGACTGAGCCCTTGAATAAGCCAGTAACGGAGTTTTAAGGAAAAGGAGTCGGTAAGGTTATGAAAATTGTGAGCTCGGTATTGGTGTTGCTCCTGTTATTGTTTTGCTCTGTCGTAAACGTTTCGGCCTGTGTCGGAAAAACGCTTAAAATTGGGACCTCCGGTACGGTTCAACAGGAGGTTCTTGCCAACATTATCGCTGAGCTGATCAGCGAACGAACCGGTACGACAGTAAAGGTGGTGCCCTTTAAGGACAGCGCTGATGCGCATGCAGCCTTGCTGAAGGCCGATATTGACATGTTTGTTGAATACACCGGAGTCAGTCAAACACAGATTCTGCAAGCACAACCGCTGAAGGATGCAACCGCCCTTTATAACTCCGTTAAGGATCGCTACAATCAGGATCTGAATCTTATCTGGCTGAAACCTTTTGGTTTTGATGCAGCGCAGAGTCTGGGCGTCTCCTTGCCGGCTGAAGCGGCCCCAGTTGTCCGCAAAGACACCCTGAAAAAGTTCCCGGCTTTGGCCCGCTTGATTAATAAACTCGGTGGTAAAATCGACTTGCAGACTATTGCGCTGTTAGAAAAGGAGTCTGCCTCGGGAGTCCAGCCGAAGCAGGTCGCTCATGGTTTTCTCAAGAACAATCGCCTGATTTAGGTATTGTCTATGCTCGACCGTCGTCAGTTTATTTTCCAGTCCTTACGCAGTGCATGCCTGGCCGCGGTGGCCGGTTCTATCCCGCAACTTATTTTGCCAAGGGCCGTCTATGCTGCTCAGGATCGCGTTCTGGTAGTGCGAACCGGGGAAGATATCCCCCAACTTGTGCGTCAGACAGTCGCCGCCCTCGGAGGGATGGAGCGTTTTGTCAAACCAGGTGAAACCGTGGTGGTCAAGCCGAATATTGGCTGGGACCGCGGGGTTGACCTGGCGGCAAATACACATCCGCTTGTCGTCAAAACGGTTGTGAGTCTTTGTCTTGAAGCTGGAGCTAAAAAGGTTCAACTTTTTGATCGCACTTGTAATGACCCACGCCGCTGTTATGTCAGTAGTGGCATTCAACAGGCCATTTCAGACCTCAATTCGATACAGGCAGAGCTTGTATATATGGACCGGCGCGCGTATAAAGAACTCGAAATTTCCCAAGGTAAGGCTATCAATCGGTGGTCATTTTATCTGCCAGCGCTTGAGGCCGATCGGCTAATTAACCTTCCGATAGCCAAACATCACTCCATTTCAACCCTGACTCTTGGAATGAAAAACCTGATGGGAGTCATTGGCGGGAATCGCGGTATGCTGCATAGCAAGATCGCCGAAGCTCTCGCGGATATCAATACCGTCATCCACTCTGATTTAACCTTGATCGATGCGACCCGTATTCTTGTAGCAAACGGACCGCAGGGCGGGCGTCTTGAGGACGTTGAAGTGAGAAACACTCTGATCGCATCGCCTCAGGTAGTGACAGCCGATGCATTTGCCTCAACCCTCTTCGGCTATCAACCAGATCAGATCGAAACGATCGTTGCTGGTTATCGGAGAGGTCTTGGCGAAATCGATCTGAGCCGGGTTCAGCGGCTCTGATGTCTCTCAGTCGTAAATGGCGAATTTTAGTTCAAAGCCTGACTTTATTGGGTTTTTGTTGGCTTTTCCTGCAAACAGAATATCGTGGGACAGACGAACTAGCCTATCCCGTCAGCCTACTCTTTCGTCTCGATCCTCTGGCTCTTGTATCCGCGTTTTTTGCTTCAGGTAAAACCGACTTTATTCTGCTATGGCCAGCATTTCTGTTGCTTGTCTTGACGATTATTTTCGGACGATTTTTTTGCGGTTGGCTCTGTCCTTTAGGTTCTTTGCTCGACTTTTTAGGGGCTCCTTTACGCCGTTCTCAAAGTCGATTCTCTGGTTGGCCGAAGTTTAAATACTACCTGCTCTCGGCTTTGACTTTAGCGAGTCTTTGCGGCCTGCAACTGTTTGGCTTGTTTGACCCTCTGAGTATCTTTTTACGTAGCCTTACATTAGCTATTAATCCGGTGTGGAACCTCCTGGCTAACACGACCTTTGATTGGCTCTATCAAGCGAAACTTCCGCTGATAAGCTCCACAGCTGATGTTGTTTATCCCTTCTTTCGTGATCATCTGCTGGCTTTCAGACAACCTGTTTTTCTGCTCACGATTTTGACAGCCTTCGTCTTTTTAGCGGTTATTCTACTCGAACGATTACAACCTCGTTTCTGGTGTCGCAATCTTTGCCCGCTCGGCGCTTTGCTCGGTCTTTGTTCGCAACCAAGCCGATTGCAACGAACTCCTCAGTCCGATTGTTCCGACTGCAAGCAATGTTCTCTTCAGTGTTACATGGGGGCATCGGCCGCAGATTCAAGTCATGCCGCAGAATGCATCCGCTGTCTCGACTGCCTCGATTTTTGCCCGAATCAGCGGGTGAAATTTCACTTCAGCAAGAGGGGGGAAAAGCGTTTTGACCTGTCTCGGCGCACCTTGCTGGCTGCTTCAGTTGGTGGGGTTATGTTAGCACCTCTCGCTGCCGCGGCACCGCTGAGCGCAAGCTATCGCAATGATTTAATCCGCCCTCCAGGGGCTACTGGAGAGTCCGAGTTTTTACGTCGTTGTATCCGTTGTGGTGAATGCATGAAGGTTTGTATTGGCGGGGCATTGCACCCGGATTTATTGCGAGGCGGGGCTTTTTCGCTTTGGTCGCCTGTGGTTGTGGCGCGACTTGGATATTGTGAATATGACTGTACCCTGTGCGGGCAGGTCTGCCCGACAGGGGCAATCAAATCGTTGGAAATTAAGCAAAAACGCCAAATAAAAATCGGTTTGGCCGTTATTGATAAAAATCGTTGTCTGCCATTTGCGCGTGGTCAGGAATGTCTGGTTTGTGAGGAGCACTGTCCCACCGGTAAAAAAGCGATCACGTTTGATCGCCACAAGGACCTTGTTGAAAGTGAAGCGCGGGACCTATTGCAACCGCGTGTGCTAAAAGAGCTCTGTATCGGATGTGGCATCTGCGAAACCCGTTGTCCTGTGGCCGGTCGTAGCGCAATTATGATTATCAGTGAAGGTGAAAGCAGAGCTCCGCAGGGCCTTTTGTGATGGCAATTAGTTCTCTGGCCTTGATTTGCGGGATCGTGAAAGAGTGCCAATCTGGGTACTTTTTGAACAAGATCTCAGGCAATGTCGGGGGTGGAGATTTGGGGAAATTCCACTCATTAAAGCTGCCGCCCTCATGAATTAAAGTGACGATATCGGTGAATAAGGGCCTGTTTCGTTCGACTATTCTGAAGTTATTGCGGGGGACAGTTTGTCTCAGGGGCAGGGGGATTGAATTGTTTCAACCCTGTTGCGGCCATTATTTTTAGCGAGATAGAGAGCTTCATCTGCCATTCTGATTAACTCATCTTCAGATTTTAATTTATCTCCTGAAACGGCGGCAACGCCTAGACTAATTGTCAACTTGAGCGGACCGAGGTTGCCGCTGAAATGGTAATTTTCAATGCGCTGGCGGATCCGGTCAGCGACCTCGGCGGCATGGGCAAGATTCGTTTCTGGAAGAACCAGGCAAAACTCCTCTCCTCCATAGCGTGCCGCCAGATCGTAGGGGCGCAAATGCTCCCTCAGCAAATCAGCGACAAGAATCAGGACCTCATCCCCGGCTTGATGACCATATTTATCATTCACGTTCTTAAAGTGATCAATGTCGCACATGATCAGGGCGCAGGGGGATAGATTCCGTTGGCAGCGGTTGAGCTCATTTTCAAGCATCTC
Organism: Geopsychrobacter electrodiphilus DSM 16401; assembly: GCF_000384395.1. Lineage (NCBI taxonomy): Bacteria > Pseudomonadati > Thermodesulfobacteriota > Desulfuromonadia > Desulfuromonadales > Geopsychrobacteraceae > Geopsychrobacter > Geopsychrobacter electrodiphilus. Next base: position 1,680,336 of record NZ_ARWE01000001.1, read on the forward strand.
TGTTAATGAACGTCGATTGCACAGGCGCGTCAGGGGGTCTGTTTGAGAAAGTTCAAGCAGCAGGCGATTGCTGCGGCGTAATTCATCCTGCAATGTTTTGAGTTGCAGATGTACTTTGAGCCTGGCGATAAGCTCTGCTGGTTCGAACGGTTTTATAATATAATCACTTGCGCCACTCTCGAGCCCACGGACTTTAGAAGCAACATCGTCATGGCTGGTGAGCATGATCACAGGTTTGTCATTTAAATCCTCACGAGACTGGAGCAGGGCAAGAAACTTCAAGCCATCGATTCCGGGCATTTCAATGTCACACAATATAACATCGACATGATTATTGACCAGCAGCTTGAACCCCTCAACACCGCTGTTCGCCTGCAAGACCCTTTGGAACAGGTGGTTTTGGGTTATGGTTTCCATTACTTGCTGACGAATAGCTGCAGAATCATCGATAATCAGAAGTGTGCGTTCCATATCTGGCCTTAATTTAACGTTATGCGTAAATATCAATAGGACGCGAAGAATAAATAGAGATTATTTTAATAAAAAAGTTAAGCAAAGTACGCCTAGTTAGCAGTTGCCACCTCCACCGCAATCGCAGCTGGGTTCGTCTCCGGTGAGCCAACTATGAATAATGGCACTGGCACAACCAACACCAGCGTGGACCGTTATTGCTCCAACGGGGCAGTTGCCGACGCAGGCACCGCATTCCATGCAGTTATCCAGTGCGGTGATCCAGGCTAAATCATCTTCGATCTTGAAAACGGCCCGTGGACAAACGATAGCACAAAGCCCACAACCGACGCATTTCTCCTGCTCAAGTTTGAGGGTCACAACGTTCTTTAAGTATTTTTGATGAGCCATCGTCATTATCCCTGTTTAAAAGGCGGTCCACAGCCAGAGTCCAAGTGCGATAACAACCGCAATTAACTGGCAGGGGATTGCGATTCGCATCTCTTTTTCGACTCCAGAGGGCGATGTGTAGGTCGAGGAACCGGTGAAGTTCATTGCCGCATAACTTGAGATAGCCGTCACCTGTAATAGTAACGCGATATGGATCGTGCTCCCGGCATCGGGGAGAAGACTGCCGCCCAGAAGAATGGCTATCGCCAATCCTGTCCAAATACCTTTGAGGGAGAATGCCCGGCCCGGAAGCCAGGGCAGCAGAACCGGAGTGATGACTGCTCCAGCGACAAGCCCCGAAAATCCCGTCGCGATGGCGCTACCACCACGAATCAAAGCCGCGGAGGTAGAAAAGACCTGACTACCGATGCCCCCCAGCAGCAGGAGAGCTAATGCTGTATAGAAAATTTGACGGTAAAGAATTGTAATTTCAACCGGAGTTAAAACAATGCGGTCCAAAAGAGTGAAGTTGACGCGTCTCATCGCCGGTGTCGCCTGCCGGTTGTACGTGAAAAAGGCAGGAAGATCCTGAGCCCTGACCGGGCCGTAAACAACATTGAAATCGCACCCATTTTTTACCAGATGGGCAGCAACTCCCGGGGCGCCTAACTGAGGAACGATCAGGCGTCGGTGGGTAACCAGTTTTGTGAGGTGAAATTTTTTAACGCAGCGGATAATCTCATCGGTGCCAAACGTTCCCTTGCCGGCAGCGCACCAGACGTTAATCCCTTTGGTATCAATTACCAGGATCCAGGCATTGATGCTGCCCAATGATCTACGCAGAACGTCGAAACTCAGTTTATAGTTGGCCGAAATCAGAACTTCAGCTTCCGCATCTGGTGTGCCGACGGCATAAATTCCGGGAGCGACAGCATAATGGTTACGACCAATGCCCCAACGCATGGCAATGCGTCCAAACTGATCAACCCGGTTGAGTTTGCGTGCAACGACCGGGATCTCTCCAATGGGCGTATCCAGCCAGTTTTCTATAAACCCTTCAAGCTTGTACTCTGGTTTCCTGTGATCAGCCACAGGCGGACAGCAGGATTGTTTACCGGACTTCGGGGGGCAGCAGTTTTGCACGGTGTCGGGCGCATTTACAGGACAACAGCTGTCGGTGGGTGCTACTTTTGGAGTGCAACAGTTTTCTGTTTCAGTCATGTTGCTGCCTTCAGCGGGTGGCCAGACGCTGACGCGCAGATCTCAGCATCTCTTCAGTGGTTGCCCAATCAACACATTTGTCCGTTATAGAGACCCCGTAGCGCAACTGACTTAAGTCTGCCGGAATTGATTGGTTGCCAGCCTCAAGGTTACTTTCAATCATAACCGAATTGAGGGCTGGATTGCCGGCAAGAATCTGGTCAATGACGTCACTTAAAACGGCTCCCTGACGGGTATGGTCCTTGTTAGAATTAGCGTGACTGCAGTCGACCATAATTGAAGTTGGCAGATTGCTTTTTTGGAGTAGTTCGGTAGTTTCGGCGATAGCCTCGGGATGGAAATTGGGCCCACTGTTCCCGCCGCGTAGCACGATATGGACATCCGGATTACCGCGGGTATGAACGATTGAGGTGCGCCCATCAAAGTTAATCCCGAGAAAACTGTGCTCGTGCAAAGAGGCACTCATGGCATCGGTGGCAACATTCAAGCCACCATCAGTGCCATTTTTAAATCCAACCGGAAAGGAGAGACCGCTGGCCATTTCACGATGAGTCTGTGATTCCGTTGTACGAGCGCCAATAGCGCCCCAGCTGATCATATCCGAAAGGTATTGAGGGGTGATCGGGTCGAGCATTTCACTCGCAATCGGTAAACCGAGTTCAGTGATGGCACAAAAAAGCCTGCGCGCAACTCCCAGGCCCTTTGAGATACGGTGACTGCCGTCGAGGTCTGGGTCGTTTATCAATCCCTTCCAGCCAATCGTTGTGCGTGGCTTTTCAAAATATACGCGCATCACGATGAAGATCTGATCTTCAACTTCTTTGGCCAAGACGGCCAGGCGACGGGCATATTCTATGGCAGCTCGCGGTTCATGAATTGAGCAGGGGCCAACAACTGCCATAAGACGTCGATCCTGGCCATGGAGAATGGCTTTGACCTTCTCCCGTGAAAAGTACACAAGTTGAGCACTCTTTTCCGTTAAGGGGAAGACCTGCTTCAGATCCGAGGGTGCGATAATAGGAGTCACTTTATGAATATTGAGATTGTTGGTCTGTACCATTTGGTCACTCCGTCAAGGATATGAAAATTTAAAGGCGCGACAGATTAGCTCTTTTTGTGGGTCAAAGTCAAAACTACCCGGCAGATTTTAACGGGAATAGTTGAGTCATTCCGGTCGATTCTACTATTTTTATAAGCTCAAGCTGTTGCTTCTAAATACCTGATTTGACTAAACGCTCCAATCTCAGTATAAACTCAAGGGATTACAGCAACTTTCAGTGGATGGAGTTTGATCGAATGAATACCGTTTTTATTGCTTTGGCACGACTGGTCGACCTTGTTTTCAACCTCTATATTTTTATAGTGGTTGCCCGTGCACTGGTCAGCTGGGTTAGCCCTGACCCCTATAACCCGATTGTGCGTTTTTTGCATAATGCCACAGATCCTGCGCTTTATCGGCTGCGCAAATTACTCCCTTTTTCGACTGGCGCCATCGATTTTAGTCCGATGATACTTATTTTTTTACTTTATCTTCTGCAGGGGTTTTTGGTGAACATGCTGATTAGCCTCGGCAACACCTTTTAACGCGAAATATGAGCCTGCAATGAAGATCACTCCGATAGAAATTCAGCAACATCGATTTAAAACCCGCGTCTTTGGTTATGACTCGAGCGCGGTTGATCAATTCCTTGAGATGATCGCTGATGAACTGGAGTCCCTGCATAAGCAGAATAACGAATTAAAAGAAGCTCTCGCTCGGACCCGAACGGTTCTTGACCAGATGAAGAGTCGTGAGCAGGCGCTGCAACAGACCCTGATGACCGCGCAGCAGGTGACAGAAGAGCTTAAGAATACCGCCCGAAAAGAAGCTGAGCTGGTCATGGTCGATGCCCGTATGCAGGGTGAGCAGATTGTCCGTAGCGCCGATGAAAGGCGTCTTCAGCTTATACGTGAAATCCAGGAGATTAAACGTCAGAAAATCTCTTTTGAAAGCAGTTTGCGGGCGATGGTTGATGGTCATCTTAAATTACTGGACATGGAGACCTTCACCGTTGAGGAATGCGAAGAAGATGCGCCGCTCCTCGCAACTCAACGCATGCAGCGACCCCTTGAACTTGATCGCTGATGCTAGACTGTCTTAAGGCACATGCCAAAGGAACGGTTCTTAGCCTGCATGTTCAGCCTCGTTCCAGCCGCAACCAGATCGTCGGATTGCATGGCGAAAGGCTCAAACTGAAATTAACTTCCCCTCCGGTGGAGGGTTCTGCAAACAAGTGCTGCTGTGACTATCTGGCAAAACTTTTCAAGTTGTCCAAGTCGGATATTGAGCTGATTTCTGGGGACAAGGCGCGTCAAAAGCGCATCTTGTTACATGGGCTCGATCCACAGAGTGTTGCCGTTATTTTAATGGCCGAACTTTCCAGTTCTTGACTTTTTGATGTCAGAGCCGTAACATCCCGCCGCTGTATAGAAGATTCTTGAGTCGGAGGATATTGAAATGCCCATATATGAATACGAATGTGAATCCTGCGGGATCGTTTTCGAGGCCCGTCAAAAGTTTTCTGATGCCCCACTTGTTGCCTGTCGTGAGTGTGGAGGACGGGTTAGCAAGCAGATTTCCCGCGCCGGTTTCGCTTTGAAGGGTGGCGGCTGGTATGAGCAGGGATACAATAATACCGTCCCCAGTTGCTCAGGAGGTGAGGGTGGTGGCTGTAGCGGTTGCCCCAAGTCGTCAAATGGATAATGGTCTTTTTTGATAAAAAAAGCCCCAAACAATATCAAATTGTTTGGGGCTTTTTTTATTTTAATCTGGAGTGCTGAACATCCCGGGTACAAAAGCTGCCCGAGACGCTTTACATGATGGCTGCTATCCTATATTTTTTCTAGCGTCATCCAGATTTAGGTGGTTCTACTTACTCAATATAATTAAAGGAGACGACGTGGCAGCAAAGATAATTGATGGTAAAGCGATCGCATCAAAGATGCGTGCTGCGATCAAGGCTGAATCAGCAGATTTGCGCGCAAAAGAGATCATCCCGGGTTTGGCTGTTGTTTTAGTGGGGGACGATCCCGCCAGCCGGGTTTATGTCTCAATGAAAGAGAAGGCCTGTACTGAATGCGGTATTTTCTCGGATGAATACAAGCTGCCCGCCGAAACATCTGAAGCCGACTTGCTTGCCGTAATTGAAAAGCTTAATGACGATCCGCAGATCGACGGTATTCTGGTGCAACTTCCGCTGCCAAAACATATCAATGAAAATAATATTCTTGAGGCGATTTTACCGGCTAAGGATGTCGACGGTTTTCATCCTTATAATGTCGGCCGCCTGGTAACCGGAAATCCACTGTTTAGACCCTGTACCCCTTATGGTGTTATGAAGATGTTGGAAGAGACCGGGGTTGATTTAAACGGGAAAAATGTTGTGGTTGTTGGTCGTTCTAATATCGTTGGTAAGCCAGTGGCCTTGATGTGTCTTGCCGCACATGCCACTGTGACAATCTGTCACTCTCGGACGCTTGATCTGCCGGCTAAAGTAGCAGATGCCGATATAGTGATTGCCGCCGTAGGGATTCCCGCAATGGTCAAAGGGGATTGGATCAAAGAGGGTGCTGTGGTTATTGATGTCGGGGTGAACCGGGTCGGTGACAAGAAATTGGTTGGCGATGTCGATTTTGAAGCTGCTAGTAAGCGGGCTTCGGCGATCACTCCTGTTCCTGGTGGGGTCGGTCCTATGACGATCACCATGCTACTCTTCAATACACTGGAAAGCGCCAAACGGCGCGCTAATGGCTGAGGTTGATTGACAAAATCTCTGTTGTTGAAAAAACTTCTTTGGTCCTTCATTGGTGGACTGATAGTCTGTCTTCGCAGAGTTTGATTTTTTTTTACGATTAGGAGGGTAGGTCCGCGTGAAAAAGACAGTACTGAACCAGGTACATCGCGATCTTGGAGCTCGGATGGTCGAATTCGGCGGATGGGATATGCCGGTGCAGTACACCGGGGTGATTGCTGAACATCTGGCAGTGCGCAGTGCTGCTGGTCTTTTCGATGTATCCCACATGGGTGAGTTTGAAGTCAGCGGCCCCGACGCCTTTGCTTTTTTGCAGTATGCCAGTATCAACGATCTGTCCGTGCTCGTTGATGGTCAGGTGCAGTACAGTGCCTTGTGTTATCCCGACGGCGGGATTGTCGATGATATAACGCTTTATCGGTTCGCCGCTGAAAAATATATGCTCTGTGTCAATGCTGCCAATATTGATAAGGATTTTGCCTGGCTGCAGAGCCTCGCGGCTCAAAAAAACGGTAATTTTCAATTAACTAACCGCAGTGCTGATTATGCCCAGTTAGCCCTGCAGGGCCCCACCGCCGCGGTAATCCTGAGTTCCCTGACTTCTGCTGACCTGCTTTCACTCAAGACTTATCATTTCTGCACTGCGGATGTCGCCGGGCTGTCTATGCTGATCTCACGCACGGGTTATACCGGTGAGGATGGCTTCGAACTTTATTGTCAGCCGAAAGATGCTGAATCGCTCTGGCAGAAGTTGATGGAACAGGGGACACCCTATGGGCTGGTTCCTGTCGGTTTGGGAGCCCGAGATACTCTGAGGCTTGAAAAAGCCTATGCCCTTTATGGACATGAACTGAGTGCAGAGGTTCTGCCACTTGAAGCAAGACTCGGATGGATCACCAAGTTGGAAAAGTCCGATTTTTGCGGGAGAAGTGCGCTTCTCAAAGCGAAGTCTGGAGGAATCCGCCGCCAGTTAATCGGCTTGCGTTTAACGCAACCCGGGGTCCCTCGGGAACAATATGTTGTGCGTCTTGCCGGTCGGGATGTCGGTGTCGTTACGAGCGGCACCATGTCGCCGAGTTCACGACAGGGGATTGCTCTGGCGCTGGTTGACACCAATGTTGCTGCGAGCGATGAATCTTTTTCGATTGTGATCCGTGGGCGTGAAGTCTCTGCTGAAAAAGTTAAACTCCCTTTTGTCTGATACCCCTAAATTTGCATGGAGGAGAAAATGGATTTTCCTGAAGAGTTAAAGTACACCGAAGAGCATGAATGGGTTCTGCTGGAAGGGGATCTCGTCAGTATCGGTATTACCGATTTTGCCCAGGATCAACTTGGTGATGTGGTATTTGTTGAGCTCCCAGAAGTTGGCGATCGGGTTGAACTCGGCAAAGCGTTCGGTGTAGTTGAGTCGGTCAAGGCCGTCTCGGATATCTATGCGCCGCTTGCCGGCGAGGTTGTTGAAGTGAATACTGAATTGCCTGATGCGCCGGAAATGATTAACACCTCTCCCTATGAAGACGGCTGGATGATTCGAATCAAGCCTGATGATCCCTCCGAGCTTGAAGAGTTAATGGATGCCTCCGATTACCAGGATTTTGTCGAAGAAGAGTAATGGGTCAAGACATAAACCCGGCGGTGCATGCAAGCGCCGCCGGTTTTTTTTTGCGCTACCTTCAGTGAGGAACTTTCATGCGTTATCTCCCACACAGTGACCTCGAAATTCAATCAATGCTTAAGACCATAGGTGTTGAGCAGCTTGAAGAACTGTTTATTGGTATCCCGGAAAATTGTCGTCTTCCGCGCGCTCTTGATTTGGATGGCCCACTTGCCGAAGCGGAACTGTTGCGTCGCTTTCAGAGTATGGCCGCAGCGAACGCTGCGGATGACAGTTGGAGTCAATTTTTAGGCGGTGGTTATTACGATCATCATATTCCTGCGGTTATCGATCATCTGATCAGCCGAAGTGAATTTTATACCGCTTACACCCCTTACCAACCTGAAATCAGTCAGGGGACGTTGCAGGCTATTTACGAATTCCAGACACTGATTTGCCAGTTGACGGGGCTTGATGTCGCAAATGCTTCCCTGTACGACGGCGCTTCAGCCTGTGCTGAAGCGGTCCTGATGTCGCTACGCTGTGGACGTAACCGCACCAAAATACTTCTATCGCGCGGAGTCCATCCACGCTACCGCGAGGTTATCGCGACATATGTGCGTTATTTAGACGTTGAGTTGATAGAAGTTCCACTAAGGGCTGACGGTCAAACTGATGAAAAATTGGTCGCTGAATTATTAGCTGCTGATGTCGCGGCCCTGGTGGTCGGTTATCCAAACTATCTGGGTGTGGTCGAAGAGATAGATGCCCTGGCTAAATTAGCGCACAGCTCAGGCGCACGGATGCTCGTTGCTGCTGCAGAGCCTCTGGCTATGGCGCTTTATCGTTCTCCCGGTGAACTGGGTGCTGACATTGTCGTCGGCGAAGGGCAGAGTTTCGGTCTGCCTCTCACCTATGGTGGGCCCGGTGTTGGTTTTATCGCCGCACGCCAGCAGGATATGCGTTCTCTACCGGGGCGTTTGGTCGGCGAAACGGTTGATAAAGATGGTGAACGCGGATTTGTTCTGACCCTGGCCACTCGTGAGCAGCATATCCGCCGCGAAAAGGCGACTTCAAATATTTGTTCAAATCAGGGGATCTGTGCAGTCATGGTCAGTATCTACCTTGCGCTGCTGGGGAAAAACGGGCTGCCTCAGCTGGCGCGGGATAATTATTCTCGCGCAGCCTATCTGCGCGAACAGATTGCCGCTCTTCCCGGGTATTCTCTTCCTTTTTCAGCCCCATTTTTCAATGAGTTTGTTGTTTCCTGCTCACAGCCTGCTGCCGAAGTTTTGCAGCGTCTTGAACAGCAAAAAATTCTGGCAGGAATCAGTTTGCTGGATGATTATCCCGAAATCAAGAATGGTCTGCTGATTTGCGTCACCGAGCAGAATGACAGGGCTCAGCTTGATGGACTTGTTTCTGCGCTTAATGGAGGTGCCGCATGAGTGCCATAGGCAGCAAGGGATTAATTCTCGACGAAAACCTGCTCTTCGAGCGTTCAACCGTCGGTCGCTGTGGTTATGACCTGCCAGTGCTTGATGTGCCGGCGACCCAACCCGAGAGTGGCCTGTTGCGCAATTCAATTGAGGGCTTCCCCGAACTCTCCGAAGTCGACGTGGTTCGGCATTATACGCGCTTGTCAACCTGGAATTACGGGGTTGACAGCGGTTTCTACCCCTTGGGTAGCTGTACGATGAAATATAATCCGAAAATCAATGAAGTTGTGGCGCGATTACCAGGTTTTGCTCACCTTCACCCCGCAACACCAGACCATCTGTCACAAGGATCGCTACGGTTGATGTATGAATTGCAGCAAGCCCTTTGCGAAATTTCCGGGTTCCCGGCCCTGACCCTGCAGCCTTCGGCAGGCGCTCATGGTGAATTTGCCGGGATGCTGATGGTTCATGCCTGGCATCATGCGCGAGGTAATAAACGGCACAAGGTGTTGATTCCGGATACGGCGCACGGAACAAACCCCGCCACGGCAGCGCTCTGCGGCTATGAGGTGGTGCCGATCGCATCGGATGGTGTGCTCAGCGTTGAAGCGGTGGCCACGGCTATGGATGATGATGTCGCTGCGCTGATGGTGACAAATCCGAATACCTTGGGGCTTTTTGAAACAAATATCCGAGAAATCTGTGAACTGGTCCATAGCCGAGGGGGGTTGGTCTATTGCGATGGCGCCAATCTCAACGCGCTGTTGGGTGCGTGTCGTCCGGGCGATCTGGGGATCGATGTTATGCACTTTAATCTGCATAAAACCTTTTCCACCCCTCATGGAGGCGGCGGCCCCGGTGCGGGTCCCGTTGGCGTAAGTGAGTCCCTTGAGCCCTTTTTGCCGATCCCGGTAATCGTTAAAGAGGGGACGTCATACCGGCTCGAGACCGATCGAGCACATTCGATTGGCCGCTTGCGGACCTTTGCCAGTCAGTTCGGAATTCTTGTGCGTGCTTACGCTTATCTTTTGGCAATGGGGCCTCGGGGACTTAAAAAAGCAACCCAATTGGCTGTTCTCAACGCCAACTATATCCGAGCACGTCTCGAAGGGAGTTATCATCTTCCGTACAAACAGCGGTCATTACATGAGGTCGTTTTCAGTGACGCAGGGCTACCGAACGATTGTCATACGCTGGATATCGCAAAGCGTCTTTTAGATTACGGGTATCATCCTCCGACGATTTATTTTCCTCTGGTGGTTCATGGTGCATTGATGATTGAGCCGACAGAGACTGAGAGCAAACAAGAGATCGATGAGTTTTGTGACGCGCTTATTGCCATTGCCGAAGAGGCAAAGACGAACCCTCATCTGTTACACGAGGCGCCGATCAATGCGCGAACCCGAAGACTTGACGAGACCCAGGCAGCTCGAAAACCGAAATTGAAGTGGGATAGCCGGGTTGGGTGAGGTGCCTCGATTTCAGGGCTGGCCGTAAATAAAAGACCGGCTCAGATTATATTGGAAATGCGCATATATTTTTAGCTGGTCATACTTGTAGTAGCTCGGTAACGCACCAAACGGGGCAGCGCGGTAAATGGCTTGAATCGCTTCGTAGTCGAGAATATCAGAGCCTGAACTCTCCAGGGGGAGCGCATCAAGCAGCTCCCCCTTTTTATTGACGACTATCTTGATCAGAAGGGTCCCTTGAATTCCTTTGCTCGCAGCCTCAGCCGGATAGTTCCATACAGCCTCGATCCGATCTCGGAACCTGCGGAAAAATGAGATTAATTTATCGTCCTCGCGCAGATTAAGCCAGACCTCATCGCCTTTTAGTTGAATCTCGGGGCGGTCTTGCTGCCGGTCCAGTCGTGCTTGAGTCAGGGGCGAGAGATTCGTCAAACTCTTTAAATCGGGTAAATTTATTTCTGGGCGTAGCATGGGTTTCGCTGCAGTTAGAGGGATATCTCCAGTCCGGTTGTCCTGCGGAAATGGCTGTGTCTCCTTGACCTGAGGTTGTTGTTTTTTAGGTGAAGAATGAGCTGGTTGTTCTCTTTGCGAGATGACTCGTTTCTGATCACGATGGTCGGTCGCCTTGGGGGCAGTCTCCTGCTTAACCTGCTGGTTGGCTTCGGCGATATGAGTTGCTTCTTTAGGGGGGGCTTCCGCAACTTTCAGCGGTTTCTGATCTAATTCGAGCCAATTTTTGCGTTCTTGCAGCGCAACGAGGGTCTCATCGGTTTTTTTCTCGGGGTGGGGGGTAAATAAATTATTCTGCAACACGAATCCTGCAAGTAGGTGCAGCAGCATCGATACGAGCAGGAATAAGCCAAATAAATTCGATTTTTTACGCAATGGTTTGCTGAAGTTGGTTTTCATGTTTGTCGAGTATACCCGTGTTGATATGCATCTTCCAGCGGCATTATAGCCTCTTTATGACTTAGGGGAAGATTAAGTCATTGACCCCTGAAGGGGGCTTTGGCTATAAACGACGCTATCTGGCAGAATTTGAACGTGATCATTTTTTGATGTCGCCTTTTTCAGGCATAAGGTTGAGACATTTTTAGTACGCGAACGGAGGTTAGAAAATGCATCTTGTTGACCAAATTAAAGCGAAGGCAAAACAAAACCTGCAGACCGTGGTGCTGCCTGAAGGTTATGATGACCGCATGGTGGAGGCGGCAGAGCAGATTGCGGCAGAAGGCCTGGCAATCCCTGTCCTTCTTGGAGATGTCGCAAAATTAGAGGCTAAAGCTATCGAACTTAAGGTGTCACTTGAAGGTGTCACACTGATTGACCCAACGAATTCTGCTCTGCTGGATAGCTATGCGGATGAACTGGTCGAGATTCGTAAAAAAAAGGGTTTAACCAGGGGGCAGGCGCTGGAACTTTTAACCGGCACGGATAACCTTTTTTTTGGTGCCATGATGGTGCGTAAAGGGGACGCCGGGGGGGCCGTCGCCGGTGCGTTCAATACTACCGGAGATGTATTGCGGGCAGCCTTTCAGGTCGTCGGCACCGCTCCGGGGATGAAGACCGTTTCCTCAGTCTTTCTGATGGTTACCCAAAACCCTGATTTCGGTGAAAATGGCGTACTCTGCTTTGCCGACTGCGCTGTCAATCCGAATCCTGATGCTCAGGCTCTGGCCGAGATTGCTATTAGTACCGCCTCCAGTTGCAAAAGTTTTCTGGGGGTTGAAGCTCGGGTCGGAATGCTCAGTTTCTCCACTAAAGGAAGTGCCAGTCACGAAGATAGCGACAAGGTTATAAAAGCTCTCGCGATTGTCAGGCAACTGGCCCCGAATTTAGCGATAGATGGTGAATTGCAGGCGGACGCTGCTCTTATGCCCAAGGTTGGCCAAAAGAAAGCCCCGGGCTCCCCTGTCGCGGGAAGGGCAAACACCTTGATATTTCCTACTCTGGATGCCGGGAATATCGGTTACAAGCTGGTCGAGCGGATTGCCGGTGCTGAAGCAGTTGGACCTATCATTCAGGGGTTGGCCAAGCCGGTTAATGACCTGTCACGGGGTTGCTCGGTCATCGACATTGTTAATGTTGCTGCGATAACCGCTGTGCAGGCACAAGGTTGATTTTTCGCATTTTGACGCCTGGATTTATATTCGGCGCTTTGACGTAATGGAATGGCATATTGATCATCCCCCGCTCCTACCATAGGCGGGGCTCTGTTTCGGGAAATCTGGAATGGATTTATCAACTTTGAGCTCTGTTTGAGCTTAAAAAAATATCACCTGACGAAAAGGGAGGTCTGTAAAAAACACTGTCATCTTCTTTAGTTAAGAGATTCTTTTTTTTATGGATTATGGTAATATTCGAGGCTATGGCGAATTTCTTTTGTAAAATAGGCACGGCCGATGGGCGTATCGTAGAACGGTCTTTCGACGCCTCGAGTCGTGAGGCCCTGCGTCAAAACCTCGAAGAACAGGGTTTTTTCGTCTTTCATGTACGTCGTCAATTTTTTGGCCAGACGATTGGCTCCGGACATCGGCATGGCCGCATGACAGGGGCTCGTTTTTTGTCGTTCAACCAGGAATTGTTGGTCTTGATCCGTTCGGGCTTGCCGATCCTGCAGGTGATTGAAACATTGATTGAACAGATGGAAGCCTGCAGCCTGCGAGACGTTTTAGGTGAGGTTCGAGAAGACATAAAGGCGGGGAGCGTGCTCTCCGAGTCTTTTTCCAAGTATCCCCAGATATTCAACCATCTTTATATTGCTTCGATACGCGCGGGGGAAAAAACCGGTGACCTGCCGGTAACGATCAGTCGGTTTATTGATTATCAAAAGCGGGTTGAAGTGATCCGCAACAAAATTCGTAGTGCCGCGTTTTATCCGATCATGCTGACAACGTTAGCCAGCTTTGTTTTATTTTTCATGTTGCTGTATGTGGTACCAAACTTCACCAAGATATTTGCTGATGCCAATATTGAGCTCCCCCTCTTAACTCGCTTACTAATCGCTTTTGCTGATGGTTTGTCCAGCTTCTTACCGTTGCTGATTTTATGTGTGATCATAGGGGTCTTTCTTTTCCGGCGATTTATGCGTTCAATGGGTGGTCGATATTTTATAGATCGTCTCCTTTTGCGGCTCCCCTTTTTTGGTTCATTAGCTCGTGATTATGCGATCTCCAGCTTTACCCGCACGCTTGGAACGACCCTGGCGAGCGGGACCCCCCTGGTTCCTTCCATGACCATGTCGCGCGGAACCTTGAATAATCGTTGCCTTGAGAAGGAACTGGCTGTTGCTGTCCAACGTGTTGAGGAGGGGACGTCGCTTTCAGAATCATTGACGCGTACCGAGTTCTTTCCGCCGATCGCCCTGCGCATGGTTGCCGTGGGTGAAACAACAGGGTCTTTGAATGAAATGTTGCGAGATGTTGCCGATTATTATGAGTCCGAGGTTGAGAAGCGACTGATTAAATTAACTACTATGATTGAACCAATCCTTATGATGGTTATGGGGGTTATGATTGGTTTGATTGTGTTGGCCATGTATATTCCCATCTTTCAGATGGGGCAGACGGTCAGGTAAGGACAACCACTGGCGATGAAATTCGAACGAAAAAAAATTGGGCATATCCTGGTTGAGATGGGGACAATCACTTCAGCTGAAGTCGACATGCTGCTTGAGAAGCTTCCGATTACCGGGAAAAACTTTGGTGAAACCGGGCTCGTGGAAGGGTTTTTCACTGAAGACGAGCTTGCACAGGCGCTGGCCAAACAATTTGGTTTTGAATACATTAATCTCAAAGATATTACCCTTAACCTGGACTTGATGGCGTCTCTTCCTGCCGGGTTGCCTTTGAAGAAGAAGCTGATTCCGCTTGAGCGCGTGGGCGACACATTGTCGATTGCCGTGTCAGATCCGACGGACGTTTTAATGCTTGACGCTCTGGAAATGCAGCTGGGTCTTACTCTTACGCTCAAGATTGCAGCACGCACCCAGATCGAAAAACTGCTCGAAAGGGGGGAGGGCTCTCAGAGGGTTCTGCGTGAGGCATCAGAAGACTTCAAGCTGCAGTTGATCAAGGAGACAGACAAGGGAGACGAAGTCCTTTCGATCGAAAAATTAACGGCCGATACCAGTCCAATTATTCGTCTGATTGATTCGACGCTCTACGATGCGTTGGTGAAACGTGCCAGCGATATTCATATTGAATCAACTGGTGACGGTGTCGTTATTAAATATCGGGTTGACGGTGTTCTATATCAAGCAAACGAAACTATTGATGGTCGTTTCCAATCGCCGATAATCTCGCGGATCAAGGTCATGAGCGAACTGGATATATCAGAACGGCGAGTTCCGCAGGATGGTCGCTTTAAGGTTCGTCTGGGTGATAAATCGATCGATTTTCGGGTTTCAATCATGCCAACCATTTTTGGCGAAGATGCCGTAATCCGGATTCTCGATAAAGAATCCATTGCAGCTGACATGAAGGGTCTGACCCTGGAAGTTCTGGGCTTTGAGGAGCGTGAGCGGGTAAGAGTCAGAGCCAGAATCCGTGAGCCTTACGGTATGGTGCTGGTCACCGGGCCGACCGGTAGCGGCAAAACTACGACCTTGTATGCCGCTCTTTCTGAAATTGACGCCAGCGAAGAGAAGGTTATAACGATTGAGGACCCGGTCGAATATCAAGTCAAAGGCGTTGTCCAGGTCCCGGTCAATGAGAAAAAAGGGCTGACATTTGCCAAAGGGCTGCGTTCAATTTTACGCCATGACCCTGACAAGATCATGGTCGGCGAGATTCGTGACCCAGAAACCGCCCAGATTGCGGTACAGTCTGCGTTGACCGGACACTTGGTCTTCACCACGGTTCATGCCAACAACGTGTTCGATGTCCTTGGCCGTTTTATGCACATGGGGATCGACCCCTATAGCTTTGTCTCATGTCTGAACTGTGTCATGGCTCAACGTTTGATCCGAAAGATATGTACGCATTGTCGTCATGAGGTCAGCTATAGTGATGAGCAGTTACGTGAAGCCGGACTTAATCCTGCACGTTTCGTGGGGAAAAAGCTTTATGAAGGGGCAGGCTGCAAGGAATGTAATGGCCTCGGATATCACGGCCGGAGCGCTATTGTTGAACTGCTTGAAATGAATGATATTCTGCGTGAAATGATTGTTAATAAACGTCCTGTTTCCGAGCTTAAGAAGAAAGCGTTGGAGAACGGCACGATCTTCCTTCGGCAGGCAGCAATCAACAAGCTACTTGCCGGCGAAACGACTGTTCGCGAGATTAATCGTGTGACCTTTGCGGAGGACTGAAATTATCGTGTTCGGCAGAAATTTTATCGGGCTTGAGGTCCGCCGTCAGGGTTTACGATCAGTCTCCTTGAGGCGTAAGGGGAGACGACGTGTTCTTGTCGGAGGCCAGACGCTGCGCTTCAGTGAAGAGGTCATATCTCCGACGGCCCGCGAGCTTAATGTGCTCGTACCACAGGTTTTCATAGATGGGGTCAAGGAAGTCCTGCTCCCCCTTGCAGGGCGTGAAGAGCGAATAGCCCTCTGTTTACCTGATGCGACAGGGCATATTTTTTTGCTCGATGTTGAAACCCCGTTTAAAAATCGCCAACAAGGGATCGATATAGTACGCTGGCAACTTAAAGAAAAACTACCTGATAATTATCGGAACATTGAACTTGATTTCCAGATTATTGGCGAGCGTGAGCCTGGTAGCCGTCGGGTACTGGTCTCGGTGATTGATACGCAGATCCGTAATCAGTATGAAGAACTATTGGCAGCGGCCGGGTTTTCAGTTTCCTTAATTGATTTTCAATCCCTTCAAATATACAACTGCTACCGATCCAAGGTTGATCTTGGGGCCGATTTTATTTTCGTTGCGCTTCATCAGCAGCAAATGAGCATCTTGACGGTTCAAAATGGGGTACTTGATTTTCATCGCGCCAAAGCTGGCATGACTGATGCCGAAACTGTTTTTAGAGAGATCAATCGTTCGCTGGTGACTTATCGTAGTGGACATATTGTTTTTTCTCGTTCGGTGCTTTATTTGCAATCGGATTGGGAAGATCAAAAATCTCTAAATGATGCAATCTCTTCGGCGTTTGATCGGCAGATTCAAAACTTACCCTCACCCCTTACCACTCTTTCAGGGCAGGAGAACTTGATTTTGTCCAGCGCTGAAGCTGCAGGGATGGCCGCTGCAATTGGTTCCGCCGAAAGCCTGATGTGGGATAAAGGATGAAACTGACTCTAAATCTTGCAAGTCGGAGTTATCTCAATAGACGCGCTTTAAATAGTGGATTTATTGTTTTCCTGTGCATTCTTCTGCTTTCGGTTGGTTGGGCAGCAAATACCATGATAGAGAGCAACAAAATGTTGCACCTCATTCAGCAACAGGTTCAAGAGACTCAACAAGAGCTGCTGCGGTTACAAGGAGGCCCCAGGAAAACACTTACGAGCGCTGAACGGGGTTTTCTTGAAAAGGAACACGAAATCGTTGGAGAGCTTCTTGCGCAGGACGCTTTCCGTTGGACCGCGCTTTTGGATCGCATGGAGAAATTACTCCCGGAGGGTGTCAGTCTTACGGATTTTCAGCCCAATTATAAAAAGAAAAGCCTCAGTCTTCGTGGACAGGCAGTGGATCTTAAAGCGATGCGTCTTTTTCTTGATCGTTTACTAAAGAAAAGTGAGTTTGATCAGGTTTATCTTCAAAACCATAGCCGAATTAAAGTACGTGATTATGCAGACGTAGAACGTGAAGCGATCTCCTTTTCTCTTCAGATTGAGGGGGTCTTTTGATGTTGCGTGAACAATTCATACGGGCTTTCTGGGAGGAGAATCGGCGTAAGATTTTTCTGCTTTCGGCCCTTATTTTACTGGTTTTTGCTTTTCATTTTATTCAGATCTTCTGGTTTGATCAGAAAATTGTGGAGATAAATACTCAGCTCCAGACAAATCAGAGCGAATTACAAATTGCACAGCAGCGCCTGGAAGAAGGCGGTGGTGAAAAAATTACTGGAATTGCTGAAGACCTTGAACATTTTTACCAGATTATCCCTCAGCGAAGCGGGCTCGGTAATTTTATCGGGCGGATCTACTCTTATGCTGGGGATGCCGGTATTGATATTGCTCAGATTTCATATGTGGCCAAACCGGTAGAGACAACAAAATTGCTGAGTTATACGCTTAATTTTGGGGTTAGTGGCAGCTATCCTCAATTGAAGAAATTTATATATCTGCTCGAAAATTCTCCATCAGTGCTGATACTCGATAAAATTTCCCTGAATAGCCACCATCAGGAAAAGAATGACGTTGTCGGTTTGCAAATAGAATTGAAGACGTTTTTTCAGGGAGGGGAATGATGAAAAATTCCCGAGCTCTTCTCGTCCTATTTATTCTGGGGGCTGGCTTCTCGCTGTATTACCTCTGGCAGAACATGCCGCATGAAGAACATGTCCATGCCCTGCTACAATCTGAGGCTAAAGCTGGGACAGGTAATGGTCGAGACGCTAAGCAGCAGTTTGATTTTAGTGGTGGAAGCCATCTTAAGTTTAGTCAGCCAAAAATAAATTTATTTAGGCAGTTGTTTCCACCCCCTCCAGTAAAACAAACGCCAAAAATAATTGTGGCGCCAGTGGTGCCACCCGCGCCTGTTGTTATTGTTCAGGCACCACCTCCTCCCGTACCCGTACAAAATGTCAGCTCTCCTATGCCTGGTTTTCGAGTTCTTGGCTTTTTGCAAAAAGGGGGAGAGTTAACTGCCTTTGTTTCGCTGCAGGGGAAGATTTATCTACTAAAGAAAAACCAGCAATTTGCTGGTGAGTTTCGCGTCACTGAACTTGATAG
Organism: Geopsychrobacter electrodiphilus DSM 16401; assembly: GCF_000384395.1. NCBI lineage: Bacteria > Pseudomonadati > Thermodesulfobacteriota > Desulfuromonadia > Desulfuromonadales > Geopsychrobacteraceae > Geopsychrobacter > Geopsychrobacter electrodiphilus. Next base: position 1,698,542 of record NZ_ARWE01000001.1, read on the forward strand.
TCAGCAGATTACCATTGGACGCTTAAATGGAGCAGGGGAGGTTAAAATCCCTCTGACGGAAGCCAAAGTTAGAAATGTTTTTTCCTCAGGAAGAAACTCTCGCACAGTGGGCAGGTCGACGATGAGGGTTGTACGCCCAGTACCGGTTGAAACTTCACCATTCCTCTTGCCGACTACACCAGAGACCGAACCATCATCTTCCGGGGTTGAACCACCATCTTCCGGGGTTGAACCACCATCCCCCGGGGTTGAACCACCATCCCCCGGGGTTGAACCACCATCCCCCGGGGTTGAACCACCATCCCCCGGGGTTGAACCACCATCCCCCGGGGTTGGTGCAAACTGATATATGTGGGGTTGATAATGAACAATAGACAGCGAGGTTCAGAATTAATGAAATTTTTTTCAATGGGACTTCTGTTCCTGATGCTGACTGGTTGTGCCGGCTCTGCCGCTTTCAGCCGAGCCCAAAAACTCTATGCTGTCGGTGATTATGATAATGCTGTGCTTGCTTATGCCGAAGCCGTCGATGATAGTCCTACAATTGCGGAATATCGCATGCGCCTGCAACTTGCGCGTCAGAGTGCCTCTCTGGTTCACGAAAAAAAGGGTAGTGACCTGCTGGAGGCCAATGATTTTCAGGGCGCACTCCAGGAGTTCCAACTTTCAAAAGGTTTAGATGCCTCAAACGAAACGAGTCAGATCAAGGCGCATCAGGCTGAATTGCATATTGAAGCCGAAAAGATGGTTACTGAAGCAAAAAAAATGATGAGGGATCGCCATTTCAAGCAGGCAAATCAGTTGGTGAAAGATGCATTGGGGATATTAACTGATTATCAACCTGCACTCGATCTGCAAAAAGAACTTATGCGGCACTCTTCTACAATGATTGATGGGATTGAACTCGAAGTAACCTCGAGTGAGCCGATCACCTTAAATTTCAAAGCAGCCAATTTACCAGATGTTTTTGACATCCTGACTCAGCTGTCGGGCATTCGTTTTATTCTTGATGACGATATACGGACTCAAACCACGACACTTTTCCTTGAAAAGGCCACTTTCGCTCAGGCTTTAGAGCTTTTGCTGCGCATGAACAATCTCGATAAAAAGATCTTGAATTCCAAGACGATTATCCTCTTCCCAAACTCTAAAGCTAAACAGAAACAGTTTGGAGACCAGGTCATTCAGACTTTTTATCTATCAAATATTGATGCCAAAAAAGCGGTTAATCTCTTGCGGACCATGCTGCAAGTTCGCAAGATTTATGTTCATGAGGAATTGAATGCCATAGTTCTGCGGGATACTCCTGAGGTTATACGTCTGGCTCAAAAAATTATTGAAGCCAATGATCGCCCAACCTCCGAGGTGGTTTTTGACCTTGAGCTGGTTGAGGTCAGCCATACAAAAAATCTTAAAATCGGGGCAACGCTCCCATCAACCATTTCGGCGGGATTGAAAGTTCCCGGGGGCGCTGACGCAATTGGTTCTGTAATCACAAGCAGTTTCAATAATATGAAATTTTTATATCAGATTCCTTCGGCATCTTTCGATCTGAGCAAAAAAAATGGTGACGCTGAAATTCTGGCCAGTCCTAAAATCAGGGTTAAGAATAAGGGTAAGGCGAAAGTCCATATCGGTAGTCGTGAGCCCGTAGTCACAGTGACAACCAGCGGCACGAACGGTGATCAGCGCTCCGACAGTGTTCAGTATGTCGATGTCGGGGTCAAGCTTGACATCGAACCGACAATTCAACTGGACGACACTATCGTGACCAAGATCGGATTGGAGGTCAGCAATGTTTCGAACCGCGACACCATCAACCAAGGGACAACCGTTCTGACCATCTCGACCACGAATGCCAACACGGAACTGATCCTTAAGGATGGTGTGCAGACGATCATTGGCGGTTTGCTGCGTGATGACAATAGCAAGTCAAAAACAGGAATTCCGATACTCAGTGATATCCCCGTGTTGGGAGCTCTCTTTTCAAATTATGCCAAGGATAAAACTAAACGTGAAATTCTGCTGTCAATAACTCCGCACATCGTGCGTTCACTTAAATTACCCGAAGGTGAAACAGCTACTATCTGGTCTGGTGGCGAGGACGATCTTAGGGTTGGTCGTAATTTCGGCTCCTTCGCAGATGAGTATCTTGAGGGGCAGGGGAATACACCTATTAAAGTAGTGCCTTCACAAACCTCAACGGCTATTATTCCATTTCAACCTCAATTCTCAAGCAAGCCTGTATCTGTAAATTCAACTCCCGTATCTGGCGATAAACCGATGGACCAACCGCAGCAAATTCCAGCTCCTGTGGCGCCGGTGAAACCGATAACCAAGAGTGAACTAAAGCAGAAGACCTCATCAGTTGACTCGGGGTTGGGCGCACCTGTTCCACAAGTCGTTTTACCAGAGCTTCTGACACCACCAGTCATCACTCGACCCTCAATTTTCCTTGAGGGTGACCGGGTAGTGAAGGTCGGCAGTCATTTTGTGCTCTCCCTGTCGATTCAGGATGTAAAAAATCTTTTTAGTGCTCCACTTTATATCCGGTTCGATCCAAATTTGGTTGAATTTGTCAAAGCCTCAGAAGGGTCTTTTTTACAACAGGGCGGAGAAAAAACCATTTTTACGAGTACACCGATGTCCGATTCTGGCCGGATTGTCGTCGGACTTAAACAGGGAGCTGGTGGGAAGGGCGCTTCTGGCGGTGGTCTTTTGGCTACCCTCGAATTTAAAGCGAAGGCCGCAGGGAAGGTTTCTATCGCCCCGGAACGGATAAACTTTCGTAATCCCGCGGGAGAAAGATTGGCGGTTGATAGTCGCGGATTGATCGTCGAGGTGCAGTAGATTTTGAACTTATTCCTGAAAAGGCTCAGCTGTCGTCGCGGTCTGACTCTGCTTGAAATGGTCATTGCCATGGGGATACTTGCCATATTGGCCACTGCTATCGTCCCCTATGCTGAAATTACCGTTCAGCGAACCAAGGAGATGGAATTACGTCGTGCGTTACGCACCATACGTACCGCTCTCGATGAATATAAAGCCGATTATGACAAGGCCGTTAAAGAAAAGAAAATAATTGCGACGGTTGGTGAATCCGGTTATCCACCAGACTTAATGTCTTTGGTTGAAGGGAATGACTGGGGTGGTTTATACGAAAACAAACATAAATATCTGCGCCGCATACCGCAGGATCCATTTGATGACAATGACGAGGGTTGGGGCTTTCGCTCATATGCGGATGATTATGACTCAACGGTTTGGGGTGGAGAGGATATATACGATGTGCACTCTCAGAGTACCAAGATTGGTCTTGATGGCACCCCTTATAGTAGTTGGTAACAGATGATGAAATTTTTCAATAACAGGGGCCTTGGCCAGCATGGTTTCACCCTCATAGAACTCATGGTTGTTATGTCAATCATGGGAATTCTTGCCGCCATTGCTGTGCCGAGCTATCTCAAGCATCAATTGAAGGCTCGTGAGACTGTGCTTAGTGAAGATCTCTATCAGATGCGTCGTTCGCTTGATGGCTTTTATGCGGACAAGGGGCACTATCCCGATACTCTGGAAGACCTGATCTCTGGACATTATCTGCGAGGTTTGCCGCGTGATCCGTTTACCGGTGCTTCAGATACCTGGAAATGTGTACCACCCGAACCAACCGAAAACGGCGATTTTGTAGAGGGCGGTTGCTTTGATATTAAGAGTGGTAGTGATCAAATCGGCCAGAATGGGACCCCCTACAACCAGTGGTAATCGATGTTAGTGTTCTCCTTTATGTCTAGGCATGCGCCAGAGAAATTCTGTAATGATTCAGTTATTCAATGTCACCAAATCTTACGGCAGGGAGAGTGTTGCTCTCCGTGAGATGTCTGTACACATCGAGAAGGGTGAATTTACCTATGTAACAGGGCCTTCCGGTGCCGGGAAAACGACATTTCTCAGTATGTTATATGGTGCTTATCGTCCGACTCGTGGACAAATTCTGATTAATGGTCAAAATATTACGCGCATGCCAAGTCGTCAGATCCCTTTCTTGCGCCGTAAAATAGGGGTTGTTTTTCAGGACTTCAAATTACTGAGCAGTCGGACAGTCTACGAAAACGTCGCCTTTGCGCTCGAAGCGCAAGGGAAAAAACGTTATGAAGTGAGTAAAAAGGTCTATCAGGCGTTGAAGGAGGTGGGGTTGGAGCATCGTTTGCAAAGACGGCCTGTCGAACTTTCCGGCGGCGAACAACAGCGGATTGCTATAGCCCGGGCTCTGGTGGTGGACCCTCTGATCCTGCTGGCAGATGAGCCGAGCGGAAATCTCGATCAGGAGGTTACCCTCGAAATTATGGAGCTGTTCAAACGAGCCAACGCTCGTGGAACGACGGTTTTACTCGCAACACATGATCACAGCCTTTATAAAAGATTTCCTAAAAGGGTTCTGGGGCTTGAAGCTGGGCGATTGATTATGGATCATCAACCTTAAAACATCACCAACTATCCGTGTAGTCGTGTTGATTTATTCAAACTGCCGAAAATACTGAGGTATTTAACCTCTAAAGGTTCAGGACGTGTTGGAAAAGATTCGTTATTTTATCCTCCGAGCACTGCGTAACATGCGCCAGTGGCCGGTGTTGTGTACGGCAGCGATCTTAACAATGGCCGTTGCGTTGGCTACCATGGCCACCTTTTTTCTGGTCGTGCTCAATATTCAGGGACTGGCAACACGCTGGAGTAAAGAGGTGCAGGTTGTCGCTTATTTTGATGCCCCCCCCGCCCGTGATCTTATCGCCCCGTTGACAAGTAAGATCGAAAACCTACCGGATGTTAAACAGGTCGTCTTTGTTTCACAGGCTGAAGCGCTTAAGCGTTTTGAATCCCGCCTTGGTGATGATGCCAGTTTGCTTGAAGGAGTCAGTCAAAATGTCTTGCCCGCGTCCCTTGAGGTTACCCTTAAGGAAGGATCTCACACTCGGGAGGGGGTTGCTCGGGTTGTTGCTGAATTAAAAAAGGATAAACGCTTTAATGATTTACAATTTGGGCAGGAATGGCTGGAACGTTTTGAAAACTTTGTTGACCTGCTGAAGTTTGTCGGGTTGATCCTTGGTAGCTTTTTTATGTTTGCGGCACTTTTTATTGTCTCCAATACGATCAAACTGACGCTTTATGCACGTCGTGATGAGCTTGAAATAATGGCTCTGGTCGGCGCGACAAAAAGATTTATCCAAATCCCCTTTTTACTTGAAGGCGCCATGCAAGGGTTTGCCAGCGGTCTTCTCGCCCTTGGATTTTTGGGTCTCAGCTATAAATTATTGCTCCAGAAAAGTTTGCAATCTTTCTGGCTGACACCGATTGGATTTGACCCGGTTTTTCTTTCTGGGGACCAACAGCTTATTCTTGTCGTGTGCGGGGTATTTCTTGGGCTACTCGGGAGTCTGGCCTCTCTGCGCAAATTTGTCCGGCTATAGTCTCTATGCGTTTTCTGCTGTTGCTATCTCTCTTTTCCTGTTTTTTGTCCTTCCCCCGTTTGGTTTCGGCGGGGGAGCAGCAGGATAACCGTGCACGCCTTCAACAGATTCGGCAGCGAATCGACCAAGCTAACCAGTCGCTCAACGCTCAACATCAACAAGAACTTTCGTTGTTACGCGATCTTGTCGCCATTAATACAAGTCTGCAGGAAATTGATCGGCGCATCACCCAGCTAAAGACCGAAGGGCGACAGGCCCAAAAGAAAATTAACAATCTGCTGGAAGATATAAATCAGGGCCGACAGGCTCAGGGGGCACAAGAGGTACTACTGAAAAAACGCTTGGTTTCGCTTTATAAAGATAATAATTCAGGATTACTCAAGGTTCTGTTCTCTTCCAGCTCTCCGATGGAATTGGCCGAGCAATATACCTATCTCTCGCGTATTCTTGCCAATGACAAGGAACTGATGGCCACCTTTCGGCTGGTGTTAGAGCAGCAACAGAAGCGTTTGTCACAGCTGAAAACCTTGAAAAAGCAACAAGAGCAGCGACTCGTAGCCGAGAATAAAGAAGGTGAAGATGCACGCTCTGCTCGAAAACTGCAGGCGCAGGTTTTGCGTAAGGTTCGTCAGAATAAAACCCAGTTACACGCCGAGGTCCAGAAGTTACTGGAAAAAGCTGCGCGACTTGAGAATTTAGTCCGTGAACTGAAACCAAATCAGAGTAGTGGATCAGGCCCATTTGCTTCGCGGCAGGGGAAGCTGCCCTGGCCATTGTCTGGCGGCCTACTGGTTGGATTTGGTACCCAGAAAAATCCGGAATTCGGCACTTTGTATGAAAGTCATGGTATTGAAATATCGGCGGCTAAGGGGACCCAGGTGAAGGCTGTGGCCCCTGGTAAAGTTGCTTTTGCCAGTTGGTTCAAAGGATATGGTAACCTGTTGATCGTTTCACATCCCGGTGGCTTTCATACGCTATATGCACAGGCTGAAAAATTGCTTAAACAGGTTGGGGATTCAGTCGAACAGGGGGATGTTATCGCGGTAGCGGGTTTACCCGGGGAAGAGGGGATTTATTTTGAGATTCGCCAGAACGGTGCGCCGGTAAATCCTCTCAACTGGCTGACGCCCAGATAAGATTATTATGCTGTTTGTAGTGAAGCGAATGAGGTGATTATGACGAGCATGCGCAGATTGTTAATAGGTTTCATGTTCATGTCCTGTTTTTGGGTTCAGGTTGCGATAGCTGAACAGGTGGATTCAACTACAGCTCAGCCGGCGAGCAATGCCTATGAAGATATTGAGCTCTTTACTGATGTGCTGGCTATCATTCATCGGAGTTACGTTGAAGAGGTTAATATCCGTGACCTGATATACGGAGGCATCCGTGGCATGCTGGCAACCCTGGATCCACACAGCAGTTTTTTAACGCCTGAGCTTTACGAAGAGATGCAGGCTGATACTCACGGTGAATTTGGCGGAGTCGGGATTGAGGTGACACTTGATCAGGGTATTTTGATTGTTGTCTCTCCAATCGAAGGAACACCAGCTTCGCGGGCGGGCATTAAAGCTCTGGATCAAATTGTCCGAATTAACGGGAAATCGACCCAGGATATTGATCTGATGGATGCGGTGCGCATGATGCGTGGCGCCATTGGTGAGAAGATTTCCCTTCAGATCCGACGGGCGGGTGACGAAAAGCTTCTCAATTTTGACCTGATGCGTGAGGTCATACAGGTTCACAGTGTTAGCGGACGGACACTTGCTCCTGGTTACGGCTACGCCAGGATCAACCAGTTCCAGGAACGGACGGGGCAGGAATTAAAAGATCTGCTTGCGAAAATCAGGCTTGAAAATAAGGATCATTTTAAAGGATTAATTCTTGATCTGCGTAACAACCCTGGAGGGTTGCTGGACCAGGCTGTTGAGGTTTCGGATATGTTCTTAAGCAAGGGACTGATCGTTTACACCAAAGGGCGAGATAAAGAGAACCAGTTGCGGTTTCAGGCCTCTGCCAGTGGGACCGAGCCAGACTATCCGTTGATTCTGCTAATCAATGAAGGGAGTGCCAGCGCCTCCGAAATTGTTGCTGGAGCACTCCATGATCACGGACGAGCTCTCCTTCTCGGGGAGAAGACCTTCGGTAAAGGTTCGGTTCAGACGATCATCCCCTTGAGCGATCATTCCGGTTTGCGGTTGACGACGGCTCTTTACTATACGCCAAGTGGGACATCAATTCAGGCGCGCGGAATTACTCCAGATATTGAAGTAGCACAAATCGAACTGCCTGCAGCACCAGCAGCCAAGGGGCACTACCGTGAAAAAGATCTTGAACACCATTTTAAGGCCGAGAGCATGAAATCAAAGCCGACCGAAAATATCTCGTCCGATTCTGATCAAATCCACGATTATCAGTTAATGCGCGCCTTCGACCTGTTAAAAGGGGTAGGGTATTTTCAGCAGATCAAGGTGGGACAGACATTGTGAAGTGCTTTCTGTGTGTCGATAAATTTTTATCAGGGCGAGCAATGAGTCGTCCTGTTGTTTTGAGTAGGGGCCATGGCAAGTAAAAAGAAACCAGTGAAGAAAAAAGCCAAATCTCGCCAATATTTTCAGGGCCATGGCTTGATGCTTGCGATTGCAGCTCTGGTCAGTGGAGCCTTAACCCTGGCAGGACTGATCGTCTACTTCAATCTCAAAATACCGCCGGGAGTGACTCCACCTGCACCCAAAATTCATATTTCAACCTACGCCGATGTTGATCAACTGGTCGAAAATGAACTCCTCATGAGTAGTCATTCTGAAGGCTGGCGGCGTCTCAATAGCCCTCAAGAACTCGTGTTATTGCAGATGTATGGAGACTATCCGGAACAAATTCGCTTGATGGAACTCTCAACCCGCATCGCTCTGACAAATAGCCCGGCTCAACTGGATCTTTCCCCGCGGCAGGGCATAGTTCGTGTCTACTGGCAGGGAATTCTGCGCATGGAGTTGCGCTATCATGTCCCCGAGGAGGTAAGGCAAAAACGCCCCCGTATTGCCATTATTATGGATGATATGGGGAGCAATCATGCGGTATTTGATGCGCTGCTGTCAGTTGATTTGCCGATTACTCCAGCTATCCTGCCACTGGCCAGCTATGCGACCCGTGGTGCCGGAATCATGCAAGAAAAAAAGCGTGAATACATGATCCATCTGCCGATGGAGCCCAAAAACTACCCGTCAATCAGTCCCGGACCGGATGCGTTACTGGTTAACTTGACAACCGATGAAATCAAACAGCGCCTTCAGCAGTACATTAAATTGGTGCCAGGTGCCGTTGGTGGAAATAACCATATGGGTTCGCGATTTACGGAAGATCGACCTGCGATGCATACCGTGCTCGAAGGCCTGAAGGCTGCGGGACTCTTTTTTGTAGATAGTCGTACGATTGGAGACTCGGTCGCTTTTGACGAAGCCCGACTTATGGGTTTACAGACAGCTGAGCGCAATATTTTTCTCGACAATGAGGAGAATGTTGATTATATCGCCAAACAATTACACAAAATGGTGAAAATTGCCGAAGCGAAGGGGACCGCGATTGCGATTTGCCACCCCTATCCGCAAACGTTTCAGGCCCTGCGGCAAAATACTGGCTGGCTACATGAGCAACAAGTTGATTTTGTTTTGGTTTCTCGATTAGTCAACCGTTATTAATGCTGATCAGGGGAACACCGGGTTGCAATAAATTTCGTCTTCTGAATTTTCGGGTGTTTCGAAGTCGAGACGCGCTCGGCTGAAAACTGTCTGGAACCGTGCATAGGCGGTTTCTTGCAGAATTTCATGTGCAGGGGCCGCACAATATTTGATGAGCAGCATCCGTTTTGGATTGTTGATTGGCAGGGCGAGATCCAAAAGATGGTGTAACAGGGGCGTCCCACGGCGCATAAAACTCCGAGTCGATTTTATATCACTAACCCTCTGAAAAAGCGTTTCTCCTTGTGGATCGAGCCGAGCCAGCGAGATACGGGTCGGTTCGGGCCGTTGCATTAAAAAATATGATCGCTGGGCGGTCTCTTCGAAAATTTCTTTGACCGCCACACTGACCTCGGCCTTTTGGCTGCCATACAGGTTACCGAAAATCATCTCATAGAAGCAGTGTTCTTCAATAAATCCACAAATATCCCGAGCTGAAGATTCAATATAAAAGGCAGCTGGTAACTCTTGTGATTCAAAAGAGCGATCGCAGCAGAGACATTTGGTGAAGAGCCGCTGGCGGCGTTGCCGTTCCCTTTGGTCGTGCAATTCAGACCGGGATTCATGTACGGCCAATATTTCATTAATGCGATGTGGGCCTTTTTCCAGATATTCGAGATACGCCTGCCGTGCGAGGTGCCTGAATTGTAAATGAACTTCGGTCGCACGACCATGGGTCAAAATCGGATAAACCTTGCCTTCAGGGTTGGTGCCTAACGACTCAACCTTGGGACTTTTGGCGATAAACCCTTCAAAACAACGATACCCGCGGTTTATGGCGTAGGCCTTGAGCAGTTGGTATGAGTTTCCAAAAGGCCCTTTGTAACGGATACGTGTGTCGAGCAAGCAGGGGAGGAGGCGTAAGGGGCTATGTTTTATTCCGTGATCGCTGTAGAACCTTGCGAGATGCTGACAGTTTTCCAGGGACGGCGCGTCCTTGACTGGTACAATCACCCGATCCGCGGCAAACAGGGCATTCCGGGTATAGGGATCCAGAATTGGGCAGGTGTCGATGATCAGGATGCCACCCAGTTCTGACTGGCTGAGGATGCCAGCGAGGCTTTCATCAACCGGGGCTTCGGCATTGAAATAATTTAGATTGCTGCACGATGGGATAATCTGTACGCCGTATTCCCCCTGCACGATCAGGTCGGTCGGAGAGATCCCTTTAAAAAGATGCCCGACGTGATAGTCTGCCTGTTCGTGACTCAGACGAAACATGCGATCAACGGTAAAATGGTTATCAAAGCTGAGCAAGGTCACTTGCAGGTCTTTCGCCAGTGCTTTGAGATAGATTGCCAGGTTAGTGGCGAGAGTGGTTTTACCAACACCCCCTTTTTCACTCGATACTGTAATGACGTAGGGTCGGGCCATGTGTTTCCTCGTTGATGACCTGAAGAGCCATCTTGGTATACCATTTAAGACAGCAGATGTTTTTAAACGGGTGAAGCGGACGAGCCCCGAGGATTTCAGCTATTTTTACGGGCTCCAGCCGTCGTTGTTTATAGGGTAACGGTGAGTCCGTGTCAATGAAGCCTGACCCCTGAAGTTAAATCATAATGTCAGGTATGAATTATCAAGCCACTATAAAATAAGGGAAACATGTCATTGCCAGTGATTTCAGTTTCAAGTTTGGTTGATCTGTTGAAAGACTTGATCGAAGAGAATTTTGTAGAAGTTTTCGTCGAAGGGGAGATCTCCAATTTTTCTAAGCCAGGTTCCGGGCATTGCTATTTCACTCTTAAGGATGATCGTGGCCAGTTGCGTTGCGCGATGTTCCGCAGTCACAGTCGGCTGCTGAAATTTATACCCGAAAACGGTATGCAGGTCATTTGTCGTGGAAGGGCCTCGGTCTATCCTCAAAGGGGCGAACTTCAGTTGATTGTCGAAAGTGTTGAGCCTTCTGGAATCGGTGGGATGCAGTTGGCTTTTGAACAATTAAAGCAGAAGCTGGCGGCCGAAGGGTTGTTTGCCCAGGAGCGGAAAAAGGTTCTTCCTGAATTTCCTCAGATCATTGGGGTTGTCACCTCCGCTACCGGAGCTGCGATCCATGATATTTTGAATACTTTGCGGCGTCGTTCAAGTGGGGTGAGGGTGTTACTTCGTCCGGTCCGTGTCCAGGGGGCGGGGGCCGCAGCTGAGATCGCTGAGGCGATCGCTGATTTAAACCAGGAAGGGAGCGCGGATGTTCTAATCATCGGACGTGGCGGAGGTTCCCTTGAAGATCTCTGGGCTTTCAGTGAGGAGGTGGTTGCTCGCGCGATTTCGGCTTCGATTCTGCCGGTTGTTTCCGCTGTTGGTCACGAGGTTGATTTCAGTATTGCCGATCTGGTCGCCGATCTGCGCGCACCAACACCGACGGCAGCGGCCGAGATGGTGGTAAAAAACCGTGAAGAGGTGGAGAGTCACTGCGATCAGTTGCTGATGCGTCTTGGACGCATCATGCAAGGTCGGCTCAGCTTGATGCGCCTGCGTTTTGATGGTCTGACACGTCGTCTCGTGTCTCCAGTAGACACCCTTCATCAGCGACGGAGGCAACTGGATGAGTTCGAGCAACGTTTCAAACGATCAATTTTGCTGCGCATGCAGCAGTCTGGCCAGATGCTGCAATCCCTGGTCGAGCGGCTCGACGCTCTTTCACCGTTGCGGGTATTGGCGCGCGGTTATGCTCTGGCACGCCTGCAGCCAATGGGAACCCCACTGTTACATGTCGACCAGGTTCAGGTGGGGGATCAGATTAGTGTCCAGTTGGCTCAGGGTGAGTTGGAGGCCAGCGTCTTGGGGATAAGCTTCGAAAAAAAACCGAAATTGACTTGACCCCGGCTTCTCCCGCTGGTGATAATTAAAATTTTTATGTGTTGCGAATTGAGAGATGAAGACTGATGGCAAAAAAGAAAGGCTTTGAAACCTCGTTAAAGGCGCTGGAAGAAGCGGTATCACGCCTTGAAGAGGGTGATCTAGAACTTGAGGAGTCCCTGAAAACTTTTGAACAGGGGGTTAAGTCAGCGGCTGAGTGCCGCATGGCGCTTGAAAAGGTCGAGCTGCAGGTTGATCTTCTCCTCAAACAACAGGATGGTCGTCTGACGCGGGAGCCCTTCGATGAGTGAGGACTGGTCCCTCGACGTTTATTTGAAACACCGTCTGCAATTGGTTGAGTCAGCGCTTGACGTTTTTGTGCCGAAAACGGAAACCCTGCCGGGCAGTCTGCATGATTCGATGCGTTATTCCCTCTTTGCTGGAGGGAAGCGAATCCGCCCGGTGTTGATGTCTGCGGCTTGCGAAGCGGTAGGTGGCCAGGGCGAAGACGTATTGCCTGCGGCCGCAGCGATTGAAATGATCCACAGCTATTCACTGATCCACGATGATCTGCCGGCGATGGATGATGACGATCTGCGGCGAGGGAAGCCGACCAATCATAAGGTCTATGGTGAGGCGATCGCGATTCTGGCGGGGGATGGGCTTTTAACCGAAGCATTTATCCTGTTGTCGAATCCACAAGTTCTGCAGAACGTTACTGCACCGGCTCGGCTCGAGATTATCCACCAGCTTTCCCGTGCAGCTGGAAGCCTCGGTATGGTTGGCGGACAGGTGGTTGATATGGAGTCCGAAGGGCAGAGAATCGATCTTCCGACCCTTGAATATATCCATACACATAAAACCGGAGCGTTAATTCTCGCGGCTATAGAAATTGGTGCCATAATCGGGGGGGCAGATACCACCCAACGCTTCGCTCTGCATCGTTACGGCGAGGCGGCAGGACTGGCATTTCAGGTTGCAGATGATATCCTCGATATTATTGCTGACCAATCCCTGCTCGGCAAAAATGTTGGTAGTGATGAGGCACGCGGCAAGGCAACATATCCGGCGATCCTCGGCCTGGAAGGAGCCCGTCAACGGGCGCGAGACCTGCGTGACATGGCTCTCGCCGCGCTTGATCCTTTTGGCGAAGAGGCACGTCCCTTGCGCGAGATAGCCGCTTATATAATAAATCGTTCTTTTTAACAGGCGTTGTTTGCCTGATAGAGGTAATTGAATCTATGCATGAATTGCTCACCAATCTGACCTGTCCGGCTGATCTAAAAAAGATGGACCTTGCACAACTCGAGCAATTGGCGGCTGAACTGCGTGAGACGATTATTTCAACGGTTGCGTCCTGCGGAGGACACCTTGGGAGTTCTCTTGGGGTGGTTGAGCTGACCATTGCGATCCATAAGGTGTTTGATTCTCCCCGGGATCGGATTGTCTGGGATGTGGGTCATCAGGCCTACGTGCATAAACTGTTGACGGGGCGGCTCGAGAATTTCGGGTCACTGCGTCAACTTGATGGGCTGAGCGGTTTTCCCAAACGTAAAGAGAGTGAACACGACGCCTTTGACGTCGGACATTCAAGCACCTCGATTTCAGCGGCACTTGGAATGAGCGCTGGTATCGATATTATGGGAGGGGATGAACGGGTCATTGCCGTAATTGGCGATGGGTCGTTGACTGCCGGAATGGCCTTTGAGGCGCTGAACCACGCTGGGTCTCTGAAGAAGAAACTGATTGTCATTTTGAACGACAACGAAATGTCGATCTCTCCAAACGTCGGCGCGCTCTCATCATTTTTAAGCCGTAAAATGTCGAGTGAGCTCTTTTTACGTTTCAAAAAAGAGACCGAAAACATTCTTAACCATGTTCCCGGTTTTGGTAAGGATCTGGTAAATCTCGCCCGGCGTGCGGAAGAATCTCTCAAGGGATTTATCACCCCGGGCATGCTGTTCGAAGCCTTCGGGTTCGATTATTTCGGGCTGCTTGACGGACATAATCTTCCAGAGATGATTGCAACCTTAAAAAATGTACGGAACATTCGTGGGCCGGTCCTGTTGCACGTCGCAACCCGCAAGGGGAAGGGCTATCTGCCGGCTGAAAAAGAGCCCGCCAAGTTCCATGGGGTCGGACCGTTCGATCGTGAAACCGGGCAACTTGTACCTGGCAAGCCAGGAGCTGTCAGCTACACTAGTGTTTTTGGTAAAACCCTGAGTGAGATGGCGGAAAAAGATGAACGGATTGTCGCCATCACTGCTGCCATGCCTGCAGGGACCGGGCTCAGTGGCTTCGCCGAAGCCTTCCCCAAGCGATTCTTCGATGTGGGTATCGCCGAACAGCATGCAGTGACCTTCGCTGCGGGCCTGGCCTGCCGGGGGCTTCGGCCGGTGGTGGCGCTCTATTCGACCTTTTTGCAGCGGGCTTATGACAATGTGCTGCATGACGTCTGTTTGCAGAACCTCCCTGTCAGTTTTGCCCTTGACCGCGGAGGGCTGGTCGGAGCCGATGGTCCGACCCATCATGGCGTGTTTGACCTTTCATTTTTGCGACACATACCCAATCTGGTGTTGATGGCACCGCGCAACGAATTTGAATTGAAACGTGCAATGCTGACCGCAATTGAGTTTGATGGACCTTTCGCCTATCGCTACCCGCGGGGGAATGGTGAAGGGCTCTCTCTGGCGCAATCTGTAGAGCCTATTCCCATCGGCAAGGGGGAGATCTTGCGTGAGGGGAAAGAGGTCGCAATTATTGCCGTCGGAAGTATGGTCGGTGAAGCCTTAAAGGCGGCAGAAATACTTTCCAGGCAGGGGGTCGATCTTCTGGTGGCCGACGCGCGCTATATCAAGCCGCTTGACGGCGAAATGATTCTCGATATTGCGAATCGGGTCTCAGTGCTGCTGACTGCCGAGGAGAATGCCCTGCAAGGCGGATTCGGCTCGGCCGTTCTGGAGCTTCTGTCTGATCATGGCGTCTGTCAGCCAGTGATTCGGGTCGGTATTGCTGATCATTTTGTTGAACAGGGTACCCAGGCGGAATTGCGAGAGCGGGTTGGGATTGACGCTGTGTCTATCTGCGAGCGGATTAACGAAGCCCTGACCCAAAAGGCCAAGTCGGTCCAGATTTGAGGTTTGTTCTGGACTGCAAATTATAGAAGGGTCACCTCGCATGAGGTGACCCGTTTGTTTTTGTGAGGCATCCAGGAGTAATTTCCTTAATCGCCACAGGTTAAGTTTCGAATTTTAGTGAACTGAAAAGCTTGTCGATCTGCTTCGATACGTCAGCCTTTGCCGGGTAGGAGGTGGCATAGATGAAGAACCATTCTCCTGTCAGGTAGCCGATCAGCCCATTAAAGAGCACCTCAACGTCCTGTTGCCTGTACCGCGCGTCAAGCCGTCTGGTTCCCTGGGTTCCCGGTAATAATTGAGCGCGTTGGGAACCGCTGGGATGCTGGAATTCGTCTTCCCTGGACAGGGATTCTAGCGCGTAGTGCGCCGACAGCTCGAGACTCGCAGCGCTCGGAGGATCTTCTCCTTGTCGTAATGGGCTGAAATCAAAACTGACCCATGCACCGCTCCGGGGGTGGTAGAGTAATAATTCGTTGACAGTCAGGCGCTGTTGAGCTGCTTGCACGAGTTGCCGGTGTGTTGGGTTCTTTCCGTTGAGCCGGGCTTCCTGGCCGAGCTGAAGCGCGATCTGGTCGAGTAAGGCTTGAGGCGGTTCCGTTGGTGCTATCCAGCCGGCAGGCAGTTGCCAGCTCAGGCGGTTGCCGGCCGGCGTATTGAGGGTGGCCGCCTGGGCCGGATTGAAGCTCAACAACAATATGAGTAAGAGAAATATCCTTTTCATCAAGGTTATTTCTTGAGGCAGGACGTTAGATTATCCGCCAGCTTTTGCATGAGGTTAAACCAGTCATCCTGGCTGGAATTTGATCGATTCCCGAGCGGGTCAAGAACTCCAAGCTTCAGGTGGCCAGCGTCGGCCAATCTTTGTGCCGTGGCCGGGCTGAATTGTGGCTCACTGAAGAGACAGCGTGCTTTACTCTGGATTATTTTTTCGCGAATCTGCTGGAGTCGACGGGCGCCAGGTGCGCGATCCGCCGAAACTCGGATGGACCCGATTGGGTTCAGCCCAAATGCGTTTTCAAAGTAGGCGTAAGCATCGTGAAAAACCAGATACGGTTCCTTCTGGAGGGGTTTGAGCTGTTGCTTCAGTTTGTTTGAGAGAGTTTGGATCCGGGCTTTTAAGGCCAGCAGATTTTTCTGGTAGATTGCTTGATGGCTCGGATCGAGCCTTGTCAGGCGAGCAGCTACCAGCACACAAATCTGGAGGGCATTGTCTGGTGAGAGCCAGATATGGGGGTTGAACAGCGATTCACTGTGTCCAGGTCCTGTGTCATGCTCATCGTCATCCGCCTCCCAGAACCCCCCATGGCGTTGTGGCAGTCGTTTCAAAGATTCAATGGGAAGAAGGCGCATCTCTGCCCCCGGTTTAACCAGGCGTGAAATCGGTTGAGTCAGAAAACTTTCCAGCTCAGGGCCGACCCAGATCAACAGATCAGCCTCGGCCAGCGCGCGCGCCTGTGAAGGACGCAAACTGGCACTGTGCGGACTTCCTCCCTGGTTCAGCAAGAGTTCGGGGGTGGTGACACCTCTGGTCAGCGCGCTGACCAGAGAATAGATCGGGATGATGCTGACCACCACTTTTGGGGTCGCTAGTGCCGGGGTTGCCAGGCTGAGGAGAAGGAAAATACAAAGCAGACGCATCTGGTGAGAACTCCTGACTGAAATAGGTGCGGGACAAAGCTCAAACCTTGATGTACCCTTAACGCCAAACTTTCGTCAAGAGATGAGTAAGTCCAGCAGGTTAACAAGAGGTTATCGTATTGAAATCGATTTGTTCGCTCCCAAACCAGAGACATCCCCGCCGATTCTCTGCCATGCTGCAGCATAACAACATCACCCGCTTCGTAGATATGGGTGATTTGCAGTTATCTAAGGTGATTAATAATGGCTGAACCTCTGCTGGAGCTCGATGCCGTCTGCCTCGTACGCAATGGCCGGCATATCCTTGAGAATATCAGTATCCATATCAACCCTGGTGAAATTCTGACCCTGATCGGTCCTAATGGCGCGGGGAAGACCAGTCTACTGAAGGTCGCTCTCGGTTTGATCAGAGCCGACACCGGCCGCGTGCTTCGCAAAGCAGATCTGCGCATCGGATATGTCCCGCAAAAATTCCTTGTGCCTCGAAGTTTCCCGTTAAGTGTTGCGCGATTTATGCGTCTTCTCGGCCGTTATGATACACCTCAATTAGAAGCAGCGCTTGAGGATGTCGGGGCTGGCCATTTGCTCAACGCGAGTCTCGCCGATCTGTCGGGTGGGGAATTGCAACGTGTCCTGCTCGGGCGGGCCATATTGCGCAGACCCCATCTTATGGTTCTTGATGAAGCTGTCCAGGGGGTAGACGTCCAGGGCCAAGTCGATTTGTATCAACTGATTGGTCACCTGCGGGAACGCTATGACTGCTCTGTGTTGATGGTCTCGCATGATCTGCATCTGGTTATGGCGGCGACAGACCGTGTCATCTGCCTTAACCAGCACGTCTGCTGTACCGGCAGTCCCGAAACCGTTCAGCGTGACGCACAGTTTCTTAAACTGTTTGGGCCGGCGATTCTTCCGCATATTGCGATTTACAGTCACGACCCGCAACACCAGCATAATCTTTGTACACATCAGGGTTGCAGTTGTCCGCTCGGGCAGGGGGATCCTCATGTTTAATGATTTTATGCTGCGTGCTTTGCTGGCCGGAATCGGAGTTGCTCTTGTAGCTGGCCCTTTCGGTACTTTCGTCGTTTGGCGTCGCATGGCCTACTTTGGCGACACCCTGGCTCATTCGGCTCTCCTCGGAGTCGCTCTCGGTTTTTTGCTGCAGGTCGATCCGACTCTGGCTGTCATGGCGGTTTGTCTCCTGGTGTCACTTTTACTCTTCTTTCTGCAACGACAGCAGCGGCTTCCTTCTGACACACTGCTCGGTATCCTGTCACACAGTGCTCTCTCGCTCGGGCTCGTCGCCATTGCCTTTATGGAGAAGGTGCGCATTGACTTGTTGGCCTACCTGTTTGGAGATATCCTTGCAGTCGGCAGACAGGATCTGATGGTGATTTATGGCAGCGGATTACTAGCTCTTGTGCTGTTGCTCTTGCTTTGGAGGCCGTTACTTGCGATCACACTGCATGAAGATCTGGCACGCGTAGAAGGTGTTCGGGTTGATCTGGTTGAGCTGTCCTTTTCATGTTTGCTGGCCCTGGTTGTTGCAATCATGATGAAGGTAGTCGGGTTATTGTTAATCACCTCGCTCTTCATCCTCCCTGCAGCAACGGTGAGACGTTTCTCCAGTTCGCCAGAACAGATGGCTGGCTTCGCGGCGTTGGCCGGAGTTATTTCAGTGGGTGTCGGTCTGTATGGTTCCTGGCAGCTGGATACTCCTGCTGGTCCATCAATTGTGGTCGCCGCCGCGCTTCTTTTCGCCTTGCTGCAATTGCTGCCAGCGCGCAGAAATTGATTTTGTTATCAAGTCTTCTTTCCTCTTGCGACGGACTTGTATCCATGGCACCTTGCGCCGCAGAGGGGTTCTCACTTATGGTGAGCAGACGAGATCAACAGGGAGCTTGAAATAAATGGCACGCAAGATATTTATCGCAGCAACGGGACAAAATAGTGGTAAAACCACGACCAGCCTCTCGTTGATGCATATGGCGAAAAAAAAATACGGCAAGGTTGGGTTTATTAAGCCGATTGGGCCAAAGCCTTCGGAGCATGACGGCATTATTGCCGATAAAGATGCGGTCTTGATCGCGAAAGTCTTTGGTCTTGAGGCTGATTTGTCTCTCATGTCACCCTTTGTCCTCCACCCTGGGGATACCAAACGCGTTCTTGATGGGCAGATTTCACGGGACAAAATCCTTTTTCGCATCGCTGAAGCGATCGATAAACTTTCACGGCAGAATGACTTTTTGATTATCGAAGGAGCAGGGCACTCCGGCGTCGGCTCGGTCATCGGATGCAGCAATGCCCGTATTGCCAAACTGGCAGCGGCACCGGTCATGATGGTCACGGGTGGCGGGCTAGGCAATGTCGTCGATTCGGTGTGTATAAACATGGCGCTCTTTGAGAAGGAGCAGGTTAAAGTCAAATCGTTGCTGGTGAATAAAATTATTCCCTCTAAGCGCGATCAAACCCTGCATTATCTCAATATTGCTTTTGCTGATAGTGGTCTCGATATTATCGGGGGGTTTAACTATCAGCCTATTCTTGCCAATCCGACCTTGCGCCGAATCGCAAATGTTCTTGATATTGAACTTCACGGCGGTGATAGTGATGAAATCGGCAGTAAAATTGTTCACAATTTACAGATCGGGGCTGCTTCGACCCAGCGTGTGGCGGGCCTGCTTAAGGAATCAACGTTGTTGATCGTTAACAGCAGTCGCGATGAACTTCTGGTGACGATGGCCAATTTATATAAACTTCCGGAATATCGTGATAAACTCGCCGGGATTATCATTCCTGGTGTCGGCCCGATCAGTGCGATAACCCAGCGTATTATAGAAAATAGCGGTATTCCTTATATGCGTGCCGGGAGAACTTCCACTACTGTATTTGAAATTGTCAAGGAAGACGTTTCAAAGGTTATCGCTGAAGATACTGAAAAAATTGATCTTATTAAGAAATTAGCTGAGCAGCGGTTCGATTTTGACAAAATTGACAGCTATCTGGATTGAAATACAACCCGACACTGAGTAAATGAAAAAAAACATATTAATTTTTTTTTGGGGTTGTTATGCAGATAAAAGTTAAATTTATTGATGGGCGGATCGAGTTGGTACGGCCGAGAGAACTGCAGAACCTTATTGACGCCCGTCGAATTACCCAGTTCCGTCGTTCAGGTGGCTGGGTCGCAATTGGACAGGATTCTGTAAGAAGTACCTTGAGGGGGGTATATTCAGGGCCTGAGCGTCGTGATAATTTTGAGAACTGAGTTTTATCTTCCCAGGGAATAAATGTGATTTCTAGCTTTCAAGACAGTCTGTTTGCCACCCCCGAAAAACGTTCGGTGGTGGTTTTTGATTTTGAGACCACCGGAATGTCTCCTCAGCAGGGAGATCGGGTAATCGAAGTTGGTGCGGTGCGTCTTGAAGATGGTCAGATTGTTGATCAGTTTCAATCCTTGATTAACCCAGGTGCCTTGCTTGATCCCTTTATCAGTGATCTGACAGGGATCAGCAACGCCATGCTGGCGGAGGCTCCTTCAGCCTCGAGCATTATCCGGGATTTTTATCACTTTATCGGGTCCGATCCCATGGTCGCGCATAACGCTTCCTTTGATAAACTCTTTCTTGACGCGGAATTTTCACGTCTCGGCTACCGGATTCCCACGGCGGTAGGGTGTTCCATGTTGATTGCAAGACGCCTGTTTCCACACGCTCCGAATCACAAGTTAGGGACACTGGTCAGTTTTCTTGATTTGCCAACGACAGACCGTTTTCACCGTGCCTTGGCCGATGCCAGTATGACGGCCTTCCTCTGGACGCGCCTCGAAAGTGAACTGCGTCAACGCTACAATATTAATCCTGTCCCTTTTGATGTGTTGCAACGCCTTGGACGGATCTCCTTGAGTAATGTTGAGAGTTTCCTGCTCAAAGAAGCCCGGAAACTTGGGCATGTTTCATGTTGAAATGCTCAACAGTTGGTCATCTGATTGAACTTCTTGACCTTACATCTTCTCTTAAAAGACAAATCCAGGCTGAAATTGGTGAGGATCAAACTCCTACTTTGCTTGGCCAGCTCTGGGCTTTACCTCTTAAGCACAGTCATGCCGTGACGCGGCTGGGGTCTTATGCCTGTCGCGGTGAAAATCCCCTGGCGATTCGACTTCAGTTTGCCCAGGAGGACACTCCCCTGCGCCAAACCTTTTTGCATGAGATCGCGCATTTTCTCGATCATCAAACCAGGCAAGATCGCCGAAGCTATCACAACCCCCATGGCCCCAGTTGGCAGCGCTGGTTGACGGTGATTGCAGGGGACACAAAGAACACAGAATCCTTAGCGATGAGGACTCTCTATGCCCAGAAGCTTAAACCCGTAGCACGTTGTTTAAAATGCGGTTTTCTGCTGTATAGATTGCGTTCTTTACCAAAAGGACGGCACTGGCTTCATCGACAGTGCGGTGGTCGTCTTGAGCGGCTCTGTTAATTGAAGGTCGCCTTTCGGCAGGTAAAAATATGCAGGCTTTGATCGATGAAGTAAAAAAACATCTTCCCCGCGACCGTGAATCGCGGCGCATCTTTCATGGTCGCGGACGGGTCTTCCCCGGTTATCAGGATCTAGTAATTGATGCGTACGGTGGCTTACTTTTTGTGACCTTGTTCGCCTCACGAGCGCCTGAATGGTTGGCCGAACTGGCAGAGGTGCTGCTGGGTCAGTTCCCCAAGGTTAAATGCATTGCGGTTCAACGTCGTAACCTGAAATTGACTCCGGTCGAAATTCTATATGGGGTTTGGCCCGCTGACCCTATGGCGCATGAAGCAGGTTTGAATTTTTATCTCCGGCCACTGACAGGGCAGAATATCGGGTTTTTTATCGACATGGCGGTCGGAAGAAATCTGGTGCGAAAGACCTGTGAAGGGAAAAGAGTGCTCAATCTCTTTGCTTACAGCTGCAGCTTCTCAGTTGCTGCGATTGCCGGAGGAGCACAACAGGTCGTCAATGTTGATATGAATCGTAGCGCACTTGAGCTGGGTCGCCGCAATCATCAATTGAATGCACAAGATTTGCGTGACGTCAGTTTTTTGCCTCTTGAAATTTTTCGCAGCTTCAGCCGACTGAATAAGCTCGGACCTTTTGACCTTATAATTTGCGATCCTCCTTTCGCTCAAGGTAAAAACTTTACTGCTGAAACGCATTGGCCCAAATTGGTATCCCGTCTGGAAACATTGCTGACTCCTGGCGGTGAGGTCTTCGCCTGCCTAAACGCCCCACAACTTTCGACGGAGTATTTACGTAACATTTTCACGCGGAACCTGCCTCGGCTTACTGAAAAACACTGCCTGTATTCTGGCGAAGATTTCCCCGAATCTGACCCGGAAAGAGGGTTATCTCTGCAGTATTTTGTGTCAGAAACGGGTTGAAATGGAACTTTCCCCCTTTACCCATAAGTTTCTTCTTTATTATCAAAATAGCCATTATTGTGATATTGTTGAATGATAAAGGGGCATTTTATGGAAGAAATTGAAGTAATCTACAACGATGGGATGTTCGGTTTTGTAAAACCTGCGGAGCTCAATCACCTGATTGAGACCGCTGGCATTGTCAAATTTATGCGCGGAGACTCCTGGATTTATTTAGGGGTTGATGCGACGCGATCAGGACAGCCATCGAGACCTCAATTCAGGGACCGTCGTGCTGGTCTCTAACCCTGTGTCCCGCATCGACGCACTTTTCACGGGTATCAGTGCTCGGGAAATGAATGGTTGAACGCTGTTAACATATTTTCAACTCCGCCATCTTCTAGAATAGTATAACGATCAGGCTTGATCCTCTCAGCTGCCTTAATCGCCGCAATCAGGATGTCTCGTTTAATTCCACACGCAAGCAAACCTGCCGTATCACAAGGCAGTCCGACCGTTGCGTAGGTTTGACGTAAGCTCTCCTGATATTCGTCATGCGCGTAACTTGAAATAAGCGCACCGACCGCGACCAGTTCTCCGTGAGTCGCTGCGGATTGAAAGCCTGTCAGCTCGTTGTAGGCATGGTATAGTTTATGCTCGAACCCGCTGGCTGGGCGGCTTGAGCCGTAACGACTCATCGCTTCGGCACTTGCCATCAAAGAGCAGGCCAGAACTTCAAGAAAATGGTCATCGTAAAAGAAATCCCGCCCCGATTGTAGCTCTTTAATGACCAGCTTTGCTCCACAAACCGCCTGGAACCCCAGGTAACTTTCATAGCGTTCCATCTTCTTTCTGTCTGCCAGCTGCCAGTCAAGCACTGCCGTCAGATTCGACAGCAGATCTCCGATTCCACTGCGGATTCTTCGCTGGTATCCCGGGTCATCGGACTTGACAAGATTAATATCTACCACTACCGCCAGGGGGGTGTTGGCGCAGAGTGTCATCGTGCCATCCAGACCAAGATTCAGTACCGCAAAGGGCGAGGCAAATCCATCGTTAGCCAGAGAAGTAGGGATTGAGACAAAAGGGAGATTTAATTTATATGCGGCATATTTTGCGACATCAATGACGCTTCCCCCACCAACTCCATAAATAATGTCGAACCTTTTTTCACCGCATTTAACCCCCCCAAACTTTTGGTCATATCGGCCGGCAGAAATCTCACAATCAAATTCGAGACAGTTGAATCGTTTTAGCCCAAGATCAAGAATCCTCTCAATTTCACTAAAACTGTTACTTGAAACTGTCAGGGGGGTGGTTTGTATCCCGATCTTTTTAAAGTCACTGACAATCTGATCTCCTGCTATGTTGCGGGTGATTTTATCAAAGATGATCAGGGGGGTGCTGAACGAGAGTCCTGGGATATCGCGTTGAAGGCGCTGGCCGATGAAAGAGGGAAGTGAGCCAATGTCGTTGCCGACCTCCTCAATGACCGGGATCGTAAATTGTTTAGGTATTTTGGGGGAGAGGTACCCTTTATATACGCCGTTAACACGGTTAAGGCATTGGTCAATCGTTTTATAGAGAAATTTCATTACATACGATCCTGGTCTCCCAGTGTTCGTCTACTGGGTGAAGTGATCAAGCGCTGCGGCAGGGTGAATTATCTACAAGGGATTAAATAATACCTGATTATTTTAGAGAAAAGGGGAGAAAAGTTTGGCTGCGGCGTCCAGTAATTTGATGCCCAGGCTGCGGTCTTGAATCTCGTTCAGGGTGAGGGGCCTCGATATTTTACGAGCTAAATCAAAATGTTGGCAGAGGCTTCCGACTAACTCCGGATCATAGACTTCCAGGTTAAATTCGAAATTCAACCTGAAACTGCGTGGGTCGAGGTTGGTAGATCCCACCAGCGCGTAGACGTTATCGACGATCAGCAATTTGCTGTGGACAAAGGGTGGGGGCTGATAATAGATCTTGACCTTATATTGCAGTAATTCGGCGAGGTAGGCGCGCGTTGCCCAGCCGACATAAGGGAGATTATTATCAATCGGAAGAAAAAGTTCTACCTCTACGCCGCGCAAGACGGCAGTGTTAATTGCATAAACTAGTGGACGTTCAGGGATAAAATACGGGGTCATGATGCGGAGACTTTTGCGCGAACAACTGATCGCACCGTTGATGATCCATCTGAGCTTTTCGAAATCTTCATTCGGCCCGGCACTGATGCCGCGACAAAAAGCGTTCCCATGGGTCAGAAGCAAGCCTGGAGTCAGGGTTGCCGGAAGTTGTTCGCCGGTCGAAAAGCTCCAATCTTCAGCAAAGGCATCTTCAAGATGACTGACCGTTGGGCCTTCAAGTTTAAAGTGAACATCGGTGACCTTTTTTTTCCGCTTCAGATCTTCCGCGAGGTGTCGATCTCCGATATTCATCCCCCCGGTAAATCCGATGCGTCCGTCGACAGTCAGGATCTTGCGATGTCCACGCAGGTTCAGATGAAACCCGCGCGCCAGCAGAGAAAAGGGGAGAAAGCGCGCCACCCTTATCCCCTTTTGCCGCATCAGTCGTCGTGCCAAAGGAAAAGAATACCTTTCCCCCAGGGCATCAATCAGGACTCTGACCCTTACACCACGATTATTGGCGTCTGCCAGCGCGGCAATAAAGCTCCTTCCTGTTTTGTTGGAATCGAAGATATAAGTGGAGAGATAGATGGATTCTTGGGCTTGACGTATTGCCTCGAGCATAACTGGATAGGCCTGCTCACCGTTGTAGAGGGGGGTGATCTGGTTACCAGGCAGCAGCGCCCTGCGTGTCACGTTGTCTGACAATGTCAGGAGGGACGCAAAGTTTTCCTGAGAGAAGGGGCTCGCTTGTGAAAGAGGTGCCGACCAATTGCAGAGCTCCGGTGACAAGGAGCTATCACGTTCAAGAATTTGCCAGGTCTGATTACGGGTCCTGATACGATTGACCCCGAAAATCCAGTAAATCAACGGCCCGAGGCCCGGAATGGTGATACTGACCATCATCCAGCCGAAAGTTGAACGCGGGTCGCGTTTATTCAACATGGCATGCCCGGCAGCAAGCAAGGCGACGATGGAAAGGAGCAATGTTAAAACGGGTACGTACATGGAATCCCAATGCAGGATTAACTTAAATATTTCTCCAATGATACTTGATAGCGCTTAAAAGTAAAGTCGGTTTAATTGAATGGTTTTTGTTTTGAATAGAAAGCTGTTTTATGGTATCGAAGTGTAAATATATGTAGAAATATGCGTTATAGTTTGCTGGCGATGGTCAGGTAACCATCTGGCTATCAATACAAAAAGAAATAATGGTTTATTGGATTGTGGGTAAGTGAAGAACACCAACAGAGGGAAGGAGAATTAACTATGTGCAGGTCTGTTCTTAAGGTTTTTTTGACGGGTATGTGCTGCAGTCTGGTGATGTTGATTTTGGCGACAGGTACGGTTCAGGCTGCTGGTTTTGCCCTGATGGAGCAGACCGTCAAGGGTCTGGGTAATGCCTTTGCTGGGGGGGCGGCATCCGCCGAAGATGCCACAACGGTTTATTTAAATCCTGCAGGAATGACACTCTTGAGCGGGCAGCAAATCAGTACCGGGCTGCATGTCATTAAAACAAGTTTTAAATTTTCCAACAGTGGATCGACGCATGCGTTACAGCCAATTACCGGAGAAGGATTGACCGGATATAATGGTGGAAATGCCGGGACCTGGAACTTTGTTCCCAACCTGTATTATGTCAATAAACTGAATGATTCCTGGGCCGTCGGGCTGGGGATTAATGTCCCGTTCGGTTTGACCACCGATTGGGGTGAGGGCTGGGTTGGGCGCTACTACGCCGTCAAATCATCGATTATGACCCTCAACATCAACCCAAGTGTTGCGTACCAGGTCAATGAAAAACTCAGTATCGGTGCTGGTGTAAGTGTCATGTACATGAAAGGAGAGTTCTCTCAGGCCGTCGATTACGGGACAATCTTTAACCTGCTAGGTGGTAACCCGCAGCGCGATGACGGCAAGGTGACTCTGAACGCCGATGACTGGGGCTATGGTTATAATCTTGGCGTGCTCTATCAGTTTAACCATACGACGCGCGTGGGGATCAGTTATCGTTCCCAGGTTGATCAAAATCTGACCGGCGACGCCAACTATACCTTCAACAACGAAGTAACCAAAAATAAGGTGGCCGCTATGATTGCTGCCAGTCCATACTCCACCTGGTTTCAGGATGGCGGCGCCGGGTCAAGTGTCACTCTGCCGGATTCGGCCACCATCAGTCTTTTCCATCAACTCAATCCGAAGCTTGCTTTAATGGCGGATATTGGGTGGGCCGGATGGTCATCCTTGCCGGAACTGCGCATTGTCTTTGATTCGAGTCAGCCTGATAGTACCACGACTCTCAACTGGAAAGATGCCTGGCGTTTCGGTGCCGGTGCGACCTACCAGTATTCAGATAAGCTCAAGTTGCGCTGCGGGGCCATGTACGATCAGACTCCGATCCCTGGCCCGGAATATCGCACCCCACGGTTACCTGACCAGGATCGTCTCTGGACAAATCTTGGCGCGAGCTATGCGATGACCAAACAGATGAGCTTTGATTTTGGTTATTCTCATCTGTTTATGCTGGGCAATGGCGATATCAATCAAGCTGCCACCGGCGAAAATGCGACACGCGGTGGGTTGACGGGCACATTTGATAATACCGGAAACATCTTCAGCGCCCAAATTAACTACAACTGGTGAGTTTACTGAAAATTAAATTTTTGTGGATCGACAATAAGGAGCAGAAAATGAATGTACGTATCTCACATCTGTGGTTGTTGGTTGTCTTTGGCCTGTTGTTGCTGGGCGGTTGCGGTAGTGATAACAATGCAACAAACACTGCGGGGAGCGACCCCCGTATAACCAATGGCGGCACGGCGACCGTTTTTGCGCGCTTCGATGCTTCCACCCTGCCTTTGCCAAATGATGTTGCCTGGGCGGCCAATAACCCCGCTTACTGTCCAAATGGCCAAGTTTGTTTACCGCCAGCTGTTGGTGATTCAGCAGAGATGGCTGGATTAAAACAATTAGTCAACGCCCAGGCGATACCAGGACTTTCGCCGAACATGTTTCTCACCTTGCCACTGACTGGGGCCGTTGACAGTTCGACTTTGAATCTTCTGGTTTTCCGGATTGATGACTCAGCTCTACTGACTGATTTGTTTGCTGCGGCTCAGGCTCAGCCGCCAAACCCTGCCGCAATAGGCGCTGCTCTGGCGGCCCTTGATTATCGGACTCAGACTGATTTTGTCATTGTTAACGATCTTACTTCCGGAGTCGTTAAGCTGCTACCCAAAACTCCTTTTGTCCCGGGTGCGGGGTACGCAGTTGTTGCAAAACAGGGTCTGATGGATAGTAATGGCTATGAGGCGGTTTCCTCATTCACGATGACCGCACTTAAGTCGCAAACTCCCTTCGCGGCGGATTCCCCCTATGCCAGCTTTGAAGCACTGCGTGCAGCCTTTAACGATGGTCCCACTGCACTTTTCACTATTGTCGGCGGGGTAACGAATGTTCTCTCCGGGGGGGCGGCTCCCTGGACGCGTTCCGACGTGTTGGTAATGTGGACCTTTCATACCGCAGCCGACACCCTCTCCCTGACCCCGACAACTCCGGGTGCAGATACCGTCGCTTATCCAGACGGTGTTATCGACCCCTTTAACCTGACCACGGCAGCCTTGAAAGCGGGTAGCGTCGGGTTTACTACCAACGCACTGGCCTGGACTAACCCGACAACGGGTGCCTCCTCTGTAACCCCGGTCGGAATTCCCGCTGCGGCGATGTTGACCGGAACCGGTATCCCGACGGATGCCGGCTGGAACATCTATGCCGGTAACTTTCAGAGTCCTCTGCTGGATGGAAGCGGGACGACGACTGTTACCTTCCGCCTCACTGTTCCAACTTCCGGAACGGCGCCTTATCCGGTCGTTGTTTTTCAGCACGGGATTACTTCCAGCAAGGATGCTGCCTTGCCAATTGCTAACACCCTCGCAGCCGCTGGCTATGCGACCTTGGCGATTGATGCCATCTATCATGGGGAGCGGACAACCCCAGGGGCTGCCTCAGGCGACGGATTCTTCACCTCTAACCTGTTGGAAGATAGAGCCAATATTTACCAGGCAGCTATCGATTTATGGGAGACGGTCGACGTGATTACGGCCGGGATTGATATCGATCCAGGTACCAACCCCGGGTTTGATTTGGATTCTACAGAAATTGAATTTGTCGCTCATTCGCTCGGGTCAATCATCGGGTCTGCTTTCCTGTCTCAGGAAACACGGGTCAATAAGATGGTTCTTTCCAGTCCCTCGGCGATGCTGGTAAGCGTATTGGATGAAACTTCACTGCAGAGCATGCAGGCACTGGTTTCTTCTCTTGGTTACACTCCGGGAACAACGTCGTATTATGTGTTCCTCAATCTGGCTCAGTGGCTGCTTGATCCAGCTGATGGGACCTATATGGGGATCGGGGCTAATTCAACAGATAACCTTTTAGCCCTTTCTGCTTATGCAGATCCGATTGTTTCAAACGCATCAACCCAGGTTTTTCTGACTAATTTGGGGCTAACCGGTACTTCAATTGGTGTTGATCCTGATGCAGCCCTGACCCCTTCGATTTTAAGCGGTGTTCCGGGTGCCTATCAATATGGTCTCGATCCAGCAGGTCTTGTGAATAAACCCGTTGTGCACAGTTTCCTTCTTAGTCCCTTATTTAATACTACTGAGGACCCTTATTACACTGGTTATGATCAGTCGGTGCAGGTTAATGCGACCACCAGTTCACAAGCACAGGTCTTCTATTTTATGCAGCAACCTACGCCTTTATAAATAAGGTCTCAGGTTATAGGATTAAAGTGCCCCGGCAGATTCACTGTCGGGGCTTTTTTCTGGTGGGTTGTCATTGTTATCCGGATATCTGTTATCTTGATAGTTATCCCGTATGGAGGCCATATATGAAACTTACTAACAAAACCATATTTATAACCGGCGGCAGCCGCGGCATCGGGCTTGAAATAGCCTTGGCGGCAGCTCGTGAAGGTGCAAATATCGTCATCGCTGCACGCAGCAATAAACCCCAACCAAAACTCCCTGGCACAATCCATACCGCAGCTAAGGCTATTGAGTCTGCCGGCGGTAAGTGCTTGCCGCTGGTAATGGATGTGCGCGATGAAACACGGGTGGCGGAATGTGCGACCGAAGCCGCAGCGCATTTCGGTGGGATCGATATTCTGGTCAATAATGCCAGCGCCATCTACCTGGCTGGTTCACTTGATGTACCCGCCAAGCGTTTTGATTTGATGCAGCAGGTCAATATGCGTGGCACCTTCATGGCCAGCCAGGCTTGCTTGCCGTACCTGTTGAAGTCGGAAAATCCGCATATCCTGACCCTGTCGCCGCCGATTAATCTCGACCCCAAATGGTTTATACGTCACACGGCATACACCATCTCAAAGTATTCCATGAGTATGTGCGTGTTTGGACTTGCCGCTGAATTTGGACCACAGGGTGTTGGGGTCAATGCACTCTGGCCGAAGACCGTGATTGATACAGCGGCCCTGGCGATGCTGAAGGGGATGGTTGATCCCAAAAACTGTCGCCTGCCAAAAATAGTTGCAGATGCTGCCGTCGCGATCTTCAAGCGTGATGCTAAGCGATGCAGTGGAAATTTCTTTATCGATGAAGAGGTGCTTCGCGAAGAGGGGGTGTCAGATTTTTCAGGTTACGCTGTGCGGGCAGGTGAATTCTTGATGCCCGATTTATTTTTAAGCGAAGTCAGATAAATACTCTCTGGGTGGAATAACTTTAAAAATTTTACCTTGGCCTGTTTTAATGGGAGGCTAATTCGTAAGTTTTCTTGCCTGATTACGTGTGAAAATAGATAGTTTCACGAAAGAGGTGTTCTGCACCTCTCTTTTTTTGTCTCATTGATTCAGCTATATTGAATGAAATATGAATTGTGGAGTGCCAATGTGATCAAGGAACGTCTAGACAAACTGCTTGTCGATCAAGGTTTGGTCCAGTCCCGCGAGCGAGCCAGGGCGTTGATATTAGCCGGGCAAGTGATAGTGGATGATCATCGCGTAGATAAGGCTGGATCTCGTTTTTCACTCGATGCCGAGTTGCGACTCAAGGGAACAGATATCCCTTACGTTTCCCGGGGAGGATTGAAGCTGCAGAAAGGACTAGATTCTTTTCCGGTTGACCCTCAAGACTGTATCGTCCTTGATGTTGGGGCGAGTACCGGCGGTTTTACTGATTGTCTGCTTCAACGTGGGGCGGCAAAGGTTTATGCCGTAGATGTTGGTTATGGTCAACTTGCCTGGAAGTTGCGTGAAGATCCTCGCGTTATCAATCTTGAACGCTGCAACATCCGGGATATAACCCCGGAGCATCTCGATCAAACTCCTTCGGTCGCTGTTATTGATGCCAGTTTTATTTCACTGACCAAAGTTTTGCCCCCAACGCTTTCTCTGTTGACCGAATCTGGCTGGGTGATCGCCCTGATAAAACCTCAATTTGAGGTTGGTCGTGGACAGGTTGGTAAGGGGGGGGTGGTGCGCGATGAAAAACTTCATTTGCAGGTAGTTGATGATATCCGCGCGCTGGCGGTCGAGTTGCACTGCGAGGTGATTGGTATCGAAGAATCCCCAATTCTCGGCCCCAAGGGGAACCGTGAATTTTTAATTTGTCTGCAAAAAGGGGTGTTAAATGAATAAGGTGTATTTTATTGGCGCTGGACCAGGCGACCCGATGCTACTGACTCTTCAGGGGGCAGATGCGCTGAAACGTGTTGCAATGGTCTTTGCTCCTGAACCCTTTGAGGAGACCTTTGCAACAGTTCTTAACGGAAAGGAGGTAGTCAGCCCTTTCGATTTTGACTTCGTTGAATTGGTCGATAAGGTCAGCACTTGTCTCGAAAATGCCGAGGTTGCTTTTTTGATTCCTGGAGACCTCACTTTTTATGCTCCTTTTCAAGCATTGATCAACCATTTCGCTGACCGCTCAGAAGTTCTGGCGGGGGTCGGGGTCGCAAACGCGGCTTCGGCACGTCTGAAACGGACTCTTGACCTCCCCGGAGTCTGTAATCGAGCTATTATCGTTTCGCCCAAGACTCTCGGGAAAGAAGAAGGGATGCCTGGTCTGGACGATCTGGCGGGTAAGGGGGCTTCTTTACTGATCTACATGAATAACCTTCCACTTGTCGACCTATGTACCACCTTGCGCCGCGGTTATCAGGCTGATGTTCCGATCACGCTTCTTCATAGGCTTGGATTGCCCGGAGAAGAGATCATCAGTGGGCATCTTGATACTATCGTTGCCAAGACCAGCGGTCGGGATTATTTTAATCTCGAAGATCCTACCGGTAAGCCTGCTTTAACGCTGGTGGTTGTGGGGGAAACCCTTGATGCCGAGGTGGATGGTTCCTGGTGGGATTATCGGCGTGAGCATATCTGGAAAAAACGTCATCAGGTTAAATTATGAGAATTATTTCTCCAGTTGATCATGCCCGGGAAGCCGTCTCTCTGCTTCAGGCCGGTGCCGATGAGCTCTACGGTGGTTATGTCCCCCATGCATGGCAACAACGGTTTGGTTTGTTGGCATCAATCAATCAACGCACCTTCGATGGCGCTCAGATTGACAGCTATGGCGGGCTCTGTACCGTGGCGCAAGCCTGTAAGGACTCAGGTGGACAATTTGCGTTGACGCTGAATACCTCCTTTTATACCGATGCGCAGCTTCCTTTGTTGCTCGATTATGTTGGTGAAGCGCTTGAGGCCGGAGTCACTAGCGTTATTTTGGCAGATCTTGGTCTGTTACGGACGTTAAAAGCTGAATTCCCCCGGCTCTTGTTTCATGCCAGTACGCTGGCGCATTTGACTAATTCCGCCGCAATTCGTTTTTATCAGGCCCAGGGGATCGGTCGGGTTATTCTGCCGCGTCATCTGAGTCTTGCCGAAATGGTTGAGATTCGTCGTCAGGTCCCTGATATCCCTTGTGATGCCTTTCTTCTCGTGGGCAAATGTCCCAATACGGAAGGCCTCTGTTCATTTCATCACAGCAGTGCCGACAAAATCTGGCCTTGCGAAATACCCTATCAGATAGAGCCGGTAGCTGAGCCGGTGTCTTTACCTCTGAAGCAGGCAATGAAAGCTCAAGCGAGCTGGGCGACGACCAACCGCCGTCACGGTTGTGGACTCTGTGCGATTCCGCAACTCATGCATGCTGGCTTCGACGGCTTGAAACTGGTCGGGCGTGGAGCGCCGACACAGAGAAAACTGATGAATATTTCCACGGCCGTCGAATATTCAAAGCTGGCGCTGGAAATCAAAGATTTTTCGACCTATCGGGAGGCAGCAATTTCTTCCCATAAGCGTATTTTCGGAGTATCCTGCAGCGAAAATGTCTGTTATTACCCGGAACTATTTGAACATTGTTGATTCAATCTTTTGCCCAGGGTGAAACCGATGCCAACTGACTGTCTTTTTTGTAAAATAGCTGAAGGGGAGATCCCGGTCACGTTTGTATACGAAGATGACCAGATCGTTGCATTTAATGATATCGAACCTCAGGCACCGCATCACATTTTAATTATCCCGCGTCAACATATCTGCACAACTCTCGATTTGACCAATGACGAGAGCTCTCTCGTTGGCCATATTTATTTTGTTGCCGGTGAAATTGCCCGTCAACTCGGATTTGCCGACGACGGTTTTCGCCTGGTGAATAATTGCAATAAGGCCGGAGGGCAGGTCATCTGGCATTTGCATTTTCATCTCCTGGCGGGCCGGCAGATGCTTTGGCCACCGGGTTGACACTGAAATAAACTTATAATTTACTAAGTTAATGACTAAAGCTAAACTTCTACATAAAGTTTAATTTCATGATGACTTTTGATGAAAAAACCGTTCAACGCATGACAACAGACATTTTGGAGCTGCTCGCGACTCACTACGGTGGTGGTATGTCCGAAGAGCTGTTTGAGGATGGACTCGATGCCGTCCAGCGTGCCCTCGATGTCGCACGTATATGTCATGCTGGACAGGTGCGTAAGTCAGGTGAGCCCTACATGTTTCACCCGCTGCGTGTTTCCCATCTAGCGGCAAGACACTGGATGGATTTTTCATCTGTTATTGCCGCACTCTTGCATGACGTTGTTGAAGATACTCCTGTAACAATCGAAGATATTCGCGCTGATTTCGGAGACGAAGTTGCCCTTTTGGTCGATGGCCTCACCAAGGTCGAATCGACCGAATTAAGTCGTGAAGAAACTAAAATGGAGTCTTATCGTAAACAGATACTGGCTGCCATTGCTGATGTACGTGTTCTGTGTCTGAAGTTCTGGGATCGCATCGATAATCTGCAAACAATTTCAGCTTTACCCCCCATCAAACAAAAACGTATTGCTGAAGAAACCCGCGAGATTTACGTCCCTCTGGCAAACCATCTGGGGATGGGTTATGTCGCAAACACTCTGGATTCGCTTTCACTCTACCTGCTTTATCCGCGTCGCGGTGTCAGTTTTGATCAACGTGTAGAGATGACACGCGATGAAAAAGCCAGTTTTTTACGCCGTGAAAGAGCTCTTATTATCAATGCATGTGAGCATCAAAAAGTTGGGGTACTGCTTAAAGACCGCTGGCGTCCTTTCTCGATTCTGGCGGCCCGGCAGTCCACACGTGGGTTTTCCGCCCTCTATACTCTGGAGGCGCAGGTTGATAGCACCATGGATGCTTATATATTTCTAGGTGTCCTGCATAGCCTTTATTCGCCGATCCCAGGAAAACTGCGTGATCACCTGGTCGTGCCTTCACAGCATGGCTATCAGTCACTCAAAACGAC
This sequence comes from Geopsychrobacter electrodiphilus DSM 16401, assembly GCF_000384395.1. Classification (NCBI taxonomy): domain Bacteria; kingdom Pseudomonadati; phylum Thermodesulfobacteriota; class Desulfuromonadia; order Desulfuromonadales; family Geopsychrobacteraceae; genus Geopsychrobacter; species Geopsychrobacter electrodiphilus. The sequence goes on from NZ_ARWE01000001.1 coordinate 1,732,610, forward strand.
GGTTCAGGCGGGGGAGCAGAGGATGCGGGTTGAAATAACAACGCGCAAGCTGGCTCGTTTTAATGAATCCGGCGTTTTGGCGCCCGGGTTTGAATTCAGGCGGCAAAATTTTCGCAATCTTATGAAATCCCTGACTGAAGGCGAATCGGCTTTTGATACCCAAGCGCTGATTCTGGCCTCGAAGACGATACAGGTTTACACTCCGCTTGGGGAAAGCCTGGTCCTGCCTGAGGGGAGCAGTGCCCTTGACTTCGCATTCGACATTCATGAAACAGTAGGGATTCATGCGGTGAGAGCCCGGATTAACGGTCAGACTCGACTCTTGAAAACCCGATTGCTTGATGGTGATCAGATTGAAATTGAAACTTCGAAACAGGCCGAAGTTTTACCGAAATGGCTCGAGTGGGCGGTTACACCAAAAGCGCGGAACACCATCCGCCGTTATTTGCGGAAAAAGGTCAAAAAGCCTGATTAATTGAAAGTTATTTATGTTCAAGTGCGGGTTCTGTCTTTTGTTTTTGTTGGTATTTAGTGCGATCCCTTCCCCGGCCGATGTTCATGTTTTTATCTATCACCGGTTTAATGAATCCATCTATCCGTCGACTAATATTTCCACAGACGTTTTTGCTGCACAACTCGCTTACCTTAAAAAGGGTGGTTTCCAGGTTTTACCGCTCTCGCGTATTGCCCAATTGGTGGTTGACGGGGAGCCTCTTCCCGAAAAGGTCGTTGGCCTCAGCATTGATGATGCCTTCACCTCTTTTTCCAGCCAGGCATTGCCTTTACTGGAAGAATACGGTTTCCCGGCGACTCTGTTTGTCAATACGGCTGCTGTTGGGGACCACGGTTATCTCGATTGGTCTCAGTTGCAGGATGCCATGTCCCACGGAGTGGAAATAGGCAATCATACGGAGAGTCACGCCTATCTTGTCGAAATGAAAGCTGGTGAAACTGTGTCCCAGTGGCAGGAACGTATTCGAGCGGACATCGAACGGTCACAGCAATCATTAAAAGCCCATTTGGGGATCACTCCTGATATTTTCGCTTACACCTATGGCGAGTATACCCCTGCAGTGATTGGGCTTGTGCGGCAACTTGGATTTAAAGCCGCCTTTGCTCAGCAATCGGGCGTCATTTGCCGGCATTCAGATATTTGGACTCTACCGCGATTTCCCATGGGAGGACCTTATGCGACCCTTGAAGGATTCATTTCAAAACTCAATATGAGGCCCCTTAAAGTACTTGAGATTTCCCCAAATGATCCGGTTATTCGTCTGCAGAATCCTCCGGTTATGAAGCTAAGACTGGCCGACCCCGCTGTTGCTCAGGGGAAGATAAACTGTTTCGTGCAGGGGGATAATGTTTGCCACGCTGAAAAGGATCCTGAACGCATAAATGAAATTTTGGTACGCGCAGATAAGCCGCTCAGCGGCCGGCGGAACAAATATACTTTAACGGCTCTGGGAGATGACGGACGCTGGAAGTGGTTTAGTAAACTCTGGATTAATGCTCACCGGCCAGTACCCGCAATAAGTGATCAGCCTTGACGCAGTTTTGCGAAAGCAAAGCGTTGCAGATTGTTTTGCCGAATCAGATTTTGCAGATCGAGGACGTACTCTTCGCGGCGAGTCGAGTATTTTGACAGGCCCGCTGCGAGGGTCAGACCATTCAGCTTTTCCCCACGCTTCCGTGCTTCAAATCGGAGTTCTCTGAACTCAGCATAGGCACTGTGGGTATTGAGGTTGCGCAGGTAAGACCTGATCGAATCATAAAGGGTAGCAAAACGGCGTACCTCGTATGTCGCCCCTTCAGGGCGGTCCTCCGGTATGATGCCGGTCCCCGGGTTAAAGGTCCACTCGCCAAAGAGATTGTTCCCGAGTTGTGAAAAACGTGATGTTCCCCAGGCAGATTCATTGGCAGCCTGAGCAAGGGCCAGGCCGGGGGGGACCAGATCAATTCGGCGCTCCAGTAATGTCAGGGCCTCTGCTTCAGAGACGTCATTTTGTACGGAGTAACGTTTTTTCAGGGTTAAGAGAATGCTCTGCTGGTCACTGCTCAAAGGGGTGTTCTCGTTGATAAGCGTCTTCAGTTTAAACAGTTCGGTGCGCTCCTTGGAAATTTCCTGATTAGCCAGCAGGACCATTGGCAACATGGTCTGTAAGAACAGAGTTTTTCTCCGTGCCAGAGAGTTGACGTCAGAGATTTCAGCGGGCAGGGATTCAAAAATAATAGGTGGCACGCCGGCATTTAATCGTTTCATGTCATAACTGAAACGGATAAAGATATCTTCGAGGTCAACGACAGTCTTGGGATCAATAATGCGGATAGGTGTTCCGACGTAGGTTGGGGCAACGCTGTCAGTGCAACTTGCCAGAAGCAACGTTGTCGCACAGAAGAATAAAAGAAGTTGACCTGATTTTCGTGATAAATTGGCCATAGGCATTGATGCTCAATGGGTTAAGTTTTTCTTTTCGCGTTCAGAGAACAGAATAAGGACGGTATATATATAGCCGGTAACAGTCCACTGTCAATATGTGGAACAGTTATAAATCAGATCTTTAGCTTGATCTGTCTGTAACTAGCCAATATTTTATGAATTTCTGATTATAAACGGAGAGATTAATAATGAGATCCTACCGAAAGGAATTATGGTTTGAAATTCAAACGCGAAGAGGATTTCGTAATATCACTTCTGATGTTGAAGATTGTCTACGTAAGAGTGGGATAAAAGAAGGATTAGTCCTGGTGAATGCGATGCATATTACAGCGTCTGTGTTTGTTAACGATGATGAGCCCGGGCTGCACCGGGATTTTGAACGCTGGCTCGAAGAATTGGCCCCTCACTTACCGTTGTCCAGTTATCAGCATAATCGAACCGGCGAGGATAACGGCGATGCGCATATCAAGCGCACCCTGATGGGGAGAGAAGTTGTCGTCGCAGTAACGGCGGGGGCTCTCGATTTTGGGCCCTGGGAACAGATTTTTTACGGGGAATTTGACGGCCAGAGAGCCAAGCGGGTTCTGGTTAAAATTATTGGGGAGTAACATGCTTTGAGCCCGGGATAAGAGGATGGTGGCCACTCTTTCGGGTACAATGTTGACAGAAGGATTTTAAGTTATGAGTGAAACAATCAAAACTGCCAGCTTTGAGTATCTGATTCATCTAGCCAAAGAGAACCCTGATGGTGGATTCACCTTTGTTCTGGACGGTGAGACTTATCTGATCAAGGATGTGCTGGAAATCTCTGCCATTGCCAGTAAAAAGGGCTATATCGTTATCTACTGAAAAGAGGTGCTGTATGTCAGAAGGGGTCTGCTACACCTTTGAGGCGGCCATCGAAAAAGCGATAGAAATGGAAGAGAACGGCTTTCGTTCGTATTTGCGTGCGATCTCGATTCTAAAAAACAAACATGCACGTGAGGTTCTGCGCGATGCTGCCCTGGATGAAATGCGGCATAAGCAGGAGCTCGAAAAAGCTTTATTGAATGGCACGATGGAGGGAAGAGGTCAGATGCAGACGAGGGTGCAAACCATGAATCTCAACTACATGCTCGGACAGCAGACACTTAAGCCCGATGCCGATGTGCGTCAGGCTCTTGCTTATGCGATTCATATCGAAAAAGAAGCGATCGATTTTTATCAGCGCATGATTGAGGGCTGCGCAGGGGCACCAATGGTGCCTGTATTTCAACTCCTTTTGAATGATGAAGCACGGCACCTACAGCAATTGGAAAATATATACGAGGATCACTTTTTGACGGAAAATTGAGGCCAGAGCTAAGCGTGAGAGAATGCGTGGTGGTCGTCAGCAATTCTCTGGCAATATCAAACCAGCACTTAACAATTTGATGTTATCTTTGGCCGTCGGCCATGGTCTGAAAAAATCTCACGGGTTGACAAAGAGGCTCGACATCCTTAATTTAGCTTGCCACAAATCATTAACGAGGTAAGTGCTTAAAGGAGAAGGCCGATGTCTGCAAAAGTCAAAACTGAAACCGGTGAAATTTCAATCCACACTGAAAATATCTTTCCGATCATCAAAAAATGGCTCTACAGCGAAAAAGAGATTTTTCTGCGCGAGCTGGTCTCTAACGCCGTCGATGCGATCAATAAGCTGCGGAATATCGATCTCATCGAAGGGCTCAAGTTAAGCGATGAGTTTGCCGTCGATATTAAAATTGATGAGACGAAGGGCACTCTCAGTGTGTCTGACAACGGCCTGGGGATGACGGCCGACGAGGTGCGCAAGTATATTAATCAGGTCGCTTTTAGTTCGGCCGAGGATTTTATCGAGAAATTCAAAAGTCTCGAAGACAAGAACGAAATTATCGGACATTTCGGTCTTGGATTTTATTCGACATTTATGGTCGCGAGCCAGGTCGAGATTAAAACACTGTCCTATCAGCAGGATGCCGAACCTGCAGATTGGTCATGCAATGGGACCACATCCTATAAGCTGACCGCTGGCAAACGCAAAACACGTGGCTCCGAAATCATATTGCATCTAAATGATGATGAAAAAGAATTTTTAAACAAGGACAGGGTGAGGGAGGTTCTGGTTAAATTCTGCAACTTTATGCCGGTCACCATCCGTCTTGATGGCGAACAGATCAATGACAGTAAGCCTCTCTGGACTCAAGTCGCTGCAGAGCTTAAAGAGGATGATTATCGCGAGTTTTATCGCAAGCTTTATCCCATGTCGGGCGAACCTCTCTTCTGGATCCACCTGAATATCGACTTTCCCTTTAACTTGAAGGGTGTGCTCTATTTCCCTCGCTTGAATAATGAGTTTGATATCACCAAGAGTCATATCAAACTCTTCTGCAACCAGGTCTTTGTCACCGATAACTGCCCTGAGTTAATCCCTGAATTCCTGACGCCGCTGCAGGGCTGTCTCGATGCGCCTGACCTGCCGCTCAATGTGTCACGCAGTTATCTGCAAAACGAACCGCAGGTCCGTAAAATCCGTGAAGTTATAAGTTCACGCGTTGCCGCCAAGGTAGTTGAGCTTGCCAAATTGGGGACCGACGACTTCGCGCCGATCTGGAAGGATATTCATACCTTCGTTAAATACGGCATGATGCGCGAGGATAAATTCTTCAACAAGGTGAAGGATCATGTCATCTACCGCACGACTGATGCGGCGAAATACACGACTCTGCCGGATTACCTGGAGCGGGCCAAGGACTCACATGCTGGCAAGATTTATTACGCCAACGACGAGGGGACCCAGGCTACCTACCTCAAGATGTTTGCCGCTCAGGGGATCGAAGTCCTGATTCTCGATGCCATGATTGACAATCACTTTATCCAGTTTTTGGAGTCAAAAGGGGAGGAGACCAAGTTTGAGCGGGTCGACTCGGATATTACCGAAAATCTGCTGGAGATGGATGCTGACAGTAAAGTCGTCGATGCGGACAATAAAACGCGCGGCGACAGAATTGAAGAAATTTTCAAGGCAGGTCTTGAGATCAAGGGTTTGTCAATCCGGATTGAAACCTTGAAGGATGCCTCTGTCCCGGGTGTGATTTTGCTCAATGAACAATCGCGTCGTTTTAAAGAGATGATGCGAAATATGGGGCAGGGGGGCGACATGGGCGAGCTCGATATGTTCTCCGAGCACACCCTGATGGTCAACAGCGCCTGTCCGGTTATCGATAAGCTTCTCGAATTGAAGGCTGCAGGCAACGACGAGAAGGTCGGATTGTTGACCGAACAGATTTACGATCTGGCGATGCTGTCGCACCTGGCCCTGACAAAAGAGCGGATGGCCGCTTTTCTGGAGCGGAGCAGCAAACTACTCGGACTTATTTAGAACATCGTGAGGGGTGAGGGGTGAGAGGTTGAAGACTTAAACACCTCACTCCTCACGCTTTACGCCTCACGGGTTTACTATCCCTCAAGTTGTCCCGTCTGGCGCAATCCCTCATAGAGGATTATCGATGCTGAGTTTGCCAGGTTTAAACTGCGGACGGTCTTCGAGAAGATCGGAATTCTGAGCGCCATCTCTCCCGCTGTGTTCAGCAATTCCTCTGGCAATCCCTTGGTTTCCTTGCCGAAAACCAGAAAATCACCCTCCGTAAAGGCGACCTGAGTGTAGTTTTTTGCTGCCTTCTTCGACATGTACCAGAAGCGTCCTTCGGGGAACTGCAGTTGCAGTTCGGTCAATGTCTCCCAGCGTTGCAGTTTGACTTCAGGCCAGTAATCAAGACCGGCCCGCTTGAGATGTTTGTCATCAAGCGAGAAGCCGAGCTTACCAACCAGATGCAAAAAGGTTCCGGTGGCGGCGCAGAGTCGGCCGATATTTCCAGTGTTGGGTGGGATCTCAGGTTCGATCAGGACAATATGGAAGGGGATATTTTTCATGGATAGGGACTATATCATAAAATCATTTTACCTAAACATATGAGATTCTGGCCTCTTCAATTCCAAGATGGTTTTACACCCCAAAGGGAACGTGAAATAACAGATTTATTTAATAAGGCGGATTCAATTCGCTAGTGCAACCGGTGGATTGATTCCAAAAAATACCTGATTGGGGGTTTTAAATCCAAGGCATTTTCTGGGGCGGTTGTTGAGTTTGTTCATCACTCTCTGAATCTCTTCGTCAGTCACTTCAGCGAGATCCTTGCCTTTTGGGAAGAACTGGCGAATAAGGCCATTGGTGTTCTCGTTTAAGCCGCGTTCCCACGAATGATAAGGGTGCGCAAAATAACCGCTAGACTGAAGCATCTCGTCAATGTCCAGATGCAAGGCAAACTCTTTCCCGTTGTCGTAAGTCAACGTTTTCACGTGTGAGGCCAGCGGTAGTAATCGTTTCACTATGACAGCCCGAACCTTTTTTGCTGTCCGATCGGGTGCCTTGCCAATCATGCTCCAACGGGTCTTGCGTTCCACGAGGGTGACCAAAACAGCGCTGCCTTGTTTGCCAATGACCGTATCGGCTTCCCAATCACCGACTCGACTCCGTTCGTTGACCACCTCTGGTCGTTCGTCGATCGAAACGCGCCCTTTGAGCTGGCCACGACGATCTGGCGCACCGTAACGCTTTTTACGTTGTTTCTGACAGCGCAGATATCGGTAGATGTCACCACCAGCCCGCTTGTCACGAAGAACATATTGATAAATCCACTCGGGACTAACATGGAGACATTCTTCCTGCCGCAGCCAATAGCTGACCTGCTCTGGACTCCAGTATTCGCGGGTCAACTGCTCGACGCGCGCCCAGGACTCGCGAGTGATACGGCAAGTGACCTTTTCCTGACGACGACTTACAGCAAGACCATCAGCCTGCTTGGGTCTGTAGCCTCTCAACCCACAATTGCGTGCCATCTCCCGGCCAATGGTGGATTTATGGCGGCCAAGAACCTTGGCCATTTGCGCCTTCGATTGACCGGCTGTTTTCAAGGCGGAAATCTGATATCTTTCTTCTCGGGTAAGCTGTGTGTAGTGCATCATCGCGCTCCTCTAACTTTGGTCGGTGAAAGAAGCCGTGAGCCTACCGCAGCTTATCCTTCAAACCAAACTATTAGAGTTGCACTTACAACTTGAATCCGGGTAATCAATAAGTCGTAAAATTCGCGCAATATTTTTTTGCCACGGGGGGAATTGCTAATGACTGTGCCGCTGGTCAAGATTAGATCAATTGCGTTGTTCTTTTTTGCTGTTCTACTGCTTACAGCAACTTCGACAGTTGGTGAGTCCGCACAGATCAGGGAAATTCTGATTCTTCATTCTTATCATCCTGGTTTCCCATGGACCGATGAAACCATGAAAGGGATGCAGAAAGTCCTTGCCAATTCTGAAGATCCGATCCACTTACATGTCGAATATCTCGACACAAAACGCCAGCCTGATCCTGAATATTTCACCCATGTTCTTGATTCTATCCTGCATTATAAATTGAAAAACAAAAAATTTGACCTTATTCTTGTCTCTGACAATGAGGCATTAAATTTTGTTATTGAACACAAAAGAGATCTTTTCGCTGCAACTCCAATCGTTTTCTGCGGTATCGAAAAAATTCTTCCAGAACTTTATCAGGATGGAGCAATTATCACGGGAGTTGTTGAGAGTCCTGATTACCACGAATTATTGAATACAATTATTTCTCTACAACCAGATACGAGAGAGGTTGTTGTTATTGGAAACCGACGTGATCTTTCCGGGCGTATCAGTTCAGATATGTTTAAAGAGGCGGCGTTGAGTTATACGGGAACCCTCACCTTTACCTATTGGGACGATATCCCTGCAGATGAACTTGGCATTAAAATCGAAAATTTAAAGTCGGGACAGGTTATTTTTATTAATGGGCAGGTTATCGATAGCTCGGGGCAACTCATTAATGCTAATGCCAGAAACAGTATCCTGAGAAACAACAGTCCCGTCGCCCTTTATGGAGGCTGCGACCTCTGCCTTGGTCATGGAATCATCGGTGGTCCATTGGTTAGTCCTTTTATTCAGGGCCAACTTGCAGCGAAACTTGCGGTGGAGATTTTATCCGGCAATGTCCCTGAAAAGGGTTTTGTTGTTTTACCCGATAAACCTGTGCCTGCATTCGACTATATCCAGTTGAAACGATTTAATATTAAGTTTTCGAGTTTGCCAAAAGGCGCCAGACTGATCAATCAGCCCCAACAGTTTTCCATGTTGCCGCCAAAATTGTTCTGGGCAATTATTTTTGGATTTGTAGTGGCATTGGCCGTCATATCTTTTCTTATCAATAACATACTGCAAAGACGTAAAGCTGAGGCTCGTACCCTTGAAAGCAAACAACAGTACAAATACTTGAATCAGCAATTTCAGATCATTCTGGATGGCATTCCTGAGGGCTTAACGCTGATTTCACGCGAGATGATGGTGATCTGGTCAAATAAGGGGGCCGGAACCGACCAATTCAACAACAGGCCTGGCACCGTTCCGGGCAAATATTGTTGTGAGATGCTCTATAACCGGGCTGAAATTTGTGACAATTGTCCTGCAACTCTTGCCTTTGAAAGCGGTCGGGCCAGCGAAGCCGCTATCACAACACCAGATAATCGAATATTGGAAGTTAAGGCTTTCCCTATCCGAAATGAAATTGGTGAAGTGGCTAATGTTATTGTGTTAGCCAGTGATATTACCGAAAAGAATCGACTCAGAGAAGAAGGTATGCAAAACAGCCGTCTCGCTTCATTAGGAGAGTTGGCTGCTGGTGTGGCACATGAAATTAATAATCCAAATGCTCTGATTTTACTGAATGCTGAACTGATTCAAAAGACATATGCTGCTGCGGCACCAATTTTAATGGATCATTTTGTACGGGAAGGGGACTTTCTCCTTGGTTCATTGAACTACTCTGAGATGAGTCAGGAGTTGCCGTTTCTGTTTAAGGAAATGCTCGATAGCGCCAGTCATATAAAAAACATTGTTCATGATCTGAAAGATTTTGCCCGCAACGATACGGCAGATCTTACTGAAAACGTTGACTTTAATGAAGCCGTACAGGCAGCTGTGCGTTTGGTCAATAATACAATCAAGAATTCAACAGATAATTTTCAAACGAATTATACTTCGGATCTGCCGATAGTCTGTGGCAACTTTCAACGTGTTGAACAGGTTGTTATTAACTTGATTGTCAATTCCTGTCAGTCTCTGAAAAACAAAAATGCCAGTCTTAAACTCAGCACCTTCTATGATCCCGAAACGAAACGGAACTGCTTGATTGTTCAGGATGAAGGGTCCGGAATTAACCCTGATGTTTTGCCACATATTACTGATCCATTTTTCACGACCAAGCGTGAGCAAGGAGGGACCGGGCTCGGACTATCAGTAACGTCCCGTATTGTTCAAGAACATGGAGGCTCGTTGGTTTTCAGTTCGCTACCAGGAGCGGGGACGACAGCGACAGTTTCAATCCCGGTACAGGGACAGGAGGCAAAATGCTAAAAGATTCGCTCTATCCGGCGTTGCCGATACTGCTGGTTGATGATGAAAAGCCCTGGCTTAGGAGCCTTGGTCTGACACTCAAAGAAATGGCAGGAATCAGTAATTTTATAAAGTGCAGCGACATCCGCGAGGTCATGTCAATTTTGGCGTCCAATGATATCAGTATGATCCTGCTCGATCTAACTATGCCCTATATCTCTGGTGAAGACCTGCTGACCATGATCAGCAAGGAATACCCCCACATCCCGGTCATTATACTGAGTGGCATGAATCAGGTTGAGACGGCGGTCAAATGTATGCGAAAGGGGGCCTTTGACTATTTTGTCAAAACGGTTGATAAGGAACGGTTGTTGAACGGCATCCAACGGGCATTCGCCATGCGGGAGCTGCAACAAGAAAATCTTCGGCTCAAACGCAGATTTCTCGACCCACTTGAAAATCCGGATATTTTCAGCCGTTTTCAAACCCGCAGTCATAAAATGCGTGCACTTTTTCAGTATATCGAGGCGATTGCAGGAACCAGTGAGCCACTCTTGATTACTGGAGAAAGTGGCGTCGGCAAGGAATTATTCGCGCGTGCGATCCATCAGTCCCATTGTCCAGAGGGCACGCTGGTTTCGGTGAATGTCGCCGGCCTGGATGATGAGCACTTTAGCGATACCCTGTTCGGTCATATGCGGGGGGCATTTACCGGGGCGGAAAAAGATCGCCCGGGGATGGTCGAAAAAGCGGCGGACGGAACACTGTTCCTCGATGAAATTGGCGATCTCAGCCTTCCTTCACAAATTAAATTGTTAAGACTGTTGCAGGAAAGGGAGTATTTCCCGTTGGGAAGCGATACGCCAAGAATGGCAAAATGTTCCTTTATTTTTGCCACAAATCATGATTTGGCCATCAGCCATCAGGAGGGATATTTCCGCAAAGATTTGTATTATCGACTTATGGCACATCATCTTGAAATCCCGGCATTGCGTGATCGCAAAGAGGATCTGCCGTTGCTTCTGGAAACATTTTTTGAAGAAGCTGCGAAGAATTTCAATAAACCACAGCCTGCAGTCCCTCGGGAACTTTCAGGCTTACTCGCCAGCTATCATTTCCCGGGGAATGTGCGTGAATTGAGAGCGATTGTGTTTAATGCTATCGGTTTACATAAATCCCATAAGCTGTCGTTTGAGCATTTTAAAAGTGCCATAGGTCAAGACAGGATCGAAAAGTCTCTCTCGCGAGCAGGTATCCAGGAGGTTTCATTTCCTAAAATTCTGCCGACTCTTGAGGAGATCGGAGTGCAGGCAGTCAAAGAGGCGATGCGGCGTGCTGGTGGAAATATTACTGTTGCTGCAAATCTCCTTGGGATCTCTCGCCAGGGTCTGAGTAAGCGACTAAAAAAGCATCCCTTCGAATTCCAGCCAACATAAACCGCGCAACTTTGGTTGCGTTTGACAACCAGAGTTGCATCCCCGCCATACTGCACTTTCTGCAATCTATTCATTAGAATCACCATTATGCCCGTAACCCTGGTTGCGGGCATAATTAACGTTTGTGATGGTTAATATTGACAAAAATAACGTAAAACCAGGGTGTTGTGTGAGTTATGAGGATTTGATTGTCCTTGGCACCTCCATTGCTATTACCCATGACCTGTAACTGCCACGATGGATATCACATGTAACATGCTTGATGTGGCATTTGATGGGCTGATGGTCAGCCCAACTGCGAAGGTGCGGTTCTCAATTTGGAAAGAGACAAATCAGGAGGCAAGCAAATGGAAAATCGTAAAAGGTTCACCAAACTAATCTGGGCCCTGGCGGTCCTCATGGTGACAGCTGGAATCTCCCAGGCCGCTGTGATTACGGAATGGGATCAGTCCAACGTCACCCCAATGGCTCCCACCAACGTGGCCAACCCAGGATTGGTCTTCGACCAGTACAACTACATCGAGCCTGGTTCGCTGCTTGATCCCAACACCGGCGCCGTCGCCACCGGCGGATTCATGCCGAGTGGCTACTCTAAATACGCCGGCGGCATCAACTACCTGCCGAACGGTGCCATGACCTGGAAAGAGCGCGACACTCAAGGCCCTGGCCTGAGCATCGTGACTGACGATGATACTACTCACATCAACTGCATCATGTCCGCTGGCTGGAACCCTGATTCCACTCCAACCGCGACCCAGATGAGCGACTGGTGGGGCGTTGATAAAAAGCAGTGTTCTGATCCTTTTCAATCGAGCAAGCGTTTCAAAGTTGTCAGCTACATGATCGACGCACCTATCGATCTGGACTTCACTGTCAGCGCCAACGGCGCAGATGATATCTACCGGCTCCTGCAGAAGTATGGCAACCAGACTGGTCATCGCGTCAGCGGCTATACTCAGCAACTCGGTTTTACCGTCAACGGTGTCTTCACCGAAGCGCAGCCTGGCCAAGGTTTGGCCTTTACCCTGAAGAACGGTACCAAGCACAGCAACGATGCCCCGACTCCGAGCACCATGGCCAACCAGGGTGAACTCGACTCGCTGCTGGCTCACGGCCTGTTCGGCGCTCCAGACAAGCACCACACCGCCTCTGGATACTTCAACCCCAACGTCCGCGCTAGTTTCGGCGTGGAAGCTGGGGAAACCTTCATTCGCACCACCGGTATGGCCCCTGTTCACACTGACCTGTTCGGCGAGTGGATGCCTTCCCAACAGCCGAAGGGCGCTTACTACTTCGATATGGATGGCATCGTTTATACCGACAACGCTCTGGTTGCATCCTGCGAAGGCGCATTTGACGCAGCCGCAGGTCAGGCCGACCCCGTAAACACGAATGCCGGTTGCGATGGTACCTGGGTGACTTATCGTTCGTCCTACGTTCCGGTTCAAAACGCTGACGGCACCTATACTATTCCAACTTCGTACGGCATTGATCCAACAAACCGCGATCTTAACCGGACTGAGATTGACAGCGCAACACTCGCCGCCTGGGCTGCTGATTCACTCTGGATTCCTGGCAACATCGACGATTTTGCTAACGTCAATATCAACGCATATATCGCTGTTGGTAACGCTGCCAACTGGCCGACCGCTGATACTGATGGCAACGCCAGCTTCACCATCCGGATGACCCCGACCTTTGACCTTGCCACGGCAACAACTGAGCCGGGTACTGATGGACCTGCTGACTTCATTGTCTCTATCGATGCGCCGACCACGGTCGTAAAGTAAGCGATCAAGTTAACGAACATAAACTGGATAAGATATCTGGAGGATAAAATGAGAACAACGAAACTTATTTTAATGGCAATGCTCTTTGCCTTTGTCAGCGTCACAATGGCTCACGCGGGCGCTCAGGTCCAAATCAACCAGGCTGCAACAGTCAAAGCTTCGGTTCAGAACAACAGTCACGACAGCGTTCGTGCTGCTGTCAAAATGACCGGCTACGATGATGCCAATGTCAAAGTTGGCCAGCTTTGCAAGGAAGCTTGGCTAGGTGAAGGGCGCACCACCGCAATTGAGTACGCCTGGAACGCTCCGGCCTACGCCACCGGCGTCTACTGGCAGGCCAAAGTTGAAGTGAACGGTGACTGCCCGAACGCAGAAATCACGATGGTTGATTATCATGACTACCACGACAGCGACAGCGACGACAGTGACGATGGTGGTGGTGATAGTGATGGTGGTCATGGTCATTACTAATATCTAAGCTGTAACGAAAAAAAAACGGCTGCCGGGTGATTTCGGCAGCCGTTATCGTGACGATAGTGCAACACAAGTCCCTTTCGATTTAGTCGTATTATACAACCCGTCTTCTAGAGGTCGCCATGAAACAGGAGAACACGCATAAGCTTGTAGCCTGGGGATTCTTTTTCGCCATTGGCGGTGGCTATTTTCTCATGGCGGCACAGTTTCCTTTGGCTTATATCGTTGCAACCTATGAAGATATGGTTGGGGAGTGGGCCCAGGTTTTTCTCTTTGCAGCAACCATGCTTCTTTCCATCCGTGTAGCCTGCTACAAATCGAGTTACCGACTCTTCTTCGCGATTCTGGCTCTGGCCTGTTTCTATGTCGTCGGCGAGGAGATCTCCTGGGGGCAAAGAATCTTCAACCTGACGACTCCTGAGTTTTTTAAAACACACAATCTGCAAAACGAAACCAACCTGCATAATTTTTTCACCGGGCCCATTACAACGACATTGAAACAGACACTCGAATACCTGATCGCTTTGGGTCTGGTTGTTTATGGCCTGCTCTACCCTTTGCTTGTGGCAGCCCGCTGGAAAATCGCCCTCTGGTTCGACAAAAAAGGGTTAGCGCACCCACCGCTTTATCTTTGGCCGTTTTTTGTTTTAAGTGCCTATCTTGAGCTCGGGTTCATCAGCTTCAATGAAGCCGAGATCGCCGAGATTCTGATCCCTTTGGCGCTGGCAATCATGGCAGCCAATTACCTGCTGGCTTTACGTAATCCGCAGGCTCTGAAAGATATCAACCGCTGGAAAATGATTGAATCGAAACGACTCGCCTACCAAACCACAACACTGGCCCTTACGGTCACCTTACTCGCCTTTGCAACTTCTGCTGCCAGCTATTCGTCAGACTTGGGGGGAAAAATCGATTCCCGCTATTTAAAGGGATTGGAAAAGTTTGCCGACCGTTACAAGCGTTTTGAACAATGGGAGAGTGCAGCGCAACTCTATCTGCTGGCATCCGCCAATGAACCTCAAAAGGCTGCAATCCTGCGGAATCTGTTCATCTGCTACTCCAATCTGAAAGATGAACAGGCGGCCTTATTTTTTCTCACTAAAGCAGAGCAAGCGGATATTGATTTTCTGGCCAGTGAGCCATTGAGTGTTGGGTCCCACCTGTCCCTGGTGGAAACCTATGAACTGATGAAAGATAAGGACCGCGCCGCTGATCATTTGCGAGGAAGTCTGGACATTGCCAGACTTAATGCCCAAAGGTTTCCCGATAGTGCCTCGGCGGCCTATTGGCTCGGCAGGGCAGAAGAAAAAACTGGTAACTTAAGCAAAGCATCGAAGGAATATCAACGTGCTGCGCAGATACGTCCTGGCGTTCTCAGGTATCAAAAAGCGATTCTGTATTTGAATCGGCAACTGGAGATCTCTGGCCATGCCGGTTCAGCGGCGGTGATGGCGTTAACGCTCAATGTCAAATAGGCTATAAAAAAGGGTTCCGACAGTCTGACTGTCGGAACCCCGGTAATACCTATCTGATGTAATTTGTCACCTGTGAAAACAGGGGCATTTTTTAGCTGGCGGCCGTTAGTGCCTGATCCAAATCAGCGATAATGTCCTTTATATCTTCGATTCCCACCGAGATGCGGATGTAATCTGACGTTACGCCTGCCGCTTCCTGCTCAGCTGCGTTTAGTTGCTGGTGAGTCGTCGAAGCCGGGTGGATGACCAGAGTCTTGGCGTCACCGATATTTGCCAGGTGGCTGGCAAGTTTGACATTGTCGATGAATTTCGTCCCTGCTGCTGCGCCTCCCTTAATCCCGAACCCGATGATCGCCCCCTGGCCTTTGGGCAGGTAGCGCTGGGCGTTTTTGTAATCCTTGTGGCTCTCCAGACCTGGATAGTTTACCCAGGCGACCTGAGGGTGCTTTTCGAGAAACTGAGCAACCTTAAGGGCGTTCTCACAGTGACGCGGCATACGCACGTGCAGGGTCTCGAGACCTTGCAGGAAATAGAAGGCGTTGGTCGGCGACAAGCAGGGGCCCAGGTCGCGCAGCAGGGTGAGGCGCATCTTGAGGATGTAGGCCAGATTGCCGAGTGCTTCGTGATAAACCAGCCCGTGATAGCTCGGATCGGGCGTGGTGTATTCGTCAAAGCGACCGCTTGACCAGTCGAAGTTTCCACTGTCGACCACCGCGCCACCGATACTGGTGCCGTGACCGCCGATAAATTTGGTGAGCGAATAACAGACGATATCTGCGCCGTGCTCAATCGGCTTGAACAGCATTGGTGTCGCGACGGTATTGTCGACAATGAACGGCAGCTTGTTGTCGTGGGCAAGCTTAGCGAGGGCCTCAAAATCATCGACATTGTTTTTGGGGTTACCGATGGTTTCGGTGTAGACCGCCTTGGTGTTTTCATCGATCGCTGCTGAGACTTTCGCCAGATCCGAGGTGTCGACAAATTTAACCGTGATCCCCATCCGTTTGAAGGTGTGGTGAAACAGGTTGTAGGTGCCACCGTAGAGATTGTTGCCGGCGATAATATTATCCCCGCACTTGGCCAGATTTAAAATAGCCAGAGCGATCGCCGAAGATCCGGAGGCCAGGGCCAGGGCGCCGACACCACCATCAAGTTCGGCCAGGCGCTTCTCAAGCACATCTGTCGTCGGATTCATCAAGCGGGTGTAGATATTCCCCATCTCTTTCAAAGAAAAAAGGTTGGCCGCATGTTCTGCCGAATTAAAGGTATAAGATGTTGTCTGGTAGATTGGCACGGCGCGCGAGTTGGTGGTCGGGTCAGGGATCTGACCAGCATGCAGGGTAAGAGTGCCATCCTGATATTTGATTTCCTCAGACATTTGTTTGACTCCTTTGCGTGGGGTAATATTATTCTATGTAAACAAGCAGAACACTCAAGAATAGATTTTAAACATCTATACCAGCCAGCCGATCATTGTGCAAGCCCTTTGATACAAGTCCTGTGTAAAAATGTCTGTCCTGATTTCTCTCTGGGGAAAATCTATGTTTCTAACTCAACGAACAAGAAAAGCGTTGCAGTTTTTATGAAATCGAATCATACCAGAACCGCCCTGGCTAACATAGCCTCAGTGACTGTTTGATTGCAGTTGTCCGCTCGCTGTACGAGAATGTTGATTATGCTGAAAATTGATTATTTCCTGCTTGAACTCATTGTTGCGGAACTGAGAGCTAAACTTTCAGGCGCCAGTCTGGCCAAGGTTCATCAACCCGGTGACGACAGTCTGGTGCTACGCCTCTGGAATGGCAGGCAGACGCTGAAACTTCTGCTGCAGGTCGGGTCCGAGTCCCGGCTTCATCTGACCCGACAGGAGTTCAATAACCCTTTCCAGCCCCCGCGGTTCTGCCAATTACTTCGTTCACGGCTGAAGCGTCTTGAAACGATTAGACTGCTCGGCTACGAGCGAGTGGTTGAACTCTGCTTTGATGGTGTCGATCAGCGTTACCGACTGGTCTGTGAACTGATCGGAAACAGGGGCAATCTTTATCTGTTTGATGCTGCCGACTTGTTGATCGACGCCCTGCATAAACCGCAAATGGTTGGAGATCGCCTGTTACGACGTGGTGAGCCCTATATCCCCTTAACCCAGACTGTTCGACTGAATCTTGCTGACCCGAATCTCGTCCCTCCGGAGAACCTGTATGATGCGCCACAGCTTGAGCAATGGCTGATGCAGGAGGTCTCTCCCATGTCAAAAGGGCAAGCTGCCGTGCTTGGAGCGGCAGTTCACCAAAAATCGGATATTCTCAAGGTCTTTTCGCAATTTAAGGAGGATTGGCTACGGCAGAGAGGCCAGGTGTCTCTGATCGAATCTGAAAGTCAACCGCGTCTGGTTGCCTATTCAGGCGTTGGGGCGCGGGTATTAAAATCCGCCACCGATGGTTTGTCTCAATTTCTCGATCAGTGTTTTTCTCCTTCTGAAGAAGTTGTCTCTGAAATTGGTGAGCGCGCCAGGTTTCGTCACATTGTTAAAACTCAAATTTCGCGGCTGCAAAAACGCCAAAAAAATATTGTGGTAGAGCAGCAAAAGAGCGAAAGTTTTACCGAGCGTCGTCATCAGGGCGAGCTGCTCCTCGCCAATTTGCCTCTTGTAAAAAAGGGGATGCGATCGGTTGAGGTAACAGACTGGGGTGTTGATCCTCCACAAGCGGTAACCATTGAACTGCAGGCCGAGCTCAACCCGCAGGAGAATGCGGCCCGTCTTTTTAAACGTTACAAAAAGGAGAAGCGCGGGGTTGACCACGTTGAGCGACGTCAGCAGGAAACCGCTGAAGAACTGGAGTGGCTTGAATCCTTATTGTTGGCGCTTGATGAGGCGCAGGAAGCCAGTGATGTAATTGAAGTCGGGCTAGAGTTGCTGGCCGCCGGCTTGATTTCAGTTAAAAAAAGTGAACCGGTCAGCCGTCGCAAGGTCAGCGCTGAACCACGCCTCAACCAGACCCTGTCGCCGGGTGGTTTAAGAATCTTCTGGGGACGGAATAACCGGAGCAACGATCATTTGTCCGCGCATATGACCGCAGCTGATGATCTGTGGTTTCACGCCTACCAGATGCCGGGTTGCCATCTGGTCTTGAAACGGGATGGGATCAAGGGTGATTTCTCCGCCGCAGACATTGAATATGCCGCGCGCATTGCTGCGGGTTTTAGTCGGGGAAAAGATGAACCCAGGGTTG
The DNA here is from genome assembly GCF_000384395.1 of Geopsychrobacter electrodiphilus DSM 16401. NCBI lineage: Bacteria > Pseudomonadati > Thermodesulfobacteriota > Desulfuromonadia > Desulfuromonadales > Geopsychrobacteraceae > Geopsychrobacter > Geopsychrobacter electrodiphilus. Next base: position 1,750,922 of record NZ_ARWE01000001.1, read on the forward strand.
ACGTTATCGTCACCGAGGGCCGCCATGTCAAACGGCCCAAGGGGGCTAAACCGGGGTTGGTTACCCTCACCGAACATCGAACCTTGCGGGTCTTTCCACTGCGGGTGAGAACTGATGAAAATCCGCTAGATAACTAGAATTTTTTGTTGCAATCGGAAAATCCCTTTGGTATAAACATGCTCGCTTCAAGCCGCGGTGGTGGAATTGGTAGACACGCTGGTTTCAGGGACCAGTTTTCGCAAGGAAGTGGGAGTTCGAGTCTCCCCCGCGGCACCAAACAAGATCAAAGCCCGATCACGAAAGTGGTCGGGCTTTTTTGTTTCTGCTGATAAGAGATCCAGCTCAGGAAGGGCCGCCCGCACGGAAAAAGGTGAATCTCTCCGGCGGAACCTCATAAAAAAAGTCTGATCCCGCAATTGGTCAGGTTTTCTAGTCGAGGGGATCGAAAACGTCTTTGCCTAGATAACAGAGCGGACAGCACCAGTCTTGGGGCAGATCCTCGAATCGAGTGCCTGGCGGAATATTCGCTGACGGGTCTCCGATCGCCGGGTCGTAGGTATATCCGCAGTTTGTACAGATGTAACGCATGGTTTCTCCGTGTTGAAATTTGTTATAGAAGGCCACCCAGATACTTCTGGATATCGGTTCTGATCGGCATGAAGTAGATGTTTCCTTTCCCATTGCGGACAAAATTCAGCGCATCAATGGCGAAATGTCGGTTCCATTCGAGGGTTGGTTTAAAATCGGGGGGGAAAACTGCATTGTTTTTGTTCTCCCAGTAGTGCTGGCTATTTAAGCTCATGACTGGTGAAACGCCCCACCAGACCTCAATCTCTGGAAGTTGATCGCGATAAAGATCCATCAGCCGCAGATCGAAAAACGGCTGTGTGAAAAAACCATCGGCGCCAGCATCAATTTTTGTCCGAACATAATCAATTTCAGCTTTAATTCCGCTACGGTACGGGTCGATTCCGGCATAAATCTTGAGCGACGGCAGGTCGCGTTTAAGGCGCGAGATGAAATCGATGCAGCTGGTGCGGTAGCTGCGCCGGGACATGTCTTGTGGGGGATCCCCGGTTATTACCAGCACCGCCTCAATCCCTTTTCCGGTTAAATCATTCAGGATGGGCAGGGGCTTTGACAGATCAAAATCGATCGCCCGCAGATGCGGAATAGTGTGAGAGAAATTTTCAGCAGCCAAACGGCATCCTTCCCAGCTGCGCAGATCAAAACGCAGAATATCCGGGATATTGATCCGGTCGATGACGGGTAGATGTTGCTTGACCAGGGCCAGCTCTTTACAGAGCGCTTCGGCGGTTCTGGGGACGAGCTCCAGTGATATTTCAGTCATGCCTGCTTTCCTGATTGTCGTTTTCAGAAATAATTTGAGCGGAAAAAATATAGATTTCGGTTTGCGGGGATTGCCAGGCGTTCTGCGGTAATCCGGCCTTAATACAGGTCTGTTTGAGAAAGGTCAGGCGATCCCATTTATGTTCCAGGGCAACCTGTGGCAGAAGGACCCCGCGGCTGTAGCCGTTAGTGAGGTAGATGCCATGTGTGCCGACGTTAATAAGGGTGGTATCTGCAATCTTTTCGAGCGGGGAAAGTATAGATATTTCGAGTTTGTAATGTGCAATGTCTGCCGCTCCCATCGGGTGAAAGCGTGGGTCCGCCGTCGCTGCGGCCACCGCCATCTCGGCGACTTCAATGTAAATCGGTTTCTCGCTGACAAAATGGCCGATGCAGCCCCGCAGGCAATCGTTGATTGTGATCGTTACAAAGCATCCAACGGCCTGGTTCAGGAGCTCCCCGGTCAAATTTACGCTGGGGAGGGGTTTTTTGCTGAGACGGGCATCGATTGCATCACGCGCAACCTTCAGCAATATTTCACCTGATTTTTTGTCAAGCAGCATAGCAGAAGTCTCTTTGTGAATCGCGCTGGCCAGTTTGGTCTATACTCTGCGATAATAGAAGCTTAAGGGTAAGACTGGCAAGGAATTATCCAGGTCAGTCTATAGCCGTTCTCTGCTAAGCAGACGATATTTTTAACCCTAACCTTGTATTTAGAGGGATTCACTCTTGAAAAATAGTTCATCTTCACTTTTGGTACGCTTAGGTTGCTGGCCCAGCGTTTTTGTTTTTTTGCTAACTCTTGCCCTTGTCTCAGGATGCGCATTTTCTCCCCCTACAGAGCCTGTGCCAGGTGGGGATGGAATTATTTCGGGCGAGGACGTCGCATTAGAACAACTGGCCTTTGAGCGAATGCTTCAGAAGGGAGGAGGCCGTTTCGGTGACCCCATCCTGACCAATTTCGTTAATACTGTTGGGCAAAGACTGGCTAAATTGAGTCAACGGACCGACATTAAGTTCCAGTTCGCAGTCAATAACGATTCAACTCCCACTGCATTCGATCTGCCGGGCGGGTATATCGCCCTGTCGCGCGGTTTATTGGTCAATCTTGGGAATGAAACGCAGCTCGCGGCCATTCTGAGTCATGAAATTGGTCATGTCACGGCGGGGCACTCTGCAGGTCGAATGAAAGGTTGGTCAGGTTCTGCAAACACCCCGGAGATGACCAATGCGCTTAGTGATGATGCGGCCAGCCTGTCTGTAAAGCCTTATTCCATAGATCAGGAGCTTGAAGCTGATCGACTCGGGATTGATTTGATGGTCAGAGCCGGTTATGCCCCCGTCAGCGCGGCATTTGTGGAGGAAGATATTTTTCATTCTGCTGGACAGGCTGCTAAATCACAAAGGCTGAATGGACTGATACTTGACCACCCCCTTTCGACTCGGCGGATTACTGAAAATCGTCATGATATCCAACAAAAATATCCGCAAATCGTCGGTGGTGTCGGGGATAGGGCGGTGTTTTCTTTAGCCTTCGACAGGTTAATTCGCACCAGACAAGGTTTTGATCTTTTTGACCAGGCGCGACAATTAGAGCGACAGGGTGAACGTTCAGAGGCGATTAAGGTCTATCATCAGGCTTTAATGGAAGCTCCAGATGAGCCTGCCATTTTATGCAGTCTGGGCTTGGCCTATCTCCGCAGCGATGATCTGATTCCGGCAAGGCGTTATCTGATTAAAGCGGTAAATCTTCAGGCCGATTATTATCAGTCGCGGCTGGCCCTCGGCTACATATATCGACAGAAGCATCAATATTGGCAGGCCCTGGAGGACCTTGAGGCCGGATATCAACTGTTGCCGACCATTGAAGGGGCGTATCTGCTCGCGGAAGTGCGCGAGCTGGTGGGCGATAAACAGGGCTCCAGCAAGCTCTATGCGGCGGTCGCCGAGGCGGATGCTACGGGGAAGCTGGGTTTAAGTGCCGCGGCAAAATTGAAACAGATGGAAAAGTAATGGGTCAGCACAGAATCGATACAGACGAAAAAGTTCTTTGGCAGGGACGCCCGGCGCCACGTTGTTACACCTTTCGACTCTGGAAACAAGCTCTCGCCGGGAGCGCCCTGTTTCTGATCAGCAGCTTCTGGCTGATGCTCGCGCTTCAGCTGAGAGGGGATGGTTATCCCTTCTGGCTGGTGATGCTGCCAATCCCTCTTCTTCTGGTCAGTTTTATTTTGGGGCCGCTACAGATTCCTGTCGCGCGCTGGCGCTGGGCCAAAATTTTTTATCAATTAACCGAGACGCGAATAATTTTTTCCAACACCCGGAGTGTCAGACTTATCGACATCGAAGGTCTTAAAACCAGGAAGTTTGGCGCACAGCTGGCCAGTTTTCGGGTGGAGAACAATCAGGGGAAGGCAATTGTCCTCCACTGCATAGAGTATCCCGATATGCTTCTCGCACTGCTGACGCAGCACTGCCCAAATCTCAAGGTTTGACGGCCGTCCCCCTCAAAGGTACTATGCGCCAATTTTAACCCTACTGGCAGGATGTGTCATCATGCAAAAATGCTTTTACCTTGAAACTTTCGGCTGTCAGATGAATGTGGTCGATTCCGAACGGATCGTCAGCATGTTGGTCGAAATTGGTTATCAACGCGTTAACTCAGCTGAAGCTGCCGATCTGGTGCTGCTCAACACCTGTAGTGTGCGCGATAAAGCAGAGCGCAAGGTTTATGGCCATCTGGGCCGATTCAAGCCGATCAAGGATGCGCGCCCCGAACTGATTATCGGCGTCGGCGGCTGCGTCGCCGAGCAGGAAGGGGAGAAGATGCTTGCCGAAGTCCCTTATCTCGACCTGGTCTTCGGGACGCACAATGTGCACCGCCTGCCAGAACTTGTGCAGCAGGCCGAAGCCGGACATCGACGGCTGAGCGTCACCGGCTTTCTTGATCGCGAAACCCGGCTTAATCTCTTTCCGCAGCGCAGTGAACTTGATGGCGTCACCCGTTTTGTTACGGTAATGCAGGGTTGCGATAATTTCTGCTCGTACTGCATCGTTCCGCATGTGCGCGGCCGTGAAATCAGTCGACCCAGTAAAGATATTCTGGCTGAAGTTGAATTATTGGTCGCGCAAGGTGTGCGCGAAGTGACGCTCTTGGGACAAAATGTTAACTCTTACGGGAATAAAGAGCCGGGTGAACTCAATTTTGCTCAATTGGTGCGCAAGGTCGCTGCGATCAGAGGCCTGTCACGTTTGCGCTTTACCACCAGTCATCCCAAGGATCTTTCGGACGAGTTGATTGCCTGTTTTGCCGAGTTGGAGAATTTGTGTCACCATCTGCATCTCCCGGTACAATGTGGTTCCAACGAAATTCTGAAGCAGATGAATCGTGGCTATACACGCGAAGAGTATCTTGAAACAGTTAAAAAGTTGAAACTGGCCTGCCCTGATATCCGTTTGACCACCGATGTTATAGTCGGGTTTCCAGGTGAGACAGAAGAAGATTTTCAGCAGACTCTCGATCTGGTGACCGAGGTTGGTTATGCTGACGCGTTCACCTTTCTTTATTCCAGGCGCAGCGGAACTGCGGCGGCAGAACTGGAGGACAAGGTCGGTGCGCGGGTGAAACAGCAACAATTTGATCGACTCCTCGCGCTCCAACAGGAGAACAGCCGCCGCATCTGGGCTTCAGATTTGGGCCGCAGTGTGTCTGTTTTGGTTGAAGGGGAAAGCCGACAAGGGGAAGGTCAGATGTTCGGGCGCTCAACCTGGAACAGGATCGTCAATTTTGCCGGCTCGCCGGAGCTTCTTGGTCAAACCGTAACCGTTAAAATTACCAAGGTGTTTCGTAATTCAAGCCTGGGTGAGTTATTGCCCGGGTAATCACATTTTAACTATGGAGATTGACCATGATCGATCTGCACTCCCATACATTTTTTAGTGACGGTGAACTCGGGCCTGCCGAGCTGGTGCGTCGCGCGGCGGTTGCCGGGTATCGTGCCCTCGCGATCACGGATCACGCCGATCAGAGCAACATCTGTTCACTCCTGACTCGCCTGCGGCCTGTGGTTGACGAACTCGGCGCGGCCAATGGCTTAATCCTGCTGGCCGGAGCAGAATTGACTCACGTGCCGCCGAAGATGATTGCAGATGTTGTGAAAATGGGCCGCGACCATGGTGCACAGATCATCTCTGTTCATGGTGAAACCATTGTCGAGCCGGTGATTGAAGGGACCAACCGCGCTGCGATTGAGGCCGGAGTCGACATCCTGGCTCATCCCGGGCTGATCACTGCTGAAGATGTGCAGCTGGCTGCGGACCGAGGTGTTTTCCTCGAGATTACAACCCGGAAGGGCCATTCGCTGACCAACGGGCATGTCGCTAAGCTCGCCCTTCAGTATGGGGCGCGACTTGTTATCAATAATGACGCCCACGCTCCAGGCGACCTGGTCTCACTTGAACTGGCGCGTAAGATCGCCTTGGGTGCAGGGATGACAGTTGCCCAGTTTGAACAGGCGCAAATAAACTCTCTTGAGCTGGTCAAACGAGGCCAACATGCTGCCTGATACAGAATTTAAGCTGTTAAAAGAGTTAGTTGAGGCCCCGAGCCCCTCAGGCTTTGAAACTCCGGCGCAAAGAGTAATTCAGCACTATTTAGCCCCGCTGGCGGATCAGATGACCTCCGATGTCATGGGAAATTTAATGGCAACACTTGAGGGCCGCGGTGGGCCACGCGTGATGTTGGCTGGTCATTGTGATGAAATCGGCTTCATGGCGCAGTACGTCACCGATGAAGGCTTTATCTATTTTGGCGCCATCGGCGGCGTTGATCCTCATCTGTCTCCCGGGCAGCGGATTAACATTCAAACAAAAAACGGTCCAGTAAAAGGAATCATCGGTAAAAAGGCGATCCATCTGATCGAAACCAAGGATCGAGATACGGTCATTAAACTGAAGGATCAGTATATTGATATCGGATGCAGCAGCCGCGAGGAGGTTGAGAAGCTGGTGCAAATTGGCGATCCAATTACTTTTTCAGTCGGACTTGAGCGCTTACAGAACGGACGCCTGACCTCCAGGGCTCTTGATGACAAGATGGGGGTTTTTATTGTAACCCAGGTTTTGGCAGGAGTTAAGGCCGCTGGCGGCGCTGAAGCTGAGTTAATCTGTGTGAGTACCGTGCAGGAGGAAGTCGGCCTGCGAGGAGGAACTACCAGTGGTTATGGGGTAAATCCAGATTTGGCAATAGTTGTCGAGGTTACCCATGCTACTGATACCCCCGATGTTGAAGCCCGAGGAATTGGCCGGGTTCAGGTTGGAAAGGGGCCGGTGCTCTCCCGTGGGGCGAATATTAATCCGGTGCTCTTTAATCTGCTGGTTGAAACCGCCGCAAAAGAGCAGATTCCGTTGCAGATAATTGGTGCGCCGCGGGCTACCGGGACCGATGCCAATGCCTTGCAACTCTCCCGTGGGGGAGTCGCTACGGCCCTGCTCGGTATTCCGCTGCGTTATATGCACACACCCGTAGAATTGCTTGCCGAAAGTGACTTGCAGGCTGCCAGCAGATTGTTGACGGCCTTTGTCCTCAGGCTCGAAAAAAACCAGTCTTTTTTGCCACTTTGCCTAGAATAAAGCTGAGTCCCAATCCAAGGGTCAAGCCGAAAGCATTGGCCAGAATGTCGAGCAGGGAAAATTGGCGGTGGGGAATGAAATGTTGAATGACTTCGATCATCACTGAATAACCGAGCAGCGCCGCAAAAATAAGCTTCCAGGAAAATCTTTGGTGGTACGCCAGCGAGCAGGAGAGGAACAAGGCCAGATATCCAAGGCTGTGCAGGGCTTTGTCTGAATATCCCTCAAGGGCCTGGGGCAGGGATGGAATCAGCCCCAGATAACTGCAGAAGAGCAGAAAACCCCAGAATTGGAAGTGATAGATTTTTTTCATAGGTGTCGTTAAATTCACAAAAGCCCCCGGCTGAATGGCCGGGGGCTTTCTTTATAAAGAGGGTTCGTAACCTGTTATAGCCCGAGCTGCTTGAAAAAGTCATTTCCTTTATCGTCAACCAGAACGAACGCAGGAAAGTTAACGACGTCGATCTTCCAGACAGCCTCCATTCCCAGTTCGGGGAAATCAAGACATTCGACTTTTTTGATATTTTCATCGGCTAACAAAGCCGCGGGGCCACCGATGGACCCGAGATAAAACCCGCCGAATTTCTTGCAGGCATCTGTAACCTGCTGACTGCGGTTACCTTTGGCGATCATGACCATTGACCCGCCATTTTCCTGTAACAGTCCGACGTAGCTGTCCATCCGACCCGCGGTGGTTGGTCCAAATGAGCCAGAGGGCCGTCCTGCAGGAGTTTTAGCCGGTCCGGCATAATAGATCGGGTGTTTCTTCAGGTAGTCGGGGAGGGGTTTGCCAGCGTCAAGAATCTCCTTAAATTTGGCGTGGGCAATGTCGCGGCCGACAACGATAGTGCCGTTAAGAAGCAGGGCGTCTCCGCACTTGAGTTTGGTCAGCTGCGCAAGGATCTCACCCATTGGCTGATTCAAATCGATTTTGGTGCCATGTTCATGTTTGGCAAGACGCATCTCTTCAGGAAGCAGACGACCCGGATTCTTGTCCATCTCTTCGACAAATAAACCCTCACGCGTGATTTTGGCTTTGATGTTACGGTCGGCCGAACAGGAGACCGCCATACCGACGGGGCAAGAAGCACCGTGTCGGGGCAGGCGGACGATGCGTACATCGTGCGCAAAGTATTTGCCGCCGAACTGAGCGCCGATCCCGAGCTTGTGAGCGGCCTCAAGAATTTTGGCTTCAAGTGCAATGTCGCGAAAGGCCTGACCATGTTTATTGCCCTCGGTCGGCAGGCCGTCGAGATATTTGGCGGTGGCGAGTTTGACGGTCTTCATGCAGGCGTCGGCCGAAGTCCCGCCGATGACAAACGCAATATGATAGGGAGGGCAGGCCGCCGTGCCGAGATATTTCATTTTTTCGATCAGGAATTTTTCTAGGGTTGCCGGGTTCAGCAACGCTTTGGTTTCTTGATAGAGCATCGTTTTATTAGCGCTGCCGCCGCCCTTGGCGACAAATAGAAATTTGTAGGCGTCACCTTCGGTGGCATAAAGATCAATCTGAGCCGGCAGGTTGGTCCCGGTATTCACTTCTGTGTACATGTCGAGTGCCACTGTCTGACTGTAACGCAGGCTGTTCTCGGTATAGGTCTGATAAACACCTTTCGAGAGCATCTCTTCGTCGTTCGCTCCTGTCCAGACCTGTTGGCCCTTCTTTGCAACTATGGTGGCGGTCCCGGTATCCTGGCAGGTCGGTAATTCGAACTGGGCGGCGACCATCGCATTGCGCAGGAAGGCCATGGCGACCCCCTTGTCATTATTGGAAGCTTCAGGATCTTGTAAAATTCTGGCGACACTTTCATTGTGCTCTGGGCGCAAAAGATAGGACACATCACGCATTGCCGTATTGCTCAGAACAGTCAAGGCTTCGGGTGCCACCTTGAGAATTTCCTTGCCATCAAAGTCAGCGACACTGACAAACTTTTCAGAACCTTCAATTTTGTAGTAACGGGTCTTGTCTTTAGCCAGGGGGAATGGCTCCTGGTAGAAGAAATCGGGCATAATTCTGACTCCTTATCGAATGAAAGGTCATTATGAATAAAAGCAAACAGCGCTAAAACAGATTTGCATTATATGTATATTGTATACACTTGTCGATAGAAGGTCAGCATATTTTAGCTGCTTTGATCCAACCTGTTGGGGATCAGTTTTGACATTATATAATGCCGCCAGTAGCGAATTAACTCCGAGGCCCACCTGCTTAAGCAGTATCCTTGGGCGTTCCTGAGCAGCAACCAGCTGATAATAATATATATGATAAGGTCATGCGAGACCTGTAACAAATTACCTGTCGAAAAGCTGTTCCAGGCTGAAGACCCTTTCCTGGCGAGGATCTTAAATCTGCTAAATTCTGACCTTGATACTTCGCAGGTTGTGCAAAGAGTTGTTGCGGCGATCAGGCAGGTTATGGAGGTTCATTGTTGCTCAATCACCATGGTGCGCGAGGACAATAGAGTCGGCTCCGTCATGGCATCAAGCGCCGACATTGATCTTGTCGGTTACTGATACGGGCCCCGGGATTTCTGCAAATTTACTGCCACGACTGTTCGAAGAATTCAGCCATGGTCGTAGCCCTGATGATCAGTCTGGCAGCGGATTCGGCCTTTCCATCTGTCAACGGATTGTAGAAGCATATCATTGGCGCATCTGGGTCGAAAACGTCATTGGCCAAGGGGATACGCCTCACCATTTGTTTGCCGACCAGGGTTCGTTGACTTAACTTCCTGACTAACCTGTCCATCGCCGCCAGGTTCCATTCCTCCAGCGTTTGGTTTCTTTAATACGCGTCCAGGGTAACCCCGTTATAATTGACAATAATACTCAGGTATGCTAACCGTTACGCAATTTTTGGGAGTGTATGAATAACCATCTTTGAAATCGGTTCGGTGAAAGGACAGCTATGTTTTCTAACGTTAAAGAGGATCTGAAAGCGGTTTTTGAGCGTGACCCTGCAGTGCGCAATGTTTTTGAAATAGTACTCTGCTACCCAGGGTTTCACGCGATGCTTTTTTATCGTCTTTCCCACAAGCTCTGGACACATAAGTTTTTTCTTTTAGGACGGTTTATTTCTCATCTCGGGCGATTTTTTACCGGCATTGAGATTCATCCGGGGGCGCTGATCGGTCACGGATTCTTTATTGACCATGGCATGGGGGTTGTCATCGGTGAAACGGCTGAAATTGGCGATAACTGCACGCTCTACCATCAAGTTACCCTTGGTGGGACCTCCTGGGCCAAAGAAAAGCGGCATCCGACCCTGGGCAATAATGTTGTAGTCGGTTCGGGTGCAAAGATTCTTGGTCCTTTCAAGGTTGGTGATAACGCCAAAATTGGTTCTAATTCAGTGGTCGTTAAAGAGGTTCCCAAAAACGCCACGGTTGTTGGCGTCCCCGGCCGCATGGTCGCTTCCGGGGAGAAACCAGCCGGGGTCGATCTGCAACACGGAGATTTACCTGATCCAGTGGCCAAAGCGGTCAGCTGCATGCTGGATCAACTCCACAGCCTTGAAGCCAAGGTCGCATCGCTGACGTCTGAGCAACATCGCCTGCAGACAGAACTTGAAGTTCTGCGCCAGCCAGAAGCGGTCGAAGAATGAGGCTATCAACCAAGGCACAATATGCGGTCCGCGCATTGGTGAGCCTTGCCATAAACGGGGATGGAACACCGGTTTCGATTAAATCTATTTCGGCTTGGGAAAATATTTCACTGACCTACCTCGAACAGCTTTTCGTAAAACTGCGGCGCGGGGAGATTGTTCAGAGCAGCCGTGGTCCGGGAGGGGGGTATGTGCTTGCCCGCCCGGCGGCAGATATCCGGGTCGACCAGATTATCGATACGGTTGAAGAGACATTGGTGCCGGTTTCCTGTATGGATGAGGACGGAACCTGCGGTTGCGACTCACAGTGCGTAACTCACGCCATCTGGCAAGGCCTGGGTGAGCAGATACGGACCTTTCTCGCCTCCAAAACCCTCGAAGATCTTGCCGTTGAAGGACGTAAACGTCTCGACCGTTGAGTTGAGGATTCTCTTTCAACTGCTCCCTAAATTTAAGGATTCAGTCTGACCGTGAACCAGATATACCTTGATCACAATGCCACTACCCCGGTTTCTCCTGCAGTTTTGGCCCAGATGCTGCCCTTTTTTTCACAGCACTTTGGTAATCCTTCGAGTGTTCACTGGGCGGGTCGTGCCGTAAGTGGTGCGCTTGAAACGGCACGGGAACGGGTTGCCGCCCTGATTAATGCTTCACCTAACGAGATCGTTTTCACTTCTTGCGGCAGCGAAGCCGATAATTTGGCGATCAAAGGGACGGCTCTCGCGCATCAGGACCGAGGGCGGCATATTATTACGACGGTCGTCGAGCACCCCGCCGTGCTTGAAAGTTGTCGCTTTCTTGAACGTCAGGGCTGGCGGGTTAGTTATCTGCCGGTGGACAGTGAAGGGGCCCTGAACCTTGATCTTCTGGAAGAGTCAATCACCGCTCAGACCGTGCTTATTTCGGTGATGTGGGCCAACAATGAAACAGGCAACCTGTTCCCGATTGCCAAAATCGGTGAAATCGCCCGCCGCCACAACATCTGCTTTCATTCTGATATGGTGCAGGCGGTCGGGCGAACTGCCCTGGATGTGAAGGCCGCCGGGCTTGATCTCGCTGCTATTTCAGGGCATAAATTCGGCGCACCCAAGGGGGTCGGCGCACTCTACGTTCGAGCTGAAACCCGGCTTGAGGCTTTGATTCATGGCGGGCATCAGGAACGTCATCGACGCGGTGGAACCTCCAATGTCGCCGGGATTATCGGGCTTGGAGCGGCGAGTGAGATCGTCTCGCGGGATCTGGATCAGAGCATTGACCAGCTCAAGCGTTTGCGTGATCGGCTGGAAGACGGACTTTTTTCTGCTCTGACCGGGATTCACTTAAATGGTTCGGTGGATCGGCGTCAGCGTTTACCAAATACGCTCAATCTCAGTTTTGCAGGTGTCGCCGGGGAATCTTTGCTTCTGAACCTCGACCTTAAAGGGATTGCGGTCTCCTCCGGCTCTGCCTGTAGCTCGGGGACTCTCGAGCCATCACATGTTATTGCGGCGCTAGGGGTTGATCCGACCCTGGCACAGTCAAGCCTCAGGTTTAGTTTCGGTTTGGAAAACACCGAGGCTGAGGTTGATTATGTTCTGGAACAACTTCCGCCCATCGTTCAGCGGTTGCGCAAGATGAGCCCCCTTATTTAAGATAGTAATATAGCTATAAAACATATAGTTAGATACAGTTTGTTCATCTTTAACTTATATTTACGGGGAGGGCTTTTTACCAGAAAGCTCTCCCTTGATGCATGATAGGATGTCTGTTGTGAAAAAAAGAGTAGTCGTCGCTATGAGCGGCGGTGTCGATTCATCGGTTACGGCGGCCCTGCTGCAGGAGCAGGGTTATGAAGTGATCGGCATGACCATGCAGATCTGGGATTACACCAGTTTCACCGCTGAAAACGGCGAGACCTTTGGCAGCTGCTGCAGCCTCGATGATGTCTACGACGCGCGCCGGGTCGCTGAGAGTCTCGGGATCCCATTTTATGTGGTCAATTTTGAAAAAGACTTCCAGCGACATGTTATTGATAATTTTTGCGATGAATACTTTGGCGGACGGACTCCCAACCCCTGTGTGCTCTGCAATCAGGTGCTTAAATTTGAACTCCTGATGCGTAAGGCCCTCGAGTTGGAGGCTGATTATCTGGCCACTGGTCATTATGCCCAAATCCTTGAGCGTGATGGCAGACCGGCTCTGGTCAAGGGGATTGATGAGAGCAAGGATCAAAGTTATTTCCTGTTTACCCTGACCCCCGCGCAGATGTCCATGACCCTCTTCCCCCTGGGAGGGATGACCAAAAGCGAAGTGCGGGACCATGCCGTGCGCTTCAATTTACGGGTTGCGGATAAGGCGGAAAGTCAGGATATCTGTTTTGTCCCTGATGGTGATTATGTGCGTTTTCTGGAAGAAGAACGCGGGGCCGGACATAAAAACGGCGAAATCATTCATCACAGTGGTCAAGTTTTGGGTCAGCATAACGGAATTTATCGTTATACGATCGGCCAGCGTAAAGGCCTTGGGCTTAGTTGGCCTCAGCCCCTCTATGTTGTCGGGATTGACGCTGAACATTGCCGGGTGATTGTTGGAGAGAAAGAGCTGCTGAGTCGGGCGAGTTTTAATCTGCATCGCACCCTGTGGTCTATCGCGCAACCGGTTCAGCCCATTGAGGTTGAATGCCGTATCCGCTATCGTCATCGCCCGGTTGCTGCGACAGTGACGCCGAGTGAGGGTGGCGGCGCACTCATTGAATTTCATCAGCCTCAAAAGGGAGTGACCCCCGGCCAGGCAGCGGTCTTTTACCAGGATGACCGTGTTATCGGTGGGGGCTGGATCGCGTGAAGCCAACCTTTGCCATAGTCACCCTGGGTTGCAAGACGAACCAGTTTGAATCTGCAGCGATGTCTGAGAAGTTGATCGTTGCGGGTTATTTGCCATGCAACTTTGAAGAGGGAGCCGATCTGGTTCTGATCAATACCTGCACTGTAACCTCGAATACTGATGCCCAGTCGCGCAATCTGATTCGTCGCGCAAAACGTTTTAATCCGCTCTCAAGGGTGGTTGTGACCGGTTGCTACGCTCAGGTCGACGCCAAGTCTCTGGCGGAGATGCCAGGGGTATCGCTTGTTCTGGGCAATCAGGAGAAAGGGGAGCTGCTGGCGTATCTGGCCCAGAGTAATGCCGAAGGGACCTTTGCGGTGGCTGCGATACGTGGTGAAAACGTCGAGGTCGCGCTTGAGGTCGCCAGCGAAGCGAAACGGAGTCGGGCTTTTTTACAGATTCAGAACGGTTGTGATGCTTTCTGCTCCTACTGCATCATCCCTTATGCACGCGGACGCAGTCGTTCCGTTGAGCCCATCGCGGTGTTAAAACAGGTCGATTCTCTGGTTGCTGCCGGTCATCAGGAGCTGGTTCTGACCGGAATCCACATCGGCCAATACGGCAAGGACCTTACTCCGCAGATCAACCTTTTGAGTCTGGTCCAACAGATTGAGCCCCGCTTGAAAGATTGTCGTCTGCGTCTCGGTTCGCTGGAGCCGACCGAATTGCCGGTGGAGCTGCGCGCCCATACCACTGGCTCAGCCAAGATTTGTCCGCATTATCATATTCCGCTTCAGTCAGGCTCTGATCGTGTGCTTGCGGCGATGAATCGACATTACTCCACCAGTTTTTTTGCGGAAATGCTTCATGATATCCATCAGCGTCAACCTCAGGCCGGTATTGGCATCGACCTGATCGTCGGATTCCCTGGCGAAACAGATGCCGAGTTTGACGAAACCTGTCGTTTTGTTGCTTCACTCCCGGTCAGTTATCTGCATGTTTTCCCTTACAGCCGCCGTCCTGGTACCCTGGCAGCGGGCCTTGGCGGCCAGATTCCAGGTAATATTGCGCGGTTGCGTGCTGAACGGATGCGCCAGATAGGCGAAGATAAGCATCGGCAATTCGCACGTGAATTTGTCGGGCAAGCGCTTGAAGTGATTCCTGAAGCGGGAGACCATTCAGGTAAAATGCGCGCAGTTGCCGGGAATTATCTAAGTATTCTTTTGCCGTTCGATGAGAATCTGATCGGCCAGCGACGGCTGGCAAGGGTTTGTCGGCAAGGCACGCAAGGACTCGAAGGGGTGATTGTTTAGCTCAGCTCACGGATAGGAGCATAGGACACTAAGAGCCTGTGTCTTCCGATTTTTTGTGGTAAGCACAGGATTTCGGCAACCATTTGAGTTGACTGATAATTTCCGGGGTCAGCTTAATACAGTCAGACTCGATTTGTTGCCGGTTTTTATATACGCGGCACAACCGGGTATGAATATCCAGGTGACGGCAGGGGACCTCGGTCTCAATAATTCGCCCTTTGCCGTCTATCCCCTTTTCAAAACAGCAGAGTCCGCAGCGGTGACAGCGTTGCTCCCATTCGTCCAGAATCTTTTGTTCCGGGGCCAGATCAGGCGTACTCCCTGATTTTATCTTTTTGGTTTCGACATTTAGGGTTTCGGGCATGGAGATACTCTGGGTTGGCCCTTGGTGTATAATCCAAGTGGCAATAATTTTTTCCTGTGCGCACAACACTTTGCCGCATCGCGTATATAGACGGCAAACACTAAGGCGAGTCAAGGTTGTTTGAAACATTCTGAGGCATAAATGCCTGGGTATAATACTCGCCTTTACAGTAAGTAGATTTCAAATTCCGGCGGTGAGACGAGCGTATTTTACGCTAGAGCTTTAATTCCAACAGGCACCGCGAGGTGAGACAGGGCACTGAAACACATGGCAGACATTGCAACTCAGACCGAGGCGAAGAGCTTACATGAAATAATAAAAATCTCGCGGATGGTTGTTTCGTCTCTTGATCTGGATGAAGTGCTGCAGAAGATTCTACTCTATGCGCGAGAACTGGTAGAAACACCGGCTGGCAGCATCGCTTTATTTGACGAGACAACTTCAACCATGACTCTTCACGCCGGTACAGGCCTGAGTGAGGAGTTCATGATGCGCGATTCCTGGCATGTCGAAGCCGGCGGCTTGACCCGTAAGATTCTGGATCAAAGACAACTCTTTATTGTTGACGATACGCTTGATGTCTCGTTCTTTAATAATCCCCTGGCCCTCGCCGAGGGGATCCGCTCGCTGATCGCGGTGCCGTTGTGCATACAGGATACGATCGTCGGCATCCTGTATCTGGATGATTTCAAGCCGCGAACCTTTGATGCCTCTGCTTGTGAAAAGCTGGCAATTCTTGCGTCCTTTGCCTCCTTGAGTATTGCCAACGCGCGTCTCCATGAAAAAACCTCACGCCTCGCAAGTACCGATGGATTGACCGGCCTGTTCAATCATCGACAGTTTAAACGGATTTTGGCGCAAGAGGTCACCCGCACCCAACGCTACAGTTCGGAGATGTCGCTGCTCATGATCGATATCGATAACTTCAAGCACTTCAATGATCTCTATGGTCATCCCTGTGGTGACCGTGTTTTGACCAATGTTGCCAGGTTGCTGCAGGATGTTTTTCGTGAGGCGGATCATGTGTTTCGTTATGGCGGGGAAGAGTTTGTTGTCATTCTGCCTCTATCTGGTCCGAAGGACGCGGTCATTGCGGCCGAACGTGCGCGCGACACGGTGGAGTCGTTGAGTGTAGCCTGCCATGGCGTAGATCATCCGCTCGGTGTCACAGTAAGCGTC
Source organism: Geopsychrobacter electrodiphilus DSM 16401 (assembly GCF_000384395.1). Taxonomy (NCBI): domain Bacteria; kingdom Pseudomonadati; phylum Thermodesulfobacteriota; class Desulfuromonadia; order Desulfuromonadales; family Geopsychrobacteraceae; genus Geopsychrobacter; species Geopsychrobacter electrodiphilus. Next base: position 1,767,165 of record NZ_ARWE01000001.1, read on the forward strand.
GGTGTTGCTTCTTTGCCCCATGATGCCGACAGTGGTGACGCTCTGCTCGACGTTGCTGACAGGTTGATGTATCAGGCCAAGAATCAAGGAAAAAATCGTGTTCATACCCCACAAAGCATAAAGCTTTCCTGACGGTTCCAGCTCGATTGTTCACTTGTTAGCTGATATCGATTCGGCTATGCTCACGGGTCTGGTCTCTTTCCGAATTATCCGAATTTTATTGAATGACAGGTTTGCCATGTCCTCTGAAAAAATATTGATTGTTGATGATGAAGCCGGAATGCAACGGCTTCTGGCGCGCGTTCTGGAACGTCAGGGGTATGAGACCCTGACTGTGGGTTCCGCCAAAGAAGCTCTGCAGTTGATCGGTTCCGATATTTTTGATCTGGTTTTGACTGACATCCAGATGCCGGGTATGAATGGGCTGGAGCTGCTGCGCGAGATCAAGGCTTTTGATCCTTCGTTGCCGATTATTGTCATAACGGCCTACGGAACCGTCGAGAGTGCCGTTGAGGCCTTGCGTGCCGGGGCCTATGATTACATCACCAAACCCTTTGAAACCGATGAGATTAAATTGACCGTCGCCAAGGCCTTTGAACGCGAGCGTTTGCTGGCCGAAAATCGTTATTTGCATGAAGAGCTGGAAGAGAAATATCGTTTTTCAGGGATTGTCGGTTCTTCGCAGATTATGGCAGATGTTTTTGATATGGCTTCTTCGGTTGCCGTCAGCAACGCCAGCGTGTTGATAACCGGCGAAAGCGGCACAGGTAAAGAGTTGATTGCACGTTCGGTTCATTACAACTCCCCGCGTAAAGACAACCCTTTTATTGTTTTGAACTGTGCCGTTTACTCCGAGGGGGTTATCGAAAGTGAACTCTTCGGCCATGAAAAAGGGGCCTTTTCTGGCGCCATCGGGACCAAAAAAGGGCGTTTTGAACTCGCCGATCAGGGCACCCTTTTTATTGATGAAGTCGGGGAAATGAGCCCTTCGGCCCAGGTCAAACTGCTCCGGGTGATTCAGGAGCATGAATTCGAACGTGTCGGTGGGGTTCGGACGATTAAAACTGATGTACGTCTGGTTGCGGCTACCAATAAGGATCTTATCGCTGAGGTTCAGGCCGGACGTTTTCGCGAAGATCTCTACTATCGGTTGAACGTGGTTCACCTGACAATGCCCCCTTTACGCGATCGACGTGAAGACATCGAGCCGCTTGTGCGTCATTTTCTGGAAAAATATAACGCTGAAACCGGGAAAAAGATTAGTGAAGTATCTCCCAAGGCGATGGCTGCCCTGGTCGCCCATGAGTGGCCAGGAAATGTCCGCGAATTGCAGAATGCCATGGAGCGCGCCGTCGTCTTGTGTCGTGGGGAGATTATTACGCCGAATGATCTCCCCCAGGAAGCCAGGGGGGGGGATGAAATCTGTTTTTCCCTGCCTCAAACCGGGAGTAACCTCACTGAAATTCTCGACGACCTTGAACGTCAGTTGATTATCCAGACTCTGCGACGTGAGGGGGCCTCTCAGACGCGTGCTGCGGAATCTTTAGGGATAGCTCGAACCACCCTGCGCTATAAAATGGAGAAATATGGCCTGATAGAACATAACGAGTGACAACTTTCTGCCTGCCGTTGGCCATTTAAATGAGCTATTGTCCTTTGCAGTCAGGTGCTGGAGGGTTGTCCCCGTAGAACTCGCCCATCTGCGTTCATGGTATATTCCTTGCTGAACCCCCTGTCTGTTTACACATCGCTCCCCATCAACTACTCCGGGATTTAATTCTTGTTGCCTTTTCGTTTTTTCTGCATCCTGATTTTGAGTCTGCTCTGTGCCTGTACCGACATGGACCCTGACCGACTTTATGCCCTCAAACTCGATCATGCGCCGGTTGCTGCCGACTGGAATGCTGCTTTGCCCAAGATTGTGACGGTAAAGGGAGGGCGTATAAATAAAGTCGATCCCTTGCCCCGGATCGATCAGGATACGGTACACACCTCAACCGCCAGTTGTCATCACGGGTCGAGCCTGCCAGATCCTGTGGATATAGATGTGCGTGCTTTTTATACGGATACAGATCTCTACCTGCGGCTCAGCTGGGCTGACCCTACCCGCAACGATAATATGCGCGGCTGGACCTATAATGGGACCTCCTGGCAGAGCTCCGGCGATTTTGAGGACGGCTTAGGGATCCTGTGGGATATTGAGCGGAAATATCCGGATTTCACCTGTTCTTACGCTTGTCATCTCGATGACTTTGGTGTCAGCGGTCAGAGCTTTCGAGGACATAATCGGATGAAACTATTTAAGCAGGGGCCGCAACTCGATTTATGGAACTGGAAAGCCGGGCGTACCGGGCACCTTTCCTTTGCCGATGATCGTTTTATTGATAAAGATGGCATGCATGGCGACATCCCTGGTGAAATTTTCCATCCCAATTCTTTGAAACAGGCCCGACCCTCTGAATCAGGCGAAATCTTTGGTAAAGGAGATCGCCCGATCTATGATTTTGATGGCGCTGCTGTCGAAGGGCAAAAATTGACAATTTTCTCCAGAGCCCCTGGTTATCTCACCGATCACCCGTCCGGAGACCGGGCCGATGTCGTTGCACATTCGGTGTGGCGGGATGGTCGCTGGACAGTTGTGTTGCGTCGCGCTCTCGACACCGGTTCACCCCGAGACGCTCGTTTTTCAATCGGTGAAAATGCTGCGATCAGTTTCGGTATCGCACTGATGGATAATTCCCTGTATGAACATTACGCTTCTACAGTGTCGCAAACCCTTGTGTTGCTCCCGTCGAATGGGAAAAATACTCAGGTCAAGTGAGGATAACATGAAGATTGGGTTTAATTTTTTGGTTTTGTTGTTGTTGCTTTCTTTCGTGGGCTGTAGTGACCACACCCTTACGTCCAACGGATCGACAAATGAACTGGTCAAAGTTAAAGGGCATGTCGTCGCTCCAGTGGAAAAGGCTTCACTCTATATCTATAAAAAAGGGATGGACCTTTATGGCCCTGCTTTTGCGGTGTCTAACGAGTCGGATCGTGAGGGGAACTTTGCCATCTCCCTCCCCGAAGGTGAATATGTGTCTGTCGTGCGCAAACGGGTCAGCGGTTCCTCTGTCGGGCCGGTCGTCGCGGGTGACAATCGGAGTGAATTCATTCCTTTGGTGGTTAAAAAAAATATGGCTGAATTAACCTTCAGCGCGCCGCTTAAAATTGGGGACAAGCGACGCCTGACGATGCAGGACGGTAAATTGAAAACCGGCTTTGTCGGGCGCATTACCGATGTTGACGGTAACCCGCTTGAGGGGCTCAGAATTCAGGTGTACGACCATGTCCAAATGTCAGAACGTCCCAAATATGTATCAGAGAAGACCGGTCCTGATGGTCTTTATCAGATGTTATTACCGCAGGGAGGCACCTACTATATCAGCGCGCGTGACAACTTTGGTGGGCCGCCCAAGCTGGGTGATCTTTATGGACGTTATGACCAGGGGACGATCGAACCTTCAGCGGTGGTCATTCGTAAAAATGAAATTCTAAAAGGCGTTGATATTCGGGTTACAAAGGTATGGTAAAGCGGCTGATTCCATTTTTACTTGTGTTGTTGATCGGTTGCCAGCAGACCAGCGAACCGATCGCCCTCGACGACCTGGCGGCTTCCGCGCGTAGCGGCGACACCAAGGCCCTGGTCCAGTTGATCGATCTTCTCGGAGAACAGGGTGGCCGGACAAACGATCGAGTTTACGCACTTTTGCTTGACCTGGGTGATGCGGCAATTCCTGCGCTTTTGCCCGAAATCTCGGGCAAGGATCGCGTTAAGCGTGAATATGTGATTGCCGCCCTGGGTAACCTCAACGCGGCCGCGGCCGTGCCCGAGATTGCTCGTGTTCTGGCGGATCAACAGCTCGGGCGCCGTTATATCGCGGCCTGGGCCCTGGGAGAAATCGGCGGGGATGGCTCGGTTGGGCCCCTGATCAAAGCTCTTACGGATGGAGACGAAGAAGTTCGTAAATACGCGACCCGCTCGCTGATCAAACTGAACCTGCATGCGGTTGATCCTCTTATCAAGTTTTTGCAACAACCGCAAAGCCCCCAGGCAGAGGCCTGTGCGGTGAGGGCGCTGGGTGATATCGCCAACATTAAAGCCTTTGATGTATTAGTTTCCCACCTTAACGGGCCGAGTCGGGCCGAAGTTGTCACTGCCCTGGGTAAGCTCAAGGATCCAAGAGCCGTCGGGGCTTTGGTTTCTGTTTTGCACGATCCTGATTGGCAAATCAGAATGAATGCGGCGACCGCTTTGGGCCCCATCGGCAGCAATCTTCAGGCGCCACAACTCGAAACCCTGCTCGACGACAATGTCAATGTTGTGCGCGAATGGGCGGCGCGCTCTTTAGAGATGATGACGGGGCGGCGCTATACCTACCGCAATGAAGATGGTAAAAACGTCAAACCCTATAATATCTACCATTAATCGGGAGATCGAATTTGAAAGACCTACTTCATCTGCCGCTGCTGGGCACCTTACTCAAAAATCGCTGGTTCTGGCGTTTAAGTCGACTCTCGTTATTGGCGATCACGCTTCTGGTTATCGCAAGCGGTTGGCATCATCATCTTATACCGGGGATTGCTGCCAATGATCCCCTGATGTACACAAACTTCGCCACCTTCGGGCTCTGGGTGCTGTGGCTCATGGGGTTGGTGCTGCTGGCCCTGGTTGCCGGGCGTTTCTGGTGCGCAGTCTGTCCTTTCGGGTGGCTTAACGGCCTGTTTTCGCGTTATGGATTCAAGCGGTCGTTGCCGAACTGGCTGGGGGGGATGTTGCCGGTCACCCTGTTATTGGTGGGGCTGCAAATTTCAGTCTACCTGCTGGCGATCCACCGTTATCCTGACTATACTGCACGCCTGTTGGCTCTGCTTATCATCGCGTTGATATTCAGTTCGGTGGTTTTTCGCAAGCGGGCCTTCTGTCAACTTTTTTGTCCGGCGGGGGCTGTTCTTAAATGTTATGCGCGAATTGCCCCTTTTGAATTACGGGTGCGCGATACTCAGGTCTGTGCCGACTGCAGTAGCGTACAATGTGTTTCCGAAAAAAGTTTTTGGCAGCGTTATACCCTTGGCCCTGCTGTCCTGCATTTACAGCGGCAGCGTCCTGGCTGCCCGGTTGATATCCACCCGCGTCAGATCAATGACAACAGCGATTGCACTCTGTGCATGAACTGTGTTGAGAATTGCTGCAATGATAACCTGCGTCTCGGTTTTCGCCCCTGGCTGGCCGAGTTGGGACAGGCCTTTGTCGGGCGCGGCGAAGCCTTGCTGCTTTTGGTTCTTACCGGGATGGTGACGGCGAACTTTAGCAAGGTGAATATTCCGCTACGTGAATGGATATTTGCCGCACCCAAACAGACAGCGCTCCTGCTTGGCTGGCAGGCGGATGGCTACTTTTTACTTGCCGCCCTCTGGATTACCCTTTTGTTGCCCTTATTGCTGGTGGTTCCCGGCTTAATTCTCTACCGGTTGCGTTTTTTGCAGATTTCAATCGTTGACGAGGCGCGCCAACCAGTACAGAAGGTCGATAAACGCTCCTTGTTTGATGGGCTCTCTGAGCTTTTATTGCCAGCCATTCCGCTGCTGTTAGGGGCTCACCTGATTCTTGCGGTCGTCAAACTGAACGCCAAACTTGGTTACTTCAATCTGGTGCTGTCGGATTGGAGTGGAATCAAAAGTTACCTTGCGGTGAATTTGATGGGAACTCTGCCGCAACCCGGAGTGCTGATCTCCATCGACCTGCTTAAATGGGTGGTGCTGTTGCTGCTGGTCGTAAGTTATCTGCTGGCGATTTTTGCCGTGAAAAAGGTCGCCGCCACCCGGGAAGGTCGGACCTTCTATGTCTGGGGAGCGCTGATCAATATCAGCTTGCTGGCTGGACTCTATCTGCATACGGTGATTCGATGGCTTTTTCTGCGTTAAAATACGTCTGCCTGTGTCTGGTGCTCTTACTGACATTAATGAGTTCGTCAGGCCTGGCCTGTTTTGGCCCCAAACTGTTTATTGGCGTGGCTGCCGGTCAGGAAGGAGAGATGCGTTTTTACCTGGTCTCTATTTACCTGCATGAAAAAACCGGGATAGACAGTACGCTGATTGAATTAAAATCGGGACAAACTGGGGCTGAGGCCCTTGCCGCGAAGGAGATCGATCTTGGGTTCTCGAGCCAACCCGGGGTGCAGGCGACGCCGGTTTTACATCTGGGCGGACAGCTGTACCTTTACAGTGGCGAGCGCCCTCTGAACGATCTTCAGTTCTCGACCGTAGGTCGGACTTTGGTCAAATTGCAACAGCGTCTCGATACCGGCGGCCTCGAATCTATACGCCAGAAGATTCAGACCGGAACCCTGCCGGCTGTCGCGGTACGGGATTTTCTGTTAAAAAATGGCTGGATTTAAGCGGAGGCTGCTGGTGCGCAACTCCCTCATTAGCGTTGTGGCTCTGTTGGTCTTGTGGGGCTGCACAACACCGCAGATCTCACGAATCCCGCAGCTGCAGGTCGGTACCGACCAACATCCGTTCGAAATTAGCGGAGTCTTGTCCGCAGACTTGCGTCTCAGTGGGGTTATCCGGCTGACCGGGGACTTATTGATACCAGCCGGCCGTTCACTCTGGATCGCTCCAGGAAGTTCTGTGCTGGTGGTCGGCAATGACAGCAGCAAGATTGACCCTGAGTTCCTCGACAAAGGAACCGAAATTCTCGTCAAGGGGAGTCTGATTGTCGCAGGGGAGGGGTCGGCTCCAGTGCGCTTCGCCCTCGATCCTGCGACTCCTGCTGGTGAAAATTGGAGTGGTATCGAGCTGATTGGGGCGCAAACTACCCAGTTTAGCCATGTTGATATCTTTGCCGCAGAAACCGGTATTCTCAGTATCGACAGCTCGCCGCGCCTTGAACAGGTGAATATTCTTGGCGCGCGTAACGGACTGCTGCTCCAGGGTGGAGGCGTGATGGATTTTCATGGCGGACGTATCAGCGGTGGTGATGCCGGTCTCCTTTGTTTCGACAGGGCATCTCTGGCGTTAAACCAGGTCCAGATCGTCGATAACCTTGAAGAGGGCATGTATCTGGCCCCGGGCTGTTCGGTCAAGGCGCAGGATGTTGCAGTTGAGCGGAATGATCTGGGCCTGGTCGCGCTGGCCTCAACCCGTGCGCAGCTCACGTTGAGTCTGCACTCTAATCGTATCGATTTTAAACCCCTCCCTGTCGGGGTCATCAGCAAATGAAGATATTTCTGCTTCTTGTATTGCTGGCCCTTCCATCACTGGCCACTGCGCTGGAATACCATGGAGAAAACACCCTTTATGTGGATACCCAGTGGCAGGGGGAGGTGCTGATTGACGGAATCCTGACGGTTGCCACGGGAGCGACACTCGAGATCCGTCCCGGAACCCATGTGCGCTTTGTGCGCAGGGACACCAACGGAGATGGTATCGGCGAGAGTGAACTCTTTGCTCAGGGTCGATTTATAGCGCGGGGCACAGCCGCGGAACCGGTGGTTTTTACCTCAGCCGAGTCGAATCCCGCCCCCGGTGACTGGGGGGCCCTGAATATGATGATGAATGAAGAAGGCGAGAATCTTCTCGAGCACTGTCTTGTCGAATACGCTTATCGGGGATTTCACGCCCATTTTTCAAATGCGCATTTGCGGGCTTCGACCTTTCGGCACAATCAGCGGGGCGCTCAGTTTCAGGAGTCGACCGTCACTATTGAAGACTGCACTTTCCGCGATAATTTTAACGGTCTGCAATTTCGTGACTCGAAGGTTTCACTTAAAAACAGCAGTGTCGTCTCCAACCATTGGGGTGTCCGCGCTGTTTTTGTCACCCTTTTGATGTCGCATTGCCAGATCGAAGGGAATCTGACCAATGGCGTCAGTCTGCGCGATAGCAGTTTGACCCTGAGCAATAATCAGATCACAAATAATCGCCGCGGGATCTACCTTCAGCGCAGTAGCGGAACTCTGCGGGGTAACCGGATCGAAGATAATCGCGAACATGGCATCTATCTTGAAGATTCAATCGCTGATGTCCAGTTTAACTTGATCAGCGGGAATGGCAGGTCAGGATTGAAAGTTCTCGATTCAGGCGGCAGCGTCGAGAATAACCGAATCGAAAACAATGGTGAGTTTGCGTTCTTTAACGCCGGCACTGACGACTTTTCTGTCGGCGCCAACTGGTATGGACTCCGCAACGCAACGCCTTCTCTGGTCGACGGACTCAGCCGGCCTGGAGCTGGGCGCCTTCTGCTGGCACCGTCACTCAGTCAACAACCCGAGGCTGGAACCTTTTGAAATCTTTAATTCAACTACTGCACCTGTTGACTCTCCTTGTGCCCCTGTTTCTGTTGATGGGCTGTCAGCCCGAAGGCACCCGTCAGAAGATGCGCATCGGCTATATGAACTGCAACAGTGAAAAAGAGACCCTGCAACGATTTCGCCCGTTGACGCGTTATCTGTCACAGAAACTTGGTATCGACTTTGAGGCTGTTCCTGTCGACACTCAGGATTTTCCCCAGCGGTTTGCCGCTGGAGAGTTCGAATTTACCCATACCAACTCCTTGCTCTATTTAATCCTGCACAAGGAGAGTGGGTTGAAACTCCTGGCCACCGAAAAGCGGGGACGTTACGGCAGTTCGACCTCCGGGTCCATTATTTCGCGTAAAGGGAGTGGCATCAAAACCCTCGAAGATATTAAGGGTAAACGCATGGTGTTTGGACCCCAGCTGGCTCCCAGCGGGTTTCTCGCCCAGTACGATATTATGCTGCGCAACCATATCGATCCAGAAACCGATCTGGCCTACTATGCGATCCCTGCCGGTGCATTCAAGCACGAGAAGGTGATCTACGGTGTCTATTTTGGCCAGTTCGATGTGGGGGCCGCACCGTCCCTCGATCTTGAACTGATGATCGCCGACGGCAAGATAGCGGCCAGCGATTTTAATATCATCGCCGAGAGCCCGATTATCCCTTATTGCACCTTCGGCGCCCGGAAGGACCTTGATCCTGCGCTGGTTGAAAAATTTCGTCAGACACTCGTCAGTTTGAGCACCGACGAAACCGTGAACTATGAGGGTGAAAAACTCAAAGTTCTTGCCTCTGCGTGGGTCAGTGGCTATGAAACCCTTCAAGACTCTGATTACGACCAGCTGCGGGCGATGGCCAAGCGTGCCAACATGCCCCCTTATCAGGAGTTTTGATGGCAGGCCGTGACCGCTTCGATATCCTGACCTCTTCCTGTCTGCTGATTTGTGTTCTGGCCCTCGGTTTTCTTCTGGCTAACGGGCAACGCCAGAATTCTTCAGCAGCAGCTCTGGATAAAGCGCTTTCACGGCAGGTGGCTTACCAGGCGCGGGTCGATTTTCTGCGTAAGCTTTATCAACCGGTTGAAGACCTTCGTGCGGCGGGGCAGGTTTCATCGGCACTGCTTAAACTTGATGAACTGGCTCGAGCCTATCCACAGGAAGCCCACGGTGAAATTTTGTACGCCGAAATTTTGCTTGAGCGCGGGGCGACCAAGGAAGCCATTGACCACTATGTGCGTGCGGTCCGCCTGAATGGCGACTATGTCGACAAAGGCAGTCCTTTAAACAGGCGTCAGGCTATTCAGCGACTGGTTGATGCTCAGCTGCCGGTGTTTACTGAAAAGGCCCGCCAGAATCCACAAGGTCTTGGGCTACAGCATACCCTGACCGGACTTTATTATCTGCAGAGTCGGCTTGCTGGAGGCTGTGAGTAATTTTGAACCTGCTTGAGCGTCAGAATCTGATCGTTATTGTCTCCGGACTGAGCCTGGGAATCCTTGGCGTATTGCTGGTGGTCTGGGGAAACCCCCAGAATTCCGGGATTTGTGTCTCCTGCTTTCTGGAAAATTCGGCCGGGGCACTCGGGCTGCACGATAACCCGCGCATGCAATACCTGCGGCCGGAATTGATCGGTTTTGTGCTTGGAGCGGTTGCCGCCGCTTTTCTCGGCCGCGAATTTAAATCACGCGGCGGGAGCGCTCCCTTGCCACGCCTGGTGGCCGGAATTTTTCTGATCGTCGGCTGTGCCGTTTTTATCGGTTGTCCCATCAAGATGTTTCTTCGCTTTGTGGCCGGGGATTTAACCACCTTAAGCGGTATCGCCGGTCTGATCGCTGGCGTCTGGCTCGGGCTTAAGGGCTTGGCCGCGGGTGTCCATTTCGGCGGGAGCAAACAACAGCCGGGAGGTGCCGGAATCTGGGTCCCCCTTGTCTTTGTCCTCCTGCTTGCCTATGTTCTCTGGCCGCCCGGGTTCCTGTTGCATTCGACCCGGGGGAGTGCTGCGCAGTCAGCCCCGGTCCTGGTCGCACTGGCTGTCGGCCTGTTTTTGGGTGCTCTGGCCCAACGGAGCAGGTTCTGTGTGACTGGTTCGATTCGCGATAGTCTGTTGATGGGATATCGAACGCCACTGCTGCTGGGTTTGGTGGCTTTCCTGCTTAGCGGTTTTATTGCCAGTGTTGCTACCGGCCAATTTCATCCCGGATTTTATGGCCAACCGGGCGCGCACCTGGATATGCTCTGGAGCTTTCTGGGGATGTTACTGGTCGGTCTGATTTCGGCTCTGCTCGGTGGTTGTCCCTTTCGACAATTAATCAAGTCGGGAGAGGGGGATGCCGATGCAGGTCTGGTCGTGATCGGGATGTTCATCGGCGGCGGGCTGGTGCAATCCTGGCAGATTGCCGCCACGACCGCCGGAGTCAGTCTTTACGGCAAGGTGGCGGTGATGGTGGGTCTTATTTTTGTACTGATTAATATGCTTCTTTATCGCGAGCGTGTCGTCTGACGTTGGCAGCAACCGTTGAAAGGATCCAATTTGTGAGCAGATTACAGCGAAACCCGGAGATTGTCTGGCGGGTTGAAAAGCGCCGGCAGCAGGCGGTCATTGAGCGACTTGGTGCCGGGGAAGAGATCGATAATGAAGGTACAGTTATTCTGTTGATCTCCGGGATGATGCACCAGCTGAACCTCCTCGGCGGGATGATCTGGTCCCTTTGTGACGGCACGCGTGGTGTCGACCAGATTGTTGCTGAATTATTGAAAGAGTTTGATGTTGATACGAAAACTTTGAAAATCGATGTCGATGAGTTTGTTGCTGATCTCCTTGAAAGGGGCTGGCTCAGTTATGACTAATCCACTCACGGAACAATTTTCAGCACCGCTGACCTTTAACTGGACACTCTCTTACCGCTGTAATTTTACCTGCAGACACTGCTACAGTCGGGAAGAGGAGTGTGATGAGCTCAGCATCGCGGAGCTGAAGCAGATCGTCGATCGTCTCGCCCAGCATCAGGTCCCCTTTATCAACTTCGGTGGTGGCGAACCCTTGATGCGTCCGGATATTTTCGAAATCAGTGAATATGCTCGCAAACAAGGGCTGAATGTTTCCATGAACAGCAACGGCTGGCTGCTTGATCAGCCCGCCGCTGAAAAGATTAAAGCCGCCGGCTTTCGCAGTGTCGGGATCAGCATCGACAGTGCAGACGCCGCTCTGCATGACGACTTCCGCAATCAACCCGGGTCATTTGTCAAAGCTGTGAATGCACTCGATGCTCTCGCCCAGGCAGGTGTGCGGAGTACCATGAGTTCGGTGATTTCAAAGATCAATCATTTGAAGTTCCGCGATCTGTTAGACCTGGCGCGACAGCATAAGGTGACGCAAGTTTATCTGCATAATTTCAAATGCAGCGGCCGAGGATTCAAAAATCGGGAAGATCTTGATCTTAGTCCTCTGGAGTGGAAAGCATTTTATCTCGAAGCACTGAGGGTCAAGGATGAGACCAAGGATCTGCTGATCTCCTTTGATGACCCGGTGATTGCGTCCCTGCCAGGATATGCTGAAAATTCCTTGGTTAAAGGGAGCAGCTGCGGGAAGCTTTCGTTGAACCTGCGTCCCAATGGCGATATCACCCCCTGTGGCTTTATCCCATTAGTGGTAGGCAATATTCTGCGCGATGATTTCGAGGAGATATGGTACAATTCGCCCATTCTCAACAAGATGCGCAACAAGGAAGCCAAGGGGAAATGTCAGGGTTGCGGTGCCTATGAAGACTGTCTCGGGGGCTGTACAGCGCGCGCCTTCGCGACCACGGGAGACCTGAGTGAACCAGATCCTCATTGCTGGAAATAGAAGCGTTTAGACAGTTCAGTTGAAAATATTTTCAACTGATAAACCCAAAACCATGTGGGAGGTTGCCATGAAGAAGTACATGAAGCCCCGTATTGTTGGTTCATCCAACGTCCATCCTTGCTGATGGTGGGGAAGGGGAGCAGCTTGCTGCTCCCCTTTTTTTTACAACTTTTGCAGGAGGTAGGGTTGTATGTCCCTGGATCTGCTTGATGCGCCCTTGAGAATCACCTGGGACCTCTGTCCTGTGGATCAGAAACCGCTCTCGGGCCGGGACGCATTGCAGGTTGCAGATCGGCTGCTGGAAGCTGGGATTTTTTACCTGCTGTTGGATGAGCGCCCGCTGCTTCATCCCGATCTGCCGGAGATTCTGCGCCGGATGACAGCCGAAGGTTGTCAGGTCAGCCTTGTGCTCGGGGATTCCGCCGCCGAATGGGAAGCGCTTCTCGCCCTGAAAGGCAACTTCACCCTCTTTGTCGATGCCGGCTGCTGGCTGTCCAGAGAGAATGGCCTGTCGCGGCTGGAAGAGGTCTTTGCATGTTTGGCTGCCAAAGGACTGAAAGCTGCTCTTTTATGGGTCCCCGAAGCGGGCCATCTGCCTTTTCTTTACCCGCTGTTTGAGCTCTGCGCGCGCCACCAGATAACCCGTTTTAAGTTGCCAAACCACAAGATCGGTGTTAATCCTGATCCCTCTAAAACGGCCAGAATTTTGCAGTCTGCTGATCTGTGCGTCCTGGAGCAGATGCTGTTGGAGCACCCCCTGGCGACCGCAAATATCTCTCTTGAAGTTCATGACCTCTTTCTCTGGGAACTGCTGTTTCCGAATGGTGGCGGCGAGAGGAGCGAATATGGAGGCTGTCAAGCCGGGAACAGTCTTGGCCATGTCAGTGGAAACGGTGATCTCTGGCCCTGTTCTTCATGGCCACAAGCCTTAGGGAGTCTTCTGCAACAGGATTTGATGGTGCTCTGGGATTCTCCCCTGCGCTTTCAGGTGCGTGCCGAAGTCGACGCTGAACCCTCTGATTGTAAGGGGTGTCGCGATTACACAATCTGTTTTGGCGGATGCCGCGGTTTGGCTCGCAGTTGCCGTAAAAACGGAGATCGTCGTGACCTGCTGTGTATCGGGCCGCGTTGAAAATGAGTTATTCTGAAGACATGTCAGCCCCTATTTATCTGGATAACGCGGCAACCAGCCATCCCAAACCCGAGAGCGTCTATCAAGCGACCTTCGACGCGCTCCGCGGTGGGGGGAATGCTGGTCGTGGCGCACATAGGGCCAGCTTGAGCGCGGATCGTTTGATCTTCTCCGCCCGCGAAGCTCTGGCTGCCTTCTTTGGCATCGCTGATTCAAGCCGTCTGATCTTTACCCCGAATGCCACGACTGCGATTAATACCGCGCTGTTTGGTCTGTTGAAACCGGGTGAGCGGGTCGTTACCAGCTGCATGGAACATAATGCGGTGAGTCGCCCTCTGCGGCGCCTTGCTGATCTGGGGGTTGAGGTTGTCAAGGTCGGGGCCGACCAATCCGGACGGGTCGATCAACAGCGCCTGCGTCACGCCTGTCTCGAGTCGCCGACCCGCATGCTGGTCCTCAATCATTGTTCGAATGTTAATGGTCAATTGCAGGATATTGAGGGCCTTGGAGGTTTTTGCCGTGAAAGAAATATTCTGTTTCTGCTTGATGGCTCACAGAGTGCCGGTTCTTTCCCCCTTGATATTGAAGCGGAAAAAATAGATTTATATGCGGCTCCGGGACATAAAAATTTATTAGGCCCGGCAGGGACGGGTCTGCTTTATGTGCGTCCCGGTTTGCAGGTTGAACCCTTGACTTACGGCGGCACCGGGGCTAACAGCCATTCTGACCAGCAGCCTGAAATGATGCCGGAACGGTTTGAGAGCGGTACCCAGAATATGGTGGGGATTGCCGGATGGCTGGCGGCGGTTGAATATCTGCAAAAACAGAATCCCGCCGAATTAAGAATCGGGCTCGAACGCCATTTACGGCAGATTATTTGCGGCTTGCAGGAGATCGAGGGCGTGCGGGTTTATGCAGCCGACTCCCTTGCCCATCAGGGCGATGCTGTTTCCTTTACGGTTGAGCATATCGATCCCGCTCAAATCGGTTTTCGTCTGGATCAGGATTTTGGTATCTGCGTGCGCGTTGGTTTGCATTGCGCGCCTGAGGCCCATCGCACATTGGGAACCTACCCTCAAGGGACAGTTCGAGTGAGCCCGGGCATTTTTACAACGGATGATGAGATTCAAAAACTGCTTTCTGCCGTTCAAATAATTTGTCTGAACAAGGGTTGAGCCTGAATTTGCACTTCATTCATGGATTAAAGGAGACGTCACAATGCGTATCACCCAAACTTTATTTACAGTTCTGCTGGTCAGTTTGCTGATCGCCTGCTCATTGCCTCCCGATAAGCCGGTCACACGTAAGGAACTCGCCCAATCCAACATCTATCGGAACTACAAAATTGAAGAATCTCCCGAGGAGGTGTTGAACGCTCTCAACATGGAGGGGGAGGTGGTTTTGCGTGGTGAATATATGAACCGTCCCGTCTATATCAAGGTTCTTGCTACTGCGGATGGTCTTGAAATTTCCTCATATGATCGTTGATTTTTATAATGTAATGTCCAGCGTTTGATAACGAGGGCTTATTGATAAGGTGGTTGCCACGATGAAAACATATGTTCTGGATACCAATGTTCTGCTGCATGATCCTCAGGCCATTTTTCGATTTGAAGATAACAATGTCATCCTGCCGCTAACCGTGGTTGAGGAGATCGATCGGTTTAAGAAGGAGCAGAGTGAAACCGGGCGTAATGCCCGGCAAATATCGCGTATTATTGATGGCTTTCGCGGCCAGGGGAAACTCCTCGACGGTGTGCTTCTGCCCGGTGGCGGCCTGTTCAAAATAGCTATCTATCGTGAAGAAGCGATGAAACGTCTGCCGCCCGAACTCCAGGTCGATCAGGGAGACAACCGGATCCTCGCCGTCGCCCAGGAACTGGTCGAAGCCGGCAATACCGATATTTTCTTTATCACCAAAGATATTAATCTGCGGATCAAAGCGGATACCATCGGCCTGCGTGCCGAAGACTACGAATCCGATAAGGTTGCTATTGACGATCTTTATTCCGGGACCTCCGAGTTGCTGGTCAGCTCGGATGAGGTTGATCAATTCTACAAATCCGGGGAACTCGCCCTTGGGGGCGAATATTTATCCAACCAGGGGATAACCCTGATTGATGCCGGGAATCCATCCCATTCGGCGATCGGCCGCTACGATGCGATCCAGCAAAAGCTTCGGCCTCTGCTGAGGCCCCCCAAGGATGGTATCTGGGGAATTCATCCTCGCAATCGCGAACAGCAGTTTGCGCTTGATCTGTTGCTCAATGACGATATCCGGGTGGTTTCACTGGTCGGTAAGGCCGGGACAGGTAAAACACTCCTGGCGATCGCGGCGGGCCTGCTCAAGACGGCTGATGAGTCGGTCTACAGCCGCCTGCTGGTGTCGCGTCCAGTCTTCCCCATGGGGCGTGATCTGGGGTTTTTGCCGGGCGATCTTGAGGAGAAACTGGCGCCCTGGATGCAACCGATTTTCGATAACGTTGAGCTTCTTCTTTCCAGTGTTGAAGAGGGGGGAAAACGCAAACGGGGCTATCGTGAACTGATCGATCTTGGTTTGATGGAGATCGAGCCTTTGACCTATATTCGCGGCCGTTCTATTCCCCATCAGTATCTCATTGTCGATGAAGCGCAAAACCTGACGCCGCACGAGATTAAAACAATTATTACCCGCGCCGGGGAGGGGACCAAGGTCGTCCTGACCGGCGATCCCTATCAGATCGATAATCCCTACATCGATTCTTCAAGTAACGGTTTAAGTTACGCCGTCGAACGACTCAAAGGACAAGACATCGCCGGTCATATGACCCTGACAAAAGGGGAGCGTTCCGCCCTGGCCGAACTGGCCGCGAATCTGCTTTGAACTTCTCATGTTAGTTTTAGCAATCGAAACCTCGTGCGATGAGACCGCGGTTGCCGTCGTGCGTGATGGCCGTGAAATTCTGGCGAATCTGATTGTCTCCCAGATTGATATCCACGCCCGTTTTGGGGGTGTTGTCCCCGAACTTGCCTCCCGCCAACATCTGCAGGCGATCTGTCCTCTGGTGGATGCCGCGTTAGCAGAGGCCGGCACCAGCCTGGAGCAGATAGAAGGGATCGCGGTGACCCGCGGACCCGGTCTCATCGGGGCACTGCTGGTTGGGGTCGCCTATGCCAAGGCGATCGCTTTTGCGCGGCAGATTCCACTGGTCGGGGTGCACCATATTGAGGGGCACATCCTCGCCGTACAACTGGAGAAACTGGTTGAGTTTCCCTATCTGGCCCTGGCGGTATCGGGCGGGCACAGTCATCTGTTCCGCGTCGAGGGCATTGGCCAATATCAGCTGCTCGGGCGAACCATTGACGACGCCGCTGGCGAGGCTTTTGACAAGGTTGCTAAAATGCTCGGGCTGCCTTACCCGGGCGGACCGGTCATCGACCGACTGGCTAAAGTCGGGGATGCTTCCTGTGTTCGTTTCCCTCGGCCGATGCTTAAAAAACCTAATTTAGATTTCAGCTTCAGCGGGATGAAGACCGCCGTTTTGACCTATATCGAGTCGCTTAATACTCAAATCAGTGAGCAACAGACGGCGGATATCGCGGCTGCTTTCCAGGAGGCGGCTGTTGATGTTCTGGTGCAGAAAACCATGCGCGCGGCGCGACAGGAAGGGCTGTCACGAATAGTGGTTGCTGGCGGCGTGGCCTGTAACTCCGGTCTGCGAAGCGAATTCAGCGCTGCGTGCCGCAAGGAATGTATTGACGTTTATTTCCCTTCACCGCTACTCTGCAGTGACAATGCTGCCATGTTAGCTGTTGCTGGAGACGCCTACCTTGAACGAGGTTACCGTAGCGCATCCGACCTGAATGCTGTTTCGAACTGGCCGCTGCCTGAAGCGGCGCTCCATTTTATTTAAGATTTAATTGTCGGAGGGTTCGTCATGTGGCGGCGTTGGTCTTTCTTTAGGCAATTCAAGCTCAATCTGATTCGCCTTCTGCGCCTGCAGGATTCGCCGCATCGTATCGCCCGAGGTCTGGCCCTTGGACTTTTTTTAGGGATGACGCCCACCTTCGGCGTGCAGATGTTGTTAGCGCTGTTTGCGGCGATCCTGCTGCGTGAGAACAAGCTGTCCGCGGTGGTCGGTGTCTGGGTCACCAATCCGGTTACGGCGCCGTTTATTTACGGTCTCGAATATGAAACCGGGCGAATTCTGCTCGGGCTTCCTCATCCTGCACTGGGGATGGAGTTTAACTATCAGTTTTTACAGAAGTTTGGCTGGCAGGTCATTACCCCCCTCTGCCTTGGAAGTCTTCTTTTCGGCCTTGCTTCGGCCTTCATTGGTTATGGCATTGTTATAAAATTTATTCCGGTAATGCGGAAATGGCGAATTAAACGCTGGCCTCGCGGCCGCAGATAGATTGCAACAAACCCTATGGAATACCGGACAAAAAAACGTTTCGGCCAACATTTTCTGAATGATCAATCTGTGATCGATCAGATTCTGCAGGCTGCAAATATCTGCAAGACTGATCGTTGTGTTGAAATAGGACCAGGCCTGGGTGTGTTGACCGAGTATCTGCTTGACGCTGCGGCCCAGGTTGACGTTTTTGAAATTGATCGCGACCTGATTGCGCGCCTCCAGCAACGCCAGGACCCACGCCTGATCGTTCATGCTGGCGATATTCTGAAGGCCAATCTTGCTACGCTCCTGACTGCTCCTCCCTATACCCTGGTCGCCAATCTGCCTTACAATATTTCGAGTCAGGTCGTTTTCCTGCTGATTG
The DNA here is from genome assembly GCF_000384395.1 of Geopsychrobacter electrodiphilus DSM 16401. Taxonomy (NCBI): domain Bacteria; kingdom Pseudomonadati; phylum Thermodesulfobacteriota; class Desulfuromonadia; order Desulfuromonadales; family Geopsychrobacteraceae; genus Geopsychrobacter; species Geopsychrobacter electrodiphilus. Next base: position 1,785,246 of record NZ_ARWE01000001.1, read on the forward strand.
AAAATCGACACCTCTTTTCACGCATGGTCCTGATGTTTCAAAAAGAGGTCGGAGACCGCCTGTGCGCCCAACCTGGCTGTAAAGACTATGGAATCCTCTCCGTCCTTTGCCAGCTCTGGTTCGATGTTGAACCGGTCGTTGAAGTTAGCCCCGAGTCTTTTTCTCCTCCTCCTAAGGTTGATTCTCTGGTTTTGCTTTTTTCGCCCCTCGGTGCGCCTCGGGTTGATCCAATCGAGTTCGGTTTCTTTACCAAGGTCGTCAAGGCCGCGTTCACGCAAAGACGCAAACAGCTTCGCAACAGCATGATGGCGGGGAACTTCACGCGCGAAGAGGTCGATGCCGGCCTGTCCGCCGCCGAGATTCTGCCGTCACGTCGAGGTGAAAGCCTTGATCTATCTGATTTCTCGCGTCTCACCAGGGCACTTTATGCGCTCCGCTTTCCTTAAGGGCTCCCCCCTTGTTTATCCTGGCCGGTCAGGTCAATACTGGAGACTTGGAGGGCAGTGTTTTGAGGTTTAACCCGGGGAGGCCGTGAGTCAGGTGAAAAGAATAGCCTCGACAGCTCTTTTAAGCCTGTGGTATAGGGTTAGACGTTTTTTCAGAGGAGAGCAGTCTTCTCGTGCGTGGGGGGCCCGGGACTCGTACCGGAGCCATGATCACCCCACGCGACACAAGCATATACTGCCTGGATCCACGGTGACCGGGACGGAAAGCAATAGCACTCACAGTTTGAGAGGCACCCTCGCGACCTGTGTATGCCTTCCGTCAATGGAAGGTTTTTTTGTTTTTAGATAAGGTGATCTGTTGTGAAACCAAAAAAAACGATTCTCGACATTGCATTAATGAAGCAGTCAGGTGAGAAAATCAGCATATTGACCGCCTACGATTACCCCTTCGCCCAGTTGATGGATCAAGCGGGCATCGATGTGATTCTGGTCGGTGATTCCGTCGCTACGGTATTTTCAGGGCATGAAAATACCTTGCCGGTGACTATGGATGAAATGATCTATCACACCCGGCCCGTGGTACGCGCTGCAAAACATGCGCTGGTCGTTGCGGATATGCCTTTCATGTCCTATCAGATCGATCTGGCTGATGCTCGCCGCAACGCCGGCCGCCTGATCAAGGAAGCTGGGGCTCAGGCGGTTAAACTGGAAGGCGGCCAGAATATTGCCGCCACCATCGCCGCGATTACCGAAATAGATATCCCGGTTATGGCGCACATTGGACTGACGCCGCAATCCATACATCGTATGGGCGGGTTCAAGGTTCAGGGACGCCAGGATGCCCAGGCGGCGCAGCTTATGGCGGATGCCAAAGCGGTTGAGGCCGCTGGCGCTTTTGCCGTTGTGCTTGAAGGGATTCCGGCACATCTGGCTGCCCAGGTCACGGCGGCCTTGAGTATCCCGACCATCGGTATCGGTGCCGGCGCCGGCTGCGATGGTCAGGTGCTGGTTATTCACGATATCCTCGGTTTGTGTGACAAATATTCACCCAAGTTTGTCAAGCGCTTCGCCGATGTCCAGCAAATCATCAGCGACGGTATCGGCGAGTACATCAGCGAAGTCAAAAGCGGAGCCTTTCCGACTGCAGAACACAGCTTCAAGTAAGGGTTCCGGGTATGATTATCATAAATTCTGTCTCCGAAATGCAGCGCTGGAGCCAGGAGCAGAAAGCTGCAGGTAAAACCATCGCCTTTGTTCCGACCATGGGGTTTCTGCATGCCGGCCATCATTCACTCCTGGTCGAAGGACGTAATCGAGGAGATCTTCTGGTCTTGTCGATTTTTGTCAACCCGGCGCAGTTTGGCGTCGGTGAAGATCTTGATGTCTATCCGCGTGATCTTTGCGCCGACACCCAACTGGCGGCCGAAGCCGGGGTGAATGTGATCTTCGCGCCGACAGTTGCGTCGATGTACCCTCGGGGATATACCACCTGGGTCGATGTCGAAGGGATCACTGATATTCTCTGCGGAGCCAGTCGCCCCGGCCACTTTCGCGGCGTGACGACGGTGGTCAGCAAGCTGTTCAACATCATCCAGCCCGATGTCGCCCTTTTCGGGTGCAAGGATTTTCAACAGTTGGCCGTGATTCGACGCATGGTGCTTGATCTGAACATGCTGGTCGAGATTATCGGCATGCCGATTGTGCGCGAGGCAGACGGTCTGGCCCTGAGTTCTCGCAACAGCTACCTTTCTCCGGAGGAGCGACGTCAGGCCCTTTCCTTGTCAGCCTCACTTGCCCTTGCGCGCCGGCTCGCCGCTGAAGGGCTGCGTGACAGCGCGGCAATTATCGCGCGCGTGCGAGATCTGATCAGCATGAACCCTGCGACCCGCATCGATTATCTCCAGATCTGTCATCAATTCAGTCTGCAGGTTCAAGCGCAGATCGATGCTGATTCCGTGTTACTGCTCGCGGTTTTTATCGGGAAAACGCGTCTGATCGACAACAGCTTGCTGCTCGGTTGACTCCGAAACTGAGTGACGGCGTAACCTGATGCCAAAATCAAATGATTACGGAGACGGGGTTGTGATTGCTCTGTGCTGGATACTTTCGGAAATTGTCGCGCTGACAACCTCAGACCCTGAAGCTTAAGGCTGATCTCTATGGCTATGATTTATACCGCACAGTATCTGGTCTGCAACAGCAGTCAGACCCTTGAAGCCGGAGCCTTGCTTGAAGATCGAGGGCGGATTATTGAGGTCGGCGCTTTTTCGCTGCTAAAAAAAGCCCATCCTTCTGCAACGGTAATTGACTACGGAGACCGGGTCATTCTCCCGGCCTTTATTAACGCTCACACCCACCTGGAGCTGAGTCATTATCCTGAGTCCGCCAGGGCCGCAGGGGTCAGCACAGAACCCTGTGATTTCGTCGACTGGGTACTCCGCCTGATCTCGGTTAAACGCAGCCTCCCGCCAAATGCCATGACCGCTGCCATTGAAACCGGGCTGCGCTTATCTCTTGCGGCGGGGACTGGGGCCGTTGGCGATATCCTTTCGTGGTACGAAGGGCGTTCGGCCTATCTCCAGTCGCCAATGTCCGGTCGTATCTATCTGGAATCCCTCGGACAGGATCTGTATGTCACCCGGCAACAATTCAAAAAGCTGAGCAGCGTACTGAAAGAGAAGCGGGTCGGGAAGCTTGAGCTCGGTGTCAGTCCGCATAGCCCCTATACGATTCGACCCGAGTATATGCGTCAGCTTTTTCAAGTTTGTCGCGCGGAGTCATTAGGTTGTTCCACCCATATCGCTGAATCTGGCGCTGAGGTCGATTTTCTGGCTGATGGCACTGGCGCAATTGTCGATAGTCTCTACCCCGCAGTCAACTGGCACCAGTATGCTCCCAGGGCTCGGCAGATAAGTCCTGTGGGGTTTATCGCAGAGCAGGGTGGCCTGTTTAAAAACCAGTTATTGGTTCACGGTGTGCAATTAAAAGCCGATGAGATCGCGGCTATTGCCGAGGCCCATGCGAGTTTAGTGCTCTGCCCGCGCTCAAATGCGCATCTTCAAGTCGGGGTCGCACCGGCAGCAAAACTGAAACAGGCGGGGGTTCGGCTCGCCCTGGGGACCGACAGCCTCGCCAGCAATCAGAGCCTTTCCCTGTGGGATGAGCTGGCCTTTGCGGCTGAGGTCTATGCTGATGCCTTTGATGCAGCGGAGCTCTTTGCCCTTGCCACGACGGGCGGCGCCTCTGCGCTTGGTCTGACGGATCAACTTGGGGCACTGAACCCCGGTTTGTGCTGCAGCTTTCAGGTTGTTCAACCTCAGGTTGGGATCCGTGGGTCAAAGGTTCTGGAGTCTCTTGTTTGTGCGGGAAATGGGCAACAGGTTTATGCCCTGGTGCTTGATGGCAAGGTTGTCAAGCTGAGCTGATCTCTCTATACTCGGGATCTAATTAGAACAACGCGGGAGATGCAGTCGGTGATAGTTGAATTTGGAACCATCGTTGAGCTTAAAGGTCGTCAGATTGCTTCGGTCCTCTGCCAGAAACAGAGCGCCTGCAAGCACTGTCCTTCTTCCGGGGCCTGTCAGGTCGGTGATGACGGCAAGGCGATGCTGGTTGAAGCCTATAATCAGATCGGGGCTGAAGTCGGGGATACGGTCAGGGTTGAGACCAGCACCAAACATTTTCTGCAATCCTCCTTTGTCCTTTACATCCTGCCGGTCATCGGGTTACTAATCGGCGCTGTTGCCGGAGAGTTGATTGCCGAGCATACTCAGGTCGGTGTTGATCCAAAGCTGCTGTCGGCCTTGATCGGGGTCGCTTTTCTTGTCGGTACCTTCCTTTGCATCCGGGTCGGTACCCGCGCCCTCAAACGTGAAGTGTTTATGCCGCGGATTACCGGGCTTCAAGCTGAACCAGACACCCAAGCCAAAGAACTGTTGAAAAATGGGTATTAAAATTATCGCCAGTAATAAAAAGGCTTATCACGACTACTTCATCGAAGAGACCTACGAAGCCGGTCTGGTGCTGCAGGGGACCGAGGTCAAGTCACTGCGCCTTGGACATGTCAATATCAAGGAGGCCTTCTGCCGCATTCGCAATGGTGAGGTCTTCATTGATAACATGACGATCAACATCTATGAGCAGGGTAACCGTGAAAACCATGAGCCGACCCGTCGGCGCAAATTACTGCTGCACCATATCGAGATCGACAAACTGATCCGCCTCACCGAGCAGAAAGGACTGACCCTGCTGCCGACCAAAATCTATTTTAAGGACAGCCTGGTCAAACTGGAGATCGGCGTGGGCCGCGGTAAAAAACTGCATGACAAACGCGAGACCCTTAAAAGCAAAGAGGCCAATCGTGAGATGGCGCGCGCCATAAAAAGCGCAACATATTAGTTTAAACATTACTTGAGTTATCTCTTCGTAACATGTTATAATTAAAACACTTTGAAGAACAACCTCGATACTGGATAATCTGACATTTTTAATGGGGGTGCCAAGGTTTCGACGGGGGTTGGAAGCGAAGGTGGCATGCCGGAGTGGGCTGGCTCCGAAACAAAGCCCATACTAACAAACGCCGACACTGACGTTCGTTACGCACTAGCAGCTTAATGCTGCTACGTCTTTTCAATCATTGCCTGTGTGGCTGACGAGACGTTAATTTAGCAGGCTAGCTCTGGTGAAGGTCTGTGGCATCGGAGCGAAATCAAAGCAGAATCGCTTGGCGAATATCCTGTCTGTGGGAGCTTCGCTACGGTTAAACTCAAATCATAGACTACGCATGTAGAAGCCTCTCGTAGAAGGCTTTCGGACGCGGGTTCGATTCCCGCCACCTCCACCATTAAACATTAAGAGGTCTCCTGTCTAATTGATTTGAGGCCTCTTTTTGTGTCTATGGGTCTAATCCCTATAAGCCATTTCAGCGCTTTGCCACCACAAAGGCAAAAGGCAGGACATTTGAAATGACTCAAGTCTACTATTGCTGCAAGATCAATCAGGCTCTGAAAGCCAAATTATTGGCGAATGCAAGAACTCTCTGTCTTCTCTGCGCGAGTAAAACTGAACACTTGCAGTTTTATCGGAGGGGTTGCTGGACACGGATATTTGACTTTCAGAGGAGTTGTATTCGCGATATTAGGAGATCAACTGCAATTAACTCTATTTGGATCGACAAGTGTGACAGGGCATGATCCCTGTACTTGACGATCAGGGCCAACTCCCGGAACTGTTAAAATTTAAGGGTCACACGGCAAAGTTGGGGTGGTTCCTTTTGTACTAAAAGATTAAATTTGAGCCAACTTTTCCTCAATATTTCGCGCAGTATGAAGCAGACGCGGGCCGATATCATCTTCAAGCATATGTTGACGCAACTGAAAAGCAGGTCCAGAACAGGTAAGCGAAAGCATTCCGGGGCCGGCAACTGGTCCAATGGCTATAGCTACAGCATTAATGTCTTGTCGCCAATCCCCAACAGAAAAACAAAAACCCCAATGCTCATAATCCTTAAGGGCCCTTTCAATCCCAGCCTCGATTTTGGGCCATTCTAATTCATTTTGCCGATGAATATGATCCATCAGATAATTTCTCTCCTCTTCTGGAAGACCACAAAGCAGGGCCCGACCTAATGAACTTGTAGCAAGAGGCACTCGTGAACCGACCTGAAGATTCTGAGTAAAAGTGACGTTTGGATCTTTGCAGGCCTCCAGGAAAACCATGCTCAAACGGTCACGGACTGCCAAATAAACGGCAGAGTGAGTTTGGTCTGCCAGCTCAAGCATATAGGGTCGGGCAACTTGTATGATATTCATGTTATTGAGATAGGAGTGACCAAAGGACAAGACTCCTCCTGCCAATTGGTATTTACCTGTTTCTTTTGATTGTTTGAGATAACCCAATCGGGTCAATGTGTAGGCCAAGCGGAACACAGTAGCCTTCGGTAGCCCGGTAAGTCTTGCAAGGTCCTGTTTTCCCAATACTCGCACTTCGGGGGTAAAGCAGCGTAATATTTCAAAACCGCGGGCTAAAGCACTAACAAAAAGGCGATCCTTTTCGCCATTCACGTCTGAATCGTTGCCGATTTGCAGATCGCTGAGCGATTGATCCACAGTACCTACCATTATTTTATTTTTTTGTTGATTGTCCATTATTGATGTCCTAGATGACCAGTTATTCCAAAATTTCGTAAAGTTTAATTTTGAATCTTGGATAGATAGTATCAAAATAACCTATCCCTCGAGAGTTAACCTTTTATAAATTTTCGACTGCAGCTAAACGAAGTATTCGTCATCATTTGCTTTTTCAAGCAAAAGTTCTGGTGGTTCAAAGCGGTCGCCATATTTTTTAGCAAGCTCTTTCGAACGTGCGACAAATTTTTTAATGCCGTAGGTATTAATATACTGAAGCGGGCCGCCAGTATGGGCTGGAAAACCGAGCCCTAATATAGCACCGACATTACATTCCGCAACTGTGTACATCACACCTTCCTCGAGACATTTGACTGCTTCTATTGCCTGCCTGAAGAGGAGTCTATCCTGAATTTCGTCGGCTCCGATTTGGACCTCCGACTGGGTGAACAGCTCATATAGCTTAGGCCAAAACTGGTTACTACCGTTTTCAGAATTACCGCAGTTCCCTCGGTTATGTGCATTGTCTATGCACTCATGTTTTCCTGTCACAGCCCTGAGTACACGTTCGCTGGCCGTTTCAATCCATCTGCTAGACTCGATATCATTCAATGTCAACTTTGCCGCATTTATCTTTGCCGACAACTTCGGGCCTCTTTCATTCAGAATTTCCAGGGGCCCAACCGGCATTCCAGCATGTATCGCCTGGCTATCAATTTCAAGTGGAACAACGCCGTCTAAAAGTAAAGCACAGCCCTCATCGATAAAAGTATCTAAAACTCGAGAGATATAGAAATCTCGGCCGTCATTCACAACGATTGGGGTTTTTTTTATCTGCTGGACAAAGTCGAATGCACGGGCCAGGGTTTCATCACTGGTCTTTTGGTCACGGATTACTTCAACCAGTGGCATATTGTCGGCAGGAGAGATGAAATGCAGATCAACAAACCTTGTGGCGTCTTTTGATGTTTCAGCCAGGCCTGTGATTGGCGGCATTGAAGAAGTTGACGCAAAGATTCCCCTCTCGTCCCAAAAAACTTCTGTCTCCTGTGTAACTCGGGCTTTTAACTCCGAATCTTCAAAGACTGCTTCGATAAGAAGTTCACATCCGTGTAAATCCGTAACCTCAGCCGTCGCTGTGATTTTGGACAGGAGGCCCGTCTTTTTCGCTTCGGTGGTTAGACCTTTGGCAAGTTGGTTGTCGAGCAGGCTTATCGAGTAACGCTTACCTTTTTTGGCATTTTCAAGGCAGGTGTCTTTGAGAACGACTTCAACACCGACCTTGGCGGCGGCATAAGCAATGCTTGAACCTGTCGCGCCGGCACCGAGAATTCCGATTTTTTTTACTTTGAATTTTTCAAAGCCCTGTGGTCGACTCGTTCCAGATTTAATCATTTTGGTCTGGAAAAAATTGGTGATCAGATTTTGGGCCACTGGGGAAGCCAGCAGTTCCAGAAAATTTCTTGATTCTATGCGCAGTGCTGACTCGAAATCAACCTGTGCGGCTTCAGTAGCAGTCGTCAGAATCGTTTCCGGGGCAGGGTAGAAGCCGCCGGATTTCTTTTGCAAGCGGGATGAAGTCATGGCTATCAGATATTGAATATTTGACTGCGTAGGGTCCCCACCAGGGATCAGAAAACCTTTTTCGTCCCAAGGCTGCTGAGCCTCCGGGTTCGCTTTAATCCAGGCTTTGGCTTTGGCTATCAGGTTATTGCGATCTTCGGCCAGATCGTCAACTAAGCCAGCGGCAAGGGCCTTCTCCGGGGGAAGTATGGTCCCTTCCAATAAAAAAGGGAGGGCCTTTGCAAAGCCGAGAAGTCGGGTCAGGCGAACCACGCCGCCACCGCCGGGGAGTAGCCCGAGAGTGACCTCGGGTAGCCCGATCAGGCTTTGAGGATTTTTCATGACGATGCGGTGATGGGTGCATAGACAGATTTCATACCCCCCTCCCAGTGCAGCACCATTGATAGCGGCTACGACAGGTTTACCCATGGCTTCCAGGCGCCGTAGCCGGGTCTTCATGGCCATCGAACGTGCGAAGCGTTCTTCTGCCTGCGCTGGAGTGTAAGCTAACATCCCTTTGAGATCACCACCGGCAAAGAAGGTTTCTTTGCCAGAGGTCAAAATAACCCCGATAAAATCGTCCTGTTCCAGAGCGTCTATGGTTTCTTTTAAATAAACGTGAAAGGCATCACTCATGGTATTTACCGGTTGACCAGGCATATCCATTGTTATAGTTACGATTTTGTCACAGTCTTTTTCGTAGCGAAATCCATTCATTTATCTAACCTATTGCGTTATTAAAAGGATGAAAAGTCTGGTTTGCGGCGTTGCGCGAATGCGTCAAACGCTTCAGTTGCTTCGGCAGACCCCGTACGTTCCCTGAAGTGCCGGGTTTCGACTTTTATGGTTTCAGAGATCAAGGTTTCGTTCGTGCGTTTCAATAAAGATTTAGTCAGGCGTACGGCAGCAGGGGGTTGCTCTGCCAGTTGGCGGGCTTTCTCGATCGCCGTACTCAGAACCTCTTTGTTTATACAAACAGAAGTGACAATACCGACCTCACGAGCCATCGATGCGTCAAAGAAATCCCCCAGGAGCAATAACTCTGAAGCTCGTTGATGCCCCATGAGTTGGGGTAAAATAAAGCTTGAACCGAATTCAGGGCAGAGGCCGAGGTTGACGAATGGCAACCTAAACTTGGCGTCTTGCCCGGCATAAACCAAATCGCAGTGCAAAAGCATGGTCGTGCCAATGCCGATGGCATAACCATTAACCGCTGCGATCACTGGTTTTGTCGTCTGCCTAAGCGCAGGGAAAAAAACTCTGCCGCGTATGACTGTTTGGATGCCCGCGGTTTCTTGAAATCTGCAATATCATTTCCGGTGGTAAAGTCCTTGTCACCGCCGGTCAGCAAAACCACTCTGACTGCATCATCCTTTTCGGCCTGCGTGAATATTTCACCAAGCGCCTTGTACATTGCACTCGTCAGGGCATTTCTCTTTTGGGGTCGGTTGAACTGTATCCGAAGGACGGCGTGTGAAAGTTCGGTCTGGATACATTCATTGCTGTTGCTGAATGGCATAATGTATTTCCTCAAGTGATATCCTTCTTTTTACAACCAGCGGCTAATCCCAATTATCGATCTTCATCGTCCCATTGTGCTCCAGATTTTGTTGCATTTTATAAACTCTGAAGAGCATGTGCGGTTCGTGTGCGGCGCCTTTAGCCAGGCATTCTCGGGTGGATTGGTCAAGGTAGTCCTGAATAATCGGCCGATAATCAGGGTGGACACATTTATCTATGATTACCTGGGCTCGGTCACGCGGACAAAGTCCCCGTAGATCAGCGAGTCCCTGTTCTGTGACAAGCACATCCATGTCGTGCTCGGTCTGATCGACGTGGGTAACTTTCGGGACGACACAGCTAATCCCGGTCTGGTCAGATTTCGTTGGTCGCGTGGAGGGGGAGTGCATAATCGACAGGTAGGCATTTCGACTAAAATCTCCCGCCCCGCCGATTCCGTTAATAATCTTTGATCCGTTCACCAGGCTGGAGTTGACGTGGGCGTAAATATCAAATTCCACGGGAGTGTTCATTGCAATGATCCCTAATCGGCGCACCAGTTCTGGATGGTTGCTGATCTGGGCGGGGCGCAAAATGATCTTTTTGGCATATTCCAACCAGTTTGCGTAAAAACGCTTTACACCATCATTAGAGAGGGCGAAAGAGGCTCCAGAAGCAAACTGCAGCTTGCCGGAATCAAATAAATCGAGAGTCGTGTCCTGCATGACTTCAGTCCAGACTTGCAGGTTATCGAAGGGACCGTTGACGAGGCCTCCGAGAACTGCGTTGGCGATCGTTCCAACCCCTGACTGTAACGGGAGCAGGTTGGCAGGGAGACGACCTTTTTTAACCTCGTGCTGGAAGAAATCGATAATGTGCTGAGCAATCAGTATTTCTTGACCATTCGGAGGCGGAAGCGGTCGCCCCATTCCCATTTCTTTAGACTCGACAATCGCTACGATTTTATTTGGATCACAGAACAGAGAGGTTGTGCCTATACGATCGTCAACCTGAGTAATAAGATATGGTTTTTTAAATGGCGGCAACTCGGGCATGACGATGTCGTGCATCCCTTCAAAAGATGGGATGGCAGTATTGATTTCAATAATGATCTTCTCCGCAAGTTGAATAGCCTCGGGGCATATCCCCACAGCACCGGTCAACACGATCCGACCGTCCTCGGTTATATCGCTGGCTTCGATCAGAGCCAGATCAATCTTTCCCCCATTATCCGCGGTTTGAAACCCGTAACTGAGATCCTGGGCAAACATGGAAATATGTTTATCGGCCATGCGGATCTTGCCGGCATTTATTTCCCTCCGGCAGACATCTGAGGCCTGATAAGGACTACGCCGGTCTGTCATGTCGAGGGCCGACCAACGGTCTTCGACATCCCGACCGATCGATGCTCCGGTCAGCACGTTGAAGCGCAGTTTTCCTTGAAGCTGATTTAATTCCACATGGTCGGCCAGGGCCAACGGAACCGCTTTGGGGTGGCCGCTGGCAAATCCAGAGAACGCCAGATACATCCCATCCTTGAACAGTGGGATGGTCTCTTTCGCGGTCAATATCTTTGAATGTAAATCTACGTTCCTGATTCGCTTTCGCAGTTCCGACATAACAATTTCCCTTTTTATTACTTTGCTGGCGGTTTTCACCTGCCCACGGGTTTGAAAAATTTAGAAAATATTCAATAAAATCAAAGGGTCAACATGACATCAGAACCGGAACCGTCATATGTTTGAGTAAATATTTTACAACTGGCCCCATATCTAAAGAGACCCAGGATCGATGTATTTTGGCACCCACGATTACCAGATCGCTCCCACCGTCGGTCACCTGGTTGAGGATAATTTCACCAACAGAAAGATCTCCCTTGGGAACCTGCTCAATTCTGGCGTTGATAGCATGCCGTGCCAGGTGAATGCGGAGTTGTTCATTTCCTTTGCGAAATTGCTCTGGAAGATCGATCGCAAGGAGGGTCACCTGTTCTGCTTTTTCAAGAAACGGCATGCCATCATGCAGGGCTCGGGTCGTGTTCGGACCCTCCATCCAGGTCGCCAGGATCCGCTTACCGACGGTGGTGGCAGTCCCTGCGTAGGGGACCATCAATACGGGTCGTCCTGCCCGAGTGAGCAATTGCTCTAAAAAGTCAGCAGGGAAACTGCTGTCCCGCCAATCCTGTCGGGCCTGTCCCACAATGACCAGGTCGGAGTAGTGCGCATATTGACTGGTTATTTCAACAGTGCCCGCGCCGGAAGACACCAGGTCGACAGAGATCCACTTGCCGCAAAGGCCGGCCTGTGAAATTTTCTGCTCGAAAAGCTCTTGACGTTCATCCAGAGTCAGCACCGGAGACCCGTCGGGAGGGGTAAAATGGGTATGAGTTTCGATATGCAACCCAGTCACATGGGCTTGGTGCTCTTGAGCAATATTGATTGCCATATCCAACCGCGTCTTGCATGGCCGGTTCGTATCAATGATGAGCAAAATATCTTTCAGTGCCATATCAACTCCTTCGACCTGAACGGTCGTTGTCTCCAGGAAACGGTCTGACAATAAAAGCCCGGCTGCAAAGCCAGCAGTTTGGCCCATATTTCATCTCCTTTTTGCCCCATAGCTACGGCTATGAGGGTGCAAAAGAGCTAAAATCTGTTCGCAAACTTCTGGTTTTTCGCTTCGGCCTCGATTCTCGGATAGCCTCCCAGCGAGGGTTCGCTATTGATAGAGTGTTGCCAATCTCTTCATCGCCTGATGCGCCTCATTTTCAAGACGTTTTACAATGTCGGCGAGGGGCTCGACCCGGTCGGCAAAGGAAACAGCCTGTCCTACCGACAAGGCTCCGGTGGAAGTATCGCCGGTTTCGTAAGTTTTTCGCCCGATCGCCCCAGAGATGTGAGGCATCAACAGCTCGAGATTGCCCCCATGGATACGCTCAATTTCCTGAACTTTATCCGTTGTTTCGTTGCGTAATGCGCGCATGGTGTTGCGCAGCGACCCCAAAATCAGGGTAGTGTGGGTTTCATCCGCAGCAAGGAGGCGTTGCTTAAAATTGATATGAGCCCAGATCTCTTCCGCAACGAGAAAACGCGTCCCCATAATAATTCCATCGGCACCCATTGCCAGGGCGGCAACCAGATGAGCGCCAGTCCCCATGCCTCCACCGATTATCAATGGGATACTGATGTCACGTGCCGCCACGACGGCCTGAACGATCGTTCCCACCATATCCATCCCGGGGTGTCCGCCGCATTCGGCGCCGACAACCTCAACGGCATCAACACCAAGAGCTTGTGCCTTACGCGCATACTTGACTGCCGGAACCTTGTGAATAACTTTGATCCCTGCCGCGTGCAGGCGAGGCAGATATGCCTCAGGACTTCGGCCAGAGGTTTCGACAAATCTGACCCCTTCGTCGATAATCAGATCAAAAACTTGTTCGGTTTTTTCGACATCTATCAGCTTAGGCAACATCGACACGTTCACCCCGAACGGTCTCCCGGCGGTCAGGGTTTTGCAACGGCGGATCGCGACACGCAGATCTGCGAGATCTGGATAGGTTGCAGAAGCAAGAAAAGTCATCATGCCCTCATGGGCGACCGCACTCACGAAATCGGCGGTAGATAAATTTTGCATGCAGCCAACAACAATCGGCAGACGCGTACCGAAAAGCCGGGTGATTCTCGTATTGAAGGGGCCATTCATGTGTTGCCTTTCGTACCGCTAATGACTAACGCTTTGTTACCTGATTCAGAAATATCTTCACCTCTGTCTTGCATGATTCAATTTCCGATAAAATCTGTCCCCCTGGAGGTTAAACACGTTCGATGACAACAGCCATTCCCTGGCCAACCCCAATGCAGAGGCTTACGACCGCATAACGTCCCTGACGACGGTGAAGTTCACGTGCCGCAGTCAGGGCAAGACGCGCGCCTGACGCTCCCAAGGGGTGACCGATAGCAATGGCTCCACCGTTCGGGTTGACTCTCTTGTCGTAGAAATCAATCTCAAGCAGCTTCAGGCAGCTGAGCAATTGGCTGGAGAAGGCTTCGTTAATTTCAATAATATCCATATCGGCCAAGGTCAGATTTGCCCGTTGCAGGGCCTTGCGAACGGCTTCAACGGGACCGACCCCCATGATCCGTGGTTCCACCCCGGCGGCAGCACCAGAGAGAATTCGGACCAACGGTTTAACGCCAACCCGATCACCAACCTCCCTGCTGCCAACCAGCAGCGCCGCGGCACCATCGTTGATTCCCGAAGCATTCCCTGCAGTGACCACGCCCCCTTCAAAAAGAGGTTTAAGCCTGGACAAGGAAGCAAAGTCGCTGGAAGGTCGCGGATGCTCATCCTCGTCAATAAGCAGGGGAGGGGTCTTGCGCCCGGTCGATACAGAGATCGGCAGGATCTCATCCTTGTAGAAGCCATCGGCTTTGGCTGCAGCGTATCTGCTTTGCGAGACTGCAGCGAACCGATCTATTTCCTCGCGGCTGATGCCGAATTCAGCGGCCACGTTGTCTCCGGTCTCGGGCATGCTGTGAGATCCAAATGCCGAAGTTATTTTAGGATTAGGAAAACGGCTGCCGATAGTCGTGTCAAAGATCTGTGCATCACGACTAAAGGGGGTACTTGCTTTATTCTGTACAAACGGCGCCCGGGACATACTTTCCACTCCGCCGCAGACAAACAACTCTCCTTCACCACATGTGATCGCTCGAGACGCATCGAGAATCGCAGCCAGACCACTTGCACAGAGTCGGTTGACTGTCTGCCCTGGCACAGTGACCGGAAGCCCGGCCAGAAGCGCGGCAAAACGTGCAACATTGCGGCTGTCCTCTCCGGCCTGGTTTGTGGATCCGAGAATCACGTCCTCGATCTGTGCTGCTTTAAAGGGTGAACGCTCGACGAGGGCGCGAATGACTTCAGCAACCATGTCATCTGGGCGAATAGTGGCCAGGGCTCCCGCATGACGTCCGAATGCCGTGCGCAAACCATCGTAAATATATGCATTTAACATGTTAGCTATCTATTCCTTTTCCTGGTTTTCAACTGTTAACAGGGAGACGCCTAAGTTCGCTCTTCGTTTCAGCCAGGGGCTTGGACGATAACGCGGATCTCCGT